>NZ_JACAWW010000018.1:0-215219 GCF_020075515.1 Bacillus sp. KS1 | reverse complement strand
ATCGCGCGCATTCTCATGGACTGCGGCGTCACGGCTGACGAACGTGTCGGCATTTTGACGAAACCGTCCTTGGAAATGGCCGCGGGCGTACTCGGCGTCCTGAAAGCGGGCGCGGCATTTGTGCCGATTGACCCCGACTACCCGGAAGAGCGGATCAGCTACATTCTGCAGGACAGCGGCGCCAAGCTTCTTCTCACACAGGAAGCGCTGGACGTGCCGGAAAGCTACAAAGGAGAAACGATTCTGCTTGACGGCGGACGCTCCATTCTGAGCCTGCCGCTTGATGAAAACGATGAAGCGAACCCGCAGACAGAAACAACGGCGGATCATCTCGCTTATATGATTTACACGTCAGGAACGACCGGACAGCCGAAGGGTGTCATGGTCGAACACCATGCGCTGGTGAACCTGTGCTTCTGGCATCACGACGCATTCGCCATGACGGCGGATGATAAAAGCGCCAAATACGCGGGCTTCGGTTTTGACGCCTCCATTTGGGAAATGTTCCCGGCATGGATCATCGGCGCGGAGCTTCACGTCATTGACGAAGCGATCCGGCTGGATATCACCCGCTTAAATCACTATTTCGAGGAGAACGGCGTGACCATCACCTTCCTGCCGACGCAGCTGGCCGAACAATTTATGGAGCTGGAAAATACCTCTCTCCGTATGCTTCTCGTCGGCGGTGACAAGCTGAAGCGGGCGGTGAAACAGCCGTACACGATCGTCAACAACTACGGCCCGACGGAAAACACCGTCGTCGCGACAAGCGGCGTCATCAATCCGGAGGAAGGATCGCTTTCGATCGGACGGGCGATTGCCAATACGAGAGTTTATATTCTCGGCGACGGCGATCAGGTGCAGCCGGAAGGCATTGCCGGTGAATTGTGTGTGGCCGGCCGCGGTCTTGCGCGCGGATACCTGAACCGTGAAGAAGAAACGGCGAAGCGGTTTACCGCAGATCCGTTCGTGCCCGGCGAGCGCATGTACCGGACCGGCGACCTCGTCAAATGGAACGCGCAGTGCGGCATTGAATACATCGGCCGTATCGACCAGCAGGTCAAAGTGCGGGGCTACCGGATCGAGCTTTCAGAAATCGAAGTCCGCCTCGCCCAGCTTGCGGACGTTCATGACGCAGCGGTGACGGCCGTGGAAGACAAAGCGGGCAATACCGCGCTTTGCGCCTATGTCGCGCCTCGGCAGGACGATATTGAAGCGCTCAAAGCCGCGCTGAAAGACACGCTGCCTGACTACATGGTGCCGGCGTTCTGGGTGGAGATGGACGAGCTTCCGGTCACCGCAAACGGCAAGATTGACAAAAAAGCCCTGCCGGAACCGGACATTGAAGCGGGAAGCGCCGCTTACAAAGCGCCGGAAACGGAGATGGAGACGCTGCTTTCAGACATTTGGCAGGAAGTGCTCGGTCTTGACCAGATCGGCGTAAGCGACAATTTCTTCACGCTCGGCGGCGATTCGATCAAAGGCATCCAAATGGCGAGCCGCCTGAACCAGCATGGCTACAAGCTGGAGATGAAGGATCTCTTCCAGCATCCGACCATCGAAGAGCTCGTCTCCTATGTGGAGCGGACGGAAGGCAAGCAGGCCGACCAGGGACCTGTCGAGGGCGAAGCGGAGTTAACGCCGATCCAGCGTTGGTTCTTTGAGAAAAACTTCACGAACAAACACCACTGGAACCAATCCGTCATGCTTCACGCGAAAGACGGCTTTGATCCGGACCTGGTGGAAAAAACCCTGCAAGCATTGATTGAACACCATGATGCGCTCCGCATGGTTTACCATGAAGAAAGGGAAGGCATCATTCAGACATACCTCCCTGTCACAGAATGCAAGGCAAGCTTTGACATCGTTGATCTGTACGGAACGGACGAGGATATGCTGAAAAGCCAGATTCAGCGGCTTGCCGATCATCTTCAGGGAAGTCTTGATCTGGAGAACGGCCCGCTGTTAAAAGCGGAGCAATACCGGACAGAACTAGGCGATCATCTGTTAATCTCGATTCACCATCTCGTCGTGGACGGGGTATCATGGAGAATTCTGCTTGAGGATTTCGCTTCAGGTTATAAACAGGCGCAGCAGCAAAACAGCATCGTCCTCCCGCAGAAAACCCACTCCTTTAAAGATTGGGCGGAGGCGCTGAACACATTTGCGCAATCAGAAGAGCTGAAAAAGCAGGCGGATTATTGGACGCAGGCAGATGCGGAAGAACTCCAGCCGCTGCCGAAAGATCATGATCCGAACAAACGGCTCGTCAAACATACGGCGGCCGTGAAATGTGAATTGACTGAGGAAGAAACGGCGCAGCTGCTCACAGATGTTCATCATCCGTACGGAACGGAAATCAACGACATTCTGCTCAGCGCGCTCGGCTTAACGATCGGTGAATGGACGGAAAACGGCAAAGTCGGCATCAACTTAGAAGGACACGGCCGGGAAGAAATCATACCGAATGTCAATATTTCACGGACGGTCGGCTGGTTTACGGCCCAATATCCTTTGATTCTGCAGATCAGCAAGGAAGACGGCGTCTCTTCCGTTATTAAAACGGTAAAAGAGACGGTGCGGCGCGTTCCTGATAAAGGTGTAGGATACGGGATTCTCCGGTATCTGTCATCCGATGAAACAGAAAAAGGCGCCGCGCCTGAAATCAGTTTTAACTACTTGGGGCAGTTTGACAATGAAGTGAAAACGGAATGGTTTGAGCCGTCTCCATATGATATGGGACGTCAAGTCAGCGAAGAGTCAGAGGCGTTATACGCACTGAGCTTCAGCGGGATGGTTACAGGCGGCCGCTTCGTCATTTCCTGCTCATACAATCAGGAAGAATATGAAAGAAGCACCGTCGAAACACAGATGCAGCGGTTTAAAGACAATCTCTTAATGATCATCCGCCATTGCACGGCCAAAGAGGAGAAAGAATTTACGCCGAGCGATTTCAGCGCGCAGGATCTTGAGATGGATGAAATGGGAGACATCTTTGACATGCTTGAGGAGAATTTAACGTGACAAAAACAGATCACAGAAGGGGGGAGCGGAGCAGATGAGCCAGTTCAAAAAAGATCAAGTTCAGGACATGTATTATTTGTCGCCGATGCAGGAGGGAATGCTGTTTCATACTCTCCTGAATCCCGGCCAAAGCTTTTACATCGAACAAATGACAATGAAAGTAAAAGGCAGCTTGAATATCAAATGCCTCGAAGAAAGCATGAATGTGATCATGGACCGGTACGATGTATTTCGTACCGTGTTCATTCACGAAAAAGTAAAAAGGCCGGTCCAAGTCGTATTGAAAAAACGGCAGTTTCAGATAGAAGAAATCGATCTGACACATGTAACGGACAGCGAGCAAACAGCCAAAATCAATGAATACAAAGAACAGGATAAGATCAAAGGCTTTGATTTGACGCGGGATATTCCGATGCGGGCAGCCATTTTTAAAAAATCGGAAGAAAGCTTTGAATGGGTGTGGAGCTACCACCACATCATTTTGGACGGCTGGTGCTTCGGCATCGTCGTGCAGGATCTGTTTAAGGTATACAATGCCCTGCGCGAACAAAAGCCGTACAGCCTGCCGCCGGTCAAACCGTATAAAGACTATATCAAGTGGCTTGAAAAGCAGGATAAACAAGCATCACTGCATTACTGGCGCGGGTACTTAGAAGATTTTGAAGGACAAACGACGTTTGCGGAGCAAAGAAAGAAACAAAAGGACGGCTATGAGCCGAAAGAGTTGCTCTTCTCACTGCCGGAGGCGGAAACAAAAGCATTTACCGAGCTTGCAAAATCGCAGCATACCACTTTGAGTACGGCGCTGCAGGCGGTTTGGAGTGTATTAATCAGCCGCTACCAGCAGTCCGGCGATTTGATCTTCGGCACAGTCGTTTCCGGGCGTCCCGCAGAAATCAAAGGCGTTGAACATATGGTCGGGCTGTTTATCAATGCTGTTCCGAGGCGGGTGAAGCTGTCTGAGGATACCACATTTAACGGCTTGCTCAAGCAGCTGCAGGAGCAATCGCTGCAGTCTGAGCCGCATCAATATGTGCCGCTCTATGACATCCAAAGCCAAGCCGATCAGCCAAAGCTGATTGACCACATCATTGTGTTTGAAAATTATCCGCTTCAGGATGCAAAAAATGAAGAGAACAGTGAAAACGGCTTTGATATGGAGGACGTCCATGTTTTTGAGAAATCGAATTATGATCTCAACCTGATGGCTTCTCCAGGTGATGAAATGCTGATTAAGCTTGCCTATAACGGGAATGTGTTTGATGAGGCGTTTATCCTGCGCTTAAAATCTCAGCTTCTCACTGCGATTCAGCAGCTCATCCAGAAGCCGGATCAGCCTGTCAATACGATCAGACTTGTTGATGAAAAGGAAAGAGAGCTTCTGCTTACCGGCTTAAACCCGCCGGCTCAGACTCATCAGGCGAAGCCTCTGACGGATTGGTTCAAGGAAGCGGTGAATGTAAATCCTGATGCGCCGGCGCTTACGTATTCCGGTCAGACTCTTTCCTACCGTGAATTAGATGAGGAAGCGAACCGCCTTGCGCGCCGTTTGCAAAAGCAAGGTGCGGGCAAAGGCTCCGTTGTCGCGTTGTACACGAAGCGCTCGCTTGAACTGGTGATCGGCATTCTCGGCGTATTAAAAGCGGGAGCGGCTTATCTGCCGGTTGATCCGAAGCTGCCGGAAGACCGAATCTCGTATATGCTGGCTGACAGTGCGGCAGCCTGTCTGCTGACACATCATGAGATGAAAGAAAAAGCGGCTCAGCTGCCGTATACAGGAACAACACTCATCATCGATGATCAAGCACGGTTTGAGGAACAGGCAAGCGATCCTGCAGCCGCAATTGATCCCGATGATCCGGCGTATATTATGTATACATCCGGCACAACCGGAAAGCCGAAGGGCAATATCACCACTCATGCCAATATTCAAGGATTGGTCAAGCATGTAGATTACATGGCATTTTCTGAAAAAGATACGTTCTTATCTGTTTCCAATTACGCTTTTGACGCATTTACCTTTGATTTCTACGCATCAATACTGAATGCGGCACGGCTCATTATCGCAGATGAACATACACTGCTTGATACAGAACGGCTCACTGATCTGATCCGGCAGGAGAATGTCAATGTCATGTTTGCGACAACCGCACTGTTTAATCTTCTCACCGATGCGGGAGAGGAGTGGCTGAAGGGGCTTCGCTGTGTGTTATTCGGAGGTGAGCGCGCGTCTGTGCCTCACGTCAGAATGGCGCTTGAGATCATGGGGCCTGGCAAGCTGATTAATTGCTACGGGCCGACTGAGGGAACGGTGTTTGCGACAGCTCACGTCGTGCACGATTTACCGGATTCCATTTCCTCATTGCCGATCGGAAAGCCGATCAGCAATGCAAGTGTTTACATTCTTAACGGGCAAAATCAGCTTCAGCCATTTGGGGCTGTCGGTGAACTGTGCATCAGCGGAATGGGTGTATCAAAAGGGTATCTGAACCGTCATGACCTGACGAAGCAAACGTTTATTCCAAATCCGTTCAAGCCGGGAGAAACGCTTTACCGCACAGGGGATTTAGCACGCTGGCTGCCGGATGGAACAATTGAATACGCCGGGCGTATTGACGACCAGGTCAAAATACGCGGACACCGGATTGAGCTTGAAGAAATCGAAAAGCAGCTGCAGGAATACCCGGGTGTGAAAGATGCGGTCGTTGTTGCAGACCGCCATGAGTCCGGAGATGCATCAATCAACGCCTACCTCGTGAACCGGACGCCGCTTTCAGCTGAAGACGTAAAGAGGCACTTGAAAAAACAGCTTCCTGCTTACATGGTGCCGCAAACCTTTACTTTCTTAGAGGAGCTTCCGTTAACGACAAACGGGAAGGTCAATAAACGGCAGCTGCCGAAACCGGATCAGACTCAGGCGGTGAAAGAATGGATCGGGCCTCGAAACGCGACGGAAGAAACGATTGCACACATCTGGTCCGACATCCTCGGCAGACAGCAGATTGGGATTCATGATGATTTCTTCGCGCTCGGAGGCCATTCCTTAAAAGCGATGACGGCAGCGTCACGCATTAAAAAAGAGCTCGGTACGGACATTCCGGTGCAGCTGCTATTCGAAGCGACGACAATCGCAGGCATTGCCGATTATCTGCTTCACGGTGAAGAAAAAGGTATGAAAGATCTCACCATCATGAATAAAAATCAGTCTGACACACTGTTTGCGTTCCCGCCGGTTCTCGGTTACGGGCTGATGTACCAGCCGCTGGCAAAACAGCTGTCCGGCTATCGAATCTGTGCGTTTGATTTTATCGAGGAAGACAACCGCATCGAACGCTACACAGAGCTGATCAATCAGCTCCAGCCGGAAGGACCGGTCAAGATGTTCGGATACTCGGCAGGCTGCACGCTCGCCTTTGAAACGGCCAAACGGCTTGAAGCCGAAGGACGTAAAGTGGAGCGGCTGATCATGGTTGATTCTTATAAAAAACAAGGCGTCAGCGACTTGGAAGGCCGCACCGTAGAAAGCGATGTCCAGGCGCTGATGAAGGTAAACCGGGATAACGAAGCGCTGAATGACGAAGCCGTCAAAGAAGGTCTCGCCAAAAAAACAAACGTGTTTTATTCTTATTTCGTGCATACCGTCAGCACCGGCACGGTCAATGCGGATATAGATCTATTAACGTCAGAACCGGACTTTGCGATGCCGCCGTGGCTCGCTTCGTGGGAGGAAGCCACGACAGGTGAATACCGTGTGAAAAAAGGCTGCGGCAGTCACGCAGAAATGCTTCAGGGAGAATGTCTCGAAAGGAATGCGGCATATTTGCTCGAATTCCTAAGGAAGGAACATCCGAAGCTGACAGCTTCACGATAGAAAAGGAGGAAGCCCGCCAATGGTCCAGCTCTTTAAATCGTTCGATACCACGGAAAAAACGCAGCTTATCTGTTTTCCGTTCGCAGGAGGCTATTCCGCATCATTCCGCCCGCTCCACACCTATCTTCAAGGTGAGTGTGAGATGCTTGCCGCGGAACCGCCGGGACACGGAACAAATCAAATGTCCGCCGTTGAGGATTTTGAACAGCTTGTCAGTTTATACAAGCAGGAGTTGAATCTCCATCCTGACCGCCCGTTTGTGCTGTTCGGCCACAGTATGGGAGGCATGGTCGCTTTCAGGCTGGCGCAAAAGCTGGAGCGGGAGGGGATTTACCCGCAGGCCGTGATCATCTCAGCCATTCAGCCGCCGCATGTTGAAAGGAAAAAAGTGTCTCATCTTGATGATGAAAAATTTCTCGCCCATATTATCGAGCTGGGCGGAATGCCGCAGGAGTTAGTGGAGAATAAGGAGGTCATGTCATTTTTCCTGCCTTCTTTCAGATCCGACTACCGCGCGCTTGAAAGCTTCCGTCCGTCTGATTCTCACATGATTCAATCACCCGTCCATATTTTTAACGGGCGGAAAGATAAAAAATGTATCAAAGATGCGGACGGATGGAAAAAATGGGCCGACAATCCCGTATTTCATGAGTTTTCGGACGGCCACATGTTCATATTAAGTGAAACTGAAAAAGTGGCGGAACGAATATATGAGATTATTAACAGGAGCACTGCAGGCCAATTGTTATAGGATATGACAGACAGCATTCGCTGTCTGTTTTTTGTAACAAAATCTGCCCGTGAGTTTTCTCATTTATCAAAAATTTTATGTTATGATTTGATGGAATATAATTTTGAAGGGATTGTCGTACATGAATGATGCAGCAAAAGAGCTGAACAGAACATTATCTGAAGAAAACCCGCACGTGCTTCATATGCTTTCTGATTTGGGCAGAGAGTTGTTTTATCCGAAAGGGGTGCTGACACAATCGGCGGAAGCGAAAGCCAAGGCCGGAAAGTATAATGCCACGATCGGGATTGCCACCTCACAAGGCGAGTCCATGCACTTTTCCCATATTCAAGAGACACTGTCCGCCTATAACCCCGATGATATCTACGATTATGCTCCGCCGCAGGGAAAAGAGCCGCTCAGACAGGAATGGCTGAAAAAAATGCGTCTCGAAAATCCTTCATTAGCCGGCAAAGACATCAGCACGCCGATCGTGACAAACGCTTTAACACACGGGCTGAGCATTGCCGCCGACTTGTTCGTCAATGAAGGGGATACGCTGCTTCTGCCGGATAAATATTGGGGAAATTACAATTTCATTTTCGGTGTCCGGCGCAAGGCATCCATTGAGACGTACCCGCTTTTTCAGCAGGATGGGCGTTTTAATGCGGCGGGGCTGTCCGAGCTGCTGAAAAAGCAGGAAGAAAAGGCGATTGTCGTGCTGAATTTCCCGAATAATCCGACAGGCTATACGCCGGGGGAAGAGGAAGCATCAGAAATCGTCAGCGTGATCCTGGAGGCAGCGGAGGCCGGCAAAGAGATTGTCGTGCTCGTAGACGATGCGTATTACAATCTGTTTTACGATGAAACGGCCATTCAGGAATCCATCTTCAGCAAACTCGCCCAAGTGCACGACCGGGTGCTTTGCGTGAAAATAGACGGCGCGACGAAGGAAAATTACGCGTGGGGCTTCCGCGTCGGTTTTATTACGTACAGCACAAAAAGCGAAAAAGCGCTGCGCGTGCTCGAGGAAAAAACAAAAGGGATTATCAGGGGAACGATTTCAAGCGCCCCGCATCCGTCCCAAACGTTTATGCTGCGGGCGATGCAGTCACCGGAATACGAGAAAGAAAAATCGCTGAAATATAATATCATGAAAAAACGGGCTGACAAAGTGAAAGCCGTTCTTGCAGAAAACAAGCACTATGAAGACGTATGGACGCCTTATCCGTTTAACTCGGGTTATTTCATGTGTGTCCGGCTGAAAGACATAAACGCCGGCGAATTAAGAGTGTCGTTGCTTGAAAAGAGAGGAATCGGGACGATATCCATTAATGAAACCGATTTGCGAATCGCATTTTCATGTGTTGAAGAAGAACACACCGCGGATCTGTTCGAAGAAATTTATCAAGAAGCAAAGCAGCTGCAGAAACAGGCGGAAATATCAGGCTGACAAAAAAAGGAGGGGGATACCCTCCTTTTTCTATGCTTACAGCAGCTCTTCATACGTTTTCATCTCAATCCCGTCACAAAAATCGGGATGCGCCGCACAAACGGCCAGCTTATATTCCTCGTCCGCATCATATGTGCGGATGAAACAAGGTTCATGTCCGTCCGGGAGCTCAATGGACACATGGCCGTCGTCTTTGAGGCGGACGCTGAATGAATCAAGCGGAAGGGAAAGCCCTTTTCCGGCCTGCTTGATAAAGCTTTCTTTCATCGACCACAGGTGGTAAAAATAATCGGTCTGCTGATCGGGGTGTTTCGCTTGCAGATCACTGTATTCCGTCGGCGAAAAAAAACGTTTGGCGATATCAATCGTGCCGGGCTTCATTTTTTCAATATCAATGCCGATCGGTTTTGAATCAACGGCACACACGATCCAGCGCCCGGAGTGGGAAATGTTAAAGTGCATGTCCGGAAGCGCGGGGATGTACGGCTTTCCGTATTCCTGGACGCTGAATGAAATCCCGGCCGGATCAAGTCCGTAAGCCTTCGCCGCAGCGGTGCGGATCAGCATGTCGCCGATCAAGGTGCGGTGAGCATCCTCCTTATGGTAAAAGCGCCGGCATTTTTCCCGCTTTTCGGCGGACACGGCCGCCATCATCCGATCCTCTTCCCCTGCAGAAAGCGGGCGGTCCATATATACTCCGTAAATCTTCATGTCCAGATCCTCCGTCTGAAAATATTGTCAAAACCATCCTACCATATCAGACGAAAGCTGTCCGAAAATAAAAAAACAAAACCGTTTCGGCTTTGTTTTTAATGAACGGACGTTGCCCGCCCGGAGATCGCGTATGTTAACAGTTTAGAGGACTGCGGCAAAGAAAAACGCAGAATCAGCCCCGTCAAAACAGCCGTAATAATGGTTCCGGCGCCGATCGGTCCGCCCATCACCCAGGCTGCGGCAAGAATCGTCAGCTCAATGCCGTTCCGCACCCATTGCACGTTCCAGCCCGTTTTTTCAGATATCAGCATCATCAGAGAGTCCCGGGGGCCCGCGCCGAGCCCTGCTGATACGTAAATACCGACGCCGCAGCCGATCAGCAGCAATCCGATAGAAAAAAACACGGCCGCTAAGGAAAAAGCGTGCGCCTCAGGAAGCAGAAACGAGAAGAAATCAATAAACATTCCCATCAGCACCATGTTTAAGATAGCGCCGATTTTCGGGAGCGTCCTCGTGAACAGGCAGGTTAAAGCCACGATGACCGCGCCGACCAAGATGGACCATTGGCCGACAGATAGCCCGAAATGCTGAAAAAGCCCATAATGAAAGGCATCCCAAGGGCTGATGCCGAGAGCTTTTCCTTTAATGGTTAACGATACCCCGAAAGACAAAATCAACAGACCGGCAAAATAAAACGTCCAGCGCATCAAGAATTCCCGCTTCAAAGAGGTCCCTTCTTTCATAACATTCATTAATTGTCATTGTAGCATAACCGCCCAAAAAAAGAAGAAGCGAAATCAGTGTTTCGCTTCTTCTCCGGCTCCTACAAAGGATTCAGTATACGATTTAAAAACCGCTGCGTGCGTTCTTCTTTCGGCGCGGAAAAAATCTGGGCCGGCGGTCCTTGTTCCACAATGACGCCGCCGTCAATGAAGATGACTTCATCAGCCACTTCCTGCGCGAATTTGATTTCATGGGTGACGACGACCATCGTCCAGCCTTCGTTCGCCAGATCCTTAATCACTTTGAGCACCTCGCCGACCAGCTCCGGATCAAGTGCTGACGTCGGTTCGTCAAACAGCATCAGCTCGGGCTGAATCGCAAGCGCGCGGGCGATGCCGACCCGCTGCTGCTGACCGCCGGAAAGCTGGAACGGATATAAATCCATTTTGTCTTTCAGTCCGACTTTTTCCAGAAGCTCTATCGCTTCTTTTCTGACTTGCTCCTTGTCGCGCTTTTGCACTTGAACGGGTCCTTCCATGACGTTTTCAAGCGCCGTGCGGTGAGGAAACAGATGATACGCCTGAAAGACCATGCCTGATTTGCGGCGGAGGCGGAGAATATCAGCCTGCTTCACTTTTTTGGAGAAATCTATTGAAAAATCGGAGAATGCCAGCTCGCCGCGATTGGGGATCTCAAGCGCGTTCAGACAGCGCAGAAGCGTCGTTTTTCCTGAACCGGACGGTCCCAGAATGGCGATGACTTTCCCTTTTTCTATCTCCATATCTATCTTTTTTAAAATTTCATTCTGTCCGAATGATTTATTTAATCCTTTGACGGAAAGCATATCGAAACCTCCTTATTTGGCCACATAACGGTCGAGACGCCGTTCGATCACATGCTGTACGATTGACAGCAAGAAGCAGATGATCCAATAAATAAAGGCGGCTTCAATATAGATGACCAAGATTTGATCAAGGTTTTGCGCGCCGATTTCCTGCGCTTTTCTGAACAGCTCCGCGACGAGAATCTGTGACGCGAGAGATGTATCCTTGATCAGGCTGATAAATGTATTTGATAATGGCGGAATGGACACGCGAAACGCCTGCGGCAGGATCACGCGGAACAATGTCTTGCGATAGGTCATGCCGATCGTATAACCGGCTTCCCATTGCCCTTTCGGCACGGATGAAATAGATGCCCGGATGATTTCAGAAGCATAGGCGCCCACGTTTAATGAAAACGCGATGACTGCGCTTGGGAAAGGGTCCAGCGTAATATTAAATGTCGGGAACAGATAAAAAATGATGAACAATTGAACGAGAAGAGGAGTGCCGCGCACCGCTGATACGTATACGCTGAACACCCATCTCAATGGTTTCATATTTGACATTCTGGCGAGCGCCGTAATCAGCGCGATGATCATTCCGAAAATAAAGGAAAGAATGGTAAGGGGAATCGAGTAATAGATTCCCCCGGAAAGAATCGGCCAGAATGACTGCTGCACCAAATCCCACGGAATGGCTGTTGCAATCACGGGTTCCGGCATGTTACTTAGAAACATCTTCGCCGAACCATTTTTTCGCTATTTTAGAAAGAGTCCCGTCCTCTTTCATTTCTTTTAACGCTTTGTTGACGTGAGTCACAAGTTCGCCGCTTCCTTTTCGGAATGCGAAATATGTCTGCTGCGGCTGGCCTGCTTCAAACGCGATTTTCACGTTTTTATTGCCGGACGTTTTTAAGTAGTTCAGTACGGCAAGCTTATCGTTGTAAGTCAGATCAGCGCGGCCCTGCTGAATGAGCTGAAGGGATTGCGCCATGCCTTCAACGCCTTCAATTTTCGCGCCGGCTTCTTTCGCTAATTTATTGTAATTGCTTGTTAATGACTGAGCCGCTGTTTTTCCTTTGACATCAGCCTCTTTCGCAATCGTGCTGTCTTTTTTCGTCACGACGACTGCATTTGACGTTGTGTATTTATCAGAAAAATCATATTGGTTCTCACGGCCTGTTTTGCCGACTTGGTTGGCGACGACGTCAAACCGTTTCGCGTTTAAACCGGCAAACATGCTGTCCCATTGTGTTTCTTTAAAGTCAGCTTTCAGACCGAGGCGTTTCGCGACTTCTTGAATCACTTCAACATCATATCCGGTCAGTTTGTCAGTCTTTTTATCATGGAAGGTAAACGGTTCGTACGTTCCTTCTGTACCGACGGTCAGTACGCCTTTTTTCTTGACAGAAGCCCAAAGATCGCCGTCTTTTGACTTAGATCCGCTGTCCTGTGAGTTTCCGCAGGCTGCAAGCATTGCGATGCTGACCATCATGAACAAAGCGAATAATGCTTTTTTCATCTTCTTTATTCCCCACTTTTCTGAGTAGTTTTATTGAGAAAAAATAGCTCCCAATTGTAAAGGATAACTTTTTTTTAGTATGAGTCAAGTAATTGGTTTTCATAAGCGGGAATTCATCGTGTTCCGGATCAAAATAATTCCAAAAACTGTCTGACAGGCTTCGGCAGGTAGCTGTCTTTTCTCCAGATGACGGCCGGTGTCATGACAAACGGGTTGTCTTCGATGATAACCGTTTTGACATGCGAGCGCATATGGACGGGAATCATCGTCAAAGGCAGAATTGTGGCGCCGAATCCTGATGATACAAGGCTCAAGAGCGTCGCGGAGTCATGGCATTCACAAACAACCTGGAGGTCGAGACCGTACTGTTCACAAACTTGGAGGACTTGGTCATACACACCTCTTCCATTGACGGTGCGCAAAAGGATCAGAGGCAAAGAGGCGATGTCATTCAGTTTAATCGTTTCTCCGCACAGTCGTTTTGAATGCTCGGACAGCACCAATACACACGGAATGTCTTCAAGCTCCTTCGATTCAATGCCGTCGTTTTTAATCAAGGTGGTGGTGACGGCGGCGTCAATCTGCCGGGTTTCCAGAAGCTCGAGCAGTGAGACGGGCTCATCTTCCCAAATGTTAAAGGTGAGATGCGGAAACCGCTCTTTCATCTGTGACACTTTCTCAAGCATAAGCGCTGCGCAGTAAATGGTTGACCCGACGGCAAGTGTCCCGGCCACCTCCTCCTTCAGCTCTTGTACCTCGATTATAGCGTCCTCAAACTTATGAAGAATCTCTTTCGCTCTTTTCAAAAAGACGTTTCCTTCATATGTGAGGGTCATTTGTTTCTTTTTATTGCGGTCAAACAGAATGACGCCCAATTCTTCTTCGAGCTGTTTCAACTGTCGGCTCAAAGGCGGCTGTGCCATATGGAGCTTTTTGGCGGCCGTCGTGATTTTCTGCTCTTGGGCAATGGTGATGAAATAACGCAATTGCCGAATATCCATGAGAACGCTCGCTCCTTTCTTTTATACCTTTAAGGTATGATACATAGATTTAACGAATATTTTTCATATGGATATATCAGGAGTATGATGGATTTGACACCACATTTCAAGCGTAAAGGAGGGGTCAATATGAAGCTCGTCATCGGAATGACCGGGGCAACGGGAGCCATATTCGGGATCAGGCTTTTAGAATATTTAAAAGCCGCGGAGATCGAAACCCATCTTGTCGTGTCTCCTTGGGCAAATGTCACCATTACACATGAAACCGATTATACGTTAAAAGATGTCGAGAAACTCGCATCCTATACGTATTCTCACAAAGACCAGGCAGCGGCGATTTCAAGCGGCTCGTTTGAAACGGACGGGATGATCATCGCTCCGTGCAGTATGAAATCACTGGCAAGCATCCGCACCGGAATGGCTGACAATCTGCTGACAAGGGCGGCTGACGTCATCCTGAAGGAGCGGAAAAAACTTGTGCTGCTGACAAGAGAAACGCCGCTCAGCCAAATCCATTTAGAAAATATGCTAGCGCTTACAAAAATGGGTTCCGTCATTCTTCCGCCGATGCCGGCATTCTATAACAAGCCGGCTGACATGGATGAATTGATAGACCATATTGTGTTCCGGACGCTCGATCAGTTCGGCATCCGTCTGCCGGAAGCGAAACGGTGGTACGGAATTGAAAAACAAAAAGGAGGAATCTGATAATGGCCTATCAGGATTTTAGGGAATTTCTCGCCGCTCTTGAAAAAGAAGGGCAGCTCTTAACCGTCAACGAAGAGGTAAAACCGGAGCCGGACCTGGGCGCCGCCGCGCGTGCAGCCAGCAATCTCGGGGATAAAACCCCTGCGCTTTTGTTTAACAATATTTACGGACATCACGATGCGCAGGTGGCTCTGAATGTCATCGGCTCGTGGCCGAATCACGCGATGATGCTCGGCATGCCGAAAGATACGACTGTTAAAGAACAATTCTTTGAGTTTGCCAAACGGTACGATGCATTTCCGGTGCCGGTCAAACGGGAAGAAACCGCGCCGTTTCATGAAAATGAAATAACGGAAGATATCAATCTTTTTGACATCCTTCCGCTATTCAGAATCAACCAGGGGGACGGCGGCTACTATTTGGATAAAGCGTGCGTCATTTCCCGCGATCTTGAAGATCCGGACAATTTCGGCAAGCAGAATGTCGGCATTTACAGAATGCAGGTAAAGGGAAAAGACCGCCTCGGCATTCAGCCGGTGCCTCAGCATGATATTGCGATTCATCTTCGCCAAGCTGAAGAACGCGGCGTGAATCTTCCCGTTACGATCGCGCTCGGCTGTGAGCCGGTGATTACGACGGCTGCATCAACTCCGCTGTTATACGATCAATCCGAGTATGAAATGGCCGGCGCGATTCAAGGGGAGCCCTACAGAATCGTTAAATCTAAATTGTCTGATTTAGACATCCCTTGGGGTGCTGAAGTCGTTCTGGAAGGAGAGATCCTTGCGGGAGAACGGGAATACGAAGGACCTTTCGGTGAGTTCACGGGCCATTATTCAGGCGGCCGCAGCATGCCGGTGATCAAAATCAAACGGGTATATCATAGAAACAATCCGATTTTTGAACATTTATACTTAGGCATGCCGTGGACGGAGTGTGATTATATGATCGGCATTAATACGTGCGTGCCGCTTTACCAGCAGCTCAAGGAAGCTTATCCGAACGAAATTGTCGCCGTGAATGCGATGTATACGCACGGGCTGATCGCCATTATTTCCACGAAAACGCGCTACGGCGGATTTGCCAAGGCGGTCGGCATGCGCGCCCTGACGACGCCGCACGGACTCGGCTACTGCAAAATGGTCATTGTCGTGGATGAAGATGTCGATCCGTTTAACCTGCCGCAAGTCATGTGGGCGCTCTCAACGAAAATGCATCCGAAACACGATGCAGTCATCATTCCTGACCTGTCCGTCCTTCCGCTTGACCCGGGGTCTGATCCGGCAGGGATGACACACAAAATGATTCTTGACGCCACAACGCCTGTCGCTCCGGAAACAAGAGGCCATTATTCGCAGCCGCTTGATTCTCCGCTGACAACGAAAGAGTGGGAACAAAAACTGATGGACTTAATGAATCAATAAGAAAGGATGAGGTTGCAATGAAAACATGCCCGCGCTGTGAATCGAAAAAAGGAGAAACCGTCAGCCAATCGCCGGTCAAAGGCGCTTGGGAAATTTACCAATGCCAAACCTGCTTTTTCACATGGAGATCCTGTGAACCGGAAAGCATCACGAATCCGGCGGCATTCAACCCGGCATTTAAAATTGATCCGAAAGAAACGGAGACGGCCGCACATGTTCCCGCTGTCCCGGAAAGAAAAGCGTAATGCTGACGGAGCACTTGCCAGAGGCGCTTTACACGCTTTTAGACGGGACGGAGCTTGAAAAAAAGCAGCACGACGCGTTTGTGCTCCAATCCGTGACAAAAGAAGGCCGTCCGCACGCGGCTATGATCAGCGCCGGTGAAATCGTGGCTGTGAGCAGAACAAAACTCCGGCTCGCCTTATGGAAAAACACGACGACCGTAAAAAGCCTGCTGCATTCGGGACAAGCTCTTTTCATCGCCTGGCATGGAGGAGCCGCATATTACGTCACATTGGAATGTGAGGCGCTTCCGCCGCTGAAAGAGGCGAAACATGAGCGGGAACGGTTCAGCTGCCGCGTGATCACCGTCAAGGAAGATCGGGCGAAATACGCGGATCTGACATCCGGACCGGCCATCCAGCTCCACGAACCGGAAGATGTCTTGAAGAGATGGAGAGAAACACTTGAGGAGTTAAAACGATAGACACATAAAAAAAGCCTGCGGACGATTCCGCAGGCTTTTCTTTTATTGTACGCCTTTCATCGCCCGTTTAATAACGGGAGATAGAAGAATCAAAATAATACCAAGAATGATCGAAATAAGACCGATTGAGCCGAAGTAGGCCGCTTCAGAAATCTTATCAAACAAACCGACTACTTTTGCGTTCAGGGCTTGACCGCAGGCGTTTGTTAAAAACCACATGCTCATCGTCTGCGCTGAGAAAGCGGCAGGCGCAAGTTTCGTTGTGACGGATAAACCGACCGGTGAAAGGCAAAGCTCACCAAGCACAACCAAAAGGAAGCTGAGCACAAGCCAAAGCGGGCTCACAAGCTCGCCGCTCCCGCCCATAACCGGAAGCACCATGACTAAAAATGATAATCCGGCAAGGATAATGCCGATCGCGAATTTAATCGGTGTTGAAGGCTGGCGTTTGCCGAGCTTCATCCAGATCCACGCGAACACCGGCGCGAAAATAACGATGAATAACGGGTTCAGAGACTGGAACCATGAAGACTCAAGATGCATGCCCGCAAAGGAAAGTCTCGTGCGCTGATCCGCATATAAAGCAAGAATCGTCGCGCCCTGCTCCTGAATCGCCCAGAACATTGCCGCTGCAATAAACAGCGGAACATAAGCCGCAAGCCGTGATTTTTCCGTTTTCGTCGCTTTTTTGCTCGTGAACATCACGATAAAGTAAATAACCGGAATGACAATGCCGAGGATACTGACGGTGTCAATCACACGCTGGATCGTCAGCCAGCCGGTTTGAATCAGAACAATAATAACGGCTGCTGCGATGACCACTCCGATTCCCGTGCCGATCACTGATGATTTAGAAATCGGATTCGGTACATTGGAGCCTGCTTTGCCGAGGTATTTCTTTCTCGTAAGAGCGAAAACAATCAGTCCGAGGAACATACCGGCCGCGGCGCATCCGAAGCCTAAGTGGTAGTTGTACTTCTGTCCGAGTGTTCCGACAATTAGCGGCGCAAGCAATCCGCCGAGGTTGATCCCCATGTAAAAGATGCTGAAACCTGAGTCGCGGCGCTCGTCTTCCTTCGTATATAAATCTCCGACAACGCTGGATACGTTTGGTTTAAGCAGGCCGGTTCCGATAATGATCAGAGCCATGCTGGTAAAAAACGCCGCCGTGCTGCCAGGGAAGGCAAGAGCGATGTGCCCGAACATAATTAAAATTCCGCCGTAAAATACGGTGTTTGCCGTGCCGAATACCCGGTCGGCCAGCCATCCGCCGATGACGCTCGACATGTATACGAGAGACCCGTATATGGACATGATGGCAACTGCGGTCGTTTTATCAAAGCCGAGACCGCCATGAGCGACTTCCGTGTATAAATAGTAAAGCAATATGGCTCTCATACCATAGTAGGAGAAACGCTCCCAAAATTCGGTGAAAAACAGTGTAAACAAGCCGCGGGGATGACCGAAAAAGCCTCTTTGCGGCACAGTTTCTGTTATAGAGTCCTTATCAATAGATGCCACCTGAGCCAACCCTTTCTTAAAAAAGTGTATTACAAAAATCATATTCTTATATAATACTTGTGTCAATATAATTTATACTGAATTCAAAAAATTCCAGAATGAAAAGATATTAAAACGTTGAATATAGACGAATCTTCCTAATTCCAATGACTTATTTTGTTATATTATCTGACGAAACTATCTTTATAAACTTTTTTAATAAAATTTAAAGTATGTACAGGCGGAGCGGGATAGAGCGGAATAAGATGACAATAAGAGAGGAAGGAGGAGATTATTACTTGCCGAATCGTATATTGGATATTACGGATTGCGGTGTGGCGGCAGACGGAAAAACCGACGTGACGGGCGCCATCAATCAATGCTTGGCCAGGGCCGTAAGCGAAGGCTGTCATACGGTGTTTTTTCCGCCCGGAACGTATAAAATCAACGGCACGCTTGGCGGGGACAGAAGCCAGCCGTTTCGGAACGCCGGGATTAACGTGCCGAGCCATCTCACCATCGTTTTAGATCCGGAATGCACGATTAAAGTGGCGCCGAACAGCTCCTGGGGCTACTCGGCTTTCTATATAGGCAGGCGTGAAAATGTCACCATCACCGGCGGCCGGATCATCGGGGAACGGGATGAACACACGTATACCAATGTCCCTTTGCGGTCGACCCATGAATGGGGGTTTGGAATCTGTATTGAAGGCAGCAGCAATGTGCTGATCGAAAATGTGAAGATTTCGGATTTTACGGGAGACGGCATAATTGTCAGCCCGCTCGGGTTAAAAACAAACAGTGATTACGAAACTTCAGAACAGGTGACCATCCGCCGCTGTGAGGTCAGGCAGTCAAGGCGGAACAACATTTCAATCACCGGCTGCCATACCGTTACGGTGGAAGAATGCGTGATTGAAGACGCCGGGCAAGGGAACGGAACGGCTCCGAAATTCGGAATCGATATTGAATCGTACGGAGAAGGCGATATTGATTATGAGGAAGCTCTTCATATTACGGTCCGCAACAACTTCTTCTCCGGAAACGCCGCAAGCTCAGTCACCAATTTTAACGGATATAATGTGTTAATTGAAGGAAATCATTCCGATAACACAATCAGCTACGGGTATGGGGCACATACCGTCATTTCGGGGAATGTCTTCTTTCGGTCAGACGGCGGCTCAAGAACCGCAGTCGCCGGACAAGGTGTGTCACAAGGACAGGACAGCAGCAATGCCGTCATTTCCAACAATCTGATTACCGGGTTTTCCACCGGAATAGATGTAAGGGGAAAAAGCGTCCTCGTCACCCATAACAAAATCAATCAATTTGAAAATACGGGCATCTCCGTCTATCAGGCAGAAGATGTGACCGTTGACGGCAATGTCATTGAAAACGGACGTTCCGAAACGAGACGAAGCACGGGGATGCGGGCGACGCTTTCGGAAAACGCCGTCTTTACGAATAACACTCTGAATCAGGTGACAGACGGAATCAGCATGTCTGCCGGCAATATCACCGTAAAACAAAATGTGCTGACATCGTTCAGCCGGGGCATATGGGTCACAGGCGGAAATGCTGTCATTGAAGGAAATACGCTCATTCCGAATGCGTATCAGGGCGCCGCGGAGTCCTATGCCGTATCTGTGACAAATGACGCCAGGGCTGTCATCAAAGGCAATCTCTTTAAGAACTACAAAAACTACCCCATTTTCAGTTCAACATCCTCAGGGACCTCTGTCATCGGCAACCGCTTTGAATCATCACCGCTCATCGTTACCGTGTATCTGAACTCAGGCACGCATGAAGTCATAGACAATACGCTCACGATCAACCGAACGGCGGGCAGCCCGATCGGCATCTATCTGAACGGAGCCTCCAATTCCCTCGTGTCGGGCAATACCATCAACAACCTTTCCGCCGCTTCTGCTTCCGCCATCCAAACCAATTCCTCCGCAAGCACCAAAATCATCGGCAACCGCATTATCAAAGGTGTCATTGTGAAACACACGACAGATACGGAAAGCGGAAATATCGTCATCTGAAAACAATCTGCATCGGAAAAATAAAAAGAACACATGAACTCCGAGAGAAGGAGGGATGTGTTCTTTTTTGACACAATACAGCCGTGCGCCTGTCAGGCATCTTTTTTACCCGATTTATATAAAGCGATCATTTCTCTGATTAAAAAGAGGGCGAATAAAAACAGTATCAGCCATTCTGAGAAGGTGGTCAATTTAAAAGCGGACAGGTTGTTTTGGACCGCTCCATAGAAACTGAAACCTTGCAGCATATCCATCGCGAGTGAAATCACCAGCAAGGCAGCCAGCAAAAAAAATGAAACTCCCAATATTTTCATGAGCAACACTCTCCCTTTTTATCCTTTTCGATTACGCAAAACTTATACAGACTTTCCGCCGTGCATAATCTTTTGCCGTACAGGAAGAATATGAAAAAAACGAGGAAAGGTTTTTTGCGATATGCCGCCATTTTTTAAGCAGAGGAAACAAAAAAAAGCCGATCAAAACGACCGTGACAATGAAGACAGAAAAGAAGCGGACAGCCGGCCGGACAAAGAACGGGGTGAGCCGATCTCCCTCAGCTTAAAAGAAAATATGAAGAAGCTGTCTGAGAGGTTCGGCAACAGTGCCGATGTCGTCATCCGCCGGCTGAAAATCGGAAAAGAAGAGCTTCCGGCCGCAATTGTGTATATCGCCGGTTTGGTAGACGAACAGCTTGTCAGCCAATCCCTTCTGGAGGATTTAATCGACATCCCGTCCGTTCAGCCGGAACAAGCGGTCTGCCTGATATACGATAAAACGCTTGCGATCGGCGGGGTGAAAGAGGAAGAGAAGTGGAAAAGTCTTTATGCCGGGCTGGTGGCGGGCAGCACGCTTATTTTTGTCGACGGGGCTGACAAGGCGCTGATCGCCAGCACGGAAGGGGGAGAGCACCGGTCCATTCAAGAGCCGAGCACTCAGGTCTCTTTCCGCGGCCCGCGGCAGGGATTCACTGAATCTCTGCAAATCAATATTTCCATGATCCGCAGGTATGTAAAAACGCCTGATGTATGGGTTGAAAAAATGGAGATCGGACACGAAACGAATACGGATGTCGCGCTGATGTATATTAACGGAATTTGCGATAAAAAGCTGATTAAGGAAGTCCGCAAGCGGCTGAAGCACATTGACATCGACAGCATTCTGGAATCCGGCTACATTGAACAGCTCATTGAAGACGCGCCGTTTTCTGTGTTCCCCACCGTATATCATACGGAGCGGCCGGACGTTGTGGCGGGGAATCTGCTGGAAGGACGATTTGCGATTATCGTGGACGGAACGCCGTTCGTTCTCATCGCGCCGGCCTTATTTATTCAATTTTTTCAATCGGTTGAGGATTATTATTCACGATTTGATATCGCCACCAGCATCAGGATGCTGCGGGTTTTGATCTTCTTCATTTCACTGGTGGCGCCGGGGATTTATGTGGCGGCGACGACCTTTCACCAGGAAATGATTCCGACGCAGCTGCTGATTGTCATCGCGGCCCAGCGGGAGACGGTGCCGTTCCCGGCCGTGATTGAAGCGCTGACGATGGAAGTGGCCTTTGAGATTCTCAGGGAGGCGGGTGTCCGGCTTCCGAGAGTTGTCGGCTCCGCCGTTTCCATAGTCGGAGCGCTTGTCATCGGCCAGGCCGCCGTACAGGCCGGCATTGTTTCCCCGGCCATGGTTATCGTCGTCGCCCTGACGGCGATTGCCAGCTTTGCGACCCCGGCTTTTGACATGGCGATATCTGCGCGCCTGATCCGGTTTCTCTTTATTCTCTCGGCGGCGGTCATGGGATTTTACGGGCTGATTCTGGGCATTATCATGATGTTTGTTCATCTGTGCGGCCTGCGTTCATTCGGATTTCCGTATATGTCCCCGCTCGCTCCTTTAACCCCGGGCGGACTGAAGGATTCCCTCCTCCGCGCTCCGTTATGGGCGGATGAAAAAAGGCCGGGACTGCTCGTGCAGGAAAACAACAGGCGCCAAGGGGAACATCAAAGACCGAAACCGGAGACATCCAGAGGAATGGTTAATAAAGATGTAGAAGAGGGCGACGGTAATGAAAAGACGTAAATGGATGCTTATCCTCTGTACGATGGTTTCCCTTATGTTTGTATCCGGATGCTGGGATAAAAGGGAGCTGACCGATTTAGCGGTGATCTCCGCCATCGGTATTGACCGGACCGAAACGGGAAAGTACGTCCTTCACTTTCAAATTATCAATCCGGGAAACGTGGCCGGCGGTCTGCAGGGCGGCGGAGCGGGAGACCGGCCTCCGGTTTCCGTCTATTCGGTGTCCGGAGACAATTTGACGGAAGCTTTGAGAAAAGGCTCGATGAAAGTGTCCAGAAGGCTCTATTTTGCGCATACGAATCTCGTGGTGTTCAGTGAAAAACTGGCGAAAGAGGAAGGGCTCAGTTTTATTCTGGACAATCTTGACCGCGACACCGAATTCAGGACGACCGCAACCGTTGTGATTGCGCATAATTCCAAGGCGGAAGACATTATTAAAGTGCTGACGCCGATTGATAAAATCCCTTCCAATAAAGTGAACAAGACGCTCAGCTTCACGCAGGAACAATATGGCAGAGTCATTAAAACCAGCCTTCAGGACGTTCTGATTGATCTCGCTTCTCCGACCGGGTCGCCGTTTATTCCTGGTTATGAAATGCACGGAGACGATAAAGCCGGTCCTACGATGGAAAATACGCAGACAACTGAACCGAAAGCAGTGCTGTCAGCGGACGGACTGGCGGTGTTCAAAAAGGATGGGAGGCTGGATTACTGGATTGAGGATGACGACAGTGTAGGGGCGGTATGGCTGCTTAATAGGATTAAGCATACGTTCATCAATGCGGATTGGAAGAACGTGAAGCACGCAATCAGTCTGCAGGTCACCCGCCAGAATACAAAGGTGACGGCCACTTTTCCGAACGGAAAACCGCATATTCACGTGCATGCTCAGGTCGAGGGGCTGGTGGACGCTGTCAGATACCCTTTCCATCTGTCTGATCCGCAAGTGCTGATGTCGATGCAAAAGGCGCTCAGCGTACAGCTTGAGAAAGATATCACCAAATCGATTGAAGATATAAAAGCCCATAAGAATGACTTCGTCGGCTTCGGAGACCTGATCTATCGGAAGCATCCGGACAAATGGAAAAAGTTCAAAGGGAAGTGGGATGAAGAATATTTCCCCAATCTCCCCGTAGATGTCAAAACGGAAGTCATTATCAGAAGAACGGGCTTGCGGAATAATCCTCTCTCAGACAAGCTTGAGCATGATTGATTTGAGGAGAAAGGAGCGAAGCGTATGGAAAATGCGAAAATCGGTACGCGTCAGCTGTTTATTATGATCATTTTGTTTGAATTGGGCAGTTCGTTATTGATCCCGCCGGGCACGATGGCCGGGCGGGATGCATGGCTGTCCGTGCTTCTCGGGTGCGTTATCGGTCTCGGGCTTTTCTACGTTTATCAGGCGCTGTATCAATTTTTTCCTGAGTCTTCTCCGAGAGATTACATGAACGAACTGATCGGCAGACATCTGAGCTGGGCGGTCTCCCTTCTTTATATTCTCTATTTTGCTTATATCGCCGCCCGCGTATTGCGGGATTTCGGCGAAATGCTTGTCACCTTCGCCTATCAGGACACGCCGATTTTAATTGTGAATGCCATGCTGATGATCGCCGCGATATTTGCGGTCAGAAAGGGAATTGAAGTGATAGCGAGAGCCGGCGAGCTGCTGTTTGGCATTATGTATTTCCTGACAGCCGTCGGGCTGATCCTCATTATCAGCTCAGGCACGATAAACCTCAGATTTCTCCAGCCCGTTTTAGCGGAGGGTGCAGGAACGGTCATTTATTCCGTGTTTAAACAGACGATGTTCATCCCGTTCGGTGAATTAATCGTGTTTGTCATGATTTTCCCTTATTTAAAAGATCGGAAAAAGGTGAAGAAAACCGGATTTATGGCGATTATCATCAGCGGGCTGTTTTTGGCGATGTCAGTGGCGATTAATATTTGTGTGCTGGACGTCAACTTAATGCTCCGCTCTCAATTTCCGCTGCTGAGCACCATACAGACAATTAAAGTGGAAGAGTTTTTAGACCGGCTGGATGTCTTTTTCATGCTCGTGCTCGTCATCGGCGGTTTTTTCAAAGTCAGCCTTTTTACATATGCGGTTGTCGTGGGCGTGTCCACGCTGTTTAAAGAAAAAAATCCGTCCCAGCTGGCCTTCCCGGTCGGATTGGGGGTGCTGATTCTCTCCATCAGCATCGCAAGCAATTTTTCGGAACACATGAATGAAGGCTTAAACATTGTGCCGATCTATATTCATCTTCCGTTTCAAGTGCTGTTCCCCGTTTTGCTGCTTATCATTGCCGTTATTAAGAAAAAGGTCAAAGGGACCGTCTATACAGTTTCGAAGAAATAACCCGGCCGGTGCGCCGGGTTTTTTAAATATCATGATTTTTGTCTTAATGCATTGACAAACTTGCTTGGCAATTGTACATTTTGATTTATTCTTATAAAATTACTAGGAAATATAGGTTTAGTCGTGTTAATATTTTCCAAACCGTATTTCAGAATAGAAGGAGATCCATCATGACAAAGAAAAAAGAAATCAAACTCGGTGTGTTTCTCGCGGGCACCGGCCATCATGTCGCTTCTTGGAGACATCCTCAGGCACCGGCGGACGCGAGCATGAATTTGGATTATTTCAAAGAACTGGCGAAAACGGCTGAGCGGGGAAAATTGGACATGCTGTTTTTGGCGGACAGTTTATCAATAGACGGCAAATCACATCCGAATGTGCTGACGCGCTTTGAGCCGTTTACGCTGCTGTCGGCGCTCGCTCAGGTCACATCCCGCATCGGTCTGACGGCGACCGCATCTACCACATACAGCGAACCGTTCCATATCGCGAGACAATTTGCATCGCTTGATCATCTTTCCAACGGCCGTGCGGGCTGGAATGTCGTCACATCTTCGATTGAATCGACCGCGCTTAATTTCAGCGGCGAAAAGCATCTTGAGCACCATCTCAGATATCAGCGCGCGGAAGAATTCGTTGAAGTCGTCAAAGGATTATGGGATTCGTGGGAGGAAGACGCCTTTATTCGTGACAAAGAATCAGGAGCTTTTTTCGATAAAGACAAAATGCATGAATTGAACCATAAAGGAACATATTTCTCCGTGAGAGGGCCGTTAAATGTCGCCCGCACACCTCAAGGGCGCCCGGTCATTATTCAGGCCGGATCATCAGGAGACGGAAAAGCGCTGGCAGCCAAAACGGCGGAAGTCATTTTCACCGCGCAAAATCATTTGGAGTCCGCGCAGGAATTCTATCAATCTATTAAAGAACAAGCGGCTTCTTTCGGCCGTGATCCTGAAAAAATCGCGATCATGCCGGGAATTTTTCCCGTTATTGCCGATACCGAAGAAGAAGCGCAGGCAAAATATGAAGAGCTCCAAGACCTCATCATTCCGTCTGTCGGCCTGAACATTCTGCAAAACTATCTGGGCGGCGTCGACCTTTCCGCCTGCCCGCTTGACAGCCCGCTGCCTGAATTGGATGCGGATGCGTCGAATGCCGTTAAAAGCCGGTTCAAGCTCGTTCAGGAGATGGCCAAACGCGATAACATGACCATCCGCGAACTTTACAAATATGTGGCGGGTTCAAGAGGCCATCATATCTTTGTCGGAACGCCGGAACAGCTTGCCGATAAGATGGAAGAATGGGTCGGAAAACAAGCTTGTGACGGTTTCAACATCATGCCGCCGCTTTTGCCTGAAGGTCTCACTCTTTTTGTAGACAAAGTGATTCCAATTTTACAAGAACGGGGCGTGTTCAGAAAAGAGTATGAAGGAACGACGCTCAGAGAACATTTCGGACTGGAAAAACCGGCAAACCGATATGCCGACTAAAGGAGGGCTCATCATGTCAAGACAATACCGGCTCGCAACAGAGGCAGACGCTGATGAGCTGCTTTCACTGACACTGCGGGCGTATGAACCGATCCGCAAGCTTGGCATCAACTTTGCCGCAGCAACGGCGGATAAGGAGCTCGTTTTGAATAACATACAAAAAAACGCCTGTTACGTTTTGGAGGAAGACGGACGGATTCTGGCGACGATTTCTCTGCGTATGCCGTGGGGGCCGAATCCCGGGCCGTACGGTGTCCCTCATATTTGGTGGTTCGCCGTCGATCCTGAAACCGGAAAAAAAGGGACGGGCTCGGACATGCTGGAGTGGCTGGAGAATACAGTGCTCCGCGATACATTAAAAGCGCCTTTCGTGTCACTGGGCACAGCGGACAAGCATCCATGGCTGATCGGCATGTACGAGCGGAAAGGCTACGTCCGTGCAGGCGAAAAGGATTTAGGAAAAGGGCACATCACCATTTATTTAAAAAAACAATTGCAGGATTAACATTTTAATAGGAAAAGGCGGGATTTCAATGAAGAAGAAAACATGGGCTTTGCTGCTGTCTGCCGCGCTTTTGGCGGTCTTAACAGCATGCGGAAACGGAAACGAAAGCGAAGGCGGCGATAACGTACTGCATGTAGGCGCCACGGGGCAAAGCTATCCGTTCGCATATAAAGAAAACGGCAAGCTGACCGGCTTTGACGTGGATGTCATGGAAGCCGTCGCGAAAAAAATCAACATGAAACTGGACTGGAAGCTGCTTGAATTCAGCGGTCTGATGGGAGAGCTCCAGACCGGCAAACTCGACACCATCTCAAACCAGGTCGCTGTCACGGACGAACGCAAGAAAACGTATAACTTCACAGAACCGTATTCGTATGCGGGCACTCAAATCGTCGTCAAAAACGATAACAAAGACATCAAATCAGTCAACGATCTAAAAGGAAAAACAGTGGCGGCCGTTCTGGGCTCAAACCACGCGAAAAACCTTGAGAGCAAGGACCCGGATAAAAAAATCAACATTAAAACGTATGAAACACAAGAAGGTACGCTGAAAGACGTGGCTTACGGACGGGTTGACGCTTATGTGAACAGCCGCAGCGTCCTGATCGCCCAGATCAAAAAGACAGGTCTGCCTCTGAAATTAGCAGGAGACCCGATTGTCTATGAAAAAGTCGCTTTCCCGTTTGCGAAAGATGCGGCTCACGATAAAATCCGCAAAAAAGTAAACAAAGCCATTGAAGACCTGCGAAAAGACGGCACGCTGAAAAAGCTGTCTGAAAAGTATTTTAAAGAAGACATCACAACGGAAGCAAAGCATTAAGAAACGGCGGTGAAAATCGAGAATGAACAGCATTGATTGGGGATTTATGTTTTCAGCTTTTCCCGCGTTAATCGAAGCCTTGCCGATCACATTACTAATGGCCGTCGCGGCCATGGTATTTGCCGTGATCGGCGGCCTTATATTAGCGCTTATCACAAAAAATCGTGTTCCTGTGCTTCACCAGCTGTCAAAGGTGTATATTTCATTTTTCCGGGGCGTGCCGACGCTCGTGCAGCTTTTCTTAATTTATTACGGCCTGCCCCAGCTCTTTCCCGGAATGAGCAAGATGACGGCGTTAACTGCGGCGATTATCGGGTTAAGCCTGAAGAATGCCGCCTACTTGGCTGAAATCTTCCGCGCGGCGCTCAACTCAGTCGATGAGGGGCAGCTTGAAGCCTGTCTGTCTGTCGGAATGACAAAATCCCAGGCGTACAGACGGATCATTTTCCCGCAAGCCGTCAGAAACGCGCTTCCCGCGACGGGAAATACGTTTATCGGCCTGTTAAAGGAAACATCGCTCGCCTTTACATTAGGAGTGATGGAAATGTTCGCCCAAGGAAAAATGTACGCATCAGGCAACCTCAAATATTTTGAGACGTATTTAGCCGTCGCGGTCATGTACTGGATTCTTACGATTATTTACAGTGTGCTGCAGGATCTGCTCGAACGGGCGATCAGCAAGCCTTATCGCACATAGGAGGAGGCTCAGGATGATACAAGTCAGACATATTCGAAAAGCATTTAAAGACCTTACCGTACTTGACGGGATCGATCTTGAGATCAAAAGCGGCGAAGTCACGGCCATCATCGGCCCGTCAGGCTCGGGAAAATCAACGCTCCTCCGTTGTTTGAATCTGCTGGAGCGCCCGGATGACGGCATCATTGAAATCGGTGATGCAAAACTGAATGCAGCGTCCTATTCGCGCAAAGACGTTCATAAGCTTCGCCAGCAGACGGCGATGGTGTTTCAGAATTACAACCTGTTCAAAAACAAAACCGCCCTGCAAAATGTGACAGAGGCGCTGATCACCGCGCAAAAGAAACCGAAAAAAGAAGCGGAACGGATCGGTATGGAACTGCTGAGGCAAGTCGGTTTAGAACACAAAGCGGACAGCTACCCAATTACGATGTCGGGCGGGCAGCAGCAGCGGATCGGGATTGCACGGGCCTTGGCCGTTGATCCTCACGCGATTTTACTGGATGAACCGACTTCGGCCCTTGACCCTGAGCTTGTAGCCGGGGTGCTCCAAGTCATCAAATCAATTGCCGAAAAACAGACAACCATGATCATCGTCACGCATGAGATGGCTTTTGCTCGTGAAGTGGCCGACAAAGTTATTTTTATGGCAGACGGACGTATCATCGAACAGGGAACGCCGGAAGAGCTGTTTGACAATCCGCAGAACGAACGGACGAAAAAATTCATTAAGCAAGTGGGAGAGCCCGCCGAACTTGTCTAAGAAGGGAAGAAGAAGAAATGGCAAATGAAACGTATGAATCATTAAACAAACGTTTAATCAATATCCGCCGCGACCTTCATGAATACCCTGAGCTGTCAGGAGAGGAATTCGAAACGACGAATAAAATCCGCCGCTGGCTGGAGGAAGAAGGAATCACGGTTCTTGATATGCCGAAACTTCAAACCGGAGTGATCGCTGAAATCAAAGGAGACAAAAGCGGCCCCGTCATCGCCGTCAGAGCGGACATCGACGCATTGCCGATCGAAGAGAACACAAACCTTCCGTTTGCTTCGCGCAACAGCGGCGTGATGCACGCCTGCGGCCATGATTTCCATACGGCATCTATCCTCGGCACGGCTTTTTTATTAAATGAGAGAAAGCATGAGATGAAAGGAACGGTGCGGTTTATTTTTCAGCCCGCGGAAGAAATCGCCGCCGGAGCAAGACAGGTCATTGAAGCCGGCGCGCTTGACGGTGTATCGGCGATATTCGGCATGCATAACAAACCTGACCTCCCCGTCGGCACGGTCGGTCTGAAAGAAGGCCCGCTGATGGCGAGTGTCGACCGCTTTGAAATCACCATTAAAGGAAAAGGCGGCCACGCCGGAATCCCTGATAACAGCATTGATCCGATTCAGGCGGCAGGGCAGATTATCGGCGGCCTGCAATCAGTTGTCAGCAGAAATATCAGCTCGCTTCACAATGCCGTCGTCAGCATCACAAGAGTTCAAGGCGGCAGCTCTTGGAATGTCATCCCGGACCATGTTGAAATGGAAGGCACCGTCCGGACGTTTCAAAAGGAAGCGCGTGACGCTGTTCCGAAACATATGAAGCGGGTTGCCGAAGGAATCGCAGCCGGGTTCGGGGCAGAAGCCGAATTCCGCTGGTATCCTTACCTTCCGTCAGTGATGAACGACGCCCGTTTCATACAGGCGGCGGAACAAACGGCTGAAGATCTTGGGCTTCAGACCGTTCGGGCAGAACAGTCGCCCGGCGGCGAAGACTTCGCATTATATCAAGAAAAAATCCCCGGCTTTTTCGTCTGGATGGGAACAAACGGAACAGAAGAATGGCACCATCCCGCCTTCACACTCGACGAAAAAGCGCTCCCGGCAGCGGCTGAGTTTTTCGCCCGGCTTGCCGTCAATGTATTGGAGCAGACGGAATGAATACGGAAAATCTGACGGCCGGACTTGCTCAGGCCGTCATGTCGTCTGTGCCGGAAACATCCGCCGAAGCGATGAAAGAAGCGCGCAAAGGACTGCTTGATTTTACAGCGGCTGCTTTTGCGGGGAGACGGGATACAGGAGTTGAAAAGCTGGTAAAACTGGCCGAAGAAGAAGGCGGGATGCCGATAGCGCCGCTTATCGGCAGAAATCAAAAAACCACGCCGTCCCAATCCGCGCTCATTAACGGCTTCATCGCACATGCGCTTGATTTTGACGATGTTCATTCTGATGTAAGAGGACATCCGAGCGCGGTCATCCTCCCGGCTTTGATTGCAGCCGCATCAGCCGGCCGGATAGACAAGAGCCGTTTTCTCGGTGCTTATGTGACGGGAATCGAAGTGATGGCGCGGCTCGGCGAGTCAGCTGGAAGGGATCATTACGAGAAAGGCTGGCACAATACAGGAACGTTAGGTGCCATTGCGGCCGCATGCGCCGTCGGATTCGCAGAGAATCTGAATCAAACCCAATTACAGAAAGCAATCGGGTTTGCGGCTGCCCGTTCCGGAGGCATGAGAGTGCAATTCGGGACAGAAATGAAGCCGCTCCACGCCGGCCTGGCCGCTCAAGCCGGGGTGTTCGCCGTAAAGCTTGCAAAGGCCGGTTTCGGCGGCTCAGCTCATGCGCTCGACGGAGAGAAAGGTTTTTTCGGACTGTACGGCGATCTTGAACGGGCAGAAACCCTGCTTGTAAACGGGTGGGGAAACCCTTGGCGGATCGTGAGTCCGGGACTTTGGTTTAAGGTTTATCCGTTTTGCTCGGCGGCCCATCATGCGGCGGACGCCATTCTCAAGCTGAAGGCCGAACATGGTCTCACTTTCGGCCAAACGGAACGGATTGACGTGATTTATCCGCCGGGCGGGGACGCCGCATTGACAGAACGGCGTCCGAAAACAGGCGAAGCGGGTCGGTTCAGCGTAGAATATGTGATCACCTTAGCTTTGCACGGTAAGGATTTTTCAGTTGAACATTTCACATCCGAGCCGATTCCGCAATCCCTTCAAAAAGGATTTGAGCGGATTCACCGCAGCTGCGATGACCAAATTCAGCCGGCTGACAACGCCGTTCCGAAGGGCCGTTTTACAATTGTACGGGTCACGGTTTCCGGCGGTCATGTCTATGAAGCACGTATCGACTGTCCGAGGGGAGCGCCGGGAAACGGTCTTTCTGAAAAAGATATTGAAGACAAGCTCCGGCTCGCTTTGCCGGGAGAAGAGAAAAAGGCGGAAGAATTGATCAAAGCAGCCGGACAATCAAATATTGACCGTTATTTACAGCTGATATAAATAAAAAGAGCGAGGGGATGCAGCCCTGGCTCTTTTTACGTTCACTTCTATTGAATAGGGGGATATAGGGTGCGCCCCTGTCTGCGCTGGCAGGGGCGCGGTATCAGGAAACGGCCGTGCCGTTTTCTTTGACCGTGAAACTTCCTCTTGATAAGCGGATGTTGATATCAGACACTTTGGCAATTTGTTCGTCGTGCGTAACCATGATGACGCATTTGCCGCCTTTATGCGCCAGATCCTGAAAGAGCCGGACGATTTCCTTTGACGTATCCTCGTCGAGGTTTCCCGTCGGCTCGTCCGCGCAAATCAGATCCGTATCACAGCAGAAAGCCCGCGCAATTGAAACGCGCTGCTGCTGTCCGCCGCTTAATGTCAGCACCCGCTGACGGGCCTGCTGTTCGGTGATGCCGACTTTATCCAGCATGCTGAGCGCGGACGCATCTTTGTTGTTCTCCTTAGATCCGGTAATCTCCATCGCGGTTGTGACGTTCTGGAGCGCCGTCATATACGGGATCAGATGATGAGATTGAAAGACGATAGAGACATATTGATTTCTGAATTTGGTTAATCCGATTTTTGAGATGTCTTCTCCGTTATAAAGGATGCTTCCCTCTTTAGGTGTGTCAAGACCGCCCGCCAGAGACAGAAACGTGGTTTTTCCCGTTCCGGAGGCGCCGGCAATTGTATAAAACTTCCCTTTTTCAAAGCTGATCGTTATATCCTGAAACAGCGGCTGTGATTTATCTTGGTACCAGTAGCCGGTCTGTTGAAAGGTTAATAGGCTCATTATGCTGCCTCCTCTTATTCCTGCTTGGTCAGGATCGTTTTAGGGTGAAGCCGCATGACTGATACAGACGGCAGTAATGTGGCGATGACGGCAATTGCGACGCCGATCCCGCCGAGAATCAGAAGGTCATTCAGCGAAACGTTTACCTGCATTGTACTGATGACATCTGCACCGGATGAATGCTGACCGAACATGCCGTCTCCCCGCGGCATTTCTCCTCCGCCCCAGCCGCTTGTTTGCTGCTGGGAATCATCGGCTGAGCTGACCTGCTGGGAAAGAAGCTGATTTCCGAGCTGATTCGCCACAAGGCTGCCCGTGACGGATGCGATCCCGATGGCGATAACCGCGACAATCAGAATTTCCGTTAAGAATTGTCCGATGAGCTTCCAGCGCTTTTCGCCGATCGCCATCAAGACACCCATTTCATACTTGCGTTCCCTGATCGACATCATCACGATCAATCCGAGAATGACCGCGCCCGCGATGGATACAAGGTACACCACGTTTTTAGAAAATGACGCGACATTTTCAATCGGGCCGGCCATTTGCTGATACACCTGATCATTTGTCGTCAGCGTGTAGGTTTTATCATCTATAGATGTTTTTTTCGCAGCCGCAACGAATGAGTCAATATATTTTGCATCATCCATATAATAAACGGCTGAGCTGATTCTGTTTTTGTTATCAGACCCTTTTAACGCCGCAGCTGCGGTGTAAGGCGTATAGATTTTATTGTCAGGGTTTAAGAATGAAAAATGCTCTGCCTGATCGTCTCCTGATGATGTTGTTTTATAAATTCCCACAATTTTAAGCTTTGTACTCACAGAATCATCCGCTGCTGAGGAAACTGTAATGGAGCCGCCGACCTTCAGCTTGTTTTGATCTGCCAGCGTTTCATTGATCACTGCGACTTTTGCGTCCGCATCTGTTTTTGTGATGGCGCGGCCTTCAGTGATTTTTGAGCTCCCGCCTGTGAAATCATCAAGCAGCGCCGTAGAGAGCACGCCTTCGACCGAAATATCCGCTGAAATCATCTGTCTTCCGCCGCCTTGAAAACGGCTTCCGCCGGAACTGTTATCGGCTGATTCGCCTGAGCTTTTTATCGCGTCAAAGCTTTCTGCGTTTGCTGACGCTGTCGTGAGGAAGTTGTAATTTTTAACGTGCTGTAAAGATGTAAGTTTCTTGGCATCAGAGACGGAAATCGGCGTTGATTCAAACGTCCTCTTTTCACCGTCTTTTTGCTGCTGCGCCATTTGCTTTTGGCGGTCAGCCTGGAGTGTGACGCTCCCGCCGAGCTGCTGCCTTGCCAGTTCGCTTGATTTCTTTGCCGCTGACTGGATCGTAAGACCGGACAGGACAAAAATGCAAATCACTGAAAACACAACCAGCTGCAAAAACGTTTTTCCCTTTTTTGCCTTCATGCTCCAAAAGGCTCTTTTTATAAAGTTCATGTCTGTTCCTCCGTGTGGGTGTCAGATCTTGTAAAACCAGCCTTCTTTAGAACCGGTTATCCGATATGTATATAGTAGGAGAAATGTATGAAAAAAATATGAACAAACTATTTCCGGGTGATGAAATAAAAACTAACAATTGTGAAACGCGAAAATATCCGGGTAAAATGGTGCTATTATAAGTAAAAGCGTCAAGATAAACGGAGGACCCAATGAAGATATTAATGATAGAAGACAATATAAGCGTATGCACCATGACGGAAATGTTCTTTTTTAAAGAAGGATTTGAAGCCGAATTTGTCCATGACGGAGTGGAAGGCTATCAGCGGTTCACGGAAGAGGACTGGGATTTGGTCATTCTGGATATTATGCTTCCATCTATGGACGGAGTGACGATCTGCCGGAAAATAAGAGAGACGAGCAGTGTGCCGATTATTATGCTGACCGCAAAGGACACGGAGTCTGATCAGGTGATCGGGTTTGAAATGGGAGCCGACGACTATGTCACCAAGCCGTTCAGCCCGCTGACGCTAGTAGCGCGGATTAAAGCGGTGATCAGAAGATACCGGGCGACGGGGCAGGCCGTAAAAAGCGGCGACTTGATCGAAACGGCGTGTTTTTCAATCAATAAGAAGACGCGGGAAGTGTTTCTGCATGGAAAGCCTGTCGAGAATCTGACGCCGAAGGAATTCGATCTGCTCTTTTATCTCGCACAAAATCCGCGCCAGGTCTTTTCGAGAGAGCAGCTGCTTGAGCAGGTGTGGGGCTATCAATTTTACGGCGATGAACGTACGGTTGATGTTCATATTAAACGGCTGCGCAAAAAACTGTCCAGTGAGGAAAAACCGTTTTTATACACGGTGTGGGGGGTAGGATACAAATTTGATGAGGATTAAATACTTATATCAGCTGCTGTTAAGCCATGTCAGCATTTTGATTTTGGCCTTTTTCATTATCATTTCCCTGTTTTCGCACTTTGTGAAAGATTTTGCGTATCAAAATAAAGTGGATGAGCTGTCTTCTTACGCCCAGCAGATCACAAGTGAGCTGAACGGACGCGATCTTGATCTGCGCCGCCTGTATCCGTATCAGGACATGTTAAAAACGCGCGAGACCAGGTTTATTATTTTTGATGAACATCAGAGGCCTTACTTTTTTCCTGACGATATGCCGCCGCGCGAGAAGCTCAAAAGTAAGGAGTGGCACATGCTGAAGCAAGGGAAAACCGTTCAGATCAGAGCGGAGATGAACCGTTTTAATACGGAGGGCTTGGAAGTATCGCTTGTCGCAAAACCGCTTTTGATCAACGATCAATTTAAAGGCGCGGTGCTGCTCGTGTCTCCCGTCAGAGGGGTCGAGCAGATGATCAGCCAGGTCAACCGCTATATGATTTACGCGATTATCAGCACCCTTATCATCACGATTCTGCTGAGCTGGCTTTTATCTAAATTTCACGTTAAGCGGATTCAGACATTGCGGGATGCGACCGGAAAAGTGGCATCCGGGGATTACGATATTTCGCTCAAGAACAGCGGCGGCGATGAAATCGGCATGCTGGCGTCCGATTTCAACATCATGGCCAAAAATCTGAAGCAATCGAGAGAGCAGATTGACCGCCTGGAAAAACGGAGGCGCCAATTTATCGCCGATGTCTCCCATGAGCTGAGAACGCCTTTGACGACCATTAACGGACTTGTGGAGGGGCTTAACAGCAACACCATCCCGGAAAAAGATAAAGAGAAATGCTTCTCGCTGATCAGTGAAGAAACGAAGCGGATGCTCAGGCTCGTGAAAGAAAATCTGGATTATGAAAAAATCAGATCCCAGCAAATCAAACTGGACAAGCTCAGTCTGCCGCTCATCGAGGTGTTTGAAATTATTAAAGAGCATCTCAATCAGCAGGCGGAGGAAAAACAAAATCAGCTGCGGATTCAGGCGGAGGACGGCGTCAAAGTGTTCGCCGATTATGACAGGCTGATCCAGATTCTCGTCAACATCACGAAAAACAGCATTCAATTTACGCAAAACGGAGACATCACGCTGCGCGGGTATGAAGGTTATAAAGAAACGGTGATTGAGATCGAAGACACCGGAATCGGCATCTCCAAAGAGGAAATTGAGCATATATGGGAGCGGTTTTATAAGGCGGACGTGTCCCGGACGAATACGGCATACGGCGAATACGGACTCGGCCTGTCCATCGTCAGGCAGCTCGTTGAAATGCACAAGGGCACGATAGATATTGCCAGCGAAAAAGGAAAAGGCACGACGTTTACAATCCGCCTTCCGCTGAATACGAAACATGAATCATCTTGAAACCGGCAGTCCCGTCTGGCTGCCGGCTGTTTTATCTTCACTCGGAAAATTGCGCTCTGCCGAAACAAAGTTTGCGTGTTTTTCGGGATGGAAAGACACGGAAACGTGATAAAATAACTGGTAAACAGGTCTTGGATGGGGAGGGTGAAGGAATGAAGAGCGGGTTAATTCCTTCTTCAGCAGTCGGGCAGAAAATTAACGAGTGGTATCGATACATCAGAACATTCAGCGTGCCGGATGCGGAGATCTTGAAGGCCGAGATCAAACAAGAGCTTGACCGTATGGAGCCTGATTCAAACTTAGTGCTTTATTATTCCCTCATGGAATTTCGCCATCAGCTGATGCTGGACTACTTGGAGCCGCTGGAAAAACTGAAGATAGAAGACCAGCCGACCCTGTCGGAAATTCTTGATAACATTGATAACAGCCAGGCCGGCCTCAAAGGGCTTCTCGATTATTACGTCAACTTTTTCAAAGGCATGTTTGAATTTGATAAAAGAGAATTTATCTCAGCGATTACATATTATAAACAAGCTGAGAAAAAACTGGCCTTCGTATCGGACCACGTGGAACGGGCGGAGTTTTATTTTAAAGTGGCCGAAGCTTATTATCATATGAAACAAACGTATTTTTCTTTGATACATATAAAAAACGCTTATGAAATTTACGTCGAGCAGGACACATATAACGTCCGGATCATTCAATGCCATTTTGTATTCGGCGTCAATTTAATGGATGAAAGGCGCTTTGAACAGGCGGCCAAACATTTTCAGCACGCTCTGCAAATGGCCGAAAAAGAACAAAAAGCGCAGCTTGTCGGGAGGGCGCTGTATAACCTCGGACTGTGCTACTACAATCAGGACCGCATCGGCGAAGCGATTCCGTACTTTGAACGGGCGGTTGATACATTTGAATCACAAAGAATCGTCAATTCTCTTCCTCAAGCATATTTCCTAATCACACTCATTTACTTTAAACTCGGAAAAAAAGAAAAAGCGTCGGAATATCACAAGCGGGGATATGAATATGCTAAAGAAACAGACGATCCCGTTTACACGGTAAAATTCGAATGGCTGCAGGCTCTGTATCAGGCGAAACCGGATGAGGAAAAAATCAGCGCATGTTTCCGTTACCTGGAAGATAAAAATTTATACGCCGATATAGAGGATTTAGCACTAGAAGCAGCTAAATATTACTATGAACAAAATTGCTTTAAGATTTCTTCTGACTATTTTCTGAAAGTCGAAGAGGCAAGGAAACAAATACAAAGGAGTGAGGGTTTGTATGAAATTGAAATCTAAATGGTTTGTTATTTGTTTAGCAGCCGCCGCGATTTTTACAGTGACAGGTGCAGGCCAGACAGATCAGGCTGAATTCCATGTAGCTGAAAGAGGAATGACGTGAGAAGAAAATAACCTGAACAAAGGAAAAGACTGCCCGGGAATGTTCCCGGCAGTCTTTTTTTTTGCGCGGCCGGACTTGAACAGCGGCGGAAAACAAAAGAAAACGCCGCAGGTCAAAACCCGCAGCGTCCTCATATAGACGGAGTGATGCTTAGAAACCGCCAACATAGGCAGTACCTACAATAACCAACAGGATAAATAAAACAACGATCAAAGCGAAAGAGCTGATTCCAGAATATCCTGACATGAGCTTCACCTCCATATTGTCTATACCATACAATATGTAAAAGAAGCTGCTTTGTAAGGGATATTAGTGGACAAGAGAAAAAAGAGGCGGTGTCCTATGAGAGTAAGACTCCTGCAAAAAACTCGTCATACAGCGCCCGCACCGCTTGTTTTTCCTGTTCTTCTTTCACCCCGAACATCATGCTGACTTCCGATGACCCCTGATTGATCATCTCGATGTTGACGCCGGCTTCGGACAGTGCTTTGGATGCCCTGGCGGTTGTGCCGACATTATGGCGCATCGCTTCCCCGACGACCATAATCAGCGCCAGGTTGTGCCTGACTGTGACTTCATCTGCTTGAAGTTCCTGCTTCAGACGGGTGACGAGCCTGTGTTCCAGTTCTGAGTCCATCTGATCGTGCCGAAGGATGATCGTGATGTCGTCAATGCCGGATGGAACATGTTCATACGTCAATCCTTCTTCCTCCAAAATGTGAAGGGCTTTGCGGCCGAAACCGATTTCCCGGTTCATTAAATATTTGCTTATGTAAATGCTGCAAAAGCCCGTATCGCTTGCGATGCCGATGACTGGCCCGTTCGTATTGTCACGGCTGCTGACGACGCGCGTTCCTTTCGCCTCCGGATTATTCGTATTCTTAATCTGAACGGGGATGCCGGCCCGAAAAGCGGGAATCAGCGCTTCATCATGAAAAACGGAAAACCCGGCATAGGAGAGCTCACGCATTTCCCGATACGTCAGTTCGTTAATCTCTTTCGGATGCCGCACGATTGACGGGTTGACGGAATAGACGGCGTCCACATCAGTAAAGTTTTCGTACAGGTCGGCTTTTAAGCCGCTGGCGAGAATGGAGCCGGTAATATCAGAACCGCTCCGGGAAAACGTCACAATCTCATGCTCCTTCGTGTAACCGAAAAATCCCGGAAAAATGATCAAGCCTTCACGGTTTCTCAGACGGTACAAATGATCATAAGACTCAGGGAGCACCTGGGCGCTTCCGGGTTCATTCGTCACAAACAGCCCCGCTTCTTTCGGGCTTACGTATTCGGCTTTCACGCCCTGCCGGCGGAAGTAGGCCGCGATCAGCTTCGCGTTGTTGTCCTCGCCGCTCGCTTTCACCGCATCCATATACTGATCGGGATTGGCTTTGCTGCTGTTTAAGAGAGCGAATAGGTCACTGCGGATTCTTTCTATAATAGAGAAATCCAGGTTCAGCTCACGCGCGATGGCGGCGTACCGTTCAATGACCGGTTCGGCAAGCTCGGGCGCTGCACCATTTTGCAAATAATGCTCCGCACAGTGGATTAACAGATCCGTCACCTTTGTATCGTCCGAGAAGCGTTTTCCCGGCGCCGATACGACGACGGCTTTCCGCGAGGGATCAGCCGTCACGATTTGAAACACTTTCTCAAGCTGGGCTCCTGACGCAAGAGAGCTGCCTCCGAATTTTACAACTTTCATGATTTACATCCCCTAATATTTAAATTTTCTCACAAATTTAATTTTTATTATCTCTCTTTCAAACATGTAAATCAAGGATTTTTTCTATGTGGAGAGAACATTTGTATTTTCATGGAGGAATTTTGCCGCTGTTTGTCAGATTTGTTTCCCGCAAGCGTGTCATCATGTGCAAAAAATGATAAGCAGCCAAATGAAGGTTATAGAAAATCCTGCAAATTCTTGATAGACTGATTGTAAGACAATTTAGTGTACGGCCCGCGGATGACCGTTTTTGAAAGCAAAACTGTATTGACTGCGCTTGGAAAGATGATAAGATTATAGTTGTCGTTGATAATGATAATCATTACGAGTGGGGATATATGGGAGTTGTTTGGCAATCAGTCATACCGTTTGTGATGGGTGCAGGGAGGCAGCATGAAGCTACGTTACTTACTTTTGCTACTGGCGGTTTTGGCGTGTACTTCTATATTTATCGGTGTAGAAGATTTGTCGCCGCTGGATATTTTTCATTTAAATAAAGAACAGGCAGGTACATTGTTTGACAGCCGGCTGCCGCGTTTGGTGAGCATTATCATCGCCGGCATGAGCCTGAGCATCTGCGGATTAATCATGCAGCAGATCAGCCGGAATAAATTTGTATCGCCGACGACTGCGGGAACGATGGACTGGGCAAGGCTCGGAATTTTGATTTCATTAATGCTTTTTACGTCAGCGAGCCCGCTTGTGAAAATGTCTATCGCTTTTATTTTCGCGTTGGCGGGAAATTTCCTTTTCATGAAAATCCTCGAGAGAATCAAGTTCAATGATGCAATTTTTATTCCTCTCGTCGGTTTAATGCTTGGGAACATCGTCAGCTCAATCGCCACGTTTATCGCATATAAATACGACCTGATCCAAAACCTGTCATCTTGGCTGCAGGGAGATTTCTCACTGGTCGTTAAAGGCCGGTATGAGCTTTTATATCTGAGTATCCCGCTGGTGATCATCGCTTATGTGTATGCGGATAAATTTACGGTGGCGGGAATGGGAGAGAGCTTTTCCGTCAATCTCGGCCTGAAATACAAACGCGTCGTCAATATCGGTCTGATTATCGTGTCGCTCATCGCTTCACTGGTGATCCTGACCGTCGGGATGCTGCCGTTTCTCGGTTTGATCATTCCCAATATGGTGTCGATTTACAAAGGGGACAACCTGAGGAGCAGCCTGCCTCACACCGCTCTCTTGGGCGCTGTTTTTGTGCTGTTTTGCGACATTTTGGGAAGGGTGATCATCTTCCCGTACGAAATTTCCATCGGCCTGATGGTCGGTGTTATCGGCAGCGGCATCTTCCTGTATATGCTGTTAAGGAGAAAAGCATATGAGTCATAATAAAAAAATTACGCTGCTGGCGGCGCTCGCCATAATATGTATCGGATTCTTTCTGTTCTACGGACTGGGCAATTGGGAATACTCCCTGCCGAGACGATGCTTCAAAGTGCTTGCCATGATGCTCACAGGGGGAGCGATCGCGTTTTCAACGGTCATCTTCCAGACGATTACAAATAACCGCATACTGACACCGGGCATTTTAGGCCTCGATTCCCTGTATATGCTCATTCAGACCGTCATCGTGTTCCTGTTCGGTTCAATGAATATCGTCATGATGAACAAAAATCTTAATTTCGTCATCTCCGTCGGACTGATGGTGCTCTTGTCACTCGTTTTGTATCAGCTCATGTTTAAAGGCGAGGGGCGGAACGTGTTTTTCCTTCTGCTTGTCGGCGTCGTGTTCGGCACGCTGTTCAACAGTCTGTCATCCTTTATGCAGATGCTGATTGATCCGAATGAGTTCCAGGTTGTTCAGGACAAAATGTTTGCCAGCTTTAACAATATCAACACCGATCTTTTAGGATTTGCCGGTGCTGTCTTTCTTCTGACAGGCATTTATGTCTGGCGGTTCACGCGGTTTTTTGACGTGCTGTCGCTCGGCAGGGAGCACGCCGTCAACCTTGGGATTGATTACAATAAGCTTGTGAAACAGATGCTCATCGTCGTCGCCATTCTTGTGTCTGTCTCTACGGCTCTTGTCGGGCCGATTATGTTTTTAGGACTGCTTGTCGTCAATCTGGCGAGAGAGTTTTTAAAAACCTACAGGCACACGTATTTAATCGCGGGTTCCGTCCTGATCAGCATCGTCGCGCTCGTCGGGGGCCAGTTTGTCGTGGAGAAAGTGTTCACGTTTTCCACGACGCTGAGCGTCATCATTAATTTTGCCGGCGGGATTTATTTTATCTATCTGCTGTTAAAGGAGAATAAATCATGGTAGAGGTCAAAAATGTAAGCAAACAATACGGAGGGAAAACCGTCCTTGAGAAAACGTCTCTATCCATTCAAAAGGGCAGGCTCACCTCGTTTATCGGTCCGAACGGCGCGGGAAAAAGCACGCTGCTGTCTATCATGAGCCGGCTGATTAAGACGGATTCCGGAGAAATCACGGTCGACGGGCAAGAGATCGGGGCCTGTAAAAGCAACGATCTGGCGAAAAAAATCAGCATCCTGAAGCAGACGAACCAAATCAATATCAGACTGACGATTAAAGACCTGGTCAGCTTCGGCAGATTTCCGTATTCCCAGGGGAAACTGACGGATGAAGATTGGGTGCATATCAACCAGGCCCTCAGTTATATGAAGCTGGATGACTTAAAGGATAAATACCTCGATCAGCTCAGCGGAGGCCAGTGTCAGAGGGCGTTTATCGCGATGATCATCGCTCAGGATACGGACTATATTTTTCTCGATGAGCCGCTGAACAATTTAGATATGAAGCATTCCGTTGAAATGATGAAGCTGTTGAAGCGGCTTGTGGAAGACTTCGGAAAAACGGTCGTCGTAGTGATTCACGATATCAACTTCGCATCCGTCTATTCAGACCATATCGTCGCACTGAAAAACGGACGGATCGTCAAAGAAGGGCCGGCGGAGGAGATCATTGAAACCGCCGTGCTTGAAGATATTTATGATATGACCATCCCGATTCAAGAGATTGACAGTCAGCGGATCGGTGTGTACTTTTCTTAAAAACCAGATGAGGTGAAAGTCATGAAAAAATTCGCATTGCTATTCATTGCGCTAGTTACGATTTTTGTTGTTTCTGCATGCGGAAACGGGGACAAAACATCAGGCAAATCAAAAGAAACAATCACAATCAAAGATGATCTGAACAAAGAAGGAGTCAAAGTGCCGAAGAATCCGAAAAAAGTCGTCGTATTCAACTTCGGAATGCTGGATACGATGGATGAACTCGGTTTACAGGATCACGTGGCGGGACTTCCGAAACAAAACCTTCCAAAATACTTATCTTCATATAATAGTGATAAATACGCCAATACCGGCGGTTTAAAAGAACCGGATTTTGAAAAAGTCGCGGATATTGATCCGGATTTAATCATTATCGCCCACAGACAATCTGATTCTTATAAAGAGTTCTCAAAAATCGCGCCGACGATTTATCTTGATGATGACTATACAAACTACGTTGACAGATTCAAGCAAAACACCGAAGTGATCGGCAAAATCTTTAACAAAGAAAATGAAGTGAAAGATAAGCTTGCGAAAATTGACAAATCCATTGCCGATCTGAAGAAAAAGACAAGCAGCACGGATAAAAACGGATTAGTGGTGATGGCGAACGACGGCAAAATCAGCGCGTTCGGGTCTAAATCAAGATACGGCTTCATTCATGATGTGTTCGGCGTCAAACCGGCTGACAAAAACATCGAAGCCTCACTGCACGGACAAAGCATTTCCTATGAATATATCGCCAAAACAAACCCTGATTACATGTTTGTCGTTGACCGCGGAACAGCGATCGGCACAAAATCTTCAACAAAACAAGTGGTTGAAAATGATTATGTAAAATCGGTGAAAGCCGTGAAAAACAACCATGTTGTCTACCTTGATTCAGCTACATGGTATTTATCAGGAGGCGGCCTGGAATCCATGGCGCAAATGGTGAAAGAAGTAAAAGACGGAATCGAGAAGTAAAAAAAGAACCCGGTCACATACGTGATCGGGTTCTTTTTGGTTTACCGCGTAACGGCCTGCTGCTGCTCGGGCTGACGCGGTTTTTTCTTCAATGTAAAAGATAGGAGGAAGCCGGCCAGCGCGATGCAGGCGGCTACGACAAAGGCCGCATTCATGCCGTGCAGGGCGGCGTTTGCCGGAGTTGACGCATTGGCGTGCGCGGCCTGGCTGCTCATCACGGAAACCAGCAGCGCCGTACCGATAGAACCGCCGACTTGGCGGACGGTATTGTTCATGGCTGTGCCGTGCGGAATTAAGTGGCGCGGCAGGGCGTTGATTCCCGCTGTCGTCACCGGCATCATAATCATGGCTGTTCCCAAAAGCCGCGCGGTATAAACGACGACAATCCAAATGAGAGACGTCGAGTCCGTCAGATTCATAAACGGCAGGGACGTGAGCAGGATGATGAAGAATCCGGTCATCGCAAGGCCTTTTCCGCCGATTCTGTCAAACACCCGGCCGATAAACGGAGACATCATCCCCATCACAATCGCGCCCGGCAAAAGCATTAATCCGGTATCAAACGCGGAGACGCCCCGGACTTTTTGCGTGTAAAGCGGGAGAATGGTTTCCGTTCCGATCAGCAGCGCGAAAACAAGCGTTCCGAGCAGGGTGGTCAGGCTGAAAATCCCGAAAGAAAACACACGGAATTCCAGCATCGGTTTTTTGAGCTTCATCTGTCTTGCGATAAAGAAAATCAGCGCGGCCGCTCCGACAAGCAGCGAAGTCAGCACTTCAGTACTGGTCCATCCTGAGGAACCGGCGCTTGAGAAGCCGTAAAGCAGCCCGCCGAATCCGAGGGTCGATAAGATCACGGATAAAATATCAATCTGTGTTTCTCGTAATGTCGTGACGTTTTTCATCAGAATAATTGCTAAAAGCAAATCGATGACTGCGATCGGGAAGATGATATAAAACAAAGACCGCCAAGAGAATGCTTCGACCGCCCATCCGGAAAGCGTCGGGCCGATCGCCGGCGCGAACGAAATAACCAAGCCGACCATACCCATGGCGCGGCCGCGCTTTTCCATCGGGAAAATCGTGAGAAATACCGTCTGCATGAGCGGCAGCATAATTCCGGCGCCGGCCGCCTGAATAATCCGGGCCGTTAAGAGCACCGGAAAGTTCGGGGCGAATGCGCCGACAATGGTGCCCGCCGTGAAAATACTCATAGCGGAAATCAGGAGGGTGCGGCTCGTAAATTTCTCTATTAAAAATGCGGTAATCGGAATCAAAATCCCGTTTGTCAGCATAAACGACGTTGTCAGCCATTGCGCTTTGTTGGCATCTATATTGAAGTCATTCATAATGTGCGGCAGCGCCGTGATAAGCAGTGTCTGGTTCAAAATGGCGACGAACGCTCCCGCCAAAAGAATCCCGACAATGACAGAGCGGTTGTATGGTGCAGTTTTAATACTCTTATTCAAGCTGATTCCTTCTTTCTTTATAGTTTGAGCAATGTTTTAACGGCTGCAAGCGGCTGGTGCAGCGGTCCGGCCTGCTCCAAATAACCGATGAGCGCTTTTATAAGAAAATCCCGCGGCTGTTTGTCCGCTGATTCTTTCTCCAGCATAACCGCCGCGGAAGCGAGTCCTGCGGCATCATATTTTTCCTCCGGAAGGGCTGAGACGGCTTCTTTCAGTTCCTTCAGGCTTTCAGCCAGCAATACGGTTTTGTCTTTTGGCTCAAATGAGGAAGCGGAGGCGGTATAAAGGTCAATCATCTCCTGAGGCAAAGCCGTTTCGGTTTTCCTGTTTTCGACGATGAGATTGAGATGGCGGATGATAAAGTCCGTGAGCGGCTCCAGGGCGAGCGGTTCTTTTTCCAGCTTAATCAGCGTGATGCATTCTCTCAGGAGCCCCTGCAGGACGATCACCAGCTCCCATACATAAGGAATAATGTCTTCGCCGTACGTCTGAATCAGTGAATCGCGATGCCAGCAGATAAAGGTGGAGCGGGCCCTGTGAATATGCCGTTTTACCCGCTCATTAATGGAAGAGGGGCTTCCGTACATCAGCATATTAAAAAACTGCTGGTTGCGCCTGAAGCCTTCAAGCTCAGCCATCAGTTTTTTGGCAAACCGTTCCTCAGGGGAGAGGCTCGTTTCTTCATTTAATAATGAAGCGGCCGCTACCATCTGTTTCTGGTTAAAATCGAGCAGCTCCAGGAGCAGGTCTTCCTTTGATTCAAACAGCTTATACAAAGATGCTTTGGAGACTTTGCACTCCTCTGCGATCGCCTGCATCGAGACCGACGAAAAGCTTTTCCCGGAAAAAAGCTTCCTTGCCGCCAGCAGAATATCCGTTTTCTTATCATTCATAAGCCCAGATTCCTTCTTTCGTCACAATAGAAAACCCATCGGTTCACAGAAAACCAATGAGTATATGATGAAAATATTAACAAAAATTTTTACATAGTGTCAACGCTTTTGTTTGAGAAATAGAAAAAACCTGCCGGAGTGTTCCGACAGGCTGATACGTTTATTTATCCGTCTTAAATCCTTGTTTTTCAAGCATTTCACGAATGTGAGGATAATAAACCTGCTTATAGTAGGAAGTGATGCCTTGTGACCAGTTTCTTGTTTCCTGTCCGTCGGTGCGTTTTTTCATGTATTCGGACATCTGCTTGTCATAGGCCTCGATATGGGTTCTTAAATCTTCTTCTTGATACGTTTCATGATGCAGAACGGCTGCTTGCGGCAGACGCGGTTTTTTCGCGGAGCGGTCTGCCGGATGGCCGATGACGAGACCGGAAATCGGGAAAACGTATTTCGGAAGTTTCAGCAATTCAATGATTTCGTCAGGCTTGCCGCGCACGGCGCCGATCGGCACAGTGCCGAGTCCCATTGATTCAGCCGCAGCCGTTGCCGTACCCAGCGCAATCCCGACATCTACGGCTCCGACTAGAACGGACTCTAAACCGTTCGTGATCTCAAGCGGTGTATCATTATATTCTTCAAGCGCAATTTTGGCGCGGTTAAAATCAGCGCAGAATAAAAGGAAAACAGGCGCTTGGTCAATCCACGGCTGGCCGCCGGCCAATTCGGATATTTTTTTCTTCCGCTCCTTATCTTTCACCGCAATAACGGTAAATTGCTGGCCGTTAATGGAAGTCGGCGCTGCCTGAGTTGCTTGGATGATAAGGTCCAGCTGCTCATCCGATACGGGTTCATCTGTGTAGCTGCGAATGGAACGGTGGTCTGTTAATATTTGAAGGACTTCGTTCATGTCATTCATCCTTTCGTTACTCTGACAGTTCTGTGCGGACGACGTCAAGCGGCGCACTCAGCACTTCTTTTGCTTTTGCCACGAATCCTTGGAAATGGTCAGTTGCGTTGTGGAATTTCATCGCTTCTTCATCTTTCCATTGCTCAAGCATAACGAATGTATTTTCCTCACCGACTTTTTCGAAAAGATCGTATTGCACATTTCCTTCTTCCGCGCGTGAATGCTGAACAAGTGATTGTGCTTCTCCTAAAAATTCCTCGCGTTTATCCGCTTTTACTTTCATGTAAGCCTGTAAGACGATCATTGTTATTCCTCCTGATTGGGTTTATTTGTTATAGTTCGAATATTATCGAACTAACTGTAACATGTTTCGCAGTGAATGGTAAAGGAAAAACCCTCACCGCCTAAATTGTCACCCGCCGCTTTTATGTGTTACATTTGACTCATGAACATTCCAAACCATCCTGAAACCGACCGCTTACAGCTGACAAAGGTTCTTCATGCTCTGAGTGATCCGCTCCGCTTAGAGCTGGTCAAACAATTGGCGGAAACAACAGAAAAAACGTGCGGTACCTGCGCTGATGTCCGGGTCGCCAAATCAACGCTGTCCCATCACTTCAAAGTGCTGCGGGAAGCGGGGATCGCCCAAGTGCGCATAGACGGGAAGCACCGTTATTATTCCCTGCGCAAAGATGATTTACATGAGGCGTTTCCCGGCCTGCTGGAGGCGATTTTGCAGACAGAACCGGACCGCTGGTAAATAAGTCCCCGAATTCCGGGGTTTTTTTTATGCGCCGAAAACCGCCCGGTAAAGCCTGAGGACGCCATCTTGAATATCGCTCTCCTTCAGGCGGGCGAACCCCAGAATGAGCTGCGGCTTATTTGAATCGCCTCCCGCTTTCAGACGGAACCGGCTCATCGCAAACAGATCGAGCTGTTCTGCATCCGCCCGTGCCAAAATCTCTTTTTCTGAACGGGCGCAGTCAAACTCAGTGACAAAATGAAGCCCCGCATTGGCGCCCTTTACACTGATTCTTTCTCCGAATGTTTCTTCTAAAGCCGAAATGAGGCGTTCCCGCATGTTCTTATAATGCTGCTTCATCTTTTTAATATGTTTCTGATATTCACCTGAGTCGATAAATTCTTTCAGCGCGAGCTGGGCAAGCGTGCTGCACGTATGCAGGTCATAGGTTCTCTCTTTGAACGTCCGCAAAAGCCCGGGCGGCAGAACCATATAGCTGATGCGCAGACCTGGGAAAAGGGATTTTGAAAAGGTCCCCATGTAGATGACATTTTGAAACCGGTCAAGGCTTTGAAGCGCCGGTATCGTATCGGCGTCATATTTAAATTCACTGTCATAATCATCTTCAATGATGAAGCGGCCGTTCTGTTCGGCGGCCCAGTTTAAAAGCTGAATCCGCCGGGAAGCGGGCATAATCACGCCTGAGGGGAATTGATGGGAAGGCGTGGTGATCAATACACAGGGCCGGCGTTTTTCGATTTCGGCCATGGATATGCCTTTTTCATCAAGGCTGATCGTCGCAACCTTTTTCCCGAGGTTTTGCAGCAGCCGGTACATCCTCATATATCCCGGGTTCTCCATGGCGTACAGCGCGTCTTTTGGCAGCAGTTCCGTCAGCAGCTGCGTCAGCATTTGCGTGCCCGCCCCGAGCACGATTTGTTCCGGGCGGCATGTAACGCCCCTTGTCAGGGAAATAAGCCGCGAAATGGTTTCACGGACTTCATATAAGCCTTGCGGATGGACGAGTTCCCCGAGTGTATGAAATGAACGGGCGGCTGCTTTATGCTCACAGCGGAACCAGCTTTTCAGGGGAAAATGCGCCGTATCCACGCTCATATGAGAAAACGAAATCCAGCCGCTCTTATCCGGCTCCCGCTCTTTTAAATCTTCAGGCAATGAGAGCGAAGGCGTTTCTTCATGATAAACCGTATCAATTTCCTCCACGAAAAAGCCTTTTCTTTCGACTGTATATAAATAACCTTCCGAAAGCAGCTGCTGATAAGCTGAATTCACTGAATTCACGCTGACCTTCAGCGTCTCGGCAAGCTCCCGTTTAGACGGCACCTTTGTATGAGGCATCAGGCTGCGTTTCAAAACGGCCGCTTTTATGTGCTGATAGATCTGCTGATAGATATAATCCGCCGTTTCCGAATGATCAATGGAAATCGTCAGCATCCAGACCCTGCTCCTTTCTGATACCATGGAAAAATTGATTTTGGTACTTTTCATCATACCAAAAAGAAGTCAGAATGATAAGAAAACAATATAGGGGGATGGAATCTATGAGTCGAACAGCATCATCGGAAGTGACAACTGCCCAGTGGCAGCAAAAACGGGACCAATTCGTTTCCAAGGGGGTCGGCAACGGAAACCGCAGCATGGCGGTAAAAGGGGAAGGGGCGCTTTTGTACGATTTGGACGGCAGACGATTCATTGATTTTGCCGGAGCGATCGGAACGCTGAATGTCGGCCATTCTCATCCGAAAGTGGTGGAGGCCGTAAAGAAACAGGCGGAGGATCTGATTCACCCGGGTTTTAACGTCATGATGTATCCGTCTTATATTGAGCTGGCCGAAAAACTTTGCGCCCTTGCGCCGGGAGATCATGCGAAAAAAGCGATTTTTCTCAATTCGGGAGCGGAAGCGGTGGAAAACGCCGTGAAAATCGCCAGAAAATATACGAAGCGCCAGGCTGTCGTGTCATTTACAAGAGGGTTCCACGGCCGCACGAACATGACGATGAGCATGACGAGCAAGGTGAAGCCTTATAAATTCGGTTTCGGCCCATTTGCCTCAGAGGTGTATCAGGCGCCGTTTCCTTACTATTATCAAAAGCCGGCCGGCATGAGCGACGAGCAGTATGACGACTTTATCATCAGCGCTTTTGAGGATTTCTTTATCGCCGCAGTTGCGCCGGAAACCGTCGCCTGTGTCGTAATGGAGCCGGTTCAGGGAGAAGGCGGCTTCATCATTCCGTCAAAACGTTTCGTCCAGCACGTCGCCGCTTTTTGTAAAAAACACGGCATTGTTTTTGTAGCGGATGAGATTCAGACCGGTTTTGCCAGAACGGGAACGTATTTTGCGATTGAACATTTCGGAGCCGTTCCGGATTTGATCACCGTATCCAAATCACTTGCGGCCGGATTGCCTCTGAGCGGCGTCATCGGCCGGGCGGAAATGCTTGATGCCGCCGCGCCGGGGGAACTCGGGGGCACATATGCGGGAAGCCCGCTCGGCTGTGCGGCTGCGCTCGCAGTCTTGGATATTATTGAAGAAGAAGGGCTGAATCAGCGTTCCGAGGAGATCGGCCGGATCATTGAGCATCAAGCGCTCGAGTGGAAAAAAGAGCATGCCTGCATCGGAGAAGTGCGCAGACTCGGCGCGATGGCGGCCATCGAAATTGTCAAAGATCCGGACACGCGGGAACCGGACAAAGCAAAAGCTGCGGCGATCGCTAAAACGGCGAACGAGAACGGACTGCTGCTGCTGACGGCCGGCATAAACGGCAACATTATCAGATTCCTGACGCCGCTTGTCGTGACGGATGAGCAGCTCAAAGAAGGCCTTTCTATTATCGAAGCAGCTCTGTGAGTTCAATTATTGGAATGCCGGCGGATGTGTCTGCTATCATGAAAGTATAAGATACATCAACAAGCATTCAATGGCTTTACTATAGCAGAGAAAGGAATGTTCAATATGCCAGAACAATTAACAGTGTACAATCCGGCAACGGGAGAGGCGATCGAAAGCATCCCCCAGCAGACGGCCGAAGATGTTGAAAAAGCGATTGAACGTTCACATCAAGCGTTTCAATCATGGTCCAAAACATCAGCGGGAGAACGTGCCTCACTTTTAAGAAAATGGTATGAGCTGATTGTTGAAAATAAAGAAGAACTTGCGGAATTAATTACGAAAGAAAACGGCAAACCGTACGAAGAAGCGGTCGGAGAAGTTTTATACGGCGCCGGCTATATTGAATGGTTCGCCGAAGAAGCAAAACGGATTTACGGCAGAACCGTACCTGCGCCGACAACGGGCAAACGGATTGTCGTCACCCGTCAGGCGGTCGGCCCGGTAGCCGCGATCACGCCGTGGAATTTCCCGAATGCGATGATTACAAGAAAAGCCGCGCCCGCTTTGGCGGCAGGCTGTACGTTCATCATCAAACCGGCGGAGGATACACCGCTTTCCGCTTACGCCCTTGCGCGTCTCGCATATGAAGCGGGAATTCCGAAGGACGTGCTGCAAGTGGTGATCGGTGACGGAGCCGAAATCGGAAACGTCTTCACCAGCAGCCCGAAAATCCGTAAAATTACCTTTACCGGCTCAACGCCTGTCGGCAAAATCCTGATGAAAAACAGCGCCGACACCGTAAAACATATGTCAATGGAGCTTGGCGGACATGCGCCGCTGATCGTGGATGAAGACGCTGATCTTGATCTGGCGGTAGCCCAAACAATGGCCTCTAAATTCAGAAACGCCGGCCAAACCTGCGTCTGTGCGAACCGGCTGATCGTACACGAATCCGTAAAAGACGAGTTTGCGAAAAAACTGAGTGAAGAAGCTGCGAAACTCAAAGTCGGAAACGGTCTTGAAAAAGGCGTAAACGTCGGCCCTGTCATCAACAAAAAAGGCTTCGATAAAATCGTCGGCCAAATTAATGACGCCGTGGAAAAAGGCGCAAAAGTGCTGACGGGCGGAACGTATGACCAAAACGATGAAAAAGGATGCTATTTCGTGACGCCGACCGTGCTTTCAAATGTAGATACATCTATGAACATCATGCATGAAGAAACATTCGGCCCGGTTGCGCCGATCGTTACGTTCAAAGATATTGATGAAGCGATCAAGCTTGCGAACGATACGCCGTTCGGGCTTGCGGCTTATTTCTTCACAGAAAACTACCGCCGCGGCATCTATATTTCTGAACAGCTTGAATACGGCATCATCGGCTGGAATGACGGCGGTCCGTCCGCGGTTCAAGCGCCGTTCGGAGGAATGAAAGAAAGCGGCATCGGCCGTGAAGGCGGTACGGAAGGCATTGAACCGTACCTGGAAACCAAATACATGTCTATCGGACTTTAATGAGCCGAAAAGATAGCCCCGCTTCTAAGCGGGGCTGTTTTTATTGAGCGGTCTGCCGGTGAATATCGCCGGCAGGCTTTTTTGATCTTGCGGGAATAATCGGTTCGATTCCAGACAAAATAACAGCAAATACGATTGAAAGAAGGTCGCCATCATGGATATATTACTGGCTCTTCTCCCGGCTTTATTTTGGGGGAGCATCGTGTTATTTAACGTCAAATTAGGCGGCGGGCCTTACAGCCAGACGCTGGGAACGACAATCGGGGCGCTCATCGTTTCGTTTGTGCTGTATCTGTTTGTCCACCCGGTGCTGTCTGGGCGCATTTTTATTGTCGGCATCATCTCGGGGCTGTTTTGGTCGCTCGGCCAAAGCAATCAGCTTAAAAGCATACAGCTGATGGGCGTTTCAAAAACGATGCCGATATCAACGGGAATGCAGCTCGTCTCGACTTCTTTGTTCGGTGTGATCGTATTCAAAGAATGGTCAACCCCGATCGCGATTACGCTGGGTATTCTCGCCCTTATTTTTATCATCATCGGGATTGTGCTCACATCTTTAGAAGATAAAAAGGGGCGGGCGGACGGAGAACCGGGAAACTTAAAAAAAGGCATTGTCATCCTGCTGATCTCCACGCTCGGTTATTTGGTCTATGTCGTTGTGGCCCGGCTGTTCGGCGTATCCGGATGGTCAGCGCTACTGCCGCAGGCGATCGGGATGGTCATCGGCGGACTGCTCCTGACGTACAAGCATAAACCGTTTAATAAGTACGCCCTCAAGAACATTCTGCCGGGAATCATCTGGGCGCTCGGGAATATGTTTCTGTTCATCTCACAGCCGCGCGTCGGAGTTGCGACAAGTTTTTCCCTCTCTCAAATGGGGATCGTCATCAGCACGCTCGGCGGAATCTTCATTCTCCGTGAGAGCAAAACGAAGCGTCAGCTGGTCGCCATTGCCATCGGGATTATCCTGATCATTGTGGCCGCGGTATTCTTAGGCGTTGCGAAATCAAATTCATAACATATGCAGGAGGTTTGAACATGTACACGGATTTAAAAGGAAAAGTCGTTGCCATTACGGGAGCTTCATCAGGATTAGGAAAAGCGATGGCGATCCGCTTCGGACAGGAGCAGGCGAAAGTCGTGGTTAACTACTATAGTAATGAAAAAGACGCCCAAACCGTTAAAGAAGAGATTCAAAAAGCGGGAGGCGAAGCGGTCATCGTTCAAGGAGACGTCACAAAAGAAGAAGATGTCAAAAACATCGTGCAGACCGCGGTGAAGGAATTCGGCAAATTGGATGTCATGATCAATAACGCCGGCATGGAAAATCCGGTTCAGTCGCATGAAATGCCGCTTAAAGACTGGAACAAAGTCATCAATACCAATCTGACCGGCGCTTTCTTAGGAAGCCGCGAAGCCATTAAATATTACGTAGAGAATGATATTCAAGGGAACGTCATTAACATGTCAAGCGTACATGAAATGATTCCGTGGCCGCTGTTTGTTCACTACGCGGCGAGTAAAGGCGGCATCAAATTGATGACGGAAACGCTGGCGCTTGAGTACGCGCCGAAGCGCATCCGTGTTAACAATATCGGACCGGGAGCCATCAATACGCCGATCAACGCGGAAAAATTTGCGGATCCCGTTCAGAGAAAAGATGTGGAAAGCATGATTCCGATGGGATATATCGGTGAGCCGGAAGAAATCGCGGCTGTCGCCGTCTGGCTTGCTTCGAAGGAATCAAGCTACGTGACCGGCATTACGCTGTTTGCTGACGGAGGAATGACCAAATATCCGTCATTCCAGGCAGGCCGCGGATAAGAAAAAAAGCGATCGCAGGCTCTTTAGAGCCGGATCGCTTTTTGCTTACGCGCGTTTTTTCTTTACAAGCGCCGCGATGGAAAGGATAATCGCCGCAGCTGACAGAACGATGGCTGCAATATCAAGCGCTGATACGCCGGATTTGCTTTCTTCGTTTGACTGTTCAGCTCCGTGCGCATCCGTCACGCTGGCCGATTTCGTGATTTTCGTAATCGAGTGGGGCGTGTCGGCTTTCTCATCACCCGTCCATTCTACAATGCTGCCGTCTTTGTAATATTGGTAAGCGTCCCAAGCGGCATCTCCGCTCTTTTCAGGATTTTTCGCAACGAACGTGAACTGCTGGAATTGGCCGGGCTGAATGCCGCCGCCGTTCTTTGCTTCCCAAGTGACGGAGACCGCTTTGTCATCATGTTTGGATACGGATGTTTTCCAGCCCGGAATCGGCTGATATTGCTGAAATTCAACGCCGGCGGGCATTTTCAGCACGACTTTCGTTGTCGGCTCATTCTTTTCCACAGGCACTTTCATCGTGTACGTTTCCCAAGAACCGGCCGCGGATTCCGCGGGTTTGACTGAGACGTGGGCGCTTGCTGTCGCCGTAAAACCGACGAGTGACAGGGTCACGGCGGATATGAATAATAAAGCCTTTTTTTTCAACATGAGATACACTCCTTAGTTTGTCGTTGAGAATATTTGGTTGATTTCATTAAAATCGTTTGTCAGCCCGTGGACTTTGATCTTCCAGTTTCCCTTTTCGGTGATGGACAGGTTGGCGGCTTCAAATGTGCCTTCCTTCGTCTTCTTCAAATCAAAGGTGCTTTCATGCTGTTTGCCGCTGAAGCCCATCTGGTAAACAGTGACCGTAAATTGCTGAATGTCTTTTACCAAGCTGCCGTTGTGATCGGTGACAATGACTTGAAATTCATTTTTACCCGGCTGATTCGGCGTAATGTGCAAGGACAGGGTTTGCCCGTTTCCGATCGTTTCTGAGCCGTTAAAAGGCAATGGCGCTGGCGGCGGCGGACTGGGCAGGCTTGTGAAGACGGCGGTTGTAAATAACACCGCAATGCCTAGTGCCCATTCGGCCTTTATCGTTGCGCTGATGCTCCTTTTTCTGCTGAACTTCGTCATCCATACGTGAATGGCGCCGAGCACAAGCATGATGACAAACAGTCCGATTTTCAAAAGGAGCGTCTTACCGTAAGCAGTGTGAAAGAGTGAATCAAACGTGCGGATAATGAAAAATCCGTTCAGCACGCCTGAAAATAACAGCACACCGACAGAGGCGAACGCCCAAGGAGAAAACCGTCTGACCGTTTCCAAAGCGATGGTTTTATCGGGTTTTCTCCACTCTGATGAAAGAAGCAGCACAAGCGCGGCGATACCGCCCATCCATACAGACGCGGCCGATAAATGGAGAAAGTCCATCGCGATGCCGACCGCTTTTTCGTCGATAACCGCCGCATGCCCGGCGAATGCTTTTGCCAAAAGCGAAGCGAAGAAGAACAACAGCGGCGCCGTCCAGTACGCAAATGACCGGAATGCTTTCTTCTTCAACAGCGGGATCATGGACAGGGCGAGCAGGATAAATAAGCTGATCTGGATCATCCAGACGTACCCGCCTGCCGTTTTCAGAAGCGTTTCTTTTACATAGTCCGGCTGAAACGCGGCGCTCCAAGCGCCGCCCGCGTTTTCTTTCGTCTGGATCGGGAGCTGGCAGATAAGCGCGAGCCCCGTTAAACATAAAGAAATCACGAGCAGCTTTACAGTTCGTTTTGCTTTTGATGAATCTTTATTATTTCTGTACCAAAACAGATGGAAAAAAGCCGTGCCGATAAACAGGGAGAGAGCGGTGTACAAAATACCGCGGTCGATGGTCGCTTCGGGATGAAGCGCCGCTTGCGATGATGTCTGCTCCTGAAGTTCTCCGCCGGCTTTTCCGATACTGAAAGGGATGACGCCGGATACCGGATGTCCGTCGGCCGATACCGCGTTCCATTCCGCTCTGTAAATATCATGCGGCAGCTTTTTTTTCAATGCCGCGGTCATGATGCGGGCATCATTTTTTTGAATCACCGTTTTGCCCGCGTCGACCCGTTCGCCGGATGAATTATAGACCTTAATGGAGTGGAATCCTTCTTCAATCTGTTCATTAAACTCAATTTCAATCTGCTTCGGCGCTTGTTTTAATTCGCTGTTCTCACCCGGATTTGAGTTTGTGATGTAGGCGTGGGCGAAGCTTGTTTTCGGAATCAAAACAAGGAACAGCAAAAAGATGAGCCAGAGTTTGTTCTGTCTCATGGATGATGACACCGCCTTCCGGTTGGTTGTTGTTATGTCTTGCTGCAGGTGCATCCCTTCTGCCTGTCGTGTAAGATGATGTCCGCCGCCTCGTCAAAGGTGCAAATGACCCCGCCGAATCCTTTTTGAAACCGTTCTGCGTAATCAAGCGTTGAGAAGGGAATCGCCTGAGGCCGGCAGCAGTGAAGGTCAATATCGGCATGGACTAAAAAGTATGCGGAAGCGGCCGTCAGCGTCGTCTGGAGAAGAAAATCTTTACAAATGACGTGGGACACTTCTTCCTTTTTATCCTCATACCGCAAAATCGCGCAATGAATGCAGCACATCTGCTCAACGGCTTGTGAAACGGTAATAAGCTGAACAGAATACGAATGCTGAATCGGCCGCAGGCAATAGCCGCATTGATTGGCGCTTCGTTCTGAAGCGGTAGGGAGCGTAATGCCGCCGGGTGTCCGGATAATCCGGTTTGCATCCGCCAGCTGATTGACGTCTCTGTACACGGTCATCTCGGAGACGCCGAATCTCTCGCTTATGTCAGAGATTTTCAGCGCGCCCTCTTCTTTCAGCCATTCAAGCAAGGTTTGCTGTCTGTGAATCGGAAGCAATTCTGCATCCTCCTTTTTATGCGAATGAGTGATGAACCTCCCTCTAAGAGTAGATGTTTTCACAAATGCACACAAGAGTCTGATGATAAAATATGTGAAAAAATGTTGAACAATCACAAATGTAAAAGACGTAGTCAGACTCTGTTATAATAGAAGAGTTGAATGGAGGAATAAACATGAAAGAAACGACCTGCCCGAACTGCGGCAAGCCGATTACAGGCGACATGGTCAGATCATCCATGATCCCGTGCCAGTTTCAGTGCGGGCATTGCCATGTGAAATTGCGTGAATATAAAGTATCCGCTCCGATTATGGCTGTGGCCATTGCGATCACGGTGCTTTTGATTTATCTTGTGCAGATGGCCAGAACCGCCGTCATGCCGATGTTTCCGGCAGCGCGGTATGTGCCGGCCGCCATTTTCGCGCTCGTATGTGCGTATCCGGTGTTTATTGTCAGTGAGCGGCTCATTGCCAAACTCGTCGTCACTAAAGGACACATTATATACAGAAAGCGGTAAGACACCTTTGATGAGGTGTCTTTTTTTGTTAAGGAGTTGTCACAGTCTCTGTGCCAAACTCCTCTTTACTTTTCATTGAATGGGGATTGTAAGCGTTTTATGATGAAGACACAGGGGAGAGAGAAACCCCGTGTCTTATTTATTTTCATCTGAAGGCAAGCAAACAGGGAGGGAATGAACATGCAGCAAGAACAGCAAGCTGGCATGAAAGTGAAGATACAGCGGTTCGGCAGTTATTTAAGCGGTATGATCATGCCGAATATCGGTGCATTTATCGCATGGGGAATTATCACCGCGCTGTTTATTCCGGCGGGATGGTTTCCGAATCCGCAGCTGAATACATTGGTAAGCCCGATGATTACGTATCTTCTGCCGCTTTTAATTGCATATACGGGCGGAAAAATGATCTATGATCACCGCGGGGGAGTCGTCGGAGCGACGGCCGCCATCGGAGTCATTGTCGGAGCGGACATTCCGATGTTCTTAGGGGCAATGATTATGGGGCCTTTGGGCGGTTATCTCATTAAACAATTAGACCGTGTGTTTAAAGATAAAGTCAGACAGGGTTTTGAAATGCTGATCAACAACTTCACGGCGGGAATTATCGGAGCTGTGCTGACGATTATCGCGTTTTATGCGATCGGCCCGGTCGTCCTGTCTCTTAACAAATTGCTGGCGGCAGGTGTGGAAGTCATTGTCCACGCGAATTTGCTGCCGATTGCAAGCGTTTTCGTAGAGCCGGCGAAAGTCCTGTTCCTGAATAACGCGATCAACCACGGCATTTTAAGTCCGATCGGAATCGAGCAGGCCGCCAAAGCGGGTAAATCCATTCTGTTCTTAGTGGAAGCGAACCCCGGGCCGGGACTCGGTATTTTACTGGCATATATGTTCTTTGGGAAAGGCTCTTCAAGATCGACGGCTCCGGGAGCGGCGATCATTCATTTCTTCGGGGGGATTCATGAAATCTATTTCCCTTACATTTTAATGAAACCGATGCTGATCCTCGCGGCGATCGCCGGGGGAGCGAGCGGACTGCTTATATTCTCGATCTTTAACGCGGGTCTTGTCGCCGCATCATCTCCGGGAAGCATCATCGCCATTTTGGCGCTGACGCCGAAAGGAAGCTATCTCGGCGTGCTGGCGGGCGTCATCGTTGCCGCGGCCGTATCGTTTATCGTCTCGGCGCTTATTCTGAAATCGTCTAAAGCAGGTGAAGAAGATTTGACAGCCGCGGCGGAAAAAATGCAGGAAATGAAAGGCAGGAAAAGCGAAGCGGCGGCCGCATTGGCAGACAAAGAGGAAGAGCCGGAAAACAGCGCCGCTGATATTTCCGCTGACCAAGTCAGCCGCATTATCTTCGCGTGTGACGCGGGTATGGGATCGAGCGCAATGGGCGCCTCCATTTTAAGAAACAAAGTGAAAAAAGCAGACCTGGATATCGATGTGACAAATACGTCGATCAATAATCTGCCGAATGACGCGGATATCGTCATTACGCATAAGGACCTGACTGACCGCGCGAAAGCGAAGCTGCCGCAGGCGGTGCACATTTCGGTTGATAATTTCTTGAACAGCCCGAAATACGATGAACTGATTGAAAAGCTTAAAAACTAATCAAACAGAAAGAGGGATCTTCATCATGGAAGTATTGGCTAAAGCGAACATCAAACTAAACCAGACGGTGAACTCAAAAGAGGATGCCATCCGCCTCGCGGGACAGACATTGATTGATAACGGCTACGTGAAGAACGGCTATGTGGAAAAAATGTTCGAACGTGAAGAAACATCATCCACGTTTATGGGGAATTTCATCGCGATCCCGCACGGCACGGAAGATGCAAAGGATGAGGTGCTTCATTCAGGCATTTCCGTCATCCAGATTCCGGATGGTGTGGAATACGGTGAAGGCAATACGGCAAAGGTCGTTTTCGGTATCGCCGGAAAAAACAATGAACACTTAGACATCCTGTCAAACATCGCCATCATCTGCTCAGAGGAAGAAAACATCGAACGGCTGATCAGTGCAAAGACGGAAGAAGAACTGGCCGCTATTTTCAGCGAGGTGAACTGACATGATTGCCCTTCATTTCGGAGCGGGAAACATCGGGCGGGGCTTTATCGGCGCCCTGCTCCATCATTCCGGCTATGACGTAGTTTTCGCTGATGTGAATGAAACGATGGTCAGCCTTCTCAATGAAAAGAAGGAATATACCGTGGAGCTTGCCGACGGCGGCCGGCAGATCGAAATCATCGGCCCCGTTTCAGCCATCAACAGCGCGGTGCAAGAACAAGAGCTGTACGGGCTGATCAATGAAGCGGCGATCATTACGACGGCGGTGGGCCCGAACGTTCTCAGACTCATCGCCCCGTCCATCGCGGAAGGGCTGAAGCGCAGAACGTCCTCTGAGCCTCTCAATATCATTGCCTGTGAAAATATGATCGGCGGCAGCAGTTTTCTGAAAAAAGAAGTTTTCGGACATTTGACGGAAGCGGAGCGGGAACTCGTGAACCGGACGGTCGGCTTCCCGGATTCTGCGGTAGATCGGATCGTGCCGATTCAGCACCATGAAGATCCGCTGAAAGTATCCGTAGAACCGTTTTTTGAATGGGTCATAGACAGAACCGGCTTTGCCGGCGGCCAGCCGGTACTTAAAGGCGCGTTGTTTACGGATGACCTTACGCCTTTCATCGAGAGAAAGCTGTTTACCGTCAATACCGGTCATGCCGTTACGGCGTACGTCGGCTATCAGCGCGGATTAAAAACCGTCAAAGAGGCCATCGGCCATCCGGAAATCCGGCGTGTCGTGTACGATGCACTTTCAGAAACGGGCGAGTACTTGGTGAAAGCGTACGGCTTTAAGCAATCCGAACACGAGCAGTACATGAAAAAAATCATCGGCCGCTTTGAAAATGAATATATCACGGATGATGTGACAAGAGTCGCCAGATCACCACTCAGAAAACTCGGAGCGAATGACAGATTAGTAGGGCCGGCCAAAAAAATAAAAGAACCGAATGCGCTGGCAGAAGGCATCGCCGCCGCCCTGCGCTTTGACTATCAGGATGATCCGGAAGCGGTTGAGCTGCAAAAGCTTATCGCGGAAAAAGGCACGAGCCGCGTTCTTCAAGACATTTGCGGTATTCAGCCGCATGAACCGCTGCACGGCATCGTCCTCAAAAAGCTCAATCAATAAAAATGAACCCGCGTCGGGGACGCGGGTTTTTTCTTGCGTTATAATAAGAGGGAAGGGAGGATGCGTGATGAATCAGAAGCTATTGCCACATCGTTATCCGTTTCTTTTAATTGACGGCACGACGAACAGTGAAGCCGGAAAATGGGCGGCTGCTTACAAAAACATCAGTGAAAATGACTGGTTTATAACTGAATCCCAAAGAGAGATGCCATTTTCGCTCGTCGTTGAAGCAATGGCCCAAACGGCGGCTTGCGCGGGAATTACCGGCGGTGACAGCCTCGGTCTTTTATCCGCGGTGAAGAAAGCGGAAAGGTTAGGTGCCGCTTTGCCGGGAGACCGTCTGGATCTTTTGTTTGAGGTCACGCGAATCAGACGCGGTTTTGTGTTCGGCCGGGCGAAAGCGTCCGTTGCCGGGAAGCCTGTGGCGGAAGCTGAACTCAGCATATTTATCCAGCCATCGTAAAAAAAGCCGCCTCTAGCGGCGGCTTTCGGACAAGTCTGTTATTTTGTATCATAATCTCTTTCACTCTGTGAATTGTCCCTTTGGTCATGTTTGTGTTTTTCGTCATTGGCGTTTTCCTTCAGCTCTTCCAGCGGAATCGGATCGGTTAAATCATGATGTTCAGGATTTTCATTCGGTTTGTTCTTTTGTTTTCTTTCTCTCATCCTCCATCACCTCAATATTTCTTTTCCTCAACGTTCTCCCCGCCAAACGCAGGAAGCGGTTTTTTGTTCCTGTGGGTCATATGTATTAAAATAGAGACGACTACATTATAAAAAGTGAGGTACATATATGCCGATACAAAGAGAAGACGCAGATATTAAACTGATCGCGATTGATATGGACGGAACCCTGCTCAATGACGAGCAGCTCATCCCGGAGGAAAACCGGCGGGCGATCAAGGAAGCGGAGGCGAAAGGAATTCACGTCGTCATCAGCACAGGACGCACGCTGATGACCTGCCGCGAACTGGCTGAGTCTCTCGAGCTGTCATCCTTTTTAATCACGGCAAACGGCAGCGAAATCTGGGATTCCAACTTTGAGCTGGTTGAGCGCAAGCTTCTTCATACCGATCATATTCAAAAATTATGGGATCTGAGGAATAAGCACAACACGAATTTCTGGGCCTCTACCGTCGATAGAGTGTGGAGAGGGGAATTCCCGGAAACAATTACGGATCATCAGTGGCTCAAGTTCGGATTCGAAATCGAGGATGACGAAGTGCGGAATGAGGTGCTGAAAGAGCTCAAGGAATACAAGGAGCTCGAGATCACAAACTCCAGCCCGATCAACATCGAAGTCAATGCCCTCGGTATCAACAAAGCGGCTGCGCTGGCGAAGGTATCGGAAAAACTCGGCTTCACGATGGAAAATGTGATGGCCATGGGTGACAGTCTGAATGACATCGCCATGATTGAAAAAGCGGGTGTCGGCGTCGCCATGGGGAATGCGCAGGACATTGTGAAAGAAACAGCTGACTGGGTGACTGATGTCAACACGGAAAACGGGGTTGCCAAAGCGATCCGCCACTGGGTGTTATAATAGAAAAAAGAGAGAGTCTCAGTATGAGGCTCTCTTTTTTTTGTTTTGTCAGATTTATGACTAGGTCCATGGTAGGTTTTCTGACAAAAGGATGTTCAAACCTGTCAGAATTAAATATAATGAAGAGAAATTCAACAATTCGGAATAGTCATTCCGAATAGCGGAATGATAATAATATAAAACGTTTACAATACAGGAGGGATCTTATGTTTCAGATTGACATCAATTGTGATTTAGGAGAGAGTTTCGGTGCTTATAAAATCGGACTGGATGAAGAGATTTTGGATTATGTGACATCTGCAAACATCGCCTGCGGCTTTCATGCGGGTGATCCCAGCGTGATGCGCAAAACGGTTGCGCTTGCGGCGGAAAAAGGCGTGAAAATCGGCGCTCATCCCGGGCTGTTCGATCTGCAGGGATTCGGGCGGCGGCAGATCGCGATTACACCCGAGGAAGCGTATGATCTGACGCTGTACCAAATCGGCGCGCTTTCAGGGTTTTTAAAAGCAGAAGGTGTCGAGATGCAGCATGTGAAGCCGCATGGTGCTTTATATAATATGGCCGCCGTCAATCCCGGCCTGTCAGAAGCCATCGCTCAGGCGGTCTGTCATTTTGATCCCGGGCTTATTCTTTTCGGGCTTTCCGGAAGCGAGCTGATTAAAGCGGGAGATCGAATCGGACTGAGGACGGCAAGCGAAGTGTTTGCGGACCGCACCTATCAGGAAGACGGCACGCTGACGCCGCGTTCAGAGCGGGATGCGCTGATTCAGGATGACAAAAAAGCGGTCGGTCAAGTGATTCAAATGGTGAAAGACAGTACGGTGACATCACGTAAGGGACAAGCTGTAAGCCTGAAAGCGGACACGGTCTGCATTCACGGAGACGGAGCCCACGCCCTCACATTCGCAAAAACAATCAAAAAAGAATTAAAAGCGGCAGACATTCAAATCAGCGCGCTTGCAAAAGACTGAGCAGCAGAGGGAGGAAGACAGCATGGAGCAAAAGAAAAAAACAGCCGGAAAGGCTTCCGGCAAATGGTCGATTCTTTTAGGCGCGACATTTTTGATGGCGACATCATCAATCGGGCCCGGCTTTCTGACGCAAACGGCCACGTTTACAAATACATTGGCGGCAAGCTTCGGCTTTATCATTTTAATTTCTATTATTTTGGACATTTTCGCGCAAACCAATGTATGGCGGATTATCGCGGTTTCCGGAAAGCGCGGCCAAGAGATTGCCAATATGGTGCTTCCGGGCGCCGGTTATGCCATTGCTTTTTTGGTCATGCTCGGCGGACTTGCGTTTAATATCGGAAACATCGGCGGCGCGGGTCTCGGTCTTCAAGTATTATTTGGGATCAAACCGGAGATCGGCGCTTTAATCAGCGCAGCGGTCGCGGTGCTGATTTTTGTCATAAAGGAAGCCGGAAAAGTCATGGACCGTTTTATGCAGATCGCCGGAATCGTCATGATCGTATTGACGGTGTATGTTGCCGTAACGACGGCTCCGCCCGTCGGACACGCCGTTGTGAAAACTTTTATGCCTGATCATATCAGTGTGCTGGCGATCGTGACGCTTGTCGGCGGCACAGTCGGCGGGTACATTACATTTGCCGGAGGCCACCGCTTGCTTGATTCAGGCATCCAAGGGAAAGAAGTCATTCCTCAGGTTACGAAAAGCTCCATCACAGGCGTTCTGATTACATCGGTTATGCGGATTGCCCTGTTTCTCGCCGTGCTCGGCGTCGTCTCAAAGGGCCTGAGCATTGATCCTGATAATCCGGCGGCTTCTGTATTCCGGCTTGCGGCGGGAAATGTAGGCTATAAAATTTTCGGCGTCATCATGTGGTCTGCCGCTATCACGTCTGTCATCGGCGCCGCCTATACATCGGTATCATTTTTCAAATCATTTTCAACAAAAATCGAAAAGCACTCACATGGCGTAATTATCGGTTTTATCATCGTATCCACTCTTATTTTTGTCACGATCGGCCAGCCTGCTAAAATTTTGGTCGCGGTCGGTTCGCTTAACGGCTTAATTCTGCCGCTTGCATTAGCGATGATTCTGTTGGGCGCTTATAAGAAAAAAATCGTCGGCGATTACAAGCATCCGATCTGGCTCACGATTGCAGGGGCGATCGTAGTGGTTGTCATGGCGGTTATGGGCATCTATACATTATTCACGCAAATGCCGCAGCTATGGAGCTGATGATATGAAAAACCATATGAGTGACATGAGCCCCGAAGAAGCCAGACAGCTGATCAGGAAAGGGCAGATGACCGGGCCGACGGCGGGGATGGCCGCTTCTTACGCACAAGCCAATCTCGTCGTTTTGCAAAAGGATCTTGCCTTTGATTTTCTCTTATTCTGCCAGCGCAATCAAAAGCCTTGTCCGGTGCTTGATGTGACGGATGCGGGTTCACCCGTTCCGGCAATAGCTGCGCCGGGAGCTGATATCCGGACGGACTTTCCGAAATACAGGATTTATCGGCATGGCGTGCTTACTGAAGAGGTAACGGATATTACGCCGTATTGGAGGGATGATGATGTCGGGTTTTTAATCGGCTGCAGTTTTTCATTCGAGCAAGCCCTTATTAATCAGCACATTCCAATCAGGCATATTGATGAAGGCGTGAACGTTCCCATGTATAAAACAAATATTGACTGTGTTCCGGCGGGCCCATTTTCAGGAAAGATGGTCGTCAGCATGAGACCGATTCCGGAAAGGCTTGCAGTCCGCGCGGCGCAGGTCACGGCACGTTTTCCCGCCGTGCACGGCGCCCCCGTCCGCATCGGAAATCCGCAAAGCATCGGTATCAGCGATTTGCATCAGCCGGATTTCGGAGATGCCGTAACGGTGCGGGAAGGTGAAGTTCCCGTATTCTGGGCCTGCGGCGTTACACCCCAGGCGGTGATCATGGAAGCAAAGCCTGATATTGTGATAACACATTCACCGGGGCACATGCTGATCACCGATATACGAAATGAATCGCTTGCTGTCCTGTAAGTGAGAAAGAATACAACGAGGTGATGACAATGATGCAGTATAGCGGAAATACAGCGCTTGATATACAGCCGTACGGTGATTCCGCCGTTATCATCCGCTTTGGCGGGCACATCAGCGAAGAGGTCAACAGCCGGGTGCATGCGGCGGCAGCCTGTATGGAAGAACGGCCGTTCCCGGGCTTCGTTGAATGTATTCCGGCATTCACAAGCCTAACGATCTTTTATGATATGTATGCCGTCTCAAACATAAAAAAAGGCGTCTCTCCTTTTGCCCTGGTCAAGAAAGAAGTGACAGAACGTCTCAGCCATATAATGACCGACCGCCAGAAAGAGCGCCGGGTGATGGAAATCCCCGTTTGCTACGGCGGTGATTTCGGTCCCGATTTAGAAGAGGTCGCTGAGATGAACGATCTGACCCCGGAAGACGTCATCCGCATTCATACTGAAGGTGAATATCTCGTTTATATGCTCGGATTTGCGCCGGGATTTCCGTTTTTGGGAGGAATGTCTGAGCGGATCAGAGCGCCGAGAAAGGCGTCACCAAGGCCGTCCATCCCGGCCGGTTCAGTAGGAATCGCGGGAATGCAGACCGGTGTGTATCCGATATCCACTCCCGGCGGCTGGCAGCTGATCGGCAGCACCCCGCTCCGGCTTTTCAGGCCGGAAGAACATCCGCCGAGTCTTTTGAGAGCGGGCGATACGGTGAAATTCGTCCGGATCACGGCAGAGGAATACAGCCGCATCAAGGAGGGAGCCGAATGAGTATGAAAGTGGTAAAGCCCGGTCTCTTGACGACGGTTCAGGACACGGGGCGGACGGGTTATCAGAAATACGGTGTGCTGGGAAGCGGCGCAATGGATACGATCTCTCTGCGCATCGCCAATCTTCTTGCCGGAAATCAAGAAAAAGAGGCGGGGCTTGAAGTTACGCTTATGGGGCCAGGGCCTTCCTTTGAGTTCTCAGAACCCGCGGTTATTGCCGTCACGGGAGCTGATTTCGCCCTTCATATTAATGGGGAGCCCGCTCCTCTGTGGAAACCGGTTTTGATAAAGGAAAACAGCGTCGTCTCATTCGGGCCGTGCAAGATGGGGAGCCGCGCATATCTCGCCGTCGCGGGGGGATTTGACGTGCCCGCCGTCATGGAAAGCAAAAGCACGTATGTCAGAGCGGGGATCGGCGGCTTTTGCGGAAGAGCGCTGCAAAAAGATGATGAGCTGCCGCTCGGCCGTATGACGCCATGTTCGGAATCAATCGCGTACCGTCTGAGCGATTCTTTCGGACAGCATGGTTTCTCAGCGCCTGATTGGTCTGTCAGCAGCAGAGGATTTCTGCCGCTGAAAAAAAATCCGGTCATACGAGTGCTTGAAGGCGCACAATTTCACGCTTTTACAGAAGAAGCAAAATTGCGTTTTTATCAAGAGTCATATACGGTCACGCCTCAATCCGACCGAATGGGCTACCGGCTGAAGGGCGCTCCGCTTGAATTGCGGGAGCCGCTGGAAATGGTATCTGAGGCCGTGACGTTCGGAACGGTGCAGGTGCCGCCGGACGGCAATCCGATTATTCTGCTGGCTGACAGACAGACGACGGGGGGCTATCCGCGGATGGCGCATATCATATCCGCCGATCTTCCTCTCGCCGCCCAAACGATGCCGGGGGAACATATCACGTTCCGGGCCGTTTCGCTGGAGGAAGCGGAAATGCTGCTTTTGGAGAAGGAACAGCAGCTGAAGGAGCTGAAAGCAAGGCTCAAAATGGAATGGCTGATCTGACAAAGGGGCTAAAGACCATGGAAAACTTAAACAAAACCGTCATCAAATCAATGGAACTGCTTCATTTGTTTCTCACTGAACCGAGCCTGAGCTTAAATGAACTGGTTTCTCTATCGGAAATGCCGAAGACCTCGGTTCACCGGATGGCAAGCTCACTGGAGGAAACGGGGTTTCTCACCCGGGCAGCGGACGGCCGTTATCAGCTTGGTCTGATCTTTTTACAATTCGGCCAGCTCGTCTCTGAACGTCTGGATATCAGGAAAATAGCCAAACCGATTATGGAAGAGTTGTGCGGCGAAGTGGATGAGGCCGTTCAGCTGATCATGAGGGACGGGGATGAAGCCATTTACGTCGAAAAAATTGAAGGCACCCAAACCGTCCGCCTGTATACGGCAATCGGCCGCCGGTCGCCGCTGTACGCGGGAGCGTGCGCCAGAAGCATTCTATCGTTTCTGCCAAAAGAGGAGATCGACACATACATTCAGAAGACAAAGCTTTCCGCAATCGCCTCAGGCACGATGACGGATCGGGCTGAATTGCTTCAATCTATTGAAAGATCCTTACAATCAGGTTATACGATCAGCTATTCGGAATTAGAAGATTACACGGCGGCGATCGGGGCGCCGATTTTCAATCACGAAGGTAAGGTGGCTGCCGGAATCAGCATCGCCGGCTTCGAAGCCCGGTTTTCAAAGGACAGGCTGCCGTATTTAACCGAAAAGGTCAAAAACGCCGCACAGCATATTTCTGAGAAATTGGGTTATTGACCGAGCCAATTTTTCTTCACTCGCGTACATTACAATATCGATAGTAACGAGTGGAGGAAAGTAAATGGGACTTGTTTATACGGCGCTGGGGGATTCTTTGACGACGGGAAGGGGATCCGGGCCGTTTTCCGCCGGTTTTGTCCAGCGGTTCGGGCGCATGATGGCAGAAGATTTACAGACAAGAACCGACGTATCCATCTTTGCCAAATCAGGCCTTGAGACGGGAGAAATTCTTGGGCTTATGTTTTTGCCGTACATTCAGAGGCGGATTCAGGCTGCTGATATGATTACGATTACAGGCTGCGGCAACGATTTGATCGATTCGGTTCAGGCATATCAGCAAACATCGGACGCTTCGGTGTTCACAAGCGTGTCCAGTCACTGCCATGAGAACTTTGAAAAGATGATAGCCAAGATCGCTGCCTTAAAAGGGCCGCACCCGTCTCCTTATGAGATCCGCGTCTTTAATTTATACAATCCTTTTCCGGACATCTCCATTGCAGAAAAATGGATATCCTCTTATAATGCGCACCTCAGCACACTCGCATCGGCGCCGCACGTCAAAATCGCCGACGTCCACAGCGCTTTCAAAGGAAAAATGAATGAATATCTCTCTCATGACCGCGTACACCCCAACAGTAAGGGATATGAAGTCATGGCATGCGTCCTGCGGGGGCTCGGATACGGAAGCCTCGCCCGCTCATAACAGCGCGCTCCTTTTCATCGGGAGCGCGCTTTTCGTGCTCCTTAAAACAAACTTAAAATTGTCCGACTTTCGTTCTATCCGCGCAAAAAATACGCTAGAATAATGGGGGATAAAGACAGAAATAGAATTGTGTTCAAAAAATGATAACAGAAAGGATGGATTGCTTTGCTGCGCGCCTTAAAACTGTCACTCGCGATGCTGATTATTATACTTGCGGCCGCCGCATTTACGTATGCGGAACATACCTCTGTCATACAGCCGGTTATGCTCGTGTTTCTCGGTGCGGTCATGTTCATTCAGGGGCTGGAGGAAAAACGGAAAGAAAACGACGGCTCCGGGAAATTCAATATCTATACCGCCGTTTTTGTATGGTCAATCTCCTTAATCGGTTTTACGCTTCACGCGATCTGAGTCTGATAGATCCTGAAAATGCTCCACAACGGGAAATGGTGAATAAAAACGGTGCAGTAAGGCTTTCCATTCCTGATATTCCGGCGATCCGCGAAAGCCTTTTGTATGATCTTCTAATGTCTCCCATTCCACAAGCAGCAAATATTTATGCGTCTTTTCCATACATTTGGACAAGGAATGGGACAGATAGCCTTTCATACCCGCGATAATCGGCTCCGCCCGGCGGAATGCCTCTTCGAATTCCCCCTCAAGACCTTCTTTTACATAAAGCATGGCTGCTTCTCTGATCATCTGAAATTCCCCCTTTTTTTAATAGATACATTGTATAAGAATATGGCCCGTGACGGCCGGAAAAACAAAAAAATTTTAAACACTATGAGAAAAAAATCCTTGCCAGCCTGATTTGGTTTAGGAGAAAATAACAGTTGGAAGGCAGGGGAATAGACAGTGAAAAAAGGGTTATACCTATTACTTTTACTCGCAGGAATCATAGGTTTGATCGGCTGCTCGAAAACGGAATCGGCCGAAGACAGAATGAAAGATTTCGTAAAAGACTGGAACGGCGGTCATTACGATAAGATGTACCAAAGCCTCACCCAGGATGAAAAGAATAAGCTATCCAAAAAGGATTTTGTAAAACGATATGAAACCATTTATGAACAAGCAGGGGTCAAAAATCTGAAAGTCACTGCCGAAAAACAGGACGAAGACGACAAGAAAAAAGATGACCTCCAGCACATCGATTATAAAGTCAGCATGGATACAAAAGCAGGGAAGGTCGCTTTTGAAAACACGGCCGTCCTGAAAAAAGAAAAAACAGACGATGGAGAATCATGGAACATCGACTGGAATCCTTCTTTTATTTTCAAACAGCTTTCCGATGACAAAACCGTGCAGATCGCAAATGAAGAACCGAAGCGCGGACAAATTTACGACAAAGACGGAAAAGGTCTCGCCGTGAATACCGAGGTGCCGGAAATCGGCATTATCCCTGGAAAACTCGGTAAGGATAAAGACAGCGTGATCAAAAAACTGTCTGAAAAACTGGACCTTTCTGAAGACGATATCAAAAGCAAACTGAACCAGGGCTGGGTAAAAGACGACTCCTATGTCCCGATTCAAAAAATCAGACCGGATGATGAAAGCAAGGTCAAAAGCCTGCTCGCATTAGACGGTGTGACGAAAACGAAAGTCAGCTCCCGCTACTATCCGTACGGCGAAAAAGCGGCCCATCTGACCGGCTATATTAAAACCATCACAGCGGAGCAGCTGAAAAAAGCGAAAGACGGCCAATACAGCGATACTTCCAAAATCGGCATCGCCGGCCTTGAGAATGTATATGAAGACAAGCTGCGCGGCACGACCGGCTGGAAAATTTACGTCCCGCAAACAGGTGAGGTCATTGCTGAAAAGAAAGCCGAAAGCGGGCAGGATATTCATGTAACGATTGACATGAAAACGCAGACGAAGCTGTATGATTCTATGAAAGATGACAGCGGAGCGGCAGTCGCCCTCGAACCGCAAACGGGAGAGACACTCGCGCTCGTCAGCGCACCGTCTTATGACCCGAACGGCTTTATTTTCGGCTGGAGCGGCAAAGAATGGAAAAAGCTGAATGAAGATAAAAACAATCCGTTTTCAGCGAAATTCAACAAACTCTATGCGCCGGGATCAACGATTAAACCGATTGCCGCGGCAGTCGGCCTGACAAACGGCACATTGAAAGCGTCAGAAAAGAAAAAAATCACCGGAAAAGAGTGGCAGAAAGATTCAAGCTGGGGCGGTTACCATGTCACACGCGTATCAGAGCGCCTGAATGAAGTGGATCTCGAAAACGCGCTGATCACATCGGACAACATCTACTTTGCGCAAAATGCCATAGATGCCGGAGCGGACGCGTTTACAAAAGGATTAAAAACATTTGGCTTTGATGAAGAGATTCCGTACCAATTTCCGATTGAAAAGTCTTCAATCGCTAACGGCAAGCTTGATTCCGAGATCCTTCTCGGAGATACGGGCTACGGCCAGGGGCAGATGATGATGTCTCCGCTGCACTTAGCTGCTGACTATACCGCATTTGTAACAGACGGAAATCTCGTCAAACCGACATTGATCAAAGACGGAGAAAAAACACCGCAAATCTGGCATAAGCAAGTGGTATCGAAAGCCAATGCCGAAGAAATCACGAAAGGGCTGAGAGGCGTCGTTGAAGATCCGCGCGGCTCTGCATATCAGCCGGCCGTAAGCGGCATTACCGTAGCCGGAAAAACCGGTACAGCCGAGCTGAAAACGTCTAAAGAAGATAAAGACGGCAAAGAAAACGGCTGGTTTGTCGGTTACGATTATAAAAAGAAAGACCTTTTGATCGCGATGATGATTCAAGATGTCAAAAAACGCGGCGGAAGCCATTACGTCGTTGAAAAAGCGAAAAAGCAGTTTCAGAATCATTAAATGACGATTTTTGCGGGCTGAAAGGAAAATCGGCCGCCGAAGCAGAATGAAACAGCATGGGCAATTCCTGAAAACAGAGATACAAGAGGCTCTAAGAAAAAAGGGGGATTTCACATGCAGCGCATTCAATTGGCTGAAGACCTGGAATTTTCAAGAGTGATACACGGGCTTTGGCGTCTGAACGAATGGAATGTTTCAGACGGAGAGCTGCTGAATCTGATTGAATGGTGCATCAGCCAAGGCATCACCACCTTCGACCATGCCGATATATACGGCGGTTATACGTGTGAAAAGCTCTTCGGCGGCGCTTTGTCCCTTTCGCCTTCAATAAGGGAGCGAATCGAAATCGTCACAAAATGCGGGATTGTCATTGAATCACCGGAACGGCCCGGAAACAAGTCGCATCATTATAATACATCGAAGTCTCACATTTTAGCGTCGGCGGAGCAGTCGCTTTTGAATCTGAATACGGATTATCTGGACGTGCTGCTCATTCACAGACCGGACCCGCTTATGGACCCGGAGGCTGTGGCTGAAGCGTTTCACGCGCTGAAAAGCTCGGGAAAGGTCAGATATTTCGGGGTGTCGAACTTTAAAGCGCACCAGTACAGAATGCTCGAATCCTATTTGGATGATCCGCTTATCACAAACCAAATTGAAATCTCGGCGTACGAGCTGGAAAATATTCATGACGGCACGCTGGATTTCTGTCAGGAAAAACGCATTCCGCCGATGGCGTGGTCACCGCTTGCGGGCGGGAGCGTCTTTACCGGACAATCAGATAAGGACCTCCGAATCCGTGCCGCGCTTCGTTCCGTACAGGAAGAAATCGGTGCCGCTTCCATTGACGAAGTCATGTACGCATGGCTGTTCACCCACCCGGCAGACATCATGCCGATTGTCGGCAGCGGAAAAGAGAACCGCATTTCCGCCGCGGTGCGTGCATCCGCGTACAAACTCAGCCATGATCAGTGGTTCCGGATTTATACCGGTGTCCAAGGCTGCGATATTCCATAAACAGAACAAACGCCCGGAAGCTAGCTTCCGGGCGTTTGTTTATGTGGTGTGCAATGTCTAAAAACAAGTAAGGTCACTTTGAAGTATAGCCGTGCGGATCAAGAGTAACAAGCGTCATGGCATATTATCTGACACATTTTTCTTTTTCAATACTGTCACACGGCCCAGTGCCAAATTGCCATTTGAAAATGGTTGAATAATCATTGAAAGCGTTTTATATTATAACTTACACCACTTTCCCCGGCAGCACTCCCCATATGCCATACTTCTCACAACTAGAAAATCTGGAGGCGCGTTTCATGTATATGACAGCGAGAGAACAAAAATTAATGAAACATCTTTTACTGCAGAACCGGTACGAGACAGTGCATGAACTGGCGGAAGCTTTACAAGTCAGCACAAGAACCGTTCACCGCGAGTTAAAAACAATCAAACCGATGATGGAATCATTCGGTCTGGCACTTGATAAACAGCCCGGCAAAGGACTGAAAGCGGTAGGAAACCCGGAGGACAAACAAAAACTCCTGTCAGACCTGTCCTATGAACAGTATGAATACAGCGCTGAGGAGCGGAAACTTTTAATTCTATGTTCACTATTAGAGTCTCAAGAGCCGATTAAGCTCTACAGTCTGGCGAACGAACTGCAAGTGACAAACGCGACGATCAGCTATGACCTGGATGAGCTGGAGACTTGGATTGCGCCCTTCGGCTTGACGCTGATCCGAAAAAGGGGCTTCGGCATTCAGCTGACGGGGCCGGAAAATGCGAAACGGAAAATCGTCGGCAATCTCATCGTCAACCGCCTTGATATTCAAAGCTTTTTGGAAGCGGTTGAATTGAATATTAAAGGAAAACCGGACGATGCTGAAAAAATGTTCGGCGTCGTAAATAAAGCGGAACTTTTGAAAATGGACCGGCTCTTAATACAGCTCAAGGAAAAAATCGCGATCGCCTTATCTGACAGCTCATACATGGCGCTTGCGGTTCATTTAACCTTTGCGATGGACCGGATCAGGCTCGGAGAAACCATCACGATGGAGGATTCGGAACTAAAAGCGCTGCAGCAGACGAAGGAGTACGGCTCTGCGCTGGAAATGGCAAAAGAGCTTGAAAAAGCGTTCGGCGTTTCAATTCCGGAAGCTGAGATCGGTTATATCACCATTCATTTGCGGAGCGCCAACCGCAAATACAAAACGGAATTCAAACCGGAAGACATAGAGGTTGAAACGGCCTTGCAAACGAAGCAGCTGATCGGCTTCATTTCTGAAAAAATTAAAATTGATCTGACGGAAAACGGTTCTTTATACGACGGTTTAATCGCCCATCTGGAGCCTGCGATCAACCGGGTAAAAGAAAATATCGACATGTACAATCCGATGACCGAGCAAATTAAACGCGACTACTTTCTGCTGTACATGGCCGTAGAAGAAGGAATGGAAAAATTCTTTCCGGGGCTTCTTTTCTCTGATGATGAGATTGCTTTCATCGTTCTTCACTTCGGCTCCGCTCTGGAAATCAAACGGGAAGAAGCGAAGATCAAAGCGCTGATCGTCTGTTCAAGCGGCATCGGATCGTCCAAAATGCTCGCGTCCAGGCTGAAAAAAGAGCTTCCGGAAATCCGTTCCTTTGATATGTCTTCCCTCATCGAACTGAAGGATCGAGACATCACCGCGTATGACATGATCGTATCCACCGTTCCGATTCCGTATGGAAACATAGATTACGTCATGGTCAGTCCGCTTTTAAACGAAGAAGACGCTGATCAGGTCAAGCAGTACATCAAAAGAAAGATTCCGCTGATCCTTGACAAAAAAAGAAACGGTAAAAGAGAAGAGAAGCAGCCGGAGACGCCTGATATGCTGGAAGCGGCCGGCCGTATGGCGCATTACGCGGCGGTTATCCAAAGCGTGCTGCGGAACTTTTCGATCAAATCGATTGATTCAAACACGGAGTACGAACTGTTTTTAGATCATTTGTTTGCCATGCTGGAGCAAGAAGGATTGGTTCATAATGCCCGAAAAACCGCACAGTGCCTTGCTGAGCGTGAACGACAGGGCGGACTCGGCATTCCGGGAACGGCGATGGCCCTGTACCATCTCAAAAATGAAGAAATTGTCACGCCTTTTTTCAAAATTTATGATTTGACAGCTCCATGCAGTGTCAAAGGCATGGACGGAAATTCCCTGACCGTCGACCGCGCTTTGGTGATGATGGCGCCGGCTGATATGCCCGCTGAAGGGTCGGAAATACTAAGTGCGGTCAGCTCGGCCATCATCGAGTCTGAAGACAGTATAAAAGCCTTCCAGACTGAGGATGAGGCCGATTTATACAAACGTTTAAACAAGCTGTTTTATCATTTCATTCAGGAGAAAGGACAGCGGTAAACAGGAAGCGCACACCTCATGTGGGGTGTGTTTTTTTGTGCATGTATGAGGGTAAGGGGAAGGGAAGAAACTAAAAACACGGGACTATTGTATCATTCACCGATGGAATAGTTCTAAAACAAAATAGTTTTACAAGTTATATTTTTTGGTTTAAAATGGGTTGCGTGAGAAAGAAAATCTGACAGAGTTTTTTTGTGATTTATCATTATGGGAGATGAAAATATGGAGACATTACAGCATCTGATTCTGCATGACATTTCAAATAGCGAAGAGATCGAAGCTGTAAAAAGCGGTACGCATACCCTGACCTACGCGGAATATCGAAAACGAATCAACCAGCTTGCACAAGCGCTTCTTGATAAAGGAATAAAAAAAGGCGACAGAGTGGCGATGCTTTGCAAAAACGGCCACGCGGCATCCATTGTCATGTTTGCGGCACTCGAAATCGGCGCGGTGGTTGTGCCGGTCAGCTGGCAATTAACACCTTACGAAATGAAAGGCATTTTAGCAGCCTGTGAACCGAAAGCTGTTTTTTACGGCACTGAATTTAAAGAGATCATGGAAGAAGTGCTTCCTGCGCTTACATCTTCTCTTAAACTGAAGGTCGTAACAGGAACAGCTGCGGAGACAACGCCTCAGTTTGACGCTTTATTGACAGGCTCCGGTGAAACACCGGACGTCGAAACGGTGTCTGAAAACGATACGGCATTGCTGATGTTTACCTCAGGTACAACCGGCAATCCGAAACGCTGCATGATCACTCACGGCGGCATATACAACTACGTAAACGCGACATTGGCATACACGGGGAGAATGCAGCATGTCCGCTTCTTAGCATGCCATCCGAATTACCATACGAGCGCGATTATCTGCCAGATGGTCGGCACGATGAGCGGAACGACATTCATTATGACCGACAATCAGGACCCTGTGGAAAACTTGAAGCTCATCGAAAAAGAGAAAATTCAAACCATTATGGCGCTGCCAGTCTATTTCACATACCTGCTGAAAGCATGGGAAACGCATCAGACTGACATGTCTTCTATCGTTTATATGATGACGGGAGGAACAAAGGTGCCAAGCAGTCTGATCCAGCAGTATCTCGACATCGGCATTCCGCTCATGCACGGATACGGAAGCACGGAAGCGTGGGGCATCAGCTCTTGGAATCCGCAAATGGGAATGGATAAAGCCGCTTCCGCGGGTAAACCGATGGAAGAAGTGGACGTCCGCGTTGTAGATCCGGAAACAGGTGAATTCCTTCCGCAAGGTTCAATCGGAGAAGTCGTTGTGAAAAGTCCGTTTTTATTCAAAGGCTACGAAGGTAACGAAGAAGCGACACGAAAAGTGCTGAAAGACGGCTGGTTCCATACCGGCGATTCCGGCTATGTGGATGAAGACGGATTTATCTTTATCACCGGACGGTATAAAGATGTCATCATCTACGGCGGCGATAATATTTATCCCGACCAGATTGAAGAGGTCATTCAGCAAGTGCCGGGCATTCTCGAAACGGCAGTTGTCGGTATCCCTGATCCGCTCTACGGCGAAAAACCGAAAGCGTTCATCGTGACAAACGGCAGAGAAGGCCTGACAGAAGAAGAAGTGACCCGATTCCTTCAAGAACGTCTTGCCGCCTTTAAAATTCCGGACATTGAGTTCGTCAGCGAACTTCCGAAAAACAACCTTGGAAAAGTGAGAAAAGACGTGCTCCGCAAACAAGCGGTCCGTTCATAATTGAAAACAAAAACCCGGCTGCCAGCCGGGTTTTTTTCTTGCGTTCCATGTGAAACATTTTACTCCGAAAACATTTTGAACTGTCTCAATCATGTTTATCCGGAAGACTGCCGAGGTAGACAAGAAATATGAGATCGAACAAGAAGGAGGAACTTAACATGGAAAACTATCCGAAGGAATTCCCGGCGGAATCACAAAACCGCCAGCCGGGCATTGAAAGCGAAATGAATCCGGCGCCTGTTTATGAATACAAAGAATATAAAGGCGCTGATAAATTAAAAGGAAAAACCGCACTTATCACAGGGGGCGACAGCGGTATCGGACGCGCCGTAGCGGTCGCTTACGCGAAGGAAGGCGCAAATGTCGCGATCGTCTATTTTGATGAACACGGTGATGCGGAAGATACAAAAAAACGAGTGGAAGAAGAAGGCGTAAAATGTCTGTTAATCCCCGGCGATGTCGGTGAGGAAGACTTTTGCAATGAAGCCGTTGAAAAAACGGTTGAAGAATTCGGGCGTCTTGATGTTCTCGTGAATAACGCCGCAGAACAGCATCCGAAAGAAAGCATTAAAGACATCACAAGCGAGCAGCTTCACAGAACCTTTAAAACAAACTTTTACTCACAATTTTATTTGACTAAAAAAGCGATTGATTACATGAAGCCGGGCAGCGCAATCATTAATACGACATCCATTAATCCTTACACAGGCAATCCGCAGCTGATTGACTACACGGCTACGAAAGGCGCGATTAACGGTTTTACGAGATCCATGGCGCAAGCGCTCGTCAACGACGGTATCCGTGTCAACGCCGTGGCGCCGGGGCCGATCTGGACACCGCTCATTCCGGCGACATTCTCAGAAGAAACAGTCGCTTCCTTCGGTCAGACTACGCCGATGGGCCGGGCAGGCCAGCCTGTTGAGCATGTCGGCTGCTATGTGCTCTTGGCCTCAGATGAATCATCTTATATGACCGGACAGACGCTGCATGTCAACGGCGGCGGATTTGTAACCACATAAGGAGGCTGGAGCATGACGATATCGAAGCAAGACGTAAATGCATACTATCAAAAAGCGGGAATCGTTCTGACTGATGATGAAGTCGAAGACATTCAAATCATGGATTACGGCTTAGGCAAGCTTGAGGAAACCGGGCTTCAGCTGTTTATTTACGTGAATACCGACCGCTACTGTTCGAAAGAATTGGTGCTCTTCCCGCGCCAGACGTGTCCGGAACACCGCCATCCGCCGGTCGGCAGCGAGAAGGGAAAACAAGAGACATTCCGCTGCCGCTGGGGGAAGGTGTATCTCTACGTGGAAGGCGAAAAGACAGAGAACCCAAGCGTCCTCCCGCCGGAAGAAGACAAGGAATACTATACCGTCTGGCATGAGATTGTGCTTGAGCCGGGCGGACAATACACCATTCCGCCGGATACGAAGCATTGGTTTCAAGCGGGAGAAGAAGGGGCGGTCGTCACGGAAATGTCATCGACAAGCACGGATGATCACGATGTTTTCACCGACCCGCGCATTTAAGAATGAGGCTGCACGCCTCATCTTTTTTTGTATGGAAAAAAATGAATTTATCTGTATAATGGCTAATAAAGGAAAGAAGGTGTGGTCGTGTTTTCCTGTCAAATCCGGGAACATCTGACGATCAGATTGCTTGCCAAAGAAGATACGGACGAATTGTATTCTGTTATGAAGCGAAATCAAAACCATCTCAGCGAATGGCTCAGCTGGGCGGAAGAACTGGCTGATATCGATACGTACCGCGATGTGATCATCCCCGAATGGCGCTATAAATACGCGGAAGAGAATGGGTTTGACGCAGGAATTTTTGTGAAGGGCCGGTTTTGCGGCATGATCAGCATCCATAATGTTGATACAGCCAATCAAAAAGCCGAGATCGGCTACTGGCTGGATCGAGAGCATGAAGGATTCGGCATTATCACCGCAAGCTGCCGGGCGGTCATCACCCATGCATTTCAGGATCTCGGCCTGAACCGCATCATGATCAGCGCGGCTGAAAAAAACACGAAAAGCAGGGCGGTGGCGGAACGGCTCGGATTTCAGAAAGAAGGACTGACGAGAGAGGGCATTTTCGTACAGGGCGCCTATCATGACACGGTGAACTACAGCATGCTGAAGCGGGAATGGAGCGAAGATCGGCAGAAGAGCACATTTCTTGGTTTAAATGTCTCCCCAATGTGGAAAAGTAATAGCGGAGACGTTAAAAAGGAGTGATTCTTCATGAATCAAAATGAAATCAAAGAAAAAGTGCTTGAAGTACTGGATCATCATAAAGTCGGTTCGCTTGCGACGGTAGAGCAAGGCAAACCGCATTCACGCTACATGACATTTTTCCATGACGGCTTAACGATTTACACGCCGACGAGCAAAGACACTCATAAAGCGGAAGAAATTGAAAACAATCCGAATGTTCATATTCTGTTAGGGTATGACTGTGAAGGATTCGGTGACGCTTATGTGGAAGTGGCCGGAACCGCCAAACTGAACAACTCAGCAGATTTAAAAGAAAAGCTGTGGGATCCGAAACTGGAACGCTGGTTTGACGGAAAAGACGATCCGAACCTGGTGATTCTGGAAATTGAACCGAAGCAGATCAAGCTCATGAACGCGGGTGAAAAAACGCCGGCAGAGCTGGAACTTTAATAAATCATTTGATTATTCAGGGGCAATCTGTTATAATTAACTGCTAAGTGACAACATGCAAATAAAAAAGAAAGTAAACTTCTTTTTTCTGTTTTAATATAGAAGCTTCAGGCTTCAACGGACAGCTTGAAAAAAAGCTGAGCTTATTCTTTTCCTTCTGACATTCGCCCCTAACGAAGAGATGGAAAAAAGACTTTTTGTTTTACAATTCACACCGGCGCGGCTTCGGAGCCGCAGTGACGATTGAGAGGTAGGGCTTTCGTTGTCTTGTGTTCAAGAACTTCCATGGTGTTTACTTTCGAAGAATGATTCTGTCGGAACTGTTTATACGAATCACCCGCAGGCTAAGGCGGGCAACCATATATTATTTATTTGCGTAAGAAAAGAATAAGACAAAACCGCACCGGGCATCCGGGCGGTTTTTTTATGTAACCGGCCGAAACCTCGCCGCAGTCTGCAGAGTCTAATCAGTAGAAAAGATTTGGAGGAATCATACATTGCACGTTATTACTTCACAAGTACTGTTTATCTTCTGTTTTCTGCTGCTGATACATTCGATTGAAACGCTTGCCTATGCAACACGGCTTTCCGGCGCGAGAGTCGGATTTATCGCGTCCGCGCTGTCATTATTTAATGTCATGGTCATCGTATCGCGCATGTCAAACATGGTTCAACAGCCGTTTACCGGACATCTGATTGATGCCGCCGGATCAAATGCTCTGTCTCTTGTGGGCGCCCAGTTTCGATTTTTAATATTCGGCTCCACGGTCGGAACGATACTCGGCATCTGTCTTTTGCCGACATTCGTCGCGTTATTCACCAGGGCGATTATACACTTGGCGGACGGAGGAGGCTCCGTCATGCAGGTATTTAAAAAAGGATTTTCACTGAACGGGCTGAAGCATGCGCGTTCTTATATCAGACGGCCGTCAGTCTCCTATTTAAAGGGGCTTCAATTCCGAATGATCCCGAAACGCTTGTTTGTCATTAATATGGTCATTACGTCTATTTACACGATCGGCGTTCTGTCCGCTCTGTACGCCGGCCTTTTGGCGCCTGAGCACAGCACGACGGCCGTGATGGCATCAGGCTTAATCAACGGAGTTGCGACTATGCTGTTGGCTGTGTTTGTTGACCCGAAAGTATCCGTACTGGCAGACGATGTGGCGAAGGGCAAGCGCAGCTACGTCTCCTTAAAATGGACATCATTGACGATGGTGACATCAAGGGTGGCGGGCACGCTTCTCGCCCAGCTCGTATTCATCCCCGGCGCTTATTATATCGCCTGGGTGACGAAATGGATGTAACGCATGAAAAAAGCTCCTCTGCAGAGGAGCTTTTTTATTGATAATTTCTCAGGCCGCGATCATAAATAAAATTACCGAACGGAATAAAGGCAGCGATAAAACCGGCGGCTGACCATTTCACATGCCATTTGACAGTAAACGCCGCATACGCCAGCACCGCCAGATAAATGATAAACAAACCGCCGTGAATGGAACCGGCAATGGTGACGGCGAGCGGATGATGAGCCCAATACTTCAGCGGCATCGCGATAAACAGCAGCACCAAAAGCGACATTCCTTCAATAAACCCCATCGTGCGAAGTCTGCCGATCGGCGTGTGTAACATACAGCTCCCTCCTGTCGGACATCTTTTTTCCTCTATACTATAAGCAAAGGGCAGTCCTAATATGACCATTTCGCGTCAGTTCCTAAAAAACCTTTATTAATTCAGCCTGTTGTTCTTGTCATTTTTCGGATTTCTCTTGATAATATAGCCAAAAGGGTAAGGAAGGACTACAGTCATGAAACTAGATAATGTTGATCTGAGCATCATAAAAGAACTCCAAAGGGACAGCCGCCTGTCCATGCGGGAGCTTGGCAGAAAAATCAAATTGTCAGCCCCGTCCGTCACAGAGCGTGTCAGACAGCTTGAATCTTTCGGCGTTATTAAGCGCTATACATTGGACATTGATCAAAAAAAGATCGGACTTCCCGTCTCCTGCATTGTCGAAGCGACGGTGAAAAACGGAAAATACGATCAATTCAAAACCTACATTCAATCCATTCCCAACATTGAATTTTGCTTTCGGGTCGCCGGCGCGGCGTGTTATATGCTGAAGATTAACGCGGACAGCCTGGAAACCATCGAACACTTCATCAACCGCACCTCTCCGTATGCCCAAACCGTGACCCACGTCATTTTCTCAGAAATTGACACAAAAAACGTCCTCGATTAGAGAGAGCGTGAGGAAGTCTGTTATAATAACAGGATGATTGTGAAAGAAAGAGAAGTGAAAAGCATGTCAAAAACAGTTGTATTAGCTGAAAAACCTTCAGTCGGCCGGGACTTGGCCCGCGTGCTGAAGTGTCATAAAAAAGGAAACGGATATCTTGAAGGCGACCGCTACATCGTCACATGGGCGCTCGGACATCTGGTAACGCTCGCTGACCCTGAAGGATACGGCAAAGAATTTCAATCATGGCGGCTTGAGGATCTGCCGATTATTCCGGAGCCTTTGAAGCTCGTCGTCATTAAAAAAACAGGAAAACAGTTCAATGCGGTCAAAGCTCAGCTTGTCCGAAAAGACGTCAGCCAGATCGTAATCGCTACAGACGCAGGACGGGAAGGGGAACTTGTGGCCCGCTGGATTATCGAAAAGGCAAACGTCCGCAAACCGATTAAGCGGCTGTGGATTTCCTCTGTGACGGATAAGGCGATTAAAGAAGGATTTCAAAAGCTCCGCAACGGCAAAGAGTACGAAAACCTGTATCATTCCGCGGTTGCCAGAGCGGAAGCGGATTGGATCGTCGGCATCAACGCGACCCGCGCCCTTACGACGAAATTTAACGCGCAGCTGTCATGCGGACGCGTCCAGACTCCGACACTGGCGATGATCGCCAAGCGTGAAGCGGACATTCAGGCGTTCAAACCCGTTCCTTATTACGGTCTCCGCGCGGCGGCTGATCAGATGACGCTGACATGGCAGGATAAAAAAACAAAGCAGACTAGAACATTCGATCAGACGGTGACCGGCCGTTTGGCAAAAGACCTGCAAGGAAAGCCGGCAGTCATTTCAGAATTGAAAAAAACGGCGAAGAAAAGCTTCGCACCCGGTCTTTACGACTTGACGGAATTGCAGCGGGATGCTCATAAGCGCTTCGGTTTCTCCGCAAAAGAAACGCTGTCCGTGCTTCAAAAGCTGTATGAACAGCATAAGCTTGTCACTTACCCGCGGACGGATTCCAGATTCCTTTCCGCAGACATCGTGCCGACTTTAAAAGACCGTTTAAACGGCATGGAAGTTAAGCCGTACGCGCAATACGTCAATCAAATACTGAAGCGGGGCGTCAAAGCGCATAAAGGATTCGTCAATGATGCGAAAGTATCGGATCACCATGCCATTATTCCGACAGAGGAGCCGCTGATCCTTTCAAGCCTCAGCGACAAAGAACGAAAGCTTTACGATCTGATCGCCAAACGTTTTCTCGCCGTGTTAATGCCGGCGTTCGAATACGAAGAAACAAAGGTCACAGCCGATATCGGCGGCGAAACATTTACCGCAAAAGGGAAAACGGTTCAATCGCCTGGCTGGAAAGCCGTGTATGATATGTACGAGGATGACGACGATCATGAGGAAGACAAAGACCAGACGCTCCCGGATCTTCAGCAGGGTCAGCGCCTCACTGTCTCATCACTGAAAGAAACGAGCGGACAGACGAAACCGCCGGCGCGCTTTAATGAAGGCACGCTGTTATCCGCAATGGAGAACCCAAGTGCCTTTATGCAGGGAGAAGAGAAGAACCTTGTGAAAACATTGGGTGAAACCGGCGGACTCGGAACAGTCGCCACCCGCGCTGATATCATTGAAAAACTGTTCAATAGTTTCTTAATCGAGAAAAAAGAAAAAGATATTTTCATCACGTCAAAAGGGAAGCAGCTCTTACAGCTCGTCCCGGAAGATTTAAAATCACCGGCCTTAACCGCTGAGTGGGAGCAAAAGCTCTCCGCCATCGCAGCGGGTAAACTGAAATCCGCCGTGTTCATTAAAGACATGAAAACATATGCGGGCAAAACGGTGAAGGAAATCAAAAACAGCAGCCAGACTTTCAGACATGACAACATTTCAGGCACCGCCTGCCCTGATTGCGGCAAAATGATGCTTAAAGTCAACGGCAAACGCGGCACGATGCTCGTGTGTCAGGATCGGGAATGCGGCAGCCGGAAAACGCTGGCAAGAAAAACAAACGCCCGCTGCCCGAACTGTCATAAGAAAATGGAGCTTCGCGGCCAGGGTGAAGGCCAAACCTTCGCATGTGTATGCGGCCACCGTGAGAAACTGTCCGTCTTTGAAAAGCGCAAGGCGAAAGATAAATCCGGACGCGCATCCAAGCGGGACATCAACTCTTATATGAAAAGCCAAAACAAAGAGGAGCCGATGAACAACGCGCTGGCAGAACAGCTGAAAAAACTCGGCCTGGATAAATAGATCAGTGAAAGGCAGCATTTGTAAAGAAATGCTGCCTTTTGTTGTGTTTTTAACTGTAATAGGAATACGATCCAGACGAAGAGGGGAAAGGTGAGCAGGCGGCGCTCCCATTTAAAATTTTCCAATGTGAAAAAATGCTAGTATTCTTTTATCGTTTCCTATATAGTAAAAATACTTTGTGAAAAAATAAGATATGGGTCTAAAAAAGGGTTTATAAAATAGGAGGATGGACTGTGAAGCAATTCGTTTTTCGTCTGATGATCCTTTTGATTTCGATCGTTCTGACGGCGGGGTGCGCGGAGGCCGGCACTGAAAAACAGGCGGCGGCCGAACCGTCCGGACCGCTTCAGCCCGCAGAGCATTTTATTTATCATAAATTGATGGACGGGCGGGGGATGATCCGGACGAACATATCCGGTGAGCCGGAATATTTATCTGAGTCTCTCGGACTATGGATGGCATTTTTGCTGAACAGGAAAGATGAACGGCAGTTTCAAGCGCAATATCAGCTTCTCACCGATTCGTTTCTGACGAAAAACGGGCTCGTGTCGTGGAAGATTGACGGGAATAAAGCGAGCGGCACCAATGCCTTAATTGATGATTTCAGAATTATGAACTGTCTGAATGAGGCCGGAACCCTGTGGGGAAACAGTGAATACGGGAAAACGTCGGTGCAGATCGGGAAGGCGCTGGAAAAATACAATACGAATGACGGGTATTTTACGGATTATTATGATGCCGCTTCAAATGCCGCGTCAAAGACCGTGACGTTGTCCTATGTCGACCCCGGCGCCTTACAGATGCTCAGAGAAAAGGGAATTATCGATGAGAAAACGGAAAACCTGAACCTTGATGTTCTCAATCTTGCGCCCCTGAAAAATGGTTTTCTGCCGAAATCGTTCAATACCGAAACTAAGGAATACAAATATGACAGCGAAGTGAATATCATCGACCAGCTGTACGCCGCCGTGAATCTGAAGCGGGGCGATGGCAAAGCCGCTGTGCTGTCGAAATGGATGATAAAGGAATTTAAGTCGCGCGGACAGCTGTACGGACGATACAGCGCAGACACGAAGGAGCCGGCGGTTCAGTACGAATCACCATCCGTTTACGCCCTGGCCGTTCTTTTTTTAGCAGAACAAAAAGCTGATCCGGCTGTCATCAAGCCGCTTTATGAAAGAATGACTTCATTTGAAACACTGGACACGCTGAAACCTGATTACGGCGGCTATATGAGCGGGGACGATACACATTCTTTCGATAACCTGCTGCCGCTTCTGGCTGAAAGGAAATTGTTTAATGAAAATATCATTCAATGAATCACAAAAACTGTGCAGCTACACAGCAGTTATGCTGGTGCTGCTGTCTTTTTTTATTTACTATGCGTCTCAGCAATCCGCAGGGCTTCTGATCACCTGCATCACATTGCTTGTTGCGGGAGCCGGCATATGGTTCGGGGCAATCTACGCGCTCGTCATCACCTTACTCGTCTTATTTGTTCTCGGCAGCCTGCTCCTGTGGTTTCAGACCGGGAGCTTTATGGCGTCTGCCGGTGCCGAAAGTCTGCAGGTGCTGGTCATTTGGGGGATTGGGCTGCTGCTCTTTTCTTACATAGCAGGAAGGATTCACGAGTTGGCGAAGGGGCTTGAGCGCTCAGTGAAACAGCTGCGTGAAGAGATTACGAGCTTTGTCGCCGTCGACAGGGTGACCGGCTTTGACAACCATCTGCGGATGAAGCTGGAACTGTCTGAGGAAATCAAGCGGGCGGAACGCTACGGCAATTCCTTCGTCTTTTTGCTGCTGCACATGCATTATTTCAAAGAATTCAAATCCCTCTACGGAGAAAAAGAGACCGATCGTCTGCTGGCGTTTATCAGCCGCCAAATTCGGTCAAGCGTTCGGGAAACAGACAAAAAATTCAGGCCGTCCGCCGAACGGTTCGGCATCGTGCTGACCCATACGCCTGAAGAAAACATGCCGGCCGTTCTGGCGAAGCTGAAAAAGGAATTGGATACGTACCGGCTGCAAAACGGTAAATACGTCTCCATCACCTTCCGTGTATGTTACTTGGCGTACCGAAAGGATTTACAAACGGCCGAGCAATTTTTAAATGAACTGGAAAACGAGATGATGATGAATGAACTCTAAATGGATACGTCTCTTACTCTCGGCGCTCTTCATGATTTCGGCGGTTTATGTTCCCCTTACGGCGGAAGCAAAAGACAAAAAGGACGGCATTCTCATTATTTATACAAGCACGGACGGCAAAGAAACCGCTGAAGTCAAAATGCTTGATCTGACCGCGGGCCATTTCTCATCCGCCGTCACCGTGAAAAGCGACGGAGACATCACAGCCGCGGACCTCAAAAAGAATCGGCGCGTCATCTATTACGGCGTCACGAAAAAAAAGCTCAGCGCATCATTTGTGTCTCTGATCAGCAGTATGCCGCAGCAGCTTATCAGCATCGGCTATAACGCCGGACAGTTCCGCCAATTTGCGGGTTTGTCCCTGGCAGAAAAAGAAACGGTATACCGCATTTACAGCAAAGAAGAAAAAACAGACATGCCGCTTGAAAAAGGGATGTCCGTGCTCGGCGTATCGGGAGTAAAAGGGGAGCCCCTTTATACATACCGGTCCGGTGACGGCAGCACCCGCCCTTTTATGTGGAAAACGGCGCGCTCTGACTATTATTTCGGTATGACGAGCCTGTTAAATGATTCGTTTCTGACGGCGAAAGCGCTGCGCAACGCATTCGGAGAATCAGAGGGCGGCACCCTCCTTTATTTACGGCTTGAGGACATCAGTCCGATGTCAGATGAAACATTGCTTTACGAAGCGGGCGCTTACCTGCATAAAAGACACATTCCGTTTATTCTGGCAGTCATTCCGGTCTATCTCAATCCGGAAAACGGAGAAAAAGTATACCTGGCGGACAAGCCGAAAATGGTAAGTGTCCTGAAAAAACTTCAGCAAATGGGCGGCAGCATCATTATTCACGGCTACACGCACGCATACCGATACAGCGAAACGGGAGAAGGCTTTGAATTTTGGGATGCCAAAGCGGATCAGCCGATTACGTCAGAAAATGCGGATGATACTCCGGTCAAGCTTGAAAAGGAACAGGATTTTCCGAATGAAAAAGCGTACCGGGCGTATGTGAAGCCTTTCCGTGAAAAAGAAAACATCTACACGAGAACGAAGCTGGAGCAGGCGATTGACGATCTGACAGAGCTCGGTCTTTACCCGCTGTCATTCGAAGCGCCGCACTATACGATGTCTGAAGAAGGCTACAAAATCGCATCTTCTTATTTCTCCAGCATTTTCGGACAAGTGCAGCTCAGCGGCACGACGTGGAAAACTTCGGGCGCCCCTCCGTTCGTCTCAAAGCCGGCTATGCTGGACGGGATGACGCTGTACCCTGAAACAATCGGTTATGCCGATAGCTCAAAGGAAAATCCGCTCAGAGATATGGAGAATCATATTTCGCAGATGATTGATTTCGGCGGCGGAACGGCGGGCGGTTTCTACCATCCGTATCTCGGCATGAAATACCTCCCCGAGCTCGTCAATCAGATGGAGCGGATTCCCGGCGGCGAGTGGCTCGATCTGAAGAAAACGAAGCAAACGGTAACGTCGGACAGCGTCAGGATCAAAACGGACGGAGACGGAACCATTCATGTGGAAAACAAGATTCATCCGATAACGGCCTTTTTCAATCACCATCAGCAGACGCCTCTGGAAAAAGCGCTTTGGATTCTCTCCGGCGTGGTGTTATTGTTTATCATCATGTTCGCCTGCTACGTTCTTTATTTGCGCGCCACATTAAAAAAACGAATCTTTAAGGAGAGAAGAAGCCTTGAGTAACATTCTGTTTTTTATCTCATTAAGTTTAATATGGGTGATGCTTCTCTATCACATGTTTCTGATGCAGGGCGGATTCAGGCATTATATGACCTTCGAACGGAACATTCCGAAATGGCGCGCAAAGATGGGGGAGCTCCCGAAGGTCAGCGTGCTCATTCCCGCGCATAACGAGGAGGTCGTCATCAGGCAGACGCTGAAGGCGATGGTGAACCTGTATTATCCGAAAGACAGGCTTGAGATCATCGTCGTTAACGATAATTCCTCCGACCGGACGGGAGACATCGTCAATGAATTTTCCCGTCAGTATGACTTCATTAAAATGGTCATCACAAAGCCCCCGAACGCCGGAAAAGGAAAATCTTCGGCGCTGAACTCAGGGTTCGCGGAATCGAACGGAGACGTGATCTGCGTGTATGATGCAGACAATACGCCGGAAAAAATGGCGGTGTACTACCTGGTTCTCGGTCTGATGAATGATGAGAAAGCGGGAGCGGTTGTCGGGAAATTCCGTGTCATCAATGCGGCCAAAACGATCCTGACGAAGTTTATCAATATTGAAACCATCTGTTTTCAGTGGATGGCGCAGGGCGGCAGATGGAAATGGTTCAAAATCGCCACCATCCCGGGAACGAACTTCGCGATCAGGCGGAGCATTATCGAACAGCTCGGCGGCTGGGATGATAAGGCGCTGGCGGAGGATACCGAGCTGACCATCCGCGTGTATAATCTCGGGTATCACATCCGCTTTTTCCCGGCGGCCGTGACATGGGAGCAGGAGCCTGAGACATGGAAGGTCTGGTGGCGTCAGCGGACAAGATGGGCGCGCGGCAACCAATACGTCGTTCTCAAGTTTTTATCCCAATTTTTTAAGCTGAAACGCAAGCGGATCATCTTCGATCTGTTTTATTTCTTTTTTACGTATTTTTTGTTTTTCTTCGGTGTGATCATGTCAAACACGATTTTTATCATCAATCTTTTTTACGACCTGCATCTGGCAGTCGGGTTTTTGGCGATGATTTTGTGGATACTGGCCTTTTTCCTGTTTATGACTGAGGTCATGATTACTTTAAGCATTGAAAAAACAGAAATGAACAAACAAAACTTCTTTATCGTATTTCTGATGTACTTTACATACTCCCAGGCTTGGATCGTGCTCGTCATCTGGTCATTATTCACAGAGATCAAGCACCGCTTGTTCAAGCAGGAAGTCAAGTGGTACAAAACGGAGCGATACAATCAAAATAAAAGCGGGTGACCTTTTTGAAAAAAGCGATCATATTGATAACTGGCCTTTTGCTATTGATGTATAACGGGCAGGCGGCCGCGGCCCGGGAACTGAAAACGGACGGTTCCGCCCTCGGAACAAGCGCCGGCGCAAAAGAGCAGCAGGCGCTGACTGGCGATCTGATGACACTGTACGGGGCGAAAGACAGCGCAGAGCTGACCTATCAGATTCCTGCGGGAGCTTCGAATGCCGATCAGTCGCTTCTGATTGATTACGAGGCGTCAAACTTATTAATTGCCCCGTCTTCTTTAACCATCGTGATTGATGATGAACCCGTCAAATCCATAAAGCTTGACGGCAGTTCAAAGCGGAAAACGGTGAAGCTCAATCTCAGCAAAAGCCAATCCGCCCAAGGCTATCACAATGTATCATTACGATTTTACGGCGTATTAAAAGAGGGCGTCTGTGTCAGGCAAGATACGTCAGGCAACTGGATAAAAATTTATCCGGACAGCCGCCTTGTGCTTTCAGAAGCAAGCAAGTCAAAGGGAGCGGATCTCGGCCATTTCCCATATCCGTTTGCCCAATCAGGCAATACGGGTGAAGAAACCGATATTATCCTTCCTGACAAACCGACCTCGGCGGAAGCTGAAGCAGCAGTCAAAACAGAAGCATTTCTGAAAACGGCAGACAGCAGGCTGAAGGTTTCCTATGTTAAAGAATCCGACGCCGGCAAAATCAGCAATCCGTCAATTGTCATCGGTGCTGATCAGCATTGGAACGGGAAAATAAAAGAGCTTTTCGAACGAGGGAACATCAAAGCGGAAGACAACAAACTTCTTCTCGCTGAACGGGTTCTGACATCAGGGGACAAACGGCAGCCCGTCCTGTTTGTCACGGCGCAATCAGACAAAACGCTGGCGGATAAAATCCGCGTCATCACAGACAGCGCTTATTCAAGCCAGCTGGGCGGAGATACTTTGACAATCGGCCGCCTTCAGCCCGCTGCGGAAAAGACAGGCAATAAACTGACACTAGAGGACTTCGGTGCGGGAAATGTAACGGTCGGATCAAACAAAACGGCGTCAGAGCACTTCTTTTACCCTGCGGCGGCCGCTGTTGATAAAGACGGTAAGGTCAAGCTTTCACTTACATTAAAGACGTCGGAATCAGTCCGGAAGAAGGCGGATTCAGATGATGACGCTGAGAGAGCGGAGCTGAACGTCATGGTCAACGGACAGCCGAATGCGGTGCGTCTTGATGATCTCGGCAATCAAGATAAAGACGGCTTTTACCACGTCTCAATCCCGATTGATCCGAAGCTTTTGCGAAGCAGCAGGTACATTGATCTGCAATTTGTCACATCAGGTTTGAAACATAACAATCCGTGTATCGACCGTGACGAAAACAAATGGGTCTATATTGATAAAAGCAGCACGCTGACGTATCCGGTAAGCGATGCGGCGCAGAAAGCGGATTTCGGGCAATGGCCGCTCCCGTTTGCGGACGGCGGGAAAGAGAAAACAGTGATCGTCATCCCGGATGACGTAAACATGCAGACACTGAAAGAACTTTCTCTGGTGGCGGATTCATTCGGAAACGGCTTTACCGTAAAGACGGCATCAGACATGAAGGAAGCGGATGCCAAAGGCCGGAATGTTGTGTTTATCGGAGGCCTGCCGCAAATTCCGCTTTTGAAATCAAACGCCTCTAAGCTTCTCGTGCCATCAGACCGCAGCGGAGCTTACGATGTTTCTTCGTTTCAGATGCTGAATGAGACAACGAAACAAGTCGCGTTTACCCAGAAATCACCTTGGGACTCAGACAGCAGTATTGCTGTTTTTGCTCCGTTATCAGGAAGCGGCGCGGCTGTCACAAAAGAGCTGATCAGCTTTTTAGACAGCACAAGCGATGCGGCAACCGTCGTCAACGAAACGACAGGCAAGCAGCTGTTTTCGAACCATCAGCAAATCAAGTCAGATAACAGCAGTCCATCGGCTGATACCAAAAGCCGGTCCGCAGCACTGAACGTCACGTATATCGCTGTTTTCGCGGCGCTTATGATCATTGCGGCCGGTCTGATCTGGCTGACGGCAAGAAGGAAAAAAAGAAAAACGGATCATGAAAAAAGCGAAGAGTAATGAAGGAAAAAGAGGCCGTTAACAGGCCTCTTTTTTTGTATTTTTATTTCCATTTTTGGCGGTGATTTTTTTATTTTTGAAACAGCATAAAAGCCCCTTTACAACTGAACGGGACGGGAGTATGATCTCTTTTATAATCTATATCGCTTAATCTGTAATCAGAGCGGGGGAACCAATTTGCGGCGCGTCATGCCGCTTGGGGTGAATCCTTTTTCAGGTAGGGCCAACTCTCATCAGCCCGAATCCGACAGCTAACCTCGTAAGCGTTCATGAGAGGAGATGAATGAAACCTGTGCACGATTATGGCGCAGGGGCATCCGTTTGCCTCTGTGTCTTTTTGCTGTGCTGAAATAAGGCATGCAATCAGCATTCGGAGACATCATAGCAGTAAGGGTTTGTAAATCAAACGGAAAATGAAAAAAAGGGGAAGACAACAAATGTACCATTCAATCAAAAGATTTTTGATTGGGAAACCGCTGAAATCACAGGCGGCCGGAGAGCAGAAACTCACGAAACTCAAGGCGCTCGCCATGCTTTCTTCAGACGCGCTCTCATCAGTTGCTTACGGAACGGAACAGATTCTGATCATTTTGGCTGCGGTAAGCGCGGCTGCGTTTTGGTATTCCATTCCGATCGCAGCCGGCGTTCTCATTTTGCTGCTTGCTTTGATTCTGTCCTACAGACAGATTATTTACGCTTATCCGCAAGGCGGAGGCGCTTATATGGTTTCAAAAGAAAACCTTGGTGAGAAGCCCGGCCTGATTGCGGGCGGCTCATTGCTTGTTGATTATATTCTGACGGTGGCGGTAAGCATTTCTGCCGGAACTGACGCCATTACATCGGCTTTTCCGGCTTTGCACTCGCATCATTTGCTTATTGCTGTTTTGCTTGTGATTATGATTATGATTTTAAATTTGAGAGGACTGTCAGAGTCGGCGTCCATTTTGGCGTATCCCGTCTATCTGTTTGTGGCGGCGCTTGTCCTTTTGATCGTCGTCGGACTGTTTAAGCTCATGACGGGCCAGGTTCATCCGGCCGAACACACGCCGATCGGCACACCCGTGGCGGGCATCACGCTGTTTTTGCTGCTGAAGGCCTTTTCATCCGGCTGTTCGGCACTGACCGGTGTTGAAGCCATTTCAAACGCGATCCCTGCCTTTAAAAATCCTCCGGCGAAAAACGCGGCCCGCACTCTGGCCATGATGGGGATTCTGCTGGCGATCTTATTTACGGGGATTACGGTGCTGGCGTACGGCTACGGCACGGGACCGAAGCCTAACGAGACCGTTATTTCGCAAATCGCCGCGGAAACTTTCGGCCGCCATACGGTGTATTATTTCATTCAAGGCGTTACATCTTTGATTCTCGTGCTTGCGGCGAATACGGGCTTTTCCGCTTTTCCGCAGCTGGCGTTTAATTTAGCGCGCGATCAGTATATGCCGAGAATGTTTACGGTACGGGGCGACCGGTTAGGATTTTCAAACGGAATCATCTTTCTCGGGATTGCGTCCATCTTGCTCATTCTTTTATTCGGGGGCCGCACAGAACATTTAATTCCGCTTTATGCCGTCGGCGTGTTCATTCCGTTTACGCTGTCGCAGACGGGAATGTGCATCAAGTGGATCAGGCAGAAGCCGAAGGGCTGGGCGGTAAAAATGCTGATCAACTCATGCGGCGCCGCCATTTCATTTATGGTGCTGTGTATTTTATTCGCGACGAAGTTCAATCTTGTCTGGCCGGTGCTGTTGTTCATGCCTGTTGTCGTCATGCTGTTTTTCGTCATTAAAAATCATTACACCGCGGTCGGCGAACAGCTGCGGGTCGTTGATCAGCAGCCTGAGGAAATCAGGGGAACCGTCGTCATCGTGCCTGTCGCCGGTGTCACCACCGTCGTCCAAAAATCGATTCAGTATGCGAAATCATTATCGGATCAGGTCATTGCGGTTCATGTTTCCTTTGACAGAGAAAACGAAAAAAAGGTGGAAAAGCGCTGGGAAGAACTTCATAACGGTGTCCGCCTCGTCACCCTGCATTCCTCATACCGCAGTCTGGTTCACCCGTTTGATAAATTTCTGGAAACGGTCGAACAGAAAGCGAAAAGAGAACAGTTCTCTGTGATGGTGCTGTTTCCGCAATTCATTACGAAAAAACGCTGGCAGACGATCCTTCACAACCAATCAGCCTTCTTGCTCCGCGTCCGGCTGTTTTGGAAGAAGGACATCATCGTCGCCACACTGCCGTATCATTTTAAAAAGTAACGGCAAAGACCGCAGGCTGAAATGCCGCGGTCTTTTTTGTAAAGGAGGACGACATGGCACAAGGCGCTTTTGTCATCATACAAAATGACGGGCGGGACATATTGCTCGTAAAACGAAAAGACATTCCCTTATGGGATTTGCCCGGGGGCGGGATCGCAGAAGGTGAAACACCTGAATCCGCAGCCGTCAGAGAGGCTTTCGAAGAAACCGGTTATAACGTGTCCATCCAGCAAAAAGCCGGTGAGTATGAAAGGCCGGCATTTGAAGATACACAGCACGTTTTCATCGGATCCATTAATGGGGGAACTCCGCTGATGAACGGGCCGGAAACCGCCGCTTTACGCTGGTTTTGTCCTAATCGGCTGCCGCTGTTCATGGTGCCGAACAGAAAACGGCAAATAAAAGACGGACTCAATGGGGCGGCAAATCGTAAGGCAGTCCTTAAAGACCGAAATCTGTTATCCATCCTTGATCTGCTAAGAAAAAAGCTGAGAGTATAGCCCGTGTTTCAACCCGTATGAAAAAGGGGATGAATACAGATAAAAGGAGGATGCAGTATGCCAAGTAAAACAGCAGGACACGTAATGACGGAGCTGCTTGAACAATGGGGAGTCGGTCATATATACGGCATTCCCGGAGACAGCATTAATGAATTTATCGAAGAACTGAGACATGAACGAAATAACCTGACATTCATCCAAACCCGGCACGAAGAAGTCGCAGCCCTGGCCGCCGCGGCTGAGGCAAAACTGACCGGGCAGATCGGTGTCTGCCTTTCAATCGCAGGACCGGGGGCCGTTCATCTGCTGAACGGTTTATACGACGCCAAAGCGGACGGCGTTCCGGTGCTGGCGATTGCGGGACAGGTGGCTTCCGATGAAATCGGCCGTGACAGCTTTCAGGAAATCAAATTAGAGCAAATGTTTGAGGACGTGGCGGTGTTCAACCAGCAAGTACATACGGCAGAAGCGCTGCCCGATCTTCTGAATCAGGCGATCCGCACGGCTTACAGCAAAAAAGGCGTTGCCGTTTTAACCGTTTCTGATGATTTATTCGCGCAAAAAATCAAACGGGAGCCGGTTTACACATCGCCGATATACCTCAAAGCTGATATAGAGCCGAAAAAAGAACATCTCGTGACATGCGCGCAATATATTAACAACGCAAAAAAACCGGTCATTCTCGCCGGCCAAGGGTTAAAATCAGCAAAAGAGGAGCTGCTCGCATTCGCCGATAAAGCGGCCGCTCCGATTGTCATTACCCTGCCGGCAAAAGGGGTCATACCTGACAGCCATCCCCACTTTCTCGGGAATCTCGGGCAAATCGGCACAAAGCCTGCCTACGAAGCAATGGAGGAATGCGATCTGCTGATCATGCTCGGCACATCGTTCCCATACAGGGATTATCTCCCGGATGATACGCCTGCCATTCAGCTTGATTCGGATCCGGCGAAAATCGGCAAGCGCTATCCCGTCAATGCGGGAATCGTCAGTGATGCGGCTCTGGGGCTGAAAGAGCTGACGGAATACATTGAATATAAAGAAGACAGAAGATTTTTGGACGCCTGTACCGAGCACATGAAGCATTGGTGGAAGGAAATCGAAAAGGATGAAACTGAAGCGACTCATCCGCTCAAGCCGCAGCAGGTCATCGCCCGGCTTCAGGATGCGGCCGCAGACGATGCCGTTCTGTCGGTGGATGTCGGAACGGTTACGGTGTGGATGGCCCGCCATTTTAAAATGAAGAAGCAGGACTTTATCGTATCAAGCTGGCTCGCCACGATGGGATGCGGGCTTCCGGGAGCGATTGCCGCAAGCCTTGCCGAACCTGAGCGGCAGTCCATCGCTGTTTGCGGAGACGGCGGATTTTCAATGGTGATGCAGGATCTGCCGACGGCTGTTAAATATAAACTGCCGATTACGGTTGTCGTTTTAAACAACGAAAATTTAGGCATGATTGAATATGAACAGCGGGTCAAAGGCAACATTGACTACGTCACCCAGCTGCAAAATATGGATTACGCCGCTTTTGCAGAAAGCTGCGGAGCAAAAGGCATCAAAGTGACGAAACACGAGGAATTGGCTCCCGCCTTCCACGAAGCGCTCAACTCAAACGAGCCGGTCGTCATTGACGCCGTCATCGGCGACGAGCCGCCGCTTCCGGGAAAAATCACTTACGGCCAAGCGAAGGGCTTCAGCAAATACATGCTGAAAAACTTCTTTGAAAACCAAAAAATCGAAATGCCGTCACTCAAGAAAAGCTTAAAACGGCTGTTTTAACAAGCCGGCGGTTATAAAAAAATAAACAGGCTGCATGCCTGTTTATTTTTTTGTTTGTTGAGCGACTTGGCTTGCATATAGCCGTCCTAAACAAAAACGGAGATTGTGAAAAGCCACGGCTGGCGGGGCGATGGCTCAAACCGAAAGAGAAGCCCGAGGATTATTAAAAAACAGTCCCTAATTTGTCCGCTTTTTTTTAAAAATATGATCCAAGATGAACATAAAGAGGGTGAATAAGAAGGACACCGTAATCATATCTATCAGAGATATATTAGAGGTTCTTTTTATTAACAGCAGCCATACCACCTGCAAAACTAAAGAAATAGAAAAATAGGATATATATGTCATGATCCTCATATTTGTTACCCCCTTAGCCTAATTTCTCTTTTGTGATCTTATCCAAATTAGTGAAAAGGATATCCAATCCCGAAAATAAGAAAGTGATGAACAATGAAAGAAGCACTTCTCCACCTTGAAATATAGATATGTTCTCAATGATATGATTGGAAACGTATTGAATTGAGAAGTAAACAGCAGCCCATGCAAAAATGAATTCAAGGATATAGGCTGACCAAGCAGGCAATGTCAAAACATGAGTCATTCCTTTTACAATTGCCGTAAGGATAAGCATATAAACTAAAGCTAAAATACTGACGACGACAGAAAATATGTACAAGTCTGAAAGTGAACCATAGATGATATATTCTCCGAAAAAATGATTTACAGTTATAGCTGTAAAATAAATAATCAGGCTGGGTACAGTCACAGCGAAGAACAGGGAGAATCCAATAAGCCCTATGAATGCTGCATGAGCTAAGCGGTTTGGCGGTGTATCCACGATCTCTTTTTTTAATAGAATCATAAAAATAAGAGATGAAATCACAAGGCAGCATAAGAAAGTGAGCAGAACAGTAAAAAAGACAGTCATGTGACATCTCCAATAAAAAAGTGCTATTAGAGTGAATCTAACAGCACTTTGCATTACTTCATACGTATTTTCCTGACGATCATTTATGAATGATTTTAAAATGCTTTCATTGCTAAAGTTGTCAATTGAGCGAGGTTTTTAGCCTGGCTGTCAGAAAGTCCGGACTTTTTAAGTGAAAGATAAAGATTCTTTTCCACGTCAGCCCAGCTTAAGGCGACATACTCGTTCAGCATTTTCTTTAAAACCGGTTCTATGTGTTCATTAAAAACGGATTCGAGTTCATTTCTTATTTTCTTTCCTGCTAATTTTTCAACAAGATTGAATAATTTTGTTTTATTTTTCAGCACTTCTCTGATTACATCTTTGACTGGTTTTGACACAGATGCATCGCTTTGTGCTTTAAGTCCGTAGGAAAATTGCGTATCAGTCTGATAAAAAAATGATTTGGTCGTTCCAGTGGCATTGGCAGTATTATTATGATTTTCTTTAGCTAAGGATGCGGGGACAAAAGCAGTAGTTACAAGGGCTAAAGATGCGGCAAACAGAATGCCTTTAGCTGCGTGTTTAATGGGAAATCCTCCTTTAGAAATGTAGTGTAGAGAGAAATGAAAGATTATGTATTTAGGCGGGACCGATATGATCCGCTTTGAACATTTTTCCCTCTCAGATACCATTCTATCAATAGGTATTTTTGGGGTAAATAGGATTTTAATACAGTATTTTTCTTATAATTCGAAATCTTCTTTAGCAGGATTCATTTTGGCTGCAGTTTCGATGATGGGACATGGGCTGGAGCCTATATAACACATGTACAGGCTGATTGAGGCGGAATCACATTATCGGAGCGTAGGGTTAACGAATAAAAATAAACAGGCGGCATGCCTGTTTATTTTCGTTTGCGTGAAAAAGCGAAGAAAAACGGGAAGGCGGAGCCGGCCAATAACGTACCGAATAAAAACATGCCCCCGATGAACACATGATAGTTCACCCCGCCGATCCAAAGCCCCGTGATTAAGGAAACGATGCTTAATGCGATCATGAAAAAGCCGGGAATCAGACGTTTCTTACCCGTTGTCCGATAAGCAATAAGAGAACAGAAGATGCCGATGACAATCGGCACAATCCACAGATAAAAAAGGATAAATACTGACATAAGCAAAACTCCGATTTTTCTTCTATCATACCAAAAACGCCCGGAAAAAGATACGAACGGCACCCGGAGTCAAAAGAAAAACCGGCCGCTATGGCCGGTTATTTTCTAACGGAATGAATCGTAGATCACAAACAGATTAAGCGCGATCACTAAAACCGCAATCAGCCAGGCGAGAGCCGTCACCCATTTTCGGTTCGTCAGGGCGCCCATCAGGCGTTTGTTGCTTGTAAACATAATCAGCGGCACGAGCGCAAAGGAGATGCCGAATGAAAGAACGACCTGGCTCCATACGAGCGCTTCTGTGGCGTTGACCCCCGAGATAATGATGATCATCGGCGGAATGATGGTAATGAAACGCCGCAAATAAAGCGGGATACGGTAACGGATGAAGCCCTGCATGATAATATCACCTGACAATGTGCCGACAGAAGAGCTCGAAAGCCCTGCGGCCAGCAGCCCGATCCCGAAGAGAATGGCTGAAGCCGGTCCGATATAGTGGCCGAATTGCTGATAAGCCACGTCTAAATCTTCTACATACAGCCCGTTCTTGAAGAAAAGCGCGGCAGCGACGATGAGCATGCTTGCGTTAATCGCCCCGGCGATCACCATCGCGATGAGAATGTCAATCGTCTCGAATCTAAAAATCTTTTTCCGCTCACTATCCGTTTTTCCGACGACACGGCGCTGTGTCAGTGCGGAATGTAAGTAAATGGCATGCGGCATCACGGTTGCGCCGAGTATCCCGGTTGCCAGAAGCACACTGTCCATTCCGTCAATTTTCGGGATAAACAGCCCTTCGAGAACGGAAGCGGCGTCAGGTTTGGCAAAGAAGGTTTGCAGAGCGAAGGCGATCACCACGACAAACAGAAGTCCGGCGATGCCCGCTTCCAGCGCCCGGTAACCCCTGCGCTGCAGCTCTAAAATCGCGAATGATCCGATCGCCGCGATAATGGCCGCTTCAACCATCGGTATGCCGAACAGCAGGTTGAGTCCGAGCGCCGCCCCGATAAATTCTGCCAGATCAGTTGCCATAATCACCAGTTCACCCTGTATCCACAGCCCGGCTGATACCCATTTCGGATACCGATCTCTGGCGATTTCCGGAAGGTTTTTACCCGTGGCAATGCCGAGCTTCGCGGAAAGAACTTGGATTAAAAAAGCCATCAAGTTTGAAAAGAGGATGACCCACAGCAGCATATACCCAAATTTCGAACCAGCTGAGATATTCGTAGCGAAGTTTCCCGGATCAATGTAGGCAATCGCCGCGATAAAGGCTGGGCCTAAAAAAGGCAGAAGCCGCTTGAATCCCTTGCTTTTGCCGTCAAGTGCATCCTGCACGGCTTTTGCTTGCAGTGATTGTGCTGAGATGTCTTTGCTCATTATGTCTCACCTAAATTCCGATAGATTTTTAGCTAAATAACAAAAAGTTTCCTAGATGCAAATTATTTTATCTACATCATAAATCCGCTATTATGAGATGTCAAGTTCTTTATGTTCAATAAACCGGCACATTGATGCCCTGTTTTATCTATGATATGTATCCCGCCGAAGAAAGGTCCGAAAATGAAAACGGCATCGTTCCGGGAAAGAAGCGATGCCGTTCGCAAAGCGTGTTTCCGCGTCCGATCATGCGCGGATGCGTGGAGCGTACTTTTAAAAAGGTGAAAAGAGGACACTTGCCCATATCACTTCACAACTTTCTGTCCGCCCAACTGATCCTGAGAAAAAGACGCTGTATTTCCTCCGTTTTCCCGGGTAAATAGAATAATAATGTTTCTTTCCATTGGAAGATAAAACCTTTCTGTACCATTCAAATGACCTTCGGAAAAACTCGGGCCGCTCTGAATAAACGTTTGAATCAACGATATATCAGTGATTCCAGTCCAATAAACCGCTGTTATTTATCAAATAAAGAATCGGCATGGTCACTTGCGAAGAAAAGAAGTTGGAGCATTAGACTTATTTCAGTCTCCCGGGCGAAAAAGTATAATAACGTCAGGAAAGCTTTCCAGCCATATGATAAAAGAGGGGGAATTTTCTTGGTGCGTCGTTTGTCGATCATTTCTTTAGCCATGATTTTTGCTGTTTCTTTATTCGCTTTTGGCGGCTCTGCATCAGCAGCAGCTTTCAAACCTAAAGCTGAACCGGACGTTTCCATTTTAGCCAGCGGGGGCACAGTCGGTATTTACGGTGCTAATATGCGCTCATGCTCTAAGGTCAGCTGTTCAACGATCACAACTTTCTCAAGCGGTAAAAAAATTACAGGTTCTTGGGTAACCGGAGAATATGTCCAAGGCCACTACACGAATTCTAATAAATGGCTGAAAGTCACGTATGCAGGAGCGACAGGCTACGTGTCCGTCACCACACTATCTTATTATTACGGTTTATAATCAGAAAAACCTCGTTCTCTTGAGAGCGGGGTTTTTCCTTTATTCCGATTCAATTTCCGCGTTTCGTTTCATCATCGTGTTTCATCAGCTGATCGATTTCTTCCTCAGAAGCGTTTTTTTTCCACTCTTTCGCCTGACTTGTCGCAATGGGAATGGCCCGTCCTTCTTCATAACCCTCATCTACCATCGCATTCGCGATTTCGATCGCTTTTTTCTTCACAGGTTCCTCGAAATTCTTCAATGATTGCGGATAATCCTTCATAGACCAAGGCATGTCTATCACTCCTTTATGAAAAGTGTTTCCCGCCTGAAGAAAAAGAAAACCGCTTCATCAAAAAGAATGACAGCTATTTTTACGAGAGACCAGCAATTTCCGAATAAAATATAAAGGATAAAGAAGCAAGTACAGATTGAATGCCCACCACATAAAATCAAAATCACCGATAAATACCCAAAAGGCAATCGCTTGCAGGCCTGAACAAAAGGTCAGCACAAGTGATATTAATGCGAAAGAGCGCCATAACGCATGTTTCCGTTTATAAAGAAACAAGCTGTACAGCCCGGTTAATGAAATGAAAATATCTAAGGGAAAGAATGACCAGTTCCAGGCCATTATCAGGGCGTTATCATAATCTTTAAACACCATGTTTTTTGGAATCCACTCAAAAAAAGTAACAATCCAATAAACAATAAATCCAATATCTGTAATGAGGAAGAGAACCTTTAACCCTTTCATCATCTGTTTTTGTCCGTATGAACGCTGATGCCGTTTGATGATGTTTCACTTTCAGAAATAAAGTTTAAGGAAACAACACCGATGATGATCAGAAGAACAGAGACAGCTTTTATAACAGAGAACTGTTCATGAAAGAAAAAAATTCCGATCGCGGAAATCAGTACGATCCCCATTCCCGACCAGACCGCATACGCGATGGAGACACTTATATATTTCAAAGTCAAAGTAAGAAAACAAAGGATGCCGATATAAAACAATAACAATAAAATACTTGGAACAAGTTTTGTAAATCCATTTGATAATTTCATGCTGACCGTACCCAATACTTCAAAAATGATCGCTAAACTTAAATAAATCCATTGCATACAGCATTCTCCTTCAATCGTATTATTCAAAATTATACAATATATAGAATTTGAAGAAAATTAATCAATGGAATGTTTTCCGGATAAAAAGTCCGGCCGGGTGTAAAAAGAAAACGCCATAAAGGTATACTATGTAGAAAGAAATCAGAAAGGACGTGCAGGACGGGTGACAGAAGAGCGGACAGACCTGGAAAGACAACTGAGAGACATTCAAAAATGGGAAAAGGCGCAGCAGAGGGCGATGTTCTGGCAAACATTCACCCGCTTGCCGTTTCAGCTTTTGGACAAGCTGACACCGCAATTTATTCAGAGGAAAATCGGACTCATTCTCGATGAAACGGGAACGTTTATTCAGTCAGGCGGACAGTACCTTACATCAGAAAAGCGCATCATGAAAAAGTTTCAAAAACGGCTGCCGCACGGTACATGTCAAACGCTTCACGACATCCGCAATGCGCCGCTTGCCGTCATGGACGAAATCGCAGAAGCCATAGCGCGTACAAGCGTAAAGGCCGCGACGGTGCAGGGAGCCGCAACGGGAGTCGGCGGTGTATTCACGCTGGCGGCAGACATTCCGGCGATGCTCGGCCTGTCCTTAAAGACGCTGCAAGATATCGCGGTTGCTTACGGCTTTGATCCGAAAGACAAAAAAGAACGCGTGTTTATCGTCAAATTGCTTCAGCTTGCATCCAGTGACGTCATCGGAAAAAAAGCGATCCTGCAAGATTTACGGCAATATGATCAAAACGACCAAACCTATCAGCGCGTCGCCTCGCAAATCCAAGGCTGGCGGGAAGTCGTTTACAGCTACCGCGATACGTTCGCCGCGAAAAAACTGCTGCAAATGGTTCCGGCCGCAGGCATCATCTTCGGCGCGTCCGCCAACCGTTCAGCTTTAGAAAGCATCGCGGAAACAGGCATCATGCTTTATAAAAAACGCCGGATTCTAAAACGCATGAACGATACAGAATGATAAAAAACCACCCGAAAACACATTCAATGTGTTTTCTTTGTTTATCAGTTCTGAAATCGGGAAACCAACAACCAACACCAATTAAAGGAGGAATTCAAAAATGGCACAAGATAATAACAAAATGAGCAGAGAAGAAGCAGGTAAAAAAGGCGGAGAAGCTACAAGCAATAACCATGACAAAGAATTCTATCAGGAAATTGGTCAAAAAGGCGGAGAAGCCACAAGCAAAAATCACGACAAAGAATTCTATCAGGAAATCGGTGAAAAAGGCGGAGAAGCCACAAGCAAAAATCACGACAAAGAGTTCTATCAGGAAATCGGTGAAAAAGGCGGAGAAGCCACAAGCAATAACCATGACAAGGAATTCTATCAGGAAATCGGCCAAAAAGGCGGAGAAGCTACAAGTAAAAATCATGACAAAGAGTTTTATAAAGAAATCGGCCAAAAAGGCGGAAACAGACGAAGCAGCTAATAAAAGCATAAAAGGCAGACAACCTGCAGATCAAAAGCGATCCGGCACATCAGCCGGATCGCTTTTGATTTTGGGAAAATCTTGATCTGAGCCGCAAAACCGATACAATAAAATAAAAAAGGGGTTTTTCACTCGTGTCTGACATGCTGAATTTGCTCGCTATCGCCAATAAAGTCAAAGAAAAACACGACAATTTTTCAATCGCGGAGATCAATGACCACTGTGTGCGCCTCGCAGTGTTTACGGGAGAATATGACTGGCACCATCACCCTGACTCAGATGAATGGTTCATCGTTCTGGAAGGTGAGCTGCTGATCGATTTTAAGGACAAAGAAACCGCAGTGCTCAAAGCAAATGACAGCCTGCTCATCCCGAAAGGCACGATTCACCGCACCCGCTCTTACGTCAGAACCGTGAATCTCTGTGTCGAGCATACGCATGCGAAAACAGTCATCACAGAGGAACGGTCATGCTGATCAAAAAGATTGTATGTGAAACAGACACTGCAAACGCTGAAGCATTTGCGCAAGCACAGTCAAGGTGGGGAGCATTATCATGTGTAAATGGCTTCGTCAGACAGGCAGGCGGCTGGCGGAAAAACGCAGACGGCCTGTTCATCGCAGAGATCATCAGCGTTTGGGAGGACAGACAGGCCTATGATGATTTTATGGAGAACGAACATGACCGCATATACGAAGAAAACGAGCAGAAGGCTGCGATTCTATCAATGGAAGTGATGCTGTACGAGGGGGATGAACCTTTCATTCACGAGCTGTTACATCACCTGGACATCCGATACGAACCGGATTGGACAGTTGTGCGCACATAAAAAAAGCCCCTTTAGAGGCTTTTTTATTTTCGTCCGGGAAGCGTGTTGTGGACATACGGCGGGACGGGGTCCAGCTTAGCTATTTCGCCGTGCGCTTTCGGTTCCTTTTCGTATTCAAATGGTTCTCCGTCCGGCGCTGTTTCCTTCAGCCAATTTTGTTCAGCGCTTTCTGCTCCATCTGAGAAATGAATAAGCTTATGGGAGAATGACTGTTTTTCCAGCGCCTTCGGGAATGTCGAAGGAACGATCGGACCTTCCTGTTCTTCTAATTCTTTAATGGCCGCAAGCCATTGGTTTTGATGCATGGTATCGCGGGCCAATAAAAAGCTGAGCATATCTTTCACGCCTTTATCATCGGTCATTTCATACAGGCGTGCGACTTGAAGCCTTCCTTGTGATTCGGCGTTCAGATTGGCGCGGAAGTCTGCCAGAAGGTTTCCGCTTGCGACGATATAGCCTGCGCTCCACGGAACGCCCGTGCTGCTCTCCGGCATGGCGCCGAGTCCTGAGACAATGGCATGATGCGGGTTCATCCCGCCTAAAATGGACCCGATGACCGGATCATCAGCCGCTTTTTCCTGCTCTGCCAGCGGGGCGTCTTCTAACAGTCTCGCAATCATCGTCGCGATCATTTCGACATGGCCGATTTCTTCCGTCGCGGTATCCATCAGAAGATCCTTATATTTTTCATTGCCCCGTGTATTCCATCCTTGGAACAAATATTGCATGGCGACGGATATTTCCCCGTATTGTCCCCCTAAAATTTCCTGCATCTTTTTTGCGAACAGCGGGTCAGGACGATCCGGTTTAGCCGGATGCTGCAGTTTTTTCGTATGTGTAAACATGTCTCCATCTCCTTTTTTGCTCTGTCCCTATTTACTTCCCCGGCGGGAAAAGGGATGAAACGGAGATGGGCGTATTGGTCCTGCTAAGGCTCGCGGCGCAAGGATAACAAATCCTGCACAAGCCCGCGGCCGATCACCTGTTCATATTGTCCGTAAATCGGGTCGAGGCGTTTCATCCATGTGTTCTTTTCCGCTTTGCTCAGCACATGAATATGAATGGATGAATTCTTCTTTATCTCTTCAAGCTGGTCTTTATTCATTTTCTCAGCGGAGGCTTCGTTCCATTCCGTCGTTTCTCTCATCGCCTCCGTTAAGATGGTTCTCGTTTTTTCTGTCTGTGAATTCCAGAAATGCTCGTCGGTCATCACGGCATAACCGAGGTACCCGTGATTGCTGATTGTCAAATAATCTTGAACATTATAAAATTTTTTAGAATAGATATTTGAAATCGTATTTTCCTCTCCGTCTACGAGATTGCTTTCCAAGAGCTGAAACGTGGAATTAAAGGAATCCTGCCGCGGGTGCGCGCCGAGCAGGCGGTACTGGTCCTCGATCACGCTGCTCGGCATGATCCTGAGCGCCTGTCCTTTCAAATCGTCCGGAGAGAAGATCGGCCCTTTATTTGACGTGAGCTGCTTAAACCCGTTCGTCCAGTACGCCAGTCCTTTCAAATGATGCTTTTCTAATGAAGTGAACAGGCGTGTGCCGATTTTGCCGTTGAGGCCTTCTTGCACGGCTTTATAGTTTGTAAACGCGTACGGCAGATCCAAAACACCCCATTCGGGAGACAGTGATCCGAGCTTTGAGGTGGAGGGAGCGATGAATTGCACGTCCCCGTTTTGGAGGGCGTTTATTTCTTCATTATCTGAATAGAGGCTCCCGTTTGGAAACACCTCTACTTTAATGGTGCCGCCGGACTTTTGATAGACAAGGTCGGCAAACTTATTCGCCGCCCGCCCTTTAGGCGTGTTTTCAGCAACGACATGGCTGAATTTGAAAACGATTTGATCTTTCAGGCCTTCCTGTTCGTCATCATAATACGGTTCTTCCGTTGAGAAATGATCATGAAAGCCGATGAATAAAGCGGTTCCGATACCGAGTACCATCAGGCTGAGACAAGTCAGCAAGCTTTTCATCGAAAACCCCCTCCGCCATTTTCTATAACAAGCATAATCGGGCGGGCCGTTTTCGTAAAGAGACGGAAAGGAAGAGGCCAATGACGAAAAAAAAGCTCACCATCCGCTGGAAAATCACCATACTTTCGTATATCGTCGTGCTTTTTACCTTTTTGATCGTCGGCATCGTGCTGATCGGCAATATTCAGCATACAGAGGAGCGCGAGCTGAAAAAACGGCTGATGAATACCGCGCGGACGGTATCTGAGATGACCGATGTCAAACGCGCCCTCGAGCAGAAAAAACAAAGGGAAGACGTGCGCCATGCGGTCGAAGAAATAAGGATCATCAATGAAGCGGACTACATCGTCGTCATGGATATGGATCATATCCGCTATTCACATCCCGTCAGCACAATGATCGGAAAGCGTTCAAGGGGTGAGGACGAAGCCGCGGCGTTCGCCGAGCACATTTATTTTTCCGAAGCAAAGGGAGAGATCGGCACCGCCGTCCGCGCTTTTTATCCCATCAAAGACCGGGATTTGAATCAGATCGGCGTTGTTCTGGCCGGTAAAACGCTGCCCGGATTCGGTGAAATTCTTCTTCAGCTGAAACATGAAATACTGTTTATCGTTCTGCTGGCGCTCGGGTTCGGACTGGCCGGCTCCTTTTTACTGGCCCGCCACATCAAAAAACAAATGTTTTGGCTGGAGCCCCATGAGATCGTGAGAATGTATGAGGAACGGACCGCTACGTTTCATTCAATGAATGAGGGCGTCATCGCGATTGATAACCAGCATCACATCACCATTTTTAATGAAAAAGCGAAGCAGATATTCAATGTCAGACAAGAGACCGATGGCAGGCTGATCTGGGACGTGTTAAAAGATTCGCGGCTCCCTGAGATCGTCGAGCGGAACCGAGCCGTATACAATGAAGAAATCCAAGTCAGCGGAAAGGTGATCATGAGCAGCAGAATTCCGATCGTCATGAAAAAGAAGGTCATCGGAGCCGTCGCCATTTTTCAGGACAGGACGGAAGCGGCGAAAATGGCGGAAGAACTGACCGGTGTGAAAAATTTTGTCGATGCGCTCAGAGTTCAAAATCATGAACATATGAACAAGCTTCACACCATCGCGGGACTGATTCAGCTTGGAAAATCAGAAAAAGCGCTCCAGCTTGCTTTTAAGGAATCGTCAGAACAAGAAAGCGTCACTGATTTTCTTCATCAGGCCATTCAGAATGATGCTGCGGCGGGGCTGTTGTTAAGCAAAATCAAAAGAGGAAAAGAGCTTGGCATTTCTGTGAAAATTGATGAAAACAGCAGTTTCTCGGCATTTCCGGAGCATGTCGACCAGCATGACATCGTCGTCCTGCTCGGCAATTTAATTGAGAATGCGTTCGGCGCATTCGAAACAGCGGACACGGAGGACAAACATATTGACATCAGTATCGAGCAAAATGATGAAGTGCTTGCTATATTAATAGAAGACAACGGAAGCGGGATTTCCGATCAGCACATCCCGCGCCTTTATGACAAAGGGTTTACCGTCAATAAAACGGGAGGAACGGGATACGGCTTGTACCTCGTCAAACAAATCGTCGACAAAGGGATGGGCGTTATTGAAGTCGACACACGGCAGGGACAGGGAACGGCATTTTCTATTTTATTTCCGATGAAGGGGGAGGAATCATTCGATGGACATCAAGGTGCTGCTTATTGAAGATGATCCGATGGTGCAGGAGGTGAATAAAGAATTTATCACCGGTGTTTCGGGGTTCCGCGTCATCGCCACGGCCGCTGACGGAGACGAGGGAATCAGGCTTATAAAAGATCTGCGGCCCGGGCTCGTGGTATTAGATGTATACATGCCGAAAAAAGACGGAATTAAAACGCTCCAGGAAATCAGAAAACAAAAGCTCGAAGTGGACGTCATCATCGTCTCGGCCGCAAAAGACAAAGAAACAATCCAGCTTATGCTGCAAAACGGTGCGGCCGACTATATTTTGAAGCCGTTTAAGCTGGAGCGGATGAGACAGGCGCTCGAAAACTATAAACAATATAAACGGAAAATTGAAGAGCATGACACCATGTCGCAAGAGCAGCTTGACATGCTGCTTAAAATTCCGCAAAATCCGTCCCGGGATCTGCCGAAGGGGTTAAATCATTTTACGATGAATGAAATTTTGACTTATATGAAACAGCAGACGGAGCCGCTTTCAGCTGAAGAAGCCGCCAAAGCGCTCGGGATCGCAAGGGTGACGGCGCGGCGTTATCTTGATTTTCTTGAGAAAGACGGCCAGATTAAGCTCGACATTCAATACGGGGGAGTGGGCCGGCCGGTTAACCGCTACAAATTCGTCCGCTAGCCGAGACCAAAAAGACCAAAATGTCCGTTATGATCATAAGCTTCCCCTCTTCGTATGAAAACGCTATCATTCTCGTATAGACGCAGCGAGAGGCAAGGGGGAGTAGGGATGAAAATTTTCAAAAATCTTACGGTGCAGGTCATCACGGCGGTGATCATCGGCGTCATTGTCGGACTCGTATGGCCTGAGGCCGGGAAGCAGATGAAGCCGCTCGGCGATACATTTATCAATGCGGTAAAAATGATTATCGCACCGATCATATTCCTGACGATCGTGCTCGGCATCGCTAAGATGGGAGACATGAAAAAAGTCGGCAAAGTCGGGGGAAAAGCATTTATTTATTTTGAAGTCGTGACCACCATCGCCCTTATTATCGGACTTCTGGTCGTCAATATCATGAAACCCGGTGAGGGGCTTGATTACAGCAAGCTTGAAAAAGGGGATGTCTCTCAGTACACGCAAAACGGGGGACAGGGGATTGACTGGATTGAGTTTATCACTCACATCGTTCCGTCAAATATGGTTGACGCTTTCGCAAAAGGCGACATTCTTCAGGTCTTATTCTTTTCTGTTTTATTCGGTGTCGGCCTGGCGGCGCTCGGTGAACGAGGCAAAAGCATTATTGATTTCTTTGATAAACTGTCGCACGTTTTTTTCAAAATCATCGGCTACATCATGCGCGCGGCGCCGATCGGCGCATTCGGGGCCATGGCCTATACGATCGGGCACTTCGGCCTTGATTCCATCAAGCCGCTGGCGAGTCTGATGCTGTCTGTATACGTTACGATGTTCCTGTTTGTATTTGTCGCTTTGAATATCATTTGCAAACTATTCGGTTTCAGCTTGTGGAACTATCTCCGTTTTATTAAAGATGAACTGCTCATCGTTCTCGGCACAAGCTCTTCTGAGTCCGTCCTTCCGCGGATGATGGATAAAATGGAGCGTTACGGCTGTTCCAAATCGGTTGTCGGCCTTGTCATTCCGACGGGGTATTCTTTTAACCTGGACGGCACCTCGATTTATCTTTCCATGGCGACGGTTTTTCTGGCGCAGGTGTTCGGCGTTGACCTTACCATCGGCCAGCAGGTTACGATCATTCTCGTGCTGATGCTGACATCAAAAGGCGCGGCGGGCGTAACCGGAAGCGGATTTATCGTACTCGCCTCCACTTTATCGGCGCTTCAGGTTATCCCGCTGGAGGGACTGGCGCTGCTCCTCGGCGTCGACCGCTTTATGAGTGAAGGAAGGGCGATCGTCAACCTGATCGGAAACGGAATCGCCACCATCATCGTAGCCAAGAGCGAAAATGAGTTTGACGAAACGAAAAGCACACAGGCCGTAAAAGAAATGAAAACGGCGGTATAAAAGGAAAGGAACGGCATGCATCGGGCATGCCGTTCTTTTTTTCGGCCTCCATGAGTAAAAAAGATAAATTTGTTTAAATTTATTAGGAGGTGGACAAAGACCTTAGCGTCATTTTGTTATATAATTTACAATTAGAGAGTGAAAGATGAAATCTAAGGGCTTTTTGTCCTAGCAGGAGTGTATAAATGGCGGCTATTTTTAAATTTTTTCAGCATCCGGGTGTCAGACGTTTTTCCGTTTTTCTTGTTTTGACTGGGGTGTTAGTTGTATTCCGAAGTATGATTAATTTGATTTTGCTTACGTTTATTTTTACTTTTCTGATGGATCGGCTGGAGACTGTCATCCGGCACGTGTTGAACCATTTTTTCCGGATCAGCCAGAGGGTGGTCATCACCGTTTTATATATTGCGCTGGCTGTCGGAGCGACTGTCGGAGGCTTTGTCTTTTACCCGATTGTTGCCAAGCAGATTGAACAGCTGATTAAGCAGATCAAGCACATCGCGTATCATCCCGATGTCATTCCGTTTTATGATGAGATATCGAGCGTGTTCGGCGATATCAATATCGGTTCCTATGTAAAAGAGGGTTTTAATGTACTGTATACATACTTGGCCGATATCAGCACTTTCGGTTTGCAGGTCGTGATGTCACTGATTCTCAGCATGTTTTTCCTGTTCGAGAAAAAGCGGCTCACGGAGTTTATGAAAAAATTTCAGCACAGCAAGCTGTCTGTTTTTTACTACGAACTTGCTTATTTCGGCAGCAAATTTGCGAGAACATTCGGCAAAGTGCTTGAAGCCCAATTTATTATCGCGCTGGTGAACTGTATCCTCACCTTGATCGCATTGGCGATTCTGCATTTTCCGCAGCTGTTCGGCCTTTCAATCATGGTCTTTTTCCTCGGGCTCATTCCCGTGGCGGGTGTGGTGATTTCGCTCATTCCGCTCAGCATCATCGCGTATACGACGGGCGGCGCAGCGTATGTCATCTACATCGTGCTGGTCATTTTCGTCATCCATGCGATTGAGACGTACTTCCTTAATCCGAAACTGATGTCAGCGAAAACGGAACTGCCGATCTTTTTTACCTTTACGGTTCTGATTTTCTCGGAACATTTCTTCGGCATTTGGGGCTTGATTATCGGAATTCCGATTTTTGTGTTCCTGCTTGATATTCTGGATGTCGTCAATAATGAAGAGAAGGAAAAAAACGGACCGGTCCCGGATAAGACATAACGTCGGCTCCGCTCTTCACGAATATATGACTAATGTTATAATGCAGACAGTGCCTATGTACGGGCACTGTTTATTTTTTGTGAAAAAGGAGGAAGGCTGTATGACTGAGCCGATTTTACATATTGAAGGCCTTGACAAAACAATAGGCAAAAAGCACATTTTAAAAAACATCAGCATGGATGTCAGGCAGGGCGAGATCATCGGTTTGCTCGGTCCGAACGGGTCGGGAAAAACCACACTTATCCGAATCATCGTCGGTCTTTTAAAGAAAAACAGCGGCACGATTACAATTAACGGCTTTCAGCACGATGCTGATTTCGAAAAAGCGCTTGAATCAGTCGGAGCGATTGTGGAAAATCCTGAATTCTACCCGTACCTGACGGGGTGGGAAAATCTGAAGCACTTTGCCAACATGCACAAAAACATCAAAGAGGACAGGCTTCAGGAAGTCATCGAGCGGGTCGGGCTCACAAACGCCGTTCATGACAAAATTAAAACGTATTCCCTTGGTATGCGTCAGCGTCTCGGGATTGCGCAGGCCATTCTTCACCGTCCGAATCTGCTCATTTTAGATGAACCGACAAACGGGCTTGATCCCGGCGGAATGAAGGATTTCCGCGATCACTTAAAGGAACTCGCGGAGCTTGAAGGGACGAGCATCCTTTTTGCGACGCATTTATTGCGTGAAGTGGAGGACCTTTGCGACCGTGTCATCATCATTCAAAAAGGTGAGATCAAAACAGAGGTTGTTCTGCGCGGCGCTGAGGAAAAAGAAGAAAAAGCCGTCCTCGACATTCAGCCGGCTGACGAAGCCTTCGAATGGCTGTCCCAACAGCAATTTGCTCCGGAGAAAAACGGCGGGGGCATTACCGTCACCGTAGCGAAGAAGGACATCCCGGCATTAAACCGTGCGCTCGTCGGACAAGACTTTCTCGTGTATTCCATCATGCCGTATGCGGAATCGCTGGAGGATGAATTCATGAAAGTGACGACGGCGCTTCAAGAGGAGGGGGAGACGAATGTTTAAATTGACAGCGAATGAGCATATGAAGCTCTTTAACCGAAAAGTCTCATTAGTGGCGCTGATTCTGATGGCCGTTCTCCAATTTATTATGGCGCTTGTCATTAAACGGCTTGTCATCAGTTCCGGAACGGATGAGAATTTCATCGGCTATATGGCGTACGCGCCCGGGCTGAATATTCTGCTTGAGGCGTTAACAATCGTGATCGCGGCAACGATCATTTCCGCTGAATTTGATAAGAAAACGATCAAATTTTTGTTAATCCGCCCGGTAAAGCGGGAGCGGATTTTTGTATCTAAACTCATTACCGTATTTTTGGTCAGCTTGTACCTGTATGCGGCGTACTATGTTCTGTCTCTGCTGTTCGGCATGGCTTTCTTCGGCGTGTCGGTGACATCTGAATCAGGGACGCTTCTTATGAACACCCTGAAAGTAATCGGCACGAACTGGGTCGAGGCATTTGCGATGGCATGCTTTGGCTTGTTGTGTTCTTCTGTATTCCGAAACAGCGCAACGGCCGTCATTTTGTCATTTATCGTGCTGTACGGCGCAAAATCACTCGTGACGATTATGTCGCTCTTCCAAAACAAATGGGGAAGTTTTCTGCTGTTCGCAAATACTGACCTGACGCAATATATGAGCGGGGCGAAACCGCTGTTTGCGGGAATGACGCCGTTATTTTCCGCAGGCATTATCATTATCCATATCGTATTCTTCTTAGCCGTCGCTTGGTGGAGCTTTTGCAAACGCGATGTTCGGGTATAAAGTAAAGGAATGACATTTTTGTGAAAAAGATCACGATAAATCAATAATTTATGCTATTTTGATTTATAATAAAGGTAATGACGGAGGTGCTCACTTGAGAAATTTTATTACCGCATTACCGATTGTGTTATTGCTTGGTTTTTCCTTTGTGTCATTCATGTTCCAATTCGAACATCTTGTTTATTTCAGACTTGCGCTGGGATTGTTTTCTACAGTGGGGCTGTTTCTCTTATATAAATTGAAGACGGGATTCCGTTATTTCATCATCTATCTGTATGCAAGCTGGATCGTGCTTGCGGCAGTTACCGCGTTTGAAGAGCCGATTTTTTCAAGCTTTTTCTTTGGCGGGCTTGTGATGACGATGGGGTATCTCACATATATGCTGATTTATCTCGGGCTCAAGCAGGACCGCGGCCCGGAAGCAGTCTGAACGCGCTATTCCATGGAATAGCGTGTTTTTTTATACAGCCTCACAGTTGCGAAACGAGACTTGAATCTCTATAATACTTATTAACTTTATCGGAATTATAATGGGGGGATTCCAGTGTCTTTATGGATACAGAATGAACGGCAGAGGGAATGGATGGAAAAAATCGGCCTGCTTGCAGACGAATTTCAAAAAACAGCCCCGCTTGATGATGAGGCGGGCCGTTTTCCCGCTGAGAAAATTCAAAGACTGCGCGACGCAGGATATACGGCGTTAACGGTACCAGAGGCATTCGGCGGTGCAGGCATTTCCGTTTATGATATGGTGCTGTTTCAGGAACGGCTGGCGCGGGGAGACGCGGCCGTTGCTCTCGGAATCGGCTGGCATTTATCCGTCATGGGTGAGCTCGGAGAAGGAAACAGCTGGGATGAAGATGTCTTTTCATTTATCACAGAAGAGGTGAAAAAGGGAGCTGTCTTGAACAGGGCAGCGACGGAACGGCAGACCGGCAGTCCGACGAGGGGAGGAAGACCCGGCACCTCCGCTGTCAAAAAAGACGGAAAATGGGTGCTGAACGGCCGAAAAACCTTTACAACCCTTTCGCTGACTTTAGATTATATGCTTGTGACGGCATGGATTGAAGAAAAACAAACGACCGGTGTTTTTCTCATTCATAAAGATCAGGCAGGCGTCTCGGTCGAAGAAACATGGGATATGATTGCCATGAAGGCGACCGGAAGCCATGATCTCCTTTTAGATCATGTCACGGTCAGTGAAGAGCGGCTTGTGGAGCTTATCAGCGGGCCGAGAGCGGCGAAAGTGAATGGCTGGCTGCTTCACATTCCCGCTGCTTATCTGGGTATCGCTCAAGCGGCAAGGGACTATGCCGTCCGGTTTGCATCCGAATATTCGCCGAACAGCCTGAACGGACCGATTAAAGACGTGCCGGCCGTTGGGCAGCGTGTCGGGGAAATGGAGCTTGAATTGTTAAAAGCGAGACAGTTTCTCTTCACGGCGGCGCAAATGTATGATGACCCGAAACGCCGCCCTTTCATCAAAAACGAGCTCGGCGCCGCAAAACATATTGTGACAAATGCCGTCCTTTCTGTTGTTGATAAAGCAATGAGAATCACCGGCGCAAAAAGCCTGGAGCGAAACAATCCGCTTCAGCGGTATTATCGGGATGCCCGGGCCGGCCTTCACAATCCGCCGATGGACGATGCGGTCATCGGCAAATTAGCGGCGGAAGCCTTTGAGCAATAAAAAAAAGAGCCTAAAAAAGGCTCTTTTTATGTATGGCTGTTGTGCCGGAGCAGTTTTTGATGTTTGCGGTCAATTCTGTCATAGATCACATTCATCAGCTTTTGATTATTCATAATGGCCGCCTTGTTTTCTTTTATCAGCTGTTCGTATGTTTTTATTTTACGTTTCGCCATGAGCCTGCACCTTCCTAACATATTTGTATTCGCTTTCTAATTCTCCGAGCGATAATTCATATAAATGCCGTTCCGACTTTTTGTATATTCCGTTATTGATCAGCAAATGGATCAGATGTTTTTTTCGTCCTTCAACTGATGATCTGAGCTGAGGAGAAGACCTCATGATTACCCTCCTAATCAAATGATATTGAGAATCATTATCATTTAATGAAAGTATACAATGGGTATATTCATATGTAAAGGAAAAATACCGCCAATTTTTCGACAAAAAGTTTCCCGGGGAATAATGCTGTCGAATTGATTTGATTCTGACAGATCAAAGCTGCTATTTTTCCGCTTTTCCATCCATACTATGAATGAGAATGGAGGAGTCCTTACATGAATGATCAAACGGCAAACTTAAAACGGGGTGAGAAAGGCGCGATTCTTAATATCGCCGCGTACCTCATCTTTGCCGCCGTCAAACTGGTGATCGGTCTTATTTATCATTCCGAAGCGCTCAGAGCGGACGGGTTAAATAATGCCACGGATATTGCCGCATCGCTGGCTGTGCTGATCGGGCTCCGGATTTCCCAGCGCCCCGCGGACAGTGATCATGCCTATGGACATTATCGGGCTGAAACAATTTCTTCATTAGTTGCGTCTTTTATTATGATGGCGGTCGGTATTGAAGTGCTGATCGGAGGAGCAAAGGCGATTGTCAGCGGAACGAAGGCCGAGCCGAGCTTCATCGCGGCATGGACGGCGCTCGGAAGCGCGATTGTAATGTACGGCATGTATGTATATAACAGCCGTCTTGCGGATCGGGTTAAAAGTTCTGCGCTTCATGCGGCGGCGAAAGACAGCCGTTCTGACGCCTATGTCAGTATTGGGGCGTTTATAGGCGTCTTAACGGCCCGGCTTCATCTGCCGTGGATTGATCCGGTCATTGCTTTTCTGATCGGAATCATCATCTGTAAGACGGCATGGGACATCTTCAAAGATGCTTCCCACTCATTGACGGACGGGTTTGATCTGAAAGATTTGGAGCCGTATAAACACACAGTAAAAGAAATAAAAGAGGTCAGCAGGCTGAAGGATTTGAAAGCAAGGTATTTGGGGAGCACGGTTTATGTGGAAATGGTCATTACGGTAGATCCTGGACTGTCTGTGAAAGAAGGCCATGAAGTAGCCAATGAAGTCGAATATGCAATAAAACATGAACATGATGTGACTCATGTCCATGTTCATGTAGAGCCTGAAGTCATAAACAAAGATCGTGAAACGAATTAAATATGCTGTGATAAAAACTCTGTGACCTCTTCGGGCGTTTTCGCGTTTGCGCTGTGAAGATGCGCTTTCTTTTCGCCGTTTTTAAAGATCAGAAGGCTCGGGATGCCCATTACCTGATATTTGTCGGCAAGCTCAGGGAGCTCGTCTCTGTTCAGTTCATACCAATCATTTTGATTATATTCTTCCAAAATATCGCCGATGAACATATTCATGCGCGTGCAGTCAGGGCACCAGTCAGCGAAAAATTTCACGATGATTTCCTTGTCGGATTGAATAAGTTCATTAAATTGTTCTGTTGTACTGATTTTTTTCATATGACACATCTCCTTTTCCATGCCATTTTAATATAAAATAAAAAGGAATTACATACAAATGCTTTCATATTCAGAATGCCCAAAAATAATTAGATCATTTTCTGAGGAAAGTGATAAGATAGTAAAGATGAATTGTTGTGGGGGGAATATCCATTGAAAACAAGTCTAGGATTGGTGTACGGCGGAAAGTCAGCCGAACACAATGTATCGCTGCAGACAGCATTAGCTGTAACAAAAGCGCTTAATACTGAGAAGTTTGATATACATCCGATTTACATCACTGAAAAAGGAGAATGGCAAAGAGGCCCGCTGCTGACTGAGCCGGTTTCCAACGTGAAAATGCTTCAGCTGGAACAAAATGGTGAAAGTTTCGCTCTATCAGCATTGAACCGGGAAATGTTTCCTGAAGCGTCGCCTGACGAAAAGGCGCCGATCGATGTCGTATTTCCGCTTCTGCACGGACCGAACGGTGAAGACGGCACCATTCAGGGTCTGCTGGAATTGCTGAACGTTCCTTATGTCGGCAACGGGGTGCTTGCATCATCAGCCGGCATGGATAAAGTCATCATGAAGCATTTGTTCGCTCAAGCGGGGCTTCCGCAGGCGAAGTACGCCGCTTTCTTAAAAAAGGACTGGAAACAGACGCCGGACAGCTGCTTACAGCAGGTTGAAGAGGAGCTTGGGTATCCATGCTTCGTCAAACCGGCGAACCTCGGATCAAGCGTCGGAATCAGCAAATGCCGAAACCGTGAAGAGCTTGAAAAAGCCTTCGAACTGGCTTTTGAGTATGACCGGAAAATTGTGGTGGAAGAAGGAATCGCCGGAAGAGAAATCGAAATCGGCGTACTCGGAAATGACGAACCGAAATGCTCCGCCGTCGGTGAAATCGCGCCGAAAACCGACTTTTACGATTACAAGGCGAAATATGAAGACGGCGACACGGATTTAATGATTCCCGCGCAAGTGACGGATGAACAATATGCGGAAATCAGCGAAATGGCGATTAAAGCCTTCAAAGCGATTGACGGATCAGGCCTTGTCCGCGCCGATTTCTTCCTGACCAATGACGGTCAAGTGCTCATTAACGAAGTGAACACAATGCCGGGCTTTACGCCATTCAGCATGTTCCCGCTGCTTTGGAAAGAAGCAGGTGTAGATTACAGTGATCTGATCGAACAGCTGGTTGAGCTGGCAAAAGAACGCCATGCCGAAAAACAGCTGATTAAACATACATTTTAATGAAGACGGACACTGCCTGAAGGGGCAGTGTCTTTTCCCGTAACAGATAACATTTTCAGAAAGCGAGGTGCCACCTTTGATAAAGCGAACTGTAAAGCGAATTGCAGACATGGTCAAAGGCACACTGACAAATCCCGTATTTGAACAAACAATGATTGAGGGCGCCGCAACCGATACGCGGACTTTGGAAAAAAATCAGCTGTTCATTCCTTTAAAAGGCGAGCATTTTAACGGCCACACCTTTGTGCCGCAGGCTTTCGAAAAAGGCGTTTCCGCGGTGTTGTGGGACCGCTCTGAACCGAATCCGCCGGAAGAGCGTGCTGTCATCCTGGTCGATGACACGCTGGAGGCGCTGCAAACATTGGCAAAAGCTTATTTGAAAGAGCTCGGCACACGGGTTATCGGGGTGACCGGGAGCAACGGAAAAACGACAACGAAAGACATGCTTCACGCCGTTCTCGGCACTCAGTACCGCGTTCACAAAACCGCCGGCAATTTCAACAATCATATCGGCCTGCCGCTGACTGTGCTTGCCATACCTGAAGATACAGAAATCGCCGTTTTAGAAATGGGAATGAGCGCGAGGGGCGAAATTGATTTTCTGAGCCGTCTTGCTGAACCGGAAGCTGCCGTCATTACCAATATCGGCGAATCCCACATGCAGGATTTAGGCTCAAGAGAAGGAATTGCGGAGGCGAAACTTGAAATTATAAACGGACTTCGGGAAGACGGCGTTCTGTTTTATTTCGGGGATGAGCCGCTGCTCCGCCAAAAGGCGTACACTTGCCGGACAACGACATACGGCGCAGGCGCGGACAACGATCTCCGCCTGAAAGAAATAAAACAGGCGGAAGAAGGCACGTACTTTAATATTGACGGGATCGACCGTTCCTTCTTTATTCCCGTTCTCGGCAGACATAATGTGATGAATGCCATGGCCGCATACGCCGCCGGCATCTATTTCGGCATTACGCCGGAAAATGCCGCACTGGGACTGAGCCGCCTGAAGGTGACGGGGATGAGATTGGAACTGGTCAAAACGGACAACGGCATCTCGATCGTAAACGACGCGTATAATGCGAGCCCGACGTCAATGAAAGCGGCGGTAGAATTAATCGAAACGATGAAAGGCTATCGGAAGAAAATGCTCGTGCTCGGTGATATGCTTGAACTTGGTGATGAAGAAAAAGCATTCCACGAAGAATGCGGAGCTGCGGTCAATCCGGCGGAAATCGACCATGTATTTACTTACGGCACACTCGGCGCATTTATCGCTGACGGAGCGCGCCGGCATTTTGAAGAAGGGCGCGTCAGCCATTATCTTGACAAAAAAGAACTGCTTCACGCCATACAGGAAATGGCCGCTTCCGGCGATCTCCTTCTGTTTAAAGCATCGAGAGGTATGAAGCTCGAAGAAATCGTTAAAGATTTATTAGAGAAGAACTGAAAAAATACTGATCAGCATTATAAAAATATACAAAAATGAAGAAACTAATTCATGGTGAAATAATTCTGTCCGTATGAAAAAGAAAGACCGCCGGCTGGGAAATCCCGTCCGGCGCGGGGGCCGGCCTCGTTCGCGGGAAGAATCCGGTCAGGCCGCTTCCGGCCGCCTGACCATCTCGCCTTATTGAAAAACACATAGTGTAATGGTAAGATTAAACGTAAAGTAATTCGGGCTTTGTATACGTATGATCCTGTCCTTTGGATGAAAGGGCGGTTTTTAGTGGTAAATCACGACATTACTGAAACAGCAATCAGAAGGAGTTTGAATAATTTGACTATAACGTTTCAAGATTTCCAATTAAGTTCTGATCTCATGAAATCAATCAATCGTATGGGATTTGAAGAAGCAACACCGATCCAGGCACAAACGATTCCGCTCGGACTTTTAAATAAAGATGTCATCGGACAAGCGCAAACAGGTACAGGTAAAACAGCTGCGTTCGGTATACCCCTTGTTGAAAAAATGAACCCCGAGTCTCCTAATATTCAAGCAATCGTAATCGCGCCAACCCGTGAATTAGCCATTCAAGTATCTGAAGAGTTATATAAAATCGGACAAGATAAGCGTGCGAAAGTACTGCCTATTTACGGCGGCCAGGATATCGGACGTCAGATCCGCGCATTGAAGAAAAACCCGCATATCATCGTAGGTACGCCGGGGCGTCTTCTTGACCATATCAACCGCCGCACGATCCGTTTAAACAACGTGAATACGGTTGTCATGGATGAGGCTGATGAAATGCTGAATATGGGATTCATTGATGACATTGAATCCATTCTCTCAAACGTGCCGAGCGACCACCAAACGCTCTTATTCTCAGCAACAATGCCTGCGCCGATCAAACGGATCGCAGAGCGTTTCATGACTGAGCCGGAACACGTAAAAGTAAAAGCGAAAGAAATGACTGTGTCCAACATTCAGCAGTTCTACTTGGAAGTGCAGGAGCGCAAAAAATTCGATACGCTGACTCGTCTTCTTGACATTCAGTCTCCGGAACTTGCGATCGTATTCGGACGTACGAAACGCCGTGTCGATGAGCTTGCTGAAGCCCTGAACCTTCGCGGATATGCGGCTGAAGGAATTCACGGCGACTTAACGCAGGCGAAACGTATGGTTGCGCTTCGCAAGTTTAAAGAAGGTGCGATCGAAGTGCTTGTAGCGACTGACGTTGCCGCCCGCGGACTTGATATCTCAGGCGTTACCCACGTTTACAACTTTGACGTGCCTCAAGATCCTGAAAGCTACGTTCACCGTATCGGAAGAACGGGCCGTGCAGGAAAAACGGGTATGGCGATGACGTTTATCACACCGCGTGAGAAAAGCATGCTTCGCGCGATTGAACAAACGACAAAACGCAAAATGGACCGCATGAAAGAGCCGACGCTTGACGAAGCATTAGAAGGACAGCAGCAGGTGACGGTTGACCGTCTGCGCACGGCGATCAGCGAAAACAACCTGAACTTCTACATGACGGCAGCTGCGGAATTGTTAGAAGATCATGATGCAGTGACAGTTGTGGCTGCAGCCATTAAAATGGCGACAAAAGAGCCGGACAGCACGCCTGTACGCCTCACTGATGAAGCGCCGATGGTCAGCAAACGCTATAAAAACCAGCGTACTTCTAAGCGCAGAGACGGCCAAGGCGGCGGCTACCGCGGCGGCAAAGGGAAAACCAACAACCGTTCTTCCTACGATAAAAAACGCTCAAGCGACCGCCGTTCTTCAGGTGACAGACGCCAGAAAAAATCATACTAAAACACAGGAAGCGGACCCTTTTACGGGGTCCGCTTTTTTTTGATATGCCGGAAAGTGAATCTTTTTTGCAAATCAGCCGTATTTGTATGTATGATAAAAAATGGGAGGTAGGTATGTTGAGAGCACAGCCAAAAAATCGAATCAGTCCAAGCGGCTTAAAAGTCTGGCGTCTTCAGGAAATCATCCTGTCCGCTTTCTGTCTTCTGGCCGTTATAGCAGCAGCTGTTTTAAGCCATTTCTTCCATTGGCCGTATTGGATCACCGGAGTCCTCGGCATCATTTGGATCTTCGGTTCAGTGATATCCGTCTATGCCATACCGAAAATCAGGCACAGGATCTGGCGCTATGAAGTCCATGAAAATGAAATTGATATTCAATCCGGCATTTTTATTGTCAAACGGGTCATTGTGCCGATGGTGAGGGTGCAGCACGTAGATACTTCACAAGGCCCGCTCCTCAGAAGGTATCGTCTGGCCTCAGTCAAAATCTCCACGGCGGCAACCGTTCATTCCATTCCGGCGCTTGATATGGAGGAAGCTGACCGGCTGAGGGATTCCATTTCCCGTCTGGCAAGGGTGACGGAAGATGATGTCTGAGCCGAAACGTCTGCATCCGGCGGCCGTGATTTTGAACTTATTCCATACTATTATCGAAACCATTAAAAACATTATTCTGCCATTTTTTCTCGTCTATATTGTTAATTCCAACCACTTCATCCGCTTTTACGGAGGCATTGCGCTCGCCGTCCTGCTTATCTGGCTGATTACGGCAAGTGTAATCGAGTGGAGAAAGTTTACATACCGGATTGAGGACGGAGAATTCAGAATTGAAGAAGGCTTGTTTTTTACGAAAAAGAGATACATCTCCATTGACCGGATTCAATCAATGAATACGAGTGCCGGCATCATTCAGCAGCTTTTTAAGCTTGTTAAGCTTCAAATCGAAACGGCCGGCGACGGGAAAAACGCCGAAGCCGTCTTATCCGCCATTACTGTGGAAGAGGCGGAACGGATCAGAGCGGCTGTTTTTCAGCAAAAAGCGGAGCAAGAAGAACGAGGGGAGACCGAAGCGGAGCAGGAGCCGATGCGCGGGGAAGATATGCAATCCGTTTACCGCCTGTCTGTGGGTGAGCTGCTTATGGCCGCCTCAACATCCGGGGGAATCGGTGTCATCATCTCAGCGGTATTCGCCCTCTTTTCTCAGATTGATGAAGTACTTCCGATGGACTGGCTCTATGACAGGTTCTCCTTTCTCAAGCATGCGAGCATCGGCATTTACGCCGTGATCATTTTCATAGGATTGTTCATCGCCTGGCTGTTAAGCATCGCCGGTATGATGATCAAGCATGCCAACTTTAAGATAGAAAAAAAAGAACACGAATTGGTCATCACCAGAGGAATTATTGAAAAGCATCAAGTGACGATCCCGCTCCGTAAAATCCAAGCCATTAAAATGAAAGAAAATGTGATCAGGCAATTATTCGGATACGCGACGGTTGCGATTGTCAGCGCCGGAAGTGCGGGGAATGAGAAAGAAGGAGCTCAGACGATTCTGTTTCCGATCATCCGCAAATCAAAGCTCGGTGTGATGCTGAACGGTTTCACACCGGATTACGTGCTGGAAGAAAACCGGAATCATTTGCCGAAAAGGGCGCTGCGCCGGTATTTATTCCGATCCATAATCTTCTCGGTTTTCGTGATCATCCCGCTTTGTATTCTGTTTAAACCGTGGGGATATGCATCGCTCCTTGTGCTTCCCGTAGAAATAGTGCTTGGATATGCCTCGTTTAGGACAGCGTCATGGTGCATCAACGGCGGCAGGCTTCAGATCACCACGAGGCTTATCGGGAAGACGACCACGATTATGCTGAGAAGAAGAATGCAGATGTTTGAAGTCAGCCGCTCCTTTCTGCAAAAAAGAAGGCGGCTCGCATCTGTGGCTACCGCAGTGAAATCAGCTCACCACATGGAGCATGTCATGCTGAAGGATGTCAGTGAGGAAGATGCCGAACGCATCGGGCGCTGGTATTCATATGAAAAAGCGGACGGTTAATACCGCCGCTTTTTTTGCTGCACGCATAAAAAGGAAAGCAAAAATCCGCCTGCCAGTCCGAACAAATGCGCCATAATGTTAATATTAGAGTTGATAAACGTCGACAGTACCGCGATGATAAGCAGGGTCATAATCATTTTCGACTGATCCCGGCCGATCAGCTCCTTGCGGAAAACAGTCAAAAACACATACACGCCGAAAAGTCCGAAGATCGCGCCGGATGCGCCGACATGCACATAATCAAGCGGTTCGGCAAGATACGTGCCGATATTGCCGATGATGCCCGATGCGATGTACACAATCAGAAAACGGACTTTTCCGAGCATCTGCTCAAGCGGGGGCGCGAATAAAAAGAGAGACATGGAGTTAAACAAAAGGTGAGTGAAATTCGCGTGTAAAAACATCGGTGTCACCAGCCGCCACCATTCTCCCGAGGAAACGCCGTAATTATAGCCGGTCACAGCATCTGACCACATCATGACGGAATGAAGCGGCATACTGAAAAACAGCCACAAGAACGCCTGCAGCGCCAAGATACAGCTGACGGCCGGATAACGTCTGATAAAAGTCTGGAAATTTTCCGTTCGTATAAACATCGCAAGCCCCTTTGCATCTGATTTGTTACATATATAGTAACACGTTTATGACATAAACCGTTTTTTAGTACGGACTTTTAGGAGGAATTCACATGATTTTCGGAATCGGAATCGACATCGTTGAACTGCACAGAATTGAAAACATGCTCAGCCGGCAGGCGAGGTTTCCGCAAAGAATATTGACGGAGGCTGAATACGCCCGTTTTACATTGCTGTCGGACAAAAGGAAAATTGAATTTCTCGCGGGAAGATTTGCGGCAAAAGAAGCCTTTTCGAAAGCATACGGCACAGGTATCGGCAAAGAGCTCAGCTTTCAGGATATTGAAACCGGAAACGACACGGCGGGAAAGCCTGTGCTGGCCTGCGCCAAGCTTGACGGCGCGGCGGTTCACGTCTCCATTACCCATACAAAAGAATACGCCGCGGCACAGGTCGTGATTGAAAGGTTGTCACGCTAGTCTGCATATTAGCCGGAACCCCTTCATATATTTGATAGTGCATTAAGGGAGACAAGTTGTTTGAGGCTTTTATGGTACGCGTCCGTCCGTTCAGGGCGTACCGTTAAAGTCAAACAAGCGATTTCTTCCCTTTACATCAATTGAGAAGAAGGGGTTGAAAAAAGGTGAGAAAAAGCTTTGTTTTGCTTTTAACGGGACTGCTTGCCGTCCTTATTCTTTCGGCCTGCGGCCAAAAATCACAGGAAGATATCGTGAACGGTTTAGATAAGAAGGCGAAAGAATACACCTCGTACAAAGCGAAAGCCAAAATGACCATCGAAACGGGGAGTGATCCGCAAGTATACAATGTGGAAATCTGGCATAAAAAACCTTCCCTGTACCGGGTCTATTTGGAAAATCCGAAAAAAGACCAAAACCAAGTCATCTTACGGAACGCCAACGGAGTCTTTGTCCTCACGCCGTCTCTAAATAAGAGCTTCCGCTTCCAAAGCGACTGGCCGAACAACAGCAGCCAAGTATATTTGTTTGAGTCACTTGTAAAGGACGTGCAGCATGACAAAGACGCCGTCTATTCCGCCAAAGATAAAAAGTACACGTTTGAAACAAAAACAAACTATCAGCACAACAAAATGCTGCCGACTCAGGAAATCACTTTCAACAAAAAGGACATGAGCCCGTCGCTCGTCAAAGTCATGGATACAGACCGGAAAGTGATGGTAAAAGTCGAATTCAAAAGCTTTGAATTCAACAAGCCGTTTGATAAAGACTCTTTTGATGAGAAGAAAAATATGACGCTTTCCCAGATGGACGTCGCCACAAGCGCCAAGCCGTCTGATTCATTTGCGGTCAAAACACCGCTTCAAGTGCCGGCCGGTGTCAAAAAGCTTGAAGAGAAAGATATTTCAACGGCGGACGGCAAACGGATCGTCATGACTTACGGCGGAGAAAAATCATTCACCCTTATTCAAGAAAAAGCCCATATCGCAAAAGCCGCCTCTGCCGTCACGCTGAAAGGCGAACCGGTTAATCTCGGCTTCACGGTGGCCGCATTATCTGATACGTCTTTAACGTGGACATATGACGGAGTGGATTATCTTCTGTCATCACAGGATCTGACAAAAGATGAAATGGTGGCCGCCGCCAAAAGCATGCAGGGACAGTCGTCAAAATAACGTCAAAAAAGAGGCCGCCGCTGTCGGTCTCTTTTTTGATTCCATTTCACTTTGCAGAATAATTTTAGTATGATAATAACAATATGAATCGAAAATAATGCTAGGAAGTGTATCAATGAACACAGCATCTTTTTACAGAGAAACGTGGGCGGAAATCAACCTGTCCGCGATTAAAGAAAATGTCACGCATATGAAAAAACACATCGGGCAAAACGTCCATCTCATGGCGGTTGTAAAGGCGAACGCTTACGGCCACGGAGATTTGGAAGTTGGGAAAGCCGCGCTTGAAGCGGGTGCTTCGTGTCTTGCCGTAGCGATACTGGATGAGGCGATTTCATTGAGAAAACGGGGCATTACAGCGCCGATTCTCGTGCTTGGCGCCGTGCCGCCCGAATATGTACAAGCAGCTGCCGAGTATGACGTAACACTCACGGGGTATTCTGTTGAATGGCTTCAGGAAGCTGCGCGCCACCTCGGAAGTGCGACAGTGCCGTTTCATCTGAAAGTCGACACCGGCATGAACAGACTCGGAGTCAAAACGGAGGAAGAAATCCAAAGCGTGTTAAAAATCCTCAGCCAAAATCCCGGTTTAGTCTGTAAAGGCGTATTCACTCACTTTGCTACCGCGGATGAGAAAAACAGAGATTATTTCCTCTTCCAGTTTGACCGCTTTAAAAAATTGATCGCTCCGCTTCCTTTAAAAGAATTGATGGTGCACTGCGCGAACAGCGCTGCCGGACTTCGTCTTAAAAAAGGCTTCTTTAACGCGGTTCGTTTCGGCATCAGTATGTACGGGCTTCGTCCTTCTGCTGACATCCAAAGCGAAATTCCGTTTCAATTAAAACCGGCTTTTGCGCTGCACTCTGTTTTATCCCATGTGAAAAAGATCCGCAAAGGGGAAAGCGTCAGCTACGGCGCAACATATACGGCAGAGAAGGATCAATGGATCGGAACGGTTCCCATCGGCTATGCGGACGGGTGGCTCCGCAAGCTGAGCGGCACGTCTGTGCTGATCGGAGGCAAACGGATGAACATCGCGGGAAGAATCTGCATGGATCAATTGATGGTCGAATTAGATCAATCTTATCCGCCGGGCACCAAAGTCACCCTGATCGGCAGCCAGAAGGAAGAAACGATCACGATGGATGAAATCGCAGGGCGGCTTGAGACGATTAATTACGAGGTCCCTTGTACCATTAGTTCCCGCGTTCCCCGTATGTTTTTGGAAAATGAGAGTATAATGGAAGTAAGAAATCCTTTACTGCAAGATAATACAAACAAGTAGCCGTCATCCGGAAAAAGAGAATTTATAAAACAGCTTTGCTTGACGTTTGAATAATGGTATCATTATGTCTGGATGGATGTATTGGTCGTATCCGTAAGTTTGGTGGAGGTGTATGTTTTTTGTCTGAATCCAGCGCAAGAACCGAAATGAAAATCAGCTTGCCTGAAAACTTAGTAGCTGAATTGGATGGTGTAGCGATGCGGGAGAAACGAAGCAGAAACGAACTGATATCACAAGCAGTGAGAGCGTATGTCAGCGAACGGACAACTCGCCATAACCGTGATTTGATGAGACGCGGGTATATGGAAATGGCGAAAATCAACTTGAATATCTCTTCTGAGGCTCACTATGCTGAGTGCGAAGCAGAAACGACCGTTGAGCGCTTAGTCAGCGGAGGATAATCATTTTGATTGTAAAGCGCGGCGATGTTTATTTTGCTGATTTATCTCCTGTTGTTGGCTCAGAGCAAGGCGGCGTACGCCCGGTTTTAGTGATCCAAAATGATATCGGAAATCGCTTTAGCCCGACTGCTATTGTTGCAGCCATAACAGCCCAAATACAGAAAGCGAAATTACCAACCCACGTCGAAATTGATGCAAAACGCTACGGTTTTGAAAGAGATTCCGTTATTTTGCTGGAGCAAATTCGGACGATTGACAAGCAAAGATTAACGGATAAAATAACTCATCTGGATGATGAAATGATGGATAAGGTTGATGAAGCCTTGCAAATCAGTTTGGCACTCATTGATTTTTAGTCATATTTTGGTTGCTCATATGGAGCAACTTTTTTTGTTTTCGAAAAACATAAGCGCTATAATAAAGAGATAATCAAACAAAATTTGTTGTTTTGTGTCGGGAGGTCAGTGAAACCCATGTCGAATCAGAAAGTGTACCAGTTCATCATTGATCAGCATGATGAACTGCTTGATACTTGGACAGCCAAACTAAAAGAAGTAGGCAATCAGGAAGACTATCAGCTTACGAATCACATATGTGAAAATATTTGTAAAGACTATATAGACATTCTTTTATTATCGACTAAAAATGACGAGGCTACGGAAGAGCAGATCAGTGAACTCGCACTGCGCGCCGTTCAGCTCGGCCTGTCACTGAAACTTCTTTCAGCCACCCTGTCAGAGTTTTGGAAACTGCTTTACGAAACGATGGTCGACCTTAATATGGCCGATCAGGACAGAGCAGATTTGATTTTGGAAATAGACAGCTTTTTCAATCCGATCAACACGGAGATCTTAAATCAGTATTCTATCTCCTGGGAAAAAACGGTTACTTTGCAAAAAATCGCGCTTCAGGAATTGTCGGCTCCGCTGATCCCGGTATTTGAGCATGTAACGGTCATGCCGCTTGTCGGGACGATTGATACGGAGCGTGCAAAGCACATTATGGAAAATCTGTTAAACGGCGTCGTAAAGCACCGTTCACAGGTTGTATTAATTGATATCACGGGCGTGCCGGTCGTTGATACGATGGTGGCGCACCATATTATCCAGGCATCGGAAGCGGTGCGGCTTGTCGGCGCGAAATGCCTGCTCGTCGGAATCCGTCCGGAAATCGCACAGACGATCGTTAATCTGGGAATTGATTTGTCGCAGGTTATTACGAAGAATACCCTTCAAAAAGGAATTCAAACAGCGCTTGAAATGACAAATCGAAAAATCGTTTCATTGGGGGAATAACATTGTGAGACATCCAAAAATCCCGATCCTGAAACTGTATAACTGCTTATTGGTATCCATCCAATGGGAACTTGACGACCAGACAGCTTTGCATTTTCAAGAAGATCTGCTGAACAAAATCTATGAAACCGGCGCAAACGGGGTCGTCATTGACCTGACATCCGTTGACATGATCGATTCATTTATCGCGAAAGTGCTCGGCGATGTCATCACCATGTCTAAATTGATGGGCGCAAAGGTCGTATTGACGGGAATTCAGCCTGCTGTGGCGGTCACATTGATTGAACTCGGAATCTCACTTGAGGAAATTGAAACGGCGCTCGATTTAGAGCAAGGGCTTGAGACATTGAAGCGGGAATTGGGGGAATAGCGATGAACGACCAATCCTGTGTGAAAATCATGACAGAATGGGATATCGTAGCCGCCAGACAGCTTGGCCGCAACGTTGCGAAGGAATTAGGCTTCGGTACGGTGGACCAGGCCAGAATCACGACGGCTATCTCAGAATTGGCCAGAAACATTTACTTATATGCAGGCAAGGGCCAGGTCAGCATAGAACAAGTAAACGACAGAGGGAAAAAAGGCCTTAAAATTATAGCGGAAGACAAAGGACCCGGAATCCCCGACATCCGTAAAGTGATGGAAGACGGCTTTTCAACGTCAGGCGGACTGGGAGCGGGACTTCCGGGCGTCAAAAGGCTGATGGACGAATTCAGCCTGCAATCTGTTGCAGGGGAAGGAACAGAGATTCAAGCCGTGAAATGGCTTCGGTAGGAGGTTAGAACGTGGATTTCAGGGAGGTTATAGAGCAGCGGTATCATCAGCTGCTTAGCCGATATATAGCCGAATTAACAGAAACATCTTTATATCAAGCCCAAAAATTCAGCCGAAAAACGATTGAACATCAGGTTCCTCCGGAGGAGATTATCAGTATCCACCGAAAAGTAGTAAAGGAACTGTATCCGGATCTGCCGGAAGATGTTTTTCATTCGCTGGATTTTTTAATAGAAGTCATGATTGGCTACGGGATGGCTTATCAGGAACATCAAAGTCTGAGAGATATCCAGCAGGAGCTTCGTTCAGAAATTGAAATTGCCGCAAATGTTCAGCAGACGCTGCTTGGCACAAAAATTCCTGAAGAAGAAGATCTGGATATCGGGGCGATCAGCGTCCCCGCCAAACAGATGAGCGGGGATTATTATCACTTTGTCAAAGACAAGGAATCGATTAACATCGCGATAGCCGATGTCATTGGAAAAGGAATACCCGCCGCATTGTGCATGTCGATGATCAAGTATGCCATGGACTCTCTTCCGGAGACCGGCATTCACCCCTCCCAAGTGCTGAAAAATCTTAACCGCGTTGTAGAACAGAACGTGGACTCAAGCATGTTTATCACCATGTTTTACGCAAACTACAATACGAAAAATCACCAATTTACATATGCCTCTGCGGGGCATGAACCGGGCTTCTACTACTCTGAAAAAGAAAAAAAGTTTTATGATCTGGAGGCAAAAGGATTGGTACTGGGAATTTCTCAGGATTTTGATTACAGCCAATATGAACAGCACATGGACGAAGGAGATATGATCGTTCTTTTTTCTGACGGCGTCACCGAATGCCGTACCGAAAACGGTTTCTTAGAACGCAGCGACATTCAGCGCATGCTGGAAGAACATATGGACTGCTCCGCGCAGGGTATGGTCAAAAATATTTACGACAGCCTGCTGAGACTCCAGGACTTTCAGCTTCATGACGATTTTACGTTAATTGTTTTGAAAAGAAAGGTTTAAAAAAACAGCAGCACGGGTAAAAAGCCATTAGCACGAGTAAGGATAACTTTCAGAGGTGATACGATGAATTTAACGGTAGATATGAAGGAGAATCTTTCAGATATACAAATCAATATCGCTGGAGAAATCGATGTATACTCAGCTCCGGTGGTTCGTGAAAAGCTGATGCCCCTGGCAAACGAGGGGAAAGACATGAGAATCTGCTTAAAAGATGTAAATTATATGGACAGTACGGGTTTAGGCGTTTTTGTAGGCGTGTTTAAAACGGTGAGTAAGGAAGGCGGCTCTCTCAAGCTTGAGAATCTTTCCGACCGGCTCGTCCGTCTGTTTGAAATTACGGGGCTTAAGGACATCATCGACATTTCGGCAAAGTCAGAAGGTGGCGTGCAATGAGTACATCAGTTGATTATATAGAGATGAAAATTCCGGCCGAACCGGAATATGTAGGAATCGTCAGGCTTACGTTATCAGGGGTCGCAAGCAGAATGGGCTATACCTATGATGACATTGAAGATTTAAAAATCGCTGTCAGCGAAGCTTGTACAAACGCTGTCCAGCATGCATACAACGATGAAAATAAGGGAGAAGTATCCGTACGGTTCGGTGTGTTTGAGGATCGGCTGGAGGTCATTGTCGCCGATCAGGGAGACAGCTTTGATTTTGATCAGAAGCAGCAGGATCTCGGGCCGTACACACCTTCACACACAGTCGATCAATTGTCAGAAGGAGGGCTCGGTCTGTATTTAATGGAAACGCTCATGGATGAAGTCAAAGTTCAAAGCAACTCTGGCGTAACCGTGGCGATGACAAAGTATTTAAATGGGGAGCGAGTTGATCATGGCACAACCATCAAAAACTACGAAACTAACTAAAGATGAAATTGATCGGCTCATACTCGACTTTCAAACACATGATAATAAAGAAGCCCAGGAAACACTCGTCGAGGTGTATACCAATCTCGTCGAAATGCTGGCAAAGAAATATTCAAAAGGAAAAAGCTTTCATGAAGACCTCCGCCAGGTCGGAATGATCGGACTTCTCGGAGCCATTAAACGGTATGATCCCGAGGTCGGCAAATCCTTTGAAGCATTTGCGATTCCGACCATCATCGGCGAGATCAAACGCTTCCTCAGAGATAAAACATGGAGCGTACACGTCCCGAGACGGATTAAGGAACTCGGCCCGCGCATTAAAATGGCGGTGGATCAGCTGACGACAGAGACGCAGCGATCGCCGAAAGTCGAAGAAATCGCAGCCTTTCTCGATGTGTCAGAAGAGGAAGTGCTTGAAACGATGGAGATGGGAAAAAGCTATCAGGCGCTGTCTGTCGATCACAGCATCGAAGCGGATGCGGACGGAAGCACCGTCACGATTTTAGATATCGTCGGGTCGCAGGAGGAAGGATACGAACGCGTCAACCAGCAGATGATGATCAAAAGCGTGCTTCATGTGCTGTCCGACCGCGAAAAACAGATTATCGATTTAACATTTGTGCAAAATAAAAGCCAAAAAGAAACAGGGGACATTCTCGGAATATCTCAAATGCACGTCTCGCGCCTGCAGCGGAAAGCGGTGAAAAAACTGAGAGAGGCCTTGATTGGAGATCCCTCCATGGAGCTAATGTAATGATTCAGGTTGAAGAAAATGAACATGTTCAAACTCTTGTATACCAATTAAATAAAGAAGGCAAGTCCATATGCGGCGACAGCTTTTTTATGAAGGCGAATGAAGAAGAATTAGTTTGCGCGGTAGCGGACGGTCTCGGCAGCGGATCTCTTGCCAACGAATCCTCGTCAGCCATTAAAGACATCGTGGAAACGTATGCGGATGAGGATGTGGAAAGCATCATTGAGCGCTGCAATCAAGCGATGAAAAACAAAAGAGGGGCGACTGCCTCCATCTTAAAAATCAATTTCATCAAAAGGGAATTGACATACTGCTCGATCGGCAACGTCCGTTTCTTCCTGCACTCCCCATCAGGCGAAGTCTTTCATCCGCTGCCGATTTCGGGTTACCTCTCAGGCAAACCGCAAAGATACAAAACGTATACGTCATCATACGAAAAAGGGGCGAGGTTCATCATCTACACGGATGGGCTTGAAGTTCCGCATATCCGCACCTGCTTAAAGCAGGGACACTCAATAGAAGATATATCAAAATCACTTCATCCGTACACAACATCCAGACGTGATGATTTGACCTATATTCTAGGGCAGCTTTTATCGTAAGGCTGCTTTTTTTATGTTCCGCCGTTTTTTGATACACTAGAGAAAGAATGAAGAGATGGAGGCTTTTGTGATATGGAAACGTTAGCCCTTTTGAAAAAACAAATTGCTGAAGAAACAGCATTATCCCAAAAACATGTCGAAAGTGTCATCCGCCTGCTGGAAGACGGCAATACCGTCCCGTTTATTGCACGGTACCGAAAAGAGCAGACCGGCTCAATGGACGAGGTGCAGATTCAGGCAATCTCCGAGCGGTGGCAATACATACAAAACCTGACGCAGCGGAAAGAAGAAGTCATCAGATTGATCTCTGAGCAGGACAAGCTGACGGAAGGGCTGAAGCAAAAAATCGAACAAGCGGTCAAGCTTCAGGAAGTCGAGGATTTATACCGTCCCTTCAAACAAAAACGGAAAACAAAAGCCACCGTCGCCAAAAGCAAAGGCCTTGAACCGCTTGCGGACTATATTCTTTCTCTCCCGAAAGAAAACCGCCTTCACGACATCGCTGATCAATATATCAGTGCAGAAAAAGAAGTCGCTTCAAGAGAGGAAGCCATCGAAGGCGCGAAGCACATCATAGCCGAACAAATCTCGGATGATCCTCATTTCAGAAAGTGGATTCGCCAGGAAACGTATAAAAAAGGAATTCTCACTTCCGCAACAGGCAAGTCAGCCGCAGATGACGAGAAAAACGTCTATGAAATGTACTACGAGTACGAAGAGCCGATCCAAAAGGTCGTTCCTCACAGAGTACTTGCGATGAACCGCGGTGAAAAAGAAGGCATTTTAAAGATTGCGATCGAACCGCCCGCCGATCAGATAAAAGCTTATTTAGAAAAGCAAATCATCAAACACCGTGAAACGCCTGTGAAAGAAACGCTGAAAGAAGCCATTGAGGACAGTTACAAACGTCTGATCCAGCCGGCTATTGAGCGCGATATCCGCAAAGAGCTGTCAGAAAAAGCAGACGCGCAGGCGATTCATATTTTCGCTGAAAACCTGCGTAAGCTCCTGCTGCAGCCGCCGATGAAGGGGAAAGTTGTGCTCGGCGTCGATCCGGCCTTCCGTACGGGGTGCAAACTGGCAGTTGTTGATGAGACGGGAAAGGTGTTGAAAATCGACGTCATTTACCCGCACGCTCCCGTAAAAAAGACAGCGGAAGCCCGGAAAAAAATCAAAGAATTGCTGGACCGGTACGAAGTCGAGGTTGTGGCGATCGGAAACGGCACGGCATCACGGGAGACAGAGCAATTCGTCGTTGATGTGCTGAAAGAAACAGAGCGGGACATTTATTATGTCATCGTCAATGAGGCCGGAGCAAGCGTGTATTCCGCGTCAGAAATCGCCCGTGAAGAATTTCCGGATTTTCAGGTCGAAGAGCGCAGCGCCGTCTCCATCGCGCGGAGGTTGCAGGACCCGCTGGCCGAGCTTGTGAAAATTGATCCTAAATCCGTCGGCGTTGGGCAATACCAGCATGATGTCAGCCAAAAGCATTTAAATGAATCACTCCGTTTTGTCGTAGAGACCGTCGTCAACCAAGTCGGGGTGAATGTCAATACAGCATCAGCCGCGCTGCTTCAATATGTAGCCGGATTATCCAAAACCGTTGCCGGTAATATCGTTAAAAAAAGGGAAGAGCTCGGAAAATTTACAAATCGCAAAGAGCTGAAAGAAATCCCGCGTCTCGGGGCAAAAACATATGAACAGTGCATCGGCTTTTTGAGAGTGCCCGGGGGACCGGAGCCGCTCGACCGCACCGGGATACACCCGGAAAGCTATAAAGAGACAAAGGCGCTGCTCAAAAAACTGCAGCTCACTGCGCATCAGATCGGAAGCGCGGACGTAAAAGAGAAAATAAGCGCATTGCCGCTGTCTGAAACGGCTGAAGAGCTCGATATAGGGGAAATTACGCTTGCGGATATTTGCGGGCAGCTGACAAGGCCGGAGCGAGATCCTCGTGACGAAGTGCCGAAGCCTTTGCTGAAAAAAGACGTTCTGCAGCTTGAGGATTTAAAGGAAGGAATGGAATTGCAGGGCACCGTCCGCAACGTTGTAGACTTCGGCGCTTTCGTCGATATCGGCGTCAAACAGGACGGGCTTGTGCACATTTCAAAACTGAGCAATCAATACGTCAAACATCCTCTCGACGTCGTATCGGTCGGAGACATCGTCACCGTATGGGTCGAAGGGGTGGACGTGCAAAAAGGCAGAGTGTCGCTGTCTATGGTAAAATAAAAGCACTGCTTACGAGCAGTGTTTTTTTCTGTAGAAATACCAGCACTGGTTCAGCAGTTTGATTTGGTAATTGTCCTTTTCTAAAAACGCTTTTTGCATTTGTTTCATCAGCCAATTCGGCATGGCTCATTCCTCCTCAGCTTTTAGTTAGAGGTCGGTTTTAACTCATTGTATGCGAACGGTGAATTGTCCCGTTCAATGTTTTTAAAGCGGGGTGCACTTATGGATAACGAACAACTTCAAAAGCTGACGGAAGACATCTCTTTACAGGATTTCGGAAAACCGTTCCGTCACCGGGCCTTTTTCAATGACCGGCTGAAAACGACAGGCGGGCGGTACATGCTGTCTTCCCATAACATCGAATTAAACCGAAAATATCTTCTCGAACACGGGCAGAGCGAGCTGGAAGGAATCATTAAACACGAGCTGTGCCATTACCACCTTCACCTTGAAGGAAAAGGGTACAAGCACAGAGACAAGGACTTCAGAGAACTGCTTCAGAAAGTCGGAGCGCCGAGATTCTGCACGCCGCTGCAAACCAAAAAGCCACAAAAGAAAACATATATGTATAGATGCGCGGCTTGCGGCCAACAGTATATAAAGAAGCGGGCAATGAACCCGGAAAGATATGCCTGCGGAAAATGCAGAGGGAAAATCAAAAGAATTTTTTAAAAAGGCTTGACTCATTTTAATGTTCTATGTTAAATTATAAAAGTCGTTGAGAGACAACGACACTTTCTCAAAAAAATAAATGTTGCTTCTTGACACAATATGTCGCATCATTTATAATAAAGAAAGTCTGATTATTCCACAGTAGCTCAGTGGTAGAGCTATCGGCTGTTAACCGATCGGTCGCAGGTTCGAATCCTGCCTGTGGAGCCATATGGAGAAGTACTCAAGTGGCTGAAGAGGCGCCCCTGCTAAGGGTGTAGGTCGCGTAAGCGGCGCGAGGGTTCAAATCCCTCCTTCTCCGCCAGATAAGTTCTCAACCAGACGGCCCGTTGGTCAAGCGGTTAAGACACCGCCCTTTCACGGCGGTAACACGGGTTCGAATCCCGTACGGGTCACCATTTACCTTCGTTGGGCTATAGCCAAGCGGTAAGGCAACGGACTTTGACTCCGTCATGCGTTGGTTCGAATCCAGCTAGCCCAGCCATTTTATTTAAAATTTTTGAATCACTTTTAGAGCGAGCCATTAGCTCAGTTGGTAGAGCATCTGACTTTTAATCAGAGGGTCGAAGGTTCGAGTCCTTCATGGCTCACCACTTGTCACGCGGGTGTGGCGGAATTGGCAGACGCGCTAGACTTAGGATCTAGTGTCTTACGACGTGGGGGTTCGAGTCCCTTCACCCGCACTTTCTTTTCAAAGTGCTGATCATCATCACTAGCTTATATGCTTAGTGGAAAGACAGCTTCATAGCACGCGGTCGTGGCGGAATGGCAGACGCGCTAGGTTGAGGGCCTAGTGGGTGAATAACCCGTGGAGGTTCAAGTCCTCTCGGCCGCATCTCAATGATACCAAGGATAATAGAGATCCTTGGTATTTTTTTGTTTGTAGAAAATTTGTCTGTTACTGCCCACTTACTTATAGTAAGTCATCTAGTTTGATGCCCTTCGTTTTGTTTACTTTACTTATCTTGGTGAGTGGTCAAGGTTTCTTTACTCCCATTTACTGTCCAGAAAATATGAAAAAACATTAAAAAAGGTGTAAATAATGATACTGAGCGCTGTATAAAACTTAAATATAGGACAGGATAATATTTCATAAGGATGAGGGGAAAAGAGCAGGAAAAGCAGGAGAAGAAAATTGGAGAAAAGTAATTACTAATCGGTTTGATTTGCATCATATAGGATTTAATACAAAACCTTTTATTTCTAGAAAAAGAGAAGTTGAAAAACCTGGAGTGAATTTATCTCCAAAGTATAGAAAGTAAGGAATCTTTTAAAAAACTAAAAAAATGAAATTACGGAAAGGTAATGAGTGATTACCTTTCCGTAATTCGTTAATTATTTCTTTGAGCAATTTTATATTTCATCTTAACACTACCACCTTGAGCCGTTGGTGAAGCTGTAAATGTGTAATTGTATGTCCAACCAAACCAACCATTTTTTACCTCGGCAGAAATGTTGCCTTGCTTGCCTGGTGCGATGGTTCTTGAGACTATTCCGTCAATTGATATTTTTATGTCATTGCTTCCGTTATTTGAAATCCAGAAGTTTACTTGTGCTCCGTCATTCTCATCTAATTCGAACTCCCGACTCCAGCTTGATTGATCAACAGAGCCTTCTGAAACCTCCCTGTCTAGAGCTTTGAATACTCCACTTGTAACTGCATAATTTTTCGACGATACACTTGTAGTCGACTCCGCAAAAGCAGGTATAGTACAAGTTCCAACAATTGCACCAGCTATCAGAGTCGATGTTACTCCTTTGAAAATGGACTTAAGATTCACGATCAAGCACTCCTTTTAATTTCATTTATTACACATACATATTCCGTATGCACAATACAAATAGTACCATGTAAAATAATTACAGTAAACGTTCTTTTGGATAATAATGTTTGTAACTCAACTTTTGTACCCCAAACATCCCAAATCAGACAAGTAAGCCTTGATATAGTTAGGTAAGTGGAAATTGCGATCTTCTTATTGAGGTACTGCTACTAGCAAAGATTTTCTGATACCCACAAAACGAAAAAACACTATCCTTTCTCTAAAGTAACGAAAAGGGTAGTGTTTTTTGTGCTATTCAAGATTAATACGTACTCTTTTTTACTCTGTCTATCTACACTGAATTACAAAATCGGACAAGCCAAGGTACTACCAAAAGAAAAAACTATCGCACCTAGTGGGCGGGACTACATTACTTCTCTTGTTAGTGGTTACTTAGGTCTTAGCTGAAATTACAAATTTAAAGCTAATATTTTCAGTGATTTTTTTTTAAAAGTGCCCAAAATTCATAAAGAAAAAAACAGGTGGAAATGAAGATAAAGAATGCTTTATTTATAAGGTTTATGTAATACATGATACGCTTTCATTAGGTTGAGGGCCCAGTGGGTGAATAACCCGTGGAGGTTCAAGTCCTCTCCGCCGCCTCTCAATAATACCAAGGGTTCAACCACCTTTGGTATTTTTTGTACTTATTTTTAAATAATCTACTATCCACAAACTGCCCACTTACCTAAAGTAAGTCATCTGCAGTAGACATCGCACAAATATTTTCATCATTATAGGTAGTTACTAATGCCTCAAACTCCAATTTGCAAAAGCAGAGAAAGAATTTAGATACGAGATAATAGGGCAGGGGCATAAGGGTAATGAAAAGGTTTAATCTTTTTTAAAAGGTTAAGCCTTTTTTTGGCTATAAATGTAATCAGTGTCCAATTAGTTGCCCTGAATTCATGAAAAAGGATAAAATAGGTGTAAATAAGTTGTTATTTTAAAATTGGATTCAATTCATTATCGCAAAAGCAATAATAACTAATCGGCGAAGAAAGGATAACAGTCAAATGAAAACATTAGTTATCGTTATACACCCTAATTTGGAAACGTCTGTTGTCAACAGAACCTGGATGAATCGTTTAAAGCAAGAGAATGACATTACGGTTCATGACCTGTACGGTGAATACCCTAATTTTATCATTGATGTAGAAAAAGAGCAGCAGCTCCTGTTAGATCATGAGCGTATCGTTTTTCAGTTCCCAATGTATTGGTACAGCAGTCCCGCGTTACTCAAACAATGGGAAGATGATGTGTTAACACATGGCTGGGCTTATGGAACTGGAGGTACTAAATTGCATGGCAAAGAACTACTCTTAGCTATCTCCTTAGGCGCACAGGAATCTGATTATCAAGCAGGCGGAGAATATAATATCACGATCAGCGAGCTTATCAGACCGTTTCAAGTCACTGCTAACTATATAGGAATGCGTTTTCTTCCTGCCTTTACACAATATGGGACACTTCATCTTTCAAAAGAAGATGTTAAAAACAGTGCGGAGAAATTGGTTGACTATCTTAAAGCTGAGCATTGATCCGGTATTCGCGAGGGAAGCTGAAATAAATGATGTGAAACTCATTACAGCAGGGCGATGAGTACATATTTCTTGATGAAATGCAGATTTCCTTGGTCTCTAATAGGTGCCCGGTTTGTGCTCAGAATTCATGAAAAATGATGAAAATAAGTATAAATAAAATAAACAGATGCTTTGAATAAAAGCTTGGCCCAGCGGGTGAATAATCCGTGGAGATTCAAGTCCTCTCGGCCGTATCAATGATACCAAGGGTAATAGAGAGATCCTTGGTATTTTTTTGTGCTTATTTTTAAATGATCTACTGCCCACAAACTGCCCACTACCTAAAGTAAGTCATCTGCAGTAGACATCGCATAAATATTTTCATCATTTATAGGTAGCTGCTAATGCCTCAAACTCCAATTTGCAAAAGCAGAGAAAGTGCTGCTAAGCAAGGAAGAAAACCAAGACTTCGAGGAAAATGTTTGCTGATGTTGAAAATTTTTCGATTGAAGTCGCTGATTATTTTCATGAACGAGGAAGCTTTAATGCTTTCTACGAAAATTAAAAAAGGGGAGATGATTGATGAAAATCAGCCGGAGTCTATTGGATGCAGTGATTTTAGGTAGTGTGTTTTCAATAACTTATTTGCAAAGTGATCAAAATACTCAAACTATCTGGACAATACTTTGCTTGGTTCTTATTTGTCGATAGTCGCCGTAACGAAAGCACTAAACAACACATTAAAGAGATTCTTTTGATATGACGGACACATATGACAGTTTGCGATTGTCAAAATTCAATTTTTAATCTTTGTTCAACTTACCAAGGTCAGTTAAAATTTTGTTAAAATTGTGATAAATGTATGAAAGGATTAAATGTTCATATCGAAACATTAGGATTACAGGGAAGGGGAAACAAATACATGTCGATTTACCATAGAGTAATTGGAGAGGGATATCCGATCGTTATGCTGCATGGTTGGACACTTGACCATCAGGTGATGTTAAATGCAATGGAACCGTTATTCGAGAAACGAAGCGGTTGGAAGAGAATATACATAGACTTACCGGGTATGGGACATTCTAAGCCGAAACCGTCTATTCAGAACTCTGATGATATGTTAGAAGCGATATTGCGTCTTTTGGACGAGATTATTCCTGGTCAACAGTTTATTGTGTGTGGTAATTCATATGGAGGGTACATTGCCAGAGGTATCGTTCGTTCACGTCAGGAAACAGTTCGTGGATTACTGCTGATGGCACCATTAACTATACCTGAATTCGATGAAAGGGTAGTACCGCAGAAGACTGTTCTAAAAAGAGACAGCGACTTGATATCACAATTGTCTTCAGAGGAGGCGGATGAATTTTGCTCTATGGGGATTGTGCAAGGTAAAACTGAATGGGAGAGGTTTCGAGATGAAATTTTACTTCCTTCTAAACAAACAAATTATGAATTCATAAACAACATTCGTCAAAATGGATATGGGTTTACCTTCGATATTTCATCTAAACTTGATTATCCCACGCTAATTATCACAGGGCGTCAGGATAATGTAGTCGGATACCACGATGCGTGGCGACTACTCGAAGATTATCCAAGGGCAACTTTTGCAGTACTTGATATGGCTGGTCACAACCTGCAAATCGAACAAACCGATGTATTTAATTCATTGGTTCATAACTGGTTAAACAGACTTGAGTCGGAAAATTTTCAGATGGTATAACTTTTCATAAATATGAGTTTACTGTTACAATTACCAGTTAGTTAAACAAAATTGAGATAAGGAATATTGGAATTTGCTAAAATTTTAGTTATTATTAGTCTTTATTGTCATTGGGGATAATTTAATCATTGAATTCATGATGGAGAAGTAAAATTAAATGAAGGTGAAATGTTTGTCATTCCGAAAAAATGTTGAACATAAACCTTATGCAGAATCAGAGTGTGAAATTTTGCTTGCAGAACCTAAAGGTGTTGTGAATACCGGGCAAGAAATAACTGATCAAACAGCTGAAAATGATGTCTGGATTTAGCTGTAAGAAAAAGCCGACCGAAAATAAAACCATTATTTTACTTATTTCTGTTGTAGTCTGTATACTGATTAATAGGTAAAGAAAGTCGAAAAGGTATACGAAATTCTTCATACAAATTAAAGTTTTGAATGAAAGAGCAGGAGTACTCCTGCTCTTTTTCTTTCTAATTGGGCTGGATTAAACGCAGACGGTTATTCCTTGGCAAAAACAAAAAAAATTCCTTCTATCCATTGACTAGCTTGGCTTTAGCCGGGTTTCTATCACCCTGTTGGGCTTGTCAGATTTTAAAAAGGTATGCTACGTTTATAGTGTTTTGTTTCACCTGATTGTGGGGTAATAAAGATAGAATCAGTAAATAATTCTTAGGAACGACCTCAATCTTATAATAAACATATTGGAAGACGTAATGGAAGAACTAAAATAAAGGTTTAGGATACTTTGAAGAAATAAAAGTTTTTTTTCGATTGTGATAATATTCACAATAGAGCTGTATGAAGGGGAATCACTTCTCCAAATATTCTGCAGAAAACACCAACCACAGCCCAAGGATATATCACTAACCGCTTTGGCTGGTATTATCTGTTGGATGTTTCTCTTTTTGTTGCTTTTTGTATTATTTTTAGTCCAATCGGCAAAAATAAGTTAAGGAAACCAGCGAAAAAACTGAATTTCATCCTTCTTTCCTGGTTTACAATGTTATTTGGCTGATATGGATATTAGTCGAGTCTTTTAAGGTACAGTTGAACCAATTATCCACTATGCCGTTAGCTCTCCATCAGGTGAAACAGAAACCCCCAGACTTTTAGAGAAGCATTACGCTATACATTCTGGGACTGCATGCTTGGACCGTTTATGCGCTTGTATAATGTGGATTTGATAATTAAGGAGTCGATATTATTAAATGAAGTTTAACAAGAAAAAAATTAACGTTGTAGACATTCAAAAAGCGAAGAAAAGCGTGTTTGCTACAGGGATAGGAAACGCGATGGAATGGTTTGATTTTGCTTTATATTCTTATTTGGCAGTTATTATTAGTAAAAACTTTTTCAGTCCAGTTCAAAACGATGAATTAAAGTTAATATTTACTTTTGCTACATTTGCAATTGCCTTTTTGCTTAGACCGGTAGGCGGAATTATTTTTGGTAAAGTTGGTGACAAATTTGGTCGGAAAATAGTATTAACAATTACTATTTTAATGATGGCTTTATCTACTTTAATAATTGGTGTGCTTCCTACCTATGATCAGATTGGTGTATGGGCCCCTATATTATTACTCTTAGCTCGTATTCTGCAAGGTTTTTCTGTGGGTGGAGAGTACGCTGGTGCAATGGTATATATCGCAGAATCTTCTCCAGATAATAAGCGTATAAGGTTAGGCAGCGGTTTAGAAATCGGCACATTATCTGGTTATATAGTAGCTTCTGTTTTAGTTACAGTACTTTTCTGGACTTTATCTGATGTTCAAATGAATAGTTGGGGATGGAGAATTCCTTTCTTCTTAAGTATTCCAATAGGATTATTTGGTTTATATTTGAGAAGTCATTTAGATGAATCACCAATATTTGAAAGTGACATCTCTGAAAACCAAGAACAACAACCCGGTTTATTAGAAGTCATTAAAACATATAAAAAAGATATCTTTTTATGTATCGTATTTGTGGCATTTTTCAATATAACCAATTACCTTTTGTTAGGTTATATGCCTTCTTATTTAGATGAGAACCTTGGTATAAGTGATAATATAAGTACACCGGTTACAGCAATTGTATTGATTATTATGGTACCGTTCGCTTTAACTTTCGGTAAACTAGGAGATAAATTAGGAAATAAAAAAGTTATATCAATTGGATTAGTATTAGGAATTGTATTTTCGATTATCTCTTTTCAATTTCTTAATATGGGGAATATAACATTCTTATTTATAGGACTTTTAATGTTAGGTATTGTATTATCTGTATACGAAGGCACTATGCCAGGATCTTTACCTGCGTTGTTCCATACTGACATTAGATATCGTACATTATCCTGGACATTCAACTTATCAGTTTCTATTTTTGGTGGAACAACACCTTTAGTTGCTTCTTGGTTAACCCATGTGACAAGAAACAATTTGGCGCCGGGTTTCTATTTATTGGCAGTTAGTTTAATTGGCTTAATTGTTGTGTTAACCTTATTTAAAGATACTTCAGGTAAATCTTTAAAAGGTTCTTACCCAACAGTTGCTTCTAAAGCTGAGTTTCAAGAAGCTGTTGAAAATCCAAAAGATTCACTGTGGTGGAAAATGGAACAAACAGAAAAGGAATGAAAAAAACATCCATTTAATTGACCGGCTACTCGAAATACAGACTCAGAATAAGCTGGGATTATCCGAGCAGCAATGACTGCAGCTCTTTTATATTCTGGGGGGCTTACTGCTTTGCAAAAGCAGAGTTGCTATTTCGATCGTCATTATTTTATTGGTTGTGTCCTATTAATAAAACATTGACGCAAGAACGAAGAGAAATTAAAAGGTCCGAGCAATACAGCAAAATAAGAAGCAAGAAGCTTTGTTATGCCAGTTCTTCTCCCGAAGGAGAGCTGGCTTTTTATTTTCTATATGGGGTCCAAAGCAGAAAACGAGAACTTGTACGCTAATCACAGTATTTGGTTCTTCTTGTTTTATGGGAGAAGGAAAAAATATCTGTTAAAGGTTTAGGCGAAGAATTATATCTAGACTCCGGAACATTAACTCCAGTTTTAAAACGACTTGAGGAGCGAGGTCTTATTATAAGAGAGCGTTCAAAAGAGGATGAACGAAGTGTAATTATTACGTTAACAACTGAAGGGAATGAGTTTAAAGAAAAAGTCACAATGATACCTAATGCAGTATTTGATAAAACCGGTTGTAATGAAGAAGAAATTAAAAGTTATAACAAGGAAATTCGTAATTTACTTCACATGCTGTCAACTGAGCAATAGTTTTATGAATATAGATGGCGGGCCCAGCGGGTGAATAACCCGTGGAGGTTCAAGTCCTCTCGGCCGCATCAATGATACCAAGGGTTTTGACACCATTGGTATTTTTGTTTATAGAAATTTATCTGTTACTGTCCACTTACTTATAGTAGGTCGTATGATTTGTCAGTCACCTTCATCCTTCAGCTGACTGCGTGCGGCGGTAGTAAATATGATAATGCAATTAATGAAGTGATGAAGCAGGAGAAGAAAGTCAGAAAAGAAATACGAGCAGATTCAGATGAGCACAAAAGAGATAACGCTATAATTCGTGTATATGATGACGGGAAATATATTCAACTTGCGTTTTATCAGCCAGAAGAAAGTTCTCGTAGGCTGACTGCTTATTCTTATTATGAGAAGCTTGGAGATTCTTATGAGGAAATGGCACATATGCCGGGTGATGGTGATGGCGACCGCCTTGTTCTTTATAAGAAAACACCTGATTATAAAGAGGTTAAAGGCAAGGAAACAAAAACAATGTGCTTGTTCATTCCTGATAGGGGAACAATTGTTTTACCGTTAAGTTGTTGTGTGAGAGCCAGTATGTTAAAATGCTACGTAGATTTAATAATAAAGTTTAGATTCAAGGAGATTTATTTATGAAATTGGATGAATTCACCATCGGGCAGGTTTTTCAAACTAAATCTTTTGAATTAACAAAAGAGAATATAATGAATTTTGCAGAAGTGTATGACCCACAATACATGCATTTAAATGAAGAAAAAGCAAAAATGGGCAGATTTAATGGAATTATTGCTTCTGGAATACAAACGTTATCTATTACTTTTAAGCTTTGGATTGAAGAAGGGCGTCATGAAGACGATATTATTGCTGGGACAGGAATGAATAATATAAAATTCCTAGCACCCGTTTACCCTAATGATAAACTGCACACTATTGTTAAGGTTATTGATAAAAAACCAAATAAAAGCCAGACGGGGATACTTACTGTATTGTTATCTACCTATAATCAGAAAGAGGAAAAAGTGTTTGAAGGTGAGTTATCAGTATTAATTAAACGCTAAATGACCTTTGGGTGGCATATCATCGTCACCTTTCATTTTTTATAGGTGTCTGGATGAAATGAGCAATCATCTTAATTAATTGAGCAGACTTTATGTCTGCTCTTTTTTTGTTCATGAAAAGCCATTTTTTTAATCAAAAAATCAATATCAATTAGGGGCTGGATTCAATATGATCCAGTCCCTTTTTGTTTTATTGATTTTTCCTATCCCCAGTCTGATCAAAGATTTTCTGTGAATCATTTAACAATTATTGTTCAATTTTTCTTTTTCAATAATATCCTTTACCACATCCTCAATTGTTATATGCCCAAGAGCTTTTTCCAAGGCAGATTGGGCGATTTCAAATATTGGACCAATTGTACTTTGAATGTTCCGGCCTACAGGACATTGAGGATTGGGATTTTCATGTATACTAAACAATTCTTTATCTTGAACAACATGAACTGCTCTATAAACATCAAGTAAGGTGATTTCAGTTAAATCCTTCGCTAATTCAGCTCCTGCAATACCTGGCCGAACATTTACTAAACCTGCTTTTTTCAGCATCCCCGTAATTTTTCTTATGAAGGCGGGATTTGTATTTACACTTCCAGCTAAAAATTCAGAAGTGCTAATTCCGTCTTCATTTATTTCAATAAGAGCCAATATATGAATTCCTACAGCAAAACGGCTGCTAATAGACATGATTTCTTCACCATCCTAATTACATTACACTCTTTATAGTACACTTGTAACTGAATGTATTACAAGTTCTTTTACTCTAATATGCTCAATTAACAAGATGATAAAAGTATTGACAAATAAATAAGGTGTAACTAAAATTATTACATGTAATCAATATGGTTACATTTAAAATTTTGAATGATTAGGAGGACTTTAAATTGAAAATTGGAATCATTGGTGCAACCGGAAAAGCTGGAAGTCTTATCTTGAAAGAAGCGGTAAGCAGGGGACATGAAGTAACTGCAATTGTAAGAGATGCTGCAAAACTTAAAGAGGAAAAGATTTCAATCATTGAAAAAAATATAATTGATCTTACATCGGATGATCTAAAAAAGTTAGATGTAATAGTTAATGCCTTCGGTGCTCCATTAGGAGAAGAACAGGCACATGTAGATGCTGGCCGGGCATTAATTAGGGCATTAAAAGGAACGGGTACAAGAGCTGTAATTGTAGGTGGAGCAGGGAGTCTTTATGTAGACGAAAATAAAACTGTCAGTGTAATGGATACACCTGATTTCCCGGAGATTTTTATTCCAACAGCTAAAGGGCAAGGTCGTAACTTGCAAGAACTAAAGGAAACTTCTGATATTAACTGGACATTTATCAGTCCTTCAGCGATATTTGACCCAGACGGGAAAAGAACTGGATCTTATCAGTCGGGAAAAGATCATCTTCTTGTGAATTCGAAAGGCGAAAGTTATATCAGCTATGCAGACTATGCAATTGCAGTATTGGATGAAATTGAAAATCCAAAACATATAAATGAACGCTTTACAGTGGTTGGAGAAGCTGAATAAGTGATTGAGTAGAAGCAAAGGGGTACCATTAGTGTCATCGCTAATGGTATTTTCCTTCTAAGAATGTACGGAGACATTGAAAACTTTGCAATCAGAGTAGCTGATTATTTTTTGAAAAAGGGGATTTATCACGTTTAGAGCTTTTGTAAACCCACTCGTTTTCGTGAGTGGGCTTTTTTAAAATACATCTATCAACATGATATTTATAGTACGGTAAGGGGTCCGTCAAAACTTCTAAATTACAGAAGTTTATTTTCATGATAGTTTAATCATAATGTCACTTTCGAATAATATTGATTAAACTTGATTGAATAGATCAAGACATAAATAACGATTAGTGCGGCAAATGTGTTTAGAACAATGGTTTTATAACAGAAAACACAGTTTCACTTTATTGAGAGCCCAGCGGGTGAATAACCCGTGGAGGTTCAAGTCCTCTCGGCCGCATCCCATTGATACCAAGGGTTTTGACACCTTTGGTATTTTTTGTTGTAAGTGCATGTGGCATTAAAAAAGTGCTGACCTCTGCACAAAATCTTTGCGCGAGTCTGCACTTTTTTAATGCAAGATACACTGCCCATTATCATCGATTATGGGCGTTTATTTAATCCGTTCTTAGCCGAGCTGATACCTGGCTTTTAGAAGTTTTTTTTAAGTGGGTAAAACCAACAAATTTTTTGCCTTCTTCATCCCATAGGCGGAACTTTAACGACTTAATACTTGTTGCCAGTGTGATGGTCGGAACGTTTTGCAATGGTTCAGTGTTGTTATGCACGATTTCAAGCTTATAGTTTGGGACTCTTGGGCTTAAATGATGAACATGATGGAAACCGATATTGCCTGTTAACCATTGCATGACTTTTGGAAGCTTATAAAAAGAGCTTCCTTCAACGGCTGCTTTTACATATTCCCAATGCTCATCTTCTTCGAAATATGAATCCTCAAACGTATGCTGAATATAAAACATCCAAATTCCGAGGGATCCCGATATCATAAAAATTGGCGTCTGGACCAGCAGAAAGTTTTGCCAGCCGATAGCCCAACATAAAAGTGCTGCCAAAGCGACGATCCCCAGGTTGGTTACATATGTATTCATCCGTTCTTTGCGTTTTGCCCCTTTACGATTAAAACGATTGGTAATCCCGAAGACGTAAATCGGTCCGATAATAAACATAACAAACGGATTTCTGTACAAACGGTACATTATTTTTTTCTTAGTTGAGGCTTCTTTATATTCCTCAACAGTCAGTACCCAAATATCGCCCGTACCGCGTTTGTCCAGGTTGCTGCTTGTCGCATGATGGACAGAATGATCGTGTGCCCAATGATCAAACGGATGCAGAGTCAGAATTCCTGTAATTGTTCCAAGGATTCGATTCGCCTTTCGGTTCTTAAAAAAGGAATAGTGGCAGCAATCATGAAAGATAATGAAGGTTCTCACTAAAAAACCTGCCGCAACGACAGAAATCGCTAATGTAAGGATATAAGAAATCGACAAGCTCTTATAGGCCAAACACCATAACAGGAAAAATGGCACCAATGTGTTAATGATTTGATAAATACTTTTTTGTGAATCGGACTTTTCATAAGGGGTAACCAGTTTTCTCAAAGTCCTTAGGTTTTGTTCATTCATTTTTAAAAGCTTCCCCTTCCCTGATGTTCTTAATCTGCGTATAGAAAACGTTTTATTGCCTTTGAAGTCCCAGCTGTCATACTCCATGTATAATAAGTATCTTTCCTAATCCTGTGTAAAATTATTGAAGGTCAGAAAATGACCTCCATCTCGATTAAATCTTTATTAGCAATGGCCAGCCGGGATACAAAAAGCGTATGAAGATTATACCCAGCTCTTTATCGGGCCAAACTCTCTCCATGCTCCCCTATGTGAATCAGTTTATTTAGACTGTAAACTTTGATTGTTTGAGGAACAAACATGACAAGTTAATACCGTTAAACTAGGGGTATACCTGAGTGATCGTTTGGAAACATGTGCAGAAACAAAGCTATACCAGTGAACAGCCAAGAATATTTTGTGCTTGAACAAGAAACAGCTGAGCTTTTTAAAGAAACCTTTAACAATCAATATGAAGTACTGGGTTTGAAGGCACTCGTGATTCATTTTCACGGTGTTTTCAAACCATAGCTATTAATAGGCATCTTATTTTGCACTGGTATCGACAGGTTTAACAAATAAAACATGAATGAACACATTATTAATTTGCAGTTATTTCCGTTTCGTGCTATGATAAAGGAGAATTATTTTTGTTCGTGTAAAGGATAGTATGAATATCGACTTTTCGTCTTGATGATACTTTGGGCAAGGATAGTAATACAATGTGTAACACACTAGGAGGCAACAAAAATGGAACAAGGTACAGTTAAATGGTTTAATGCAGAAAAAGGTTTTGGATTTATCGAACGTGAAAATGGAGACGATGTATTCGTACACTTTTCTGCAATCCAAAGTGACGGATTCAAATCTTTAGACGAAGGTCAAAAAGTAACGTTTGACGTTGAGCAAGGTGCTCGTGGAGCTCAAGCTGCTAACGTTCAAAAAACTGCTTAATCTTCAATCGTTTATACAAACAGGCTCTTTATATAGGGCCTGTTTTTTTATGTTCTCTGTATCATACTGAATAAAAAAACCCTACTCAACGTTCGAGTAGGGACAGTTGCTACAAGGTAAGAAAAAGGTTTAAAACCTCAAAGGATTGTTTACAGTATAACATACCGGATTGACGATATGTGGAATATATATAAATGATTTGTTTTTATGTTCTCAAGATAACTGTATGTTATTCTTTGTTACAATTCGCATATCTCTTTTATGAAAAGAAGATAAACAACTGCTATTCACTGTGGAAGCAGATGTAAGAAATTCTTAAAGATAAAGAGGGGAGTGGTTGTTTTTTCTTCCGGAAATAATCACTTAGACCTAAAACAATGAAAGCCCTGCCTCTCTTCCATCCTTACGGCTCCTTGTCCGTGCCAGTGTGAATCAGGATTACAAAAATCAAGTGACTATTTCATCGAGTTTTTTGATAAAACATCGAATGTTCGTTGAAGAAATTTTTAATAATAAAAACTGATTAGATTGTAGGAATAATAAAAGAGGTTAATGTTATAAAAGTAAGTTGATGAAGTTAAGCGTCTTCGAAATATTTTAATCGTAATATTCCGAAAACTCGTGGGCGCTTTTTGGAATGCAAAACATTATTTAAAATTAACCTTAGCAGAAACTTTTTATTTGTTTTTCAGTGATTCCTTTAATGACTTCCAGTTCACTAATCAAAAATTCATATGCATGATCCAACATTTTTTTTTCGCTTGAATTAAGTGCTTTTTCTTTCTTCATTCGCATTAAATCACGTACAACTTCAGCGCCTTCTTGTATTTCACCCGTTTTTATTTTGTTCGTGTTTACTATATACCTTTGCTTCCACGGCAGTAACCTATCTGATTCTCCATGCTGAAAAATGTGTATAATGTGTTTTAATGCACGTATATCAGTAACTGGCCGTATATTTGAACTCAATATTTTACGCGTTGGAATCATAACTGTCATATTACTGATTGACATTCTTATGACATAATATTGTTGTTTTTCCTCTAAGAATTGTTTTTCTTCTATGGCTTCAATTGTACCTGCTCCGTGCATTGGATAAACAATGTTATCGCCAATTTGAAACATATAATCCACCTCCATATATGAGAACTTAACTTAAGGTTACCATATATGGAGTGAGATATCAAATTTTTAATGATAACATGGTCATTTATTGGTGTCAATAACTTTTTTAAAAAACAACATCAAAACAAGAGGGAACCTGTGCGATTCCTGAAAAAGGAAAGGTCAATTGGTCCGTGTATATCTTGGAATCTCGACTAATTAACAGAGTTCAGTTTTCGTTGAAAATGAGTTATTAAATCTCCTTTAGGAGTTCATGACTTGACATCAATTATAATCATTCTCATGCCGTCTTGAAAATTGACAGTATACCTGTAAGGGTATAATATTGATTCACAAACATTATCTAATTAATAATGTAGTGTGATAAAGCAGAGTATGAAGTGATAGTTGATAACATGCAAATATATAAATTTCAAAGAAGGAGTTCAACGCATGGAATATGATCAAAAGATTAAAAATCGCTTACGCCGGATAGAAGGACAGATAAAAGGTGTATTGACCATGATGGAACAAGGAAAAGATTGTAGAGAGGTTGTGACCCAATTAGCTGCTTCACGTAATGCGATCGATCGAGCAATGGGTTTGATTGTGAGCACAAACCTTGAACATTGTGTTCGTGAAAGTTTAGAAAAGGGAGAAGACACACAACACTTAGTAAAAGAAGCGGTCGACTTATTGGTAAAGAGCCGATAAAAAAATTCATCAACCTATCATCTTTAAGGTTGACGAATTTTTATATTTATTATAATATACCCCTACCGGTATTTTGGATTGAATAATAGGAGATCTTTCGAAAAAAATTTTAATTCCAATATACCCCCTGGGGTAATAGTGATTAGTCAGGAGAATAAACATGACAAAACAAACAAAACGCACAACAATTGTTTTATTTAGCGGGGAATATGATAAAGCAATGGCAGCCTATATTATTGCAAATGGTGCTGCTGCCTACGATCATGAAGTGACGATCTTCCATACGTTTTGGGGATTAAACGCTTTACGTAAAGAAGAGCTGATTCCAGTGAAAAAAGGATTTCTTGAAAAAATGTTTGGAAAGATAATGCCTCGCGGTGCTGATAAGATGGGTTTATCTAAAATGAACTTTGCAGGTATAGGCCCTAAAATGATTAAAAATGTGATGAAAAAGCACAATGCACTTACGTTGCCTCAGTTGATTGAGATGGCTCAAGAACAAGGTGTAAAGCTCGTAGCTTGTACGATGACAATGGATCTTCTTGGTTTACAGGAAAAAGAACTATTAGATGATATCGACTATGCTGGTGTAGCTGCTTATTTGGCAGATGCTGAAGAAGGCAATGTCAACTTATTTATTTAATGTTATCCATTGCAAATTGAATAAGTGAAGGGGGTTATAACGCTATGAATAGCGGAGTAATGTTCAATACTTTACTCATTTTATTTTTACTTTGGATCGTATTTCGACGTTTTTTCCCATTGCATGGTGTTAAACAAATAACAACTGCTGATTTAAAGTCAGAGCTGAAAAATAAAGACAAACAGTTTATAGATGTACGAACACCTTATGAGTTCCGCACAAGGCATATTAAAGGGTTCAAAAATATTCCTTTGTCTATCTTGCCTCGTCAAACTCATCAGCTTTCGAAAGACAAAGACGTCTTTGTGATCTGCCAAAGCGGAATGAGAAGTATAAAGGCAAGTAAAGTATTGAAGAAACAAGGATTTAAAAATATCACAAATATAAAAGGTGGTATGAATACATGGTATTAACATCCAGAGAGTAACTTTTTGCATATTTATATACCCCCGCCCCTATATAAGAAAAGGAGGAAAAAATCGTGAAAGCAAATATTGTATTAGACGCTAAAGGCTTGTCATGCCCAATGCCTATCGTAAAAACAAAGAAGAAAATAAAAGAATTAAAAGCTGGTGACATATTAGAAATTCAAGCAACAGATAAAGGATCGGCGGCAGATCTGCAAGCATGGGCAAAAAGCTCAGGCCATGAATATCTAGGTACTGAAACAGAGGGAGAAGTCCTTCGTCACTTTCTTCGAAAAGGAGGAGAGCATTCATCAGAAAATGCATCTTCAATTTCTGAGATTTCATTAGAAGCTTTCACACAGAAAGTGGATCGTGATGAGTCTCTTCACATTTTAGATGTACGAGAGATAGAGGAGTATGAAGAAGCCCATATCCCCGGAGCGGTGCATATCCCTCTTGGCGAAGTGGAAAAGCGCTCTAACGAATTAAACAAAAATGATGAAATTTATATTATCTGCCATTCGGGAAGAAGAAGTGAAATGGCAGCTCACACCATGAAAAAACAAGGTTTTAAAAAGGTTATTAATGTTATTCCCGGTATGCGGGATTGGACAGGTAAAACAGAAAAAGGAGGTATGTAAACATGACCGTGCAAGCACTTACCGCAAAAGAAGTCACACAAAAAATCTTTCACAAAGAATCTTTATTTATTTTGGATGTACGTAATGAAAATGATTTTAGCGATTGGAAGATTGAAGGACATGATTTTGACCATTTAAATGTACCGTATTTCGATCTTTTAGATGGCGTAGAAGATATCTTGGAGAAAATTCCTTCTGATAAAGAAGTGCTGGTCGTTTGTGCAAAAGAAGGTTCATCTGTCATGGTATCCGAAATGCTTTCTGAAGCAGGTCATTCTGTATCCTATCTTAAGGGCGGAATGAAAGCATGGAGCGAACATTTAGAGCCGGTAAAAGTCGGGGATTTAAAAGGTGGCGGTGAGATGTATCAGTTTGTTCGAATCGGTAAAGGCTGCCTGTCATACATGGTCATCTCCAATGGTGAAGCAGCGATTATTGATGCGACACGTATGGCGGATATTTTTATAGACTTTGCGAAAGACAAGGGCGCGGAGATTACTCACGTATTTGATACACATCTTCACGCAGACCATATTTCAGGCGGCAGAGTCATAGCTGAAAAAACAAAAGCAACCTACTGGTTACCGCCGAAGGATGCAGAAGAAGCGGTATTTGATTATCAGCCGCTGGAAGAAGGCAACGATATTGTCATTGGAAACATAAAGATTGGCATTCAACCGATTTATTCACCGGGGCACACGATTGGTTCCACTTCTTTCATTGTCGATGATCAGTATCTTCTTTCAGGTGATATCTTGTTTATTGATTCAATTGGAAGACCAGACTTAGCCGGTATGGCAGAAGACTGGGCGGGAGATTTAAGAACAACGCTTTATAGCCGTTACAACGCGTTATCAAAGGATTTAATTGTATTACCGGCACACTTTATGATCATTGACGAGCTAAATGAGGATGGAAGTGTTGGTAAAAAACTAAGTACATTATTTAGCGAGAACCATGGCTTGAACATTGCGGATGAAAGAGAATTTAGACACCTAGTAACAGAGGCCCAGCGGGTGAATAACCCATGGAGGTTCAAGACCTCTCAGCCGCATCACAATGATACCAAGGGTTCTGACACTTTTTGTGTTTTTTTGTTTGCAGCTGCCCCGTTACTTAAAGCAAGTCGTCTGGTTTGCCAGCTATCTTTTTTAAAGACTCTTTTTTGATTAATGAAATGATAAAATAGGAGAAGACAGCCAAAAAGAAATGAGAGCAGATTCAGGTGAGTAACACAAGAATAACTCATCGTGATCGCATTCGTACAATTTTCACAGAGGAGGACAATTATGATTGGAATACTGGCAGGAATGGGGCCAAAATCTACTGGGCCATTTGTAGATAAGGTAGTAGACGAGTGCCAAAAAATATATGGAGCAGTACATGATATGGATTTCCCTCATATGATGATTTATTCTTGTCCGACTCCTTTCTATATGAATAAACCTCTCAATCATACGGACATGGAAAAGGCAATTATTGAGGGGGCTGTAAAGCTTGAAAAAACGGGTGTTGATTTTATTGCAATCCCATGTAATACCGCACATATCTATTTTAATCAAATAAAAAATGCGCTTTCAGTCCCTTTACTAAACATGGTTGATGAAACCATAAAAAAAATATCTAAAGGTTCAAAAAAAGCAGCTCTTTTAGCCACCGTTCCTACGGTTCAATCTGGAATATTTCAAGAAGCGTTAAACAGAGAAGGTTATGATTTTTTACATCAAGATAGTTGGCAAATCTATGTCGATCACATAATAGAAAAGATTAAACAAGGTCAAATCAATGAGGCTGGTACATTATATGATGAATTACACCGTGACTTAGCAGAAAAGGTTGATACGGTTATCATTGCATGTACGGATTTAAATATGGTCACGGATCAAAAAAGAAGCGAACTTACCTTTGTTGATTCATCAGCTTGTCTCGCTCAAGCCATTGTAAATAAGTATGTATCATTAACAAAATAAGCCGTCTGATTTATCAGCAAATTCAGGGCGCTTTTTTTCCGTTAAAGCGCCCGGCTTCGGCAAATACATGATCCTCGATTACTTCTTGAATGTAACTTCCCCGTGTTATTGTTCTTTTAACATTGAATATTTTCGATACGCTTTATAGTAACTGATGCCGAAGATAACAGCCATAAGAGCGGGAAGCGACCTTAAAAGGGCAAATGGAGTTTCAAATAAAAATGCTTTCCAAAACATTGCGCCTTCCATACTCCACAGACCTTCAGCTAAATACAAACCTGAATCCTTGTAAATCAAATAAGAATAAAATAAGCAAAGTAAACCAAAACAAGATGAATAACTCATTAATCTTTTATAATAACTACTCTTTGATTGGCGATCCGAGAAGATTTCATTTTGATCATCATCTTCTTTTTGCCAATATCGAGTTCCGCTGAGCCATGGGCTGTTTATATAACTCCAGCCGAAGTCTTCATAGATCTCTCTGTAGTCTTTGAGCTTTTTCTTTGATAAATAATCATGATAATCCAGTCTCATCACATATCTCTTGTCGGTTTTTTCGAAAGTGTATATTCCTAATCCGCTGATATTTGTACAGCGATAGCCTTTTTGTAATTGCTCGTTCAGCCATTGCTCCTCTTTTTCAATATCAAAAAACATCTTAAATGTCTTCATTCGATTCACTTCCTTTGTACAGGGATAAAATATGCAGTAACCTGTTTTGTTCCATTTTCAAAATGGCGCTTCCTTCCGCAGTTATCATATAAACTTTTCTCCGGCCCGACTCTCCAACAGGTTCAATCCAGCCATGCTTATTCAAGTTTTCAATCGCGCCGTATAATGTGCCGGCTGCTAAAATAACAGTTCCGTTACTCATCTTTTCGATCTTCTGCATGGCGGCATAGCCATGAAGCGGCTCCCGCAAAGCTAATAAAATATAATGCATGGTTTCAGACAGCGGTAATAATTTATGTTTCATATCCTCATCCTCTATTCAGTCTGACTATATAGTTAAACTTAATACAGTCCAACTGAATAGTCAATGGTCTTTTCAAAATTTGTCAAAGGAACTTGAAAATCAAATCTAAAAAGTCGCTTTTCTTACGTAATGGGAAGCGGCTTCTGGGTAGGCCTATTCAATTAAATAGCCCGATTGTTGGATGTAATGCTTAACTTCAGTGCTTGAAATGCCGGGCGGTAATAAGCTTTCACCTTATCGAATGTCCAGCGTATAAATATCCCGTGAATGTCCAAATCCTCTCAGCCGCATTAAAAATACCAAGGGTTTTGAGTCCCTTGGTATTTTTTGTTCATTGTTTTAAGATGTGAATTTCCTTAGTGGCTGTCGTTCCAGTTTTTCTCTATAAATGTATTCGCAGGCTGTAAGTTGGTTTTGTTCGCAATTTCAATGACAGCGGGAACCACGGAAGGGTCTGTTTTGGAGAAGTTAGGAATCCGCGGATCTAACCGGAAAAAGCGGTCTCCCAGAAGGTTCGCGCTGACCATGGATTCATAGTAGCCATTTCCGCCGGCGATCATCTGAAGAAATGGCAGTAAAGGTTCATTAGGCGACCTGTCCAAAAGAACTCCCCAATTTGGAGGAAGGTTCTTCAGGTTTTCGGGACGTATGTTATCCGCACTTACCATTCCCCACCCTCTCGTATCTCTTCTTAACCGAGTCGGGGCTTCACCTGTACCGATGGATAACGCCGCAATTTGATCCAATGGCACGTTGGCTTTACCAACCGCAAACGCGATACTGGCCGTACTTGGGTTCGTTGCCACTACATATCCGTCCACGTAGTTTTGATAGGCTCGCTGCGTCGCGGGAGCACCGCTGCTCCGCAGTATGACATCACTCACTTTCTCATTTAAATAGGGTGAGCCGGGAAAGTTGTGAAATAATACGGGCGTCCAACGATCCAGTGCGGGGGAGTATAATTTGAATGAAGGGACAACAATTCGTTTTCTTACATCTTTAAGACGAAGGCCTGGCGGGAAAAAGTTCCGTACCGCTTTAATAAAACCGGAATATGGTAATTGCTGATTGAAAACAGGTCCCCCCGGCCGGGAAGTGCTGAATGCGGGCAGGATTTCATCCTCAAAATACTGAAGTGTTTCCTTCGGAGATCTTCCGCTTGCTAATGCAAGGGCAGTAAATGAACCGATTGAGTTTCCCGCAAATACATGGGTTCGGCTTATTAATGCTGGATTTTCTTCAGCCAGTCTGTTCAATAGTTGTAAACTTAAAGCACCTAAGGTACCTCCCCCGTCAAAGGTCATGATCCGATATTTTGTCAAAGCTGATTTCTCCTTTCTGATGAAAACTATCATTCAGTATATGTTCAGCCAGAGTCTATTGTATGGATGAATGAATATCTTCTTATCTTAAATTACCAATCCAGCGAGTCGGGAAAGAATACGTTTTTTATTTAAAGAGGTTTTTTCCGGGAAGAAGGAGAATTATTTAAAAATAAAAGGGGGAAAACACTTGAATACGATTGACCTTATTATTTTAAATTTTGAAGAAGTAAGACGGCGAAGCATCAAGTTATGGACAGCTATACCTGAGGAAAAACTGGACTGGCGCCCGGATTCCGAAGCAATGTCGTGTAAGGAAATGATAAGACATGTATTAGAAGCGGAATTTCTTTATCATCACATTTTACTAAAACAAATGAATGAATCTTCAGAGGAATCTAAAAACCCATATGAATCAAAAACGTTTACCACAGTAACCGAAGAATTAGAATTTGCAAAACCGTATCGGGCCGAGTTTTTGACATTCATCAAATCATTAAACGAAACAGATTTAACAAATATAAAGATTGACAGGTCTGATGTTGGATATATTCGCGAACTAGGAGACATGTTATTAAGAATCGCTTACCATGAGTCCGTACATACCGGTCAGCTTTTAGACTATCTCAGAACTGCTGAAGTGGACAGGCCTTTAATTTGGGACTAGTTAAATGAGTGAGTTTTACACGGGAAGGGGAAAGAATGGAATATAAACCGATTAATTTCCAAGAGAAATTAGCTGCGTTCCAAGATCAATGGTCTCCAAAAGTAATCGCTGAAATGAATGATTATCAATTTAAACTTGTTAAGGTACAAGGGGATTTTGTTTGGCATAAGCATGACGAAACAGATGAAGTCTTCATTGTCATTGAGGGTAATTTAATCATTGAATTTCGTGATGGAGAAGTAAAATTAAATGAAGGTGAAATGTTTGTCATTCCGAAAAATGTTGAACATAAACCTTATGCAGAATCAGAGTGTCACATTTTGCTTGCAGAACCTAAAGGTGTTGTGAATACCGGGCAGGAAATAACTGATCAAACAGCTGAAAATGATGTCTGGGTCTAGCCTGTAACAAAAAAACGATCAAAACTTCGAAAGATCGAATGACGATTAGAGAAAATGATCAGGAAAACCAATTAAGAATGATTTAAAGTTAAATATTGAAAAATTTTGTTAATATTATAATACATTGTTTGGAAATGTAATCATTTTATAAGGAGTTTTCTAATTGCGTTGGAGTAAATGGTTCAATATTTTTTGCATAGCAGCATTGGGATCAATATATGGCTATAAATTGTTTACTAACCAAGAAGTCAGTACGGCTCGTTTGATCATAGCTGCTGCAATTATCTTGTGGAACATTGTGGGACTTTTTAGCAAAGAACCAGTAAAACAAACACAGCAAGCAAACTAAAAGTCAAAAACACAAAAAGTTGGTACAGAAGGATGCTGCAGCGCGCAGCATCCTTTTTACGCTGCTTATTATAATCGTCAAAATCATTCAAGCATCCAGAATCTGTTTGTATCGATAAATCAAAATTGCCCTAAAATGTGCCGGTTCATCATAATACCAGTCCAAGCTGCAGTTATTTCTTTACATAGTATGTATAGATTAAAAAATGAGAGAAGGAGTGGCGTAATGTATTATAACGAAGGTGAAGATCAACAGTACGTTCAGAAGAAAAAGCCATACAACGAAGCCTGTGACCTTGGCCATGATTTTGATATGGCGGACGACGAAGCAAGAGCGGAAGCAGCAAGAGAAGCAGAAGCGAGAGCCAGAGCGGAAGAGGCAATAGCAAGAGCGGAAGAAGCAAGAGCCAGAGCAGCAGAAGCGGCAAGAGCAACAGCAGAAGCAAAGGTAAAAGCGGCAAAATTAGCAGCAAAAGCGAAATGTAAAAAACATCATAAGAAAGAGAAAAAACAGGATTGCAAACGTAAGCACAAGAAGAAAAAATAAGAGCTTTTCATCATGTGTATTGATGTTATCCGTACAGGGGTGCAAAAACGATAAAGAATAAGATTCTTGTCGGGGAATCAAGCAGAAAGATTGCTCAGCCGGTGTCTCAGCAGAACCACGAATGGCAGGGCAAACATAATTTTCTATGGACTTCCATAGTTTGGTCGGGATATCACACCCAATAAATGTAAGTTCCTATCATGATAAAAAAGGCAGGAGAGACAAGAGTTTCGGCAGCTTGCCGCTCTTGTCTTTTTTTTGTTTTTATATCATCTTCGCATATATGTATCTATTTTTAAATTTGCAGAACATCTGTCTAAGAATTTGTCCAATTCCTACATATACTGGTATCGGAATCAAATGCTTATTGGGAGTGAAATAGATGGGATCAGCACAGTTAACGGGACGCGTCATCTTCAAAGGGGACCCCGGCTATACAGAGGCGGTTAAGAATTGGAACCCTTATGTTGATGTCTGTCCGCTTGTCTTTGTTTTTGCACAAAATTCATACGATGTAAGTAATGCTATTAAATGGGCTCGTGAGAAGAATGTGCCTATGCGTGTCAGAAGCGGCCGCCATGCTCTGGATAAAAATCTTTCCACGGTAAGTGATGGGATTGTTATTGATGTGAGCGACATGAATAAAGTTTTCTTAGATGAAAAAAACGCGGTAGCAACCGTTCAAACCGGCATTCACGTCGGCCCGCTTGTAAAAGGTTTAGCTCGGGAAGGTTTTATGGCCCCGTTCGGAGACAGTCCAACCGTCGGAATCGGAGGAATCACAATGGGAGGCGGATTTGGAGTGCTCTCCCGATCGATCGGCCTGATAAGCGATAACCTTCTCGCACTGAAAATGGTAGATGCCAAAGGCAGGATTATTCAAGCAAATCAATCCCGCAATGAAGATTTACTGTGGGCTTCCAGAGGCGGCGGGGGAGGCAATTTCGGATATAACACGCAATATACGTTCAAAGTTCACCGTGCCCCTAAAACCGCAACCGTCTTTAATATTATTTGGCCGTGGGAACAGTTAGAAACTGTATTTAAAGCGTGGCAAAAATGGGCGCCGTTTACAGACGAACGATTAGGATGCTACCTTGAGATTTACAGCAAAGTAAATGGCTTGTGCCATGTGGAAGGATTGTTCCTCGGTTCAAAACCAGAGCTGGTTCAATTATTAAAACCTTTATTAAATGCCGGAACGCCGGCACAAACAGTAATCAAAACACTATACTACCCGGATTGTATAGATTTCTTAGATCCTGACGAACCGATTCCCGGCAGATCGGATCAGAGTGTTAAATTCTCCTCGGCGTGGGCGCTCAATCTTTGGCCGGAAGAACCTATTGCAGTAATGAGACAATTTTTAGAAAAAGCGACCGGGACAGAAACCAATTTCTTTTTTATCAATTGGGGCGGCGCGATAAGCAGAGTTCCAAGCAGTGAAACAGCCTTCTATTGGCGCCGGCCATTGTTTTATACGGAATGGACGGCCAGTTGGAAAAATAAATCACAAGAAGCTTCGAATCTTGCATCAGTTGAAAGAGTGCGTCAGCTGATGAAACCATATGTAACAGGTTCATATGTGAATGTTCCGGATCAAAATATCGAGAACTTCGGAAAAGCATATTATGGCTCAAACTTTGCAAGGCTTCAAAGAATAAAGGCGAAATACGATCCCGAAAATGTATTCCGTTTTCCGCAAAGCATCCCGCCATCGTATAAATAGTTTGATCGTTTTGGGAAACAAAATAAAATGCTGCGTTTGCATTCTGTTGGAACACACCAGAACATTCAGGTGTGTTTTTATTGTTGCTTTCATTTCTGAAATGTGGTTATTCACTTATACCCCAGTGCGGATTCCAAACGATTTCCCATAAGTGTCCATCGGGGTCTTGGAAGTGACCGGCATATCCGCCCCAAAGAGTATCATGAGCGGGATCAGTTATCGTCGCTCCTGCCGTTATGACTTTATCGACTTCAGCTTTACTGCTGACGTTATGTCCTCATGTAAATTCCGCAGTACTTGGAGCAGTGAACGTAATGTTTGATTCATGTGCGATGTTTTTGCGGTCCCAAAGGGCAAGTTTCAGTCCCGTTTGCAAGTCAAAAAAAGCAGCTGCGCCATGTTCAAATTGTGTACAGGCTATTCCTTCTGTAGGCAGACCCAAGCCATCCCGATAGAAGTGCAGCGATTTTTCTAAATTAAAGTAATTACTGTAATCCGCGGCTTCATAGCAATCATTGATTAAGAGCAATATAAAGTATTGGACATTTTCATCGAAAATATTTTGACATTTCAGTAAAGAACCTATATATTCATATATGAGCACATAATCATATAAGGTTATTTTGTCCATGTTAGAATGCTTCATAACAGAAAAGAAATAATAAATGCAGTGTATGAGATAAGGAGGAGATTTTTATGGGGCACAATCACAATCACGCTGGCGGATCCAATAAGAAGGTTTTATTGATCTCTTTTATCGTGATTACAGGTTATATGATAATAGAAGCGATAGGCGGATTTTTAACCAATAGTTTAGCGCTTTTATCAGATGCAGGCCATATGCTGAGTGATTCAATCTCATTAATGGTTGCTCTGATTGCTTTTAAATTGGCCGAAAAAAAGGCAAGTCATCATAAGACATTCGGCTACAAACGATTTGAGATTCTTGCAGCTGTGATAAACGGTGTTGCATTAATATTGATTTCCCTTTATATCATTTATGAAGCAATCAAACGTTTCTCTCATCCGCCAGAGGTAGCAACAACCGGCATGCTGACGATTAGTATCATCGGGTTAGCTGTAAATATATTGGTCGCTTGGATTATGCTGAACGGCGGAGATACAAAGAATAACCTGAACATAAGAGGGGCTTACTTACATGTGATAAGTGACATGCTCGGATCTGTAGGTGCCATACTGGCTGCGATCCTTATCATCTTCTTCGGGTGGAGCTGGGCAGATCCAGCGGCCAGTGTCATTGTGTCTATTCTTGTTCTGAGAAGCGGTTACCATGTGACGAAAGACTCCATCCACGTATTAATGGAAGGAACTCCGGAAAATATCGATGTCACTGACATCATTCATACAATTGAAGAGACAGAAGGAATTCAAAGCATTCATGATTTGCACATATGGTCTATCACAAGCGGATTGAATGCTCTTTCCTGCCACGCTGTTGTTAACGATCAACTGACCATTTCAGAAAGCGAAAGTATTTTACGCAAAATTGAACATGAACTTGGAGATAAAGGCATTACACATGTAACCATTCAAATGGAAACAGCAGCGCATAATCACGACAATACGATTCTTTGTCAGGCCCAAACTGAGAATCCGCGTGACCATCATCATCATTAATAGGGGTTCACTTTGTCTGCTGACAATTAAGCTAAAACCGCGGGGGGATTCATATGTACGACACGATAGTAATCGGAGCTGGTCAGGCAGGAATCTCAGTAGGATATTATCTAAAGAAGTCGAAACAAAAGTTTATCATTTTGGATAAAAGTCATGAAGTGGGAGAAATCTGGAAAAACCGGTATGACTCATTGGTTTTATTTACTTCTCGAATGTACAGCTCTTTGCCTGGAATGCAGCTTGAAGGAGACAAGCATGGACTCCCTTCAAAAAATGAAATTGCTGCTTATTTGAAAAAATATGTTGAAAGATTTGAAATCCCGATCCAATTACGAACAGAAGTAATAAGTGTCCAAAAATTAAAGAACTATTTCTTAATAAGAACAAGCCGGGAAGAATATCAAACGAAGAATCTTGTGATGGCCGCAGGTCCTTTTCATACCCCTAACATTCCATCAATATCAAGGGATGTAGCCGATCATATTCATCAATTACATTCTTCACAATATAAACATTCAAAACAACTGGCGCCTGGGAATGTACTGGTAGTCGGCGGCGGGAATAGCGGGGCTCAGATAGCTGTTGAATTATCCAAAGAAAGAGTTACATATTTGGCTTGCAGTAATAAACCGGTTTATTTCCCTTTATGGATTGGAAAAAGAAGCATCTTTTGGTGGTTTGATAAATTAGGAGTTTTACATGCAAGTCATACATCAATATTAGGCAAGTTCATTCAAAAGAAAGGCGACCCCATCTTTGGGTATGAATTAAAACATGCAATAAGACAGAAAAAGATCATCTTAAAACAAAGAGTCATAGCCGGAAAGCAAAATGAAATCATTTTTAAAGACTCATCTTCATTAGAAGTAAACAATATCATTTGGGCAACTGGTTTTAAGAATCCGCTTTGTTGGATGAAAATAGAAGGTGTTTTGGATAAGGAAGGCCGAATTATACATCACCGGGGTGTTTCAGCTGTGGAAGGATTGTACTTTATTGGTTTGCCTTGGCAGCATAGGCGAGGTTCAGCGCTGCTTCAAGGTGTAGGAAATGATGCTGAATACATTGTAAAACAAATGAACGGTGGATAGACTGAGGAGAGCAGTAACTTATGGGTTTACTGCTCTTTTTTGTGTTGAATAAGTCCGGTTATGTGACTGTGTAAAGCCGAAATAATCTTTTGGCTTAATTAATAAGAAGATCCCTGACTCATTGATTGTGCAACATTCTGACGTACTTCCCGAGCTAACTGCGCGGCACGTAAGGAAGCCTGCCAAATAGCCGGACTCACTGCAGATTGACTGATAGATAATGCCTGTTGTGTAGCTGGAACCATTGGTCTTAGGAGATTTTCCGCCTCGTCTACAGATGACGCGTATTGGTGACCGGCTGCTCTTCGCAGGTCTGCTATCGCTGCGGGGAAATTTGACCATAGACGAAGTATTGAATTCATGCAGCCAATCATAAGAGGAAAATGAGGAGCCCGGCCTTGTCCGGAGGCGAGAAGCTCTGCCGCGCCTAAAGCGGAATAAACGTGATAGCTCAACGGAGTAAGGTATTTCGCGTGTACAATATGAAGTTCTCGTAATCCCCAAGTGTCTGGAAGAAATCTGAATTCTGAACTCATACCGCATCCCAGAGCGAGTGCTCTGCTGACAGCCTGCAAGTGTTTCACTACCGCAGCCATTGATTGTTGAAAGGAGGATGAGTGTATTGGAATTTGTTGAATCGCAGATAAATGGCTTCGCATTTTATGATTTGCCTGACTTAAATCAGGCTGCTGTCTGTAATCATATACATAATACGGATAATAATAATACATATCTAAACTCCCTTTATGAATGACTTTTAGGAGCAGGATATGCACCCAGATTGTTTTTGATAAGGGCATGTGCCTAAATTATCCATCAGTGCAACTATTTTAGTTCGCGCATATTCAGTTTGAACTAAATGGATTCACATGGAGCGCGTGCTTCACTCCTCGTTCAGACTCACTAATTTAATTCTTTCAAGCAAAAGTCGAAATAGCCCAAATAACAAGCCAGAAAACACACTATCTCTTGGTTGTCTGGACTGGTGAGTGCATACCCCGGGCAGGTTCAAGTTTCTCGGCTGCATCAGTGTTATCAAGAGTTGCAGACCTTTGGTATTTTTTATGCAAACGGATTTTGTGGCCAAAACGTTTCTGCTAACTTAAGTCTTTTAGGCTGAACAAGGGAATTCCTTAGTGTGGCACACTCTCATTACAAAAAGCATAGGATAATATCACAAAAATTTAAAATTGCGGGGATGAAAAATGTATTATATACCTTTTTCGCATCAATGTTATTATTGTGTGAATGTACCGATGTATAGCGATGGAAGATCTGTTTATTGGACTGTTCCAAATAACTATGATCCTTCATACGAAGATAGAAACCTTCTCTTGAAAGATTATGGACCAAAACCATTTGTCGTGAATATCAATAAAGCCGCAAAACAAAACAATACGTTCCGTACGGCCCTATGGACAGGAGAGCATTTCCAAATTACTTTGATGAGTCTTGGTATTGGAGAAGATATCGGTTTGGAGATCCATCCTCACGTAGATCAATTCTTACGGATTGAGCAAGGCCGAGGGATAGTTAAAATGGGCAAGAGTAAAAATAATTTAAGTTTCCGAAGAAATGTCTATGATGATTATGCCATTGTTGTCCCTGCCGGCACTTGGCACAATGTTATTAATACGGGTAATACGCCGTTAAAACTATATTCAATTTATGCTCCTCCCAACCATCCGTTCGGTACAGTTCATGTGACAAAGGCCGATGCAGCGGCTGCGGAAGATTAGTATAGGATTCCAGAGGGCTTTGCTGCTGCAAAGACTATAGAAAAAATGGTATTGGGACAGCATGATGAAATGGCTGAAACACAAAATATTAACGTTTCAGCTTGTCATAGTGCAGTTGATGCGATGCTTTATTCCACAACTTTTCAACAGCAAATGTGGTTTTTTGTCTGACCATTTTAATTGATTGGCAGTCAGTGAAAATAAACAATCCGCAGGGAATTTGCAGTGAATTCCTTTTTTATCCTGATAAGGCGGATAGGCGGATGTAATGTCAAGGTTTCTGTTTCTCTTCAAACCATTTGCTGATACGACTTCACGGAAGAAAATGACACGCTTTATTATGATTCATTCATCAATTGACTTCATATTATTTCATTTGATAACATAAAATGGTTATCGCGATTTTAAAAAAAGATACCCGTTTTTATAAAAAAAGGAGTCAAAAACGTTGCTGAAAAGGTTTTTTCTTGTTTTTCTTACGCTGATAATGTCTATATTTGCTGTATTTGCGGCTGCTGAAGAGTCTCCCGGCGATCGTGTCATTTCTTTTGACGAGCCTATGATTTTATTGATCTCACTCGGGATCATCTTATGTTTGTTCATTCCGCCATTCGTCATGTCCTTTTTTGGCAGCTTGGTTGTGAGAATCATATCCGGAGTCTATCAATGTTTTATCGTCCTCACGTTTGCGGGGCTCATTCCGATTGGATTTCTGATTCCCAATGGCTTTTTGACAATTCTTGCTGCCGTACTGGGGACTTTGGTCAGTTCAGCCAGTGTTGCGGCCACCTTATTCGTTGGCAGGACAGAGAACACAAGTAAACTTTCATAAGCGGTTTTGACAACAATAACACGCGTTCCAAAAACACCAAGTGTCACAGACCCTTGGTGTTTTTTAATTCCGGCAGAAAAGAAGGTATAATGGGCGGGGAAGAGGTGTCAGCCAATGAAAATAACCAGAGAGACATTAGAAAAACAGCAAATTTGGATATATGGTGTGACTCTTGTGATCGGAGGAATAGCGGGGATCGCCGGGAAAGATTCAGGACTTCGCTGGGGATGGACGATATCACCGCTTATCGCTGTTCTCATGTATGCCATGTTTGCCCAAATCCCATTCTTGAAGCTGAGGGAAGCCATGTCAAACCTCAAGTTTATGGCGGCTTTGCTGATCGGTAATTTCTTAGCTGTACCTGTTGTTGTATGGGGATTAACCGCCATTTTTCCTCAATCTCCTCCTATATTATTAGGGGTTTGTTTGGTATTGCTTACACCTTGTATTGATTACGTCATCGTCTTTACTCAGCTCGGCAAAGGAAATGAGAGATTAATACTGGCTTCCACGCCGGTTTTGTTCGCCGTTCAGATGGTATTGCTTCCGTTATACCTGTGGCTGTTTATCGGGAAAGAAGTGATAGGGGCTGTTCATGCGGGACCGTTTCTGGAAGCATTCTTATTGTTAATAGCAGTGCCGTTGCTGGCGGCGGTGATGACTCAATTATGGGCTGATAAGAAGCCGGCGGGAGAAAAGGTGTTGGAATGGACGGCGTGGCTGCCTGTTCCTTTTATGGCTCTGGTCTTACTGGCGGTCGTCGCCACACAAATCGGCAAGGTCATCAGTGATGCTGACATCATTATACGTGTGATCCCAATCTATCTGTTATTCCTGCTCATTATGCCGTTTGTTTCCCGGTTTATCGCATATGTATTCCGTCTGGATACAGGCGAAGGAAGAGCATTGATCTTCAGCACGGGCACAAGAAATTCTCTCGCAGTCCTTCCGTTAGCACTGGCCTTGCCGGATGCTTGGGCCTCATTAGCCGCAGCTGTTATCGTCACACAGACGATCGTTGAATTGATAGGCGAGTTGATTTATATAAAAGCGGTGCCCGGGTGGCTGCTGAAATAAAAAATAATCTAAACATAAAAAAACATACCAACAAATATTGGTATGTTTTTTATGTCGTTTATAAAGTTGAAATATCAATGACGAAACGGTAGCGGACATCGCTTTGGAGAACCCGTTCGTACGCTTCGTCGACTTGATTGGCGGGTATCACTTCAATTTTAGGAGCAATGCCGTGCTCGGCGGCGAAATCAAGCATCTCCTGAGTCTGCGGAATACCGCCGACGAGTGAACCCGCAATGCTGCGGCGGCCCGTGATTAAGGAGAATACACTGTATGAGTCCGGCTTAGCTGGCGCTCCCACATTTACCAATGTACCGTCAATTCGAAGCAGAGATAAGTAGGCATCTACGTCAAGGTTCGCGGATACTGTATTTAAAATAAGATCAAATCGTCCGGCCAGCTCAGTAAATGTATCCGGATCGCTTGTTGCAAAGTAGTGATCGGCTCCAAATTCAAGTGCTTCGTCTTTTTTGTTCATTGAGCGGCTGAGGACGGTGACCTCTGCGCCTAAAGCGTGCGCGAATTGAACGGCTAAATGTCCGAGCCCGCCCATTCCGACAATCGCCACTTTTTTGCCGGGGCCGGCATTCCAGTGTTTCAGCGGAGAATACGTGGTAATGCCCGCGCACAATAGCGGGCTGGCAGCATCCAAATCCAGCTGATCCGGAATCCGGACAACGAATCTGTCAGTGACAACTATTTTCTGGCTGTAGCCGCCGTACGTAGGGTTTCCGTCGTAGTCCAGGTTATTATAAGTTTGAACAACGCCTTTTGTGCAATATTGTTCGTCTCCGTTAAGGCAGTATTCACATTCCCCGCAGGAGTCTACAAAACAGCCGACACCCACACGGTCGCCGACGGCAAATGTGGTGACTTCTTCACCCACGGCTTCCACAACTCCGGCAATTTCGTGCCCGGGAACCATCGGAAAGATTCCGCCGCCCCATTCATCGAATGCGCTGTGGATGTCTGAGTGACAAATCCCGCTGTACTTAATATCAATCAGGATATCGTGCGGCCGTAATGCTCTTCTCTCAATCGTCGTCCGCTCAAATTTAGCTTTTGCATGCGGAGCGCTTAATACACGAGTTGGATGATTATTACACATGGTTATCTTCCTTTCCAAGATAAAGTGATGAATCCTCTGTTCGATTTTACTTTAAATGTTAAAGCGGACTTTAAGTCAAGGAGTTTGGTTTATTTTTTTATGAAATGATATTCTATAATGGCACGCTTATGAAAGGTTTGAAGGACGGGTGATAAGAATATGAAGATTGCGCAGGCTGCAAAGCAGGTTGAGTTATCCGCCGCAACACTTAGGTATTATGAAAGTATAGGACTGATTCCTCCGGTAAAACGCGATGAAAGCGGCATCCGCGATTATGATGAAGATGATGTGAATTGGATTCAATTTATAAAATGCATGAGAAGTGCCGGGCTGTCGATAGAGGCGCTGATTGAATATACCGCTTTATTTATTGAAGGAGCCGATCATACGATTGAACCGCGAAAAAACATCCTTATAAATGAAAGGAAAAGGCTGACGGAGAAACAGAGGGAAATTAATGAAACCATAAAACGATTAAACAGGAAGATTGAGGATTACGAAGATATCCTTGAAAATGAAGCGAAACTTAAAAACAGATTGAAAGCTGAATGTATTTCTGAATGAAGAGAAGGTGTCCCGGACGCCGGGCCGCATGAAATGTACCAAGGGAAACGAGCCTTGGTTTTTTTTATTTTCTAAAGAGAGGAAACAAAACAGCTTTTTCTATCTTATCAATCTTTACTTATCCTTTTTTTCAGCTTGACTTTTTTACTGCAGACTTTTAAAGTGTGAAATGTTGCTTAGACTGTGATTAGCGACTTTAATGCTGAAAAGAGGTGGTTTACCCAGATGAACAATAAAAAGAACCCGTGGGCGTTATTGCCTTTAGTCTTATTCGTAGGGCTTTTTGTCGGCTCTGGTCTGGTGACCGGAGATTTTTATAAATTGCCGATCTTGATTGCCGCGATCATTGCGTCAGCTTTTGCGCTGTTATTTAACCGGAAGAAATCGCTCAATCAAAAAATAGAATGGTTCGCTTCCGGTGCGGGACATCCTGATATTATCATTATGGTTATGATTTTTATATTGGCAGGTGCCTTTGCTTCAGCGGCTGAAGCGATGGGGGCGGTGCATTCAACTGTCAATCTTGCTTTGAGCTTTATCCCGCAGCAGTTTTTGCTGCCGGGGCTGTTTATCATTGCTTGTTTTATTTCTATATCGATGGGAACATCAATGGGCACGATTGCGGCGGTTGCGCCGATCAGCGCGGGTTTGAGCGGCGAGCTTGGCATCTCCGCCGCGATTCCGATTGCGGCTGTGGTCGGCGGAGCTATGTTCGGAGATAATCTTTCTTTTATTTCCGATACGACCATTGCGGCAGTCCGGACGCAAAAAACACAAATGAGGGATAAATTCAAAACGAACTTTCTGATTGTTTTGCCCGCTGCCATTGTGACTGTTATTATCTTATTTTTTATTCCGGCAGGCCACGCCGTCCATACGGGAACTGCATCTTACAGCTGGATTAAGGTGCTTCCTTATATCGCCGTGTTGGTTTTTGCGTTAATCGGTATTAATGTGATGGCTGTCATATTCGGCGGATTGATTTTGACGGGAATCATAGGGTTAGCGTGCGGCAGCCTGACGTTTGATTCTTATTTTAAGGCGATTACGGATGGAATTGCCGGAATGAGCGATCTGATCATCCTGTCCATGCTGATCGGCGGGATGGTCGGCGTGATGAAACAAAACGGCGGGATCGACTTTTTACTGGAGTTCATCACGAAACGAATCCGTTCGAAAAAAGGAGCCGAAGCCGGCATTGCCGGACTGGTCAGTGTGACGAATCTGGCTGCGGCCAATAATACGATCTCGATTATCGCAGCCGGGCCGATTGCAAAGAATATTGCTGATAAATTCAACATCGACAACAGAAAATCGGCAAGTATTCTGGATATCTTTTCGTGCATGATACAAGGATTGATTCCTTACGGCGCGCAGCTGTTATCAGCCGGGAAATTCGGGAATATTTCACCCGTCAGCATTCTGCCATACTCTTTCTATCCCGTTTTAATCGGAATCTGCGGCATCGCCGCCATCATATTTGGACTGCCGAAATTCACAAGAAATACGAAATAAAAAAAGGCGCCGTTCGGCGCCTTTTTTCTTTCATGACAGCCAAGCATTTCTCAAAAGCTGTACGCCCTGTGTGATCTGATCCGTATCGAGATGGGCGAAACCTAGCTTTATGATCGGCGGTTCGGGTTTTTCGGCAACGAAATAAACGGCGGTAGGATATACCTTCACTCCGTACTGAAAAGCGCGTTCGATTAATGTTTCTTCTGTATAATTCAGGTGAACTCTCACCAATATATACAATCCCGACTGCTCGCCGATGATCGTCACATGATCGCCGAACTGCTGCTTGATATGTGAAGTCAAGTGCTGCATCTTACGCTTGTAGACAATGCGCATGCGCTTAATATGGCGGGTCCATTCACCGGCCTTCATCAATTCAGCCATGGTCAGCTGGTTAAGCGAAGAAGCGGTGCTTTCGAAATGAATAAACCGTTTTTTATACCGGTGCAAAAGGCGCTGCGGCAAAACCATATAGCTTATGCGGATGCCCGGAAGAAAGGATTTTGAGAAATTCCCTAAATAAATCACCCGGTCTGATTGAATTGAAGCAAGAGCGGGAAACGGCTGCTGTGTATAACGGAATTCACTGTCATAATCATCCTCAAGAATATAACCCTCTCTATGATTCACCCAATTAATCAGAGTTTGGCGCTGCTGAATGGACATGCTTACGCCGTAAGGGCTGTGATGGGATGGGGTCACATAGATTAATTTTTCCTTCATTGCATGTAATTGAGAAAAATCAGCTCCGTTTTCATAGACAGGCATCGTTTCCAGAGAAAGCCCGTGAAATTGAAATGCCGCTCTGGCACCGTCAAATCCCGGGTCTTCAACGATCATTCCCGAAAAATCCTCTTTCAGAATCCGGCTGAGATATATCAGCATCTGCTGCGTGCTGCTGCCGATGATAATGGAATTCGCATCTGTTTTCACTCCGCGGGATTCCAAGAGATAAGCGGCAATTTGTTCACGCAGGTCTCTCTCGCCGAACGGTTCACCGTACAGGAAGCTTTTCTCTGATATCAAAACTTGATTGTATAATTTTCTCCATGTTTTCAGAGGAAAATGCTTTTGATCGACGGCTCCGGCGCGAAAGTCAATCAAGACTGGCTGAGTTGATTCGGTTTTCTCTGCGTGAACAATATCGTTTTCTTTTTGAAATATAGAAGGTTCTACTTCATTTGCAAAATAACCTTTGCGTGTTTCTCCGCGAATGTATCCCTCCGCTAAAAGAAGATCATAAGCCATCAGCGTTGTATTACGGCTTACCCGCAGGGAATCTGCCAGCTCCCGAATCGAAGGCAGCCGCTCATCTGCCTGAATATTTCCCTGCTCAATCAATGTTTTAAATTGCTCGTAAATTTGTTTGTATTTCGGGGTGTCGCTTCCGAAAGCGAAAATCATATTTTTCATCAGATGTTCTCCTCTGACATGTATATTTATTCAAAACTGTATCTTTTTAAATGTCAGTTGATACCTTATTATAGCGGAAAGCGCTTTATCAATCCATGTTCAGAGAGGAGAGTTTTGTATGTATATTCCGGCTCCATTTCAGCTGAGTGAAGCTGAAGCGTGTGATGTAATCAAAGAGTATGGTTTCGCAGCATTGTTTTCAACGGCGGGAGACATGCCGTATGCAACCCACCTGCCATTGATGATGAGTAAGAATAACGAATGCTTATACGGTCACTTTGCATTGCCGAACCCCCAATGGAAAGAGATTGATGGCCAAAACGTGTTAGCCGTTTTTCAAGGGCCTCATTGTTATATCTCGCCTAAATGGTATGAGACGAATCAGGCTGTTCCCACATGGAATTATGTGGCGGTTCATGTTTACGGAGAAGCGGAGCTTTTGGATGAGGAAGAAACCGTGCAGTCGATGAGTGATCTCGTATTGAAATACGAAAGCCCCGACAGCCCGTACAAATTAGAGGATGTCGATGCGAAATTGCTGGCAGGCATGAACAAAGGGGTAAAAGGCTTTAAAATCAAAATCAGCAAAATAGAGGGGAAAGCAAAGCTAAGTCAAAATCATTCAGCTGCAAGACAAGGGCTGGTCGTACAACAGCTCAAACAGATTCCTCATACAAACGAACAGCTCATTTCCGGCTTGATGGAAGAAAACATCAAACGGATCACTGCGAACAACTGACAAGCATATTAAAAACATACCGGCAGCATACGGTATGTTTTTTCAGGTTATGAAGCTTTTCTCAGGATGAATAACGACTCAAACAGCACATAAATCAACGGCGCTATTAAAATGAAGAAAGAATGAAAAATAGCATACGGTATGAGTAAGTAAACGATAAGTTTCAATAGAATGGTAGACGGTTTATTGAATGTCCAGCGGTTCTTCAAGATATCAGTCATACAAGCTAAAACAAGGCCGACCGTCAAATATCCGGCTGCTATGTACAGATAAATAAAAAGGTAAAACGGGTAAGAAGACAACGGCGGTGTGTCCTCTTGTGTCATTTTTAAACTCACGTAAAAGACTAATAAAAAGCAAACGGACGAAACGAGAGCTAACAAAAGGTGTTTATATAAATACTTCTTCATGTGTTCACCTGCCTATGGCGCAATTATTTCTTAACATATTATGACATGGTTTTACCGCTGCTGAAAGAATTGGAAGTCCGGCTATATGAGCGGGGCGTAAAGAATCAATATCATCTTTTCATGAATCCGGATTTTTTGTTCGGATGGATGTAAAGAAGAATACACCAAAAAAAGCTGTCAGCTTGGTCCTGACGGCTTATTTTTGGGGAAAGGCTTATTTCTCCGTGGTGAAATAAAGCAATGCTATGACCGGAAAAGCGATTCCAATCCATAATGTGATACTCCACCCGCCTGAGGCGTATGCCCATCCTCCGATTGATGATCCTGCAGCGCCGCCCAGAAAGAAGATTGCCATGAATAATCCGTTTAATCGGCTGCGGAATTCAGGTGCCAACGAAAAAATGGCACGCTGACTGAGTACGAGATTGGCAGATACCCCCATATCCAACAGGATAGCTGCGGCCACCAGAACTGCTATTCCGACGGGGGAGCTGCTCTGAATCATGAGCGGGAGTAATAAAGAAACGATGACAACACCGAGAGCGATTCCGGTGGCAAGCCGGGTCAAGCCGCGATCAGCCAGACGGCCGCCTATCGGTGCAGCCGCTGCACCCGCAATGCCCGCTAATGCATACAGCGCGATTGCCTTTTGAGAAAAATGAAAAGCAGGACCGGACAATAATAAAGGTACAGTCGTCCAGAACAAGCTGAAAGCTCCAAATACAAACGCATGATAAATGGCACGGCGGCGTAGGACCGGAGTCGTGCGCAGCAGCTTCCACATTGAACCGAGTAAGACGGTGTAGCTTGTGTTTGCTGTTGGTTTTCTGGCAGGAAGCACTTTTGATAAGACGATTGCCAGGACAACACTTAACGCGGCGGATAAAGCAAATATGGCATTCCACCCCCATATATCAGCGACCAGACTGGATATCGGACGGGAAAGCATAATGCCGAGCAGCAGGCCGCTCATCACATTGCCGACAACCCGGCCGCGTGCGGCGTCTGGTGCAAGGTATGATGCGAACGGGACTAGCACTTGGGCTGCAATTGATCCCAGTCCGATGAAAAACGCAGCGGCTAAAAACAGTGTTCCATGCTTTGCAAATGCTGTCAGTGTCAAAGCGGCTGCGCTTAGAAGGAGCGATACAACGACAAGTTTTTTGTTTTCGATAATGTCTCCCAAAGGGACGAGAAACAGTAAGCCGGCAACGTATCCGATTTGAGTCAGCGTGACAATCAATCCGGCGCTGCTTGGAGAAAGCCCGATTGCCGCACTGATGAATCCTGCCAAGGGCTGTGCATAATAAAGATTAGCGACAATGATACCGCATGCCGTTGCGAGAAGAAGGGTTAAACCAGGTGAAATTCCCTGATCTGCTGTTTGTTTGGTTTCTTTAGCCATATGAATGAACTCCTTTTTAAGTGGTTTTTATAATGCTTGATAAATGATTTGCTGATTCATCTCCTTTACGCAGCGGCTTTTGGAGTCTGCATTTCAACAAGACTTCCCTCAAGTAATTTTGTAAACTAAACGTTTAGTTTTTTGTTATAAGCAAATAATATACTAAACGTTCAGTTTTGTAAATGGGTTTCTGTTTTCTGTTTTCTTTTTTTATACAGGTTAAGTATACTGAACGTATCGTTTATAATTCGGGAAGGAATGATTCATGTGCAGAGTAAACGAGGACGGCCGCGCGATGAAGGAACACATAAGGCAATTCTTTCTGCAGCGTATGACCTATTGTTGGAAAATGGCTTTGACGCGGTGACAGTCGATAAAATTGCTGAGCGTGCCAAAGTGAGTAAGGCAACGATTTATAAATGGTGGTCAAACAAGGCTGCCGTTATCATGGACAGCTTTCTTTCGACCGCTACGGACAGATTGCCTGTGCCCGATACAGGATCAACAGTGCAAGATATATTGACCCACGCCACGAATTTAGCAAGGTTTTTGACGAGCCGGGAAGGAACCGTTATTAAGGAATTAATCGGTGCGGGGCAGCTGGATGCAAAATTGGCGGAAGAATATCGCACGCGATTTTTCCAGCCCCGCCGCCTCCAAGCGAAAGGCCTTCTGGAAAAGGGAATTCAAAAAGGTGAATTAAGAGAGAATCTTGATATTGACGTTAGCATCGATCTCATTTACGGACCGATTTTCTATCGCCTGTTGATCACAGGTGATGAGGTGAATGATTCTTATGTGCATGATCTGGTGATGAGTGCGTTTAAGGGAGTTCAGCCTGCCTGAAAAATACCCGGATCATGTGAAAGAGATGCAGACTTTTGCTGCCTATGGGCGGAATATAATGAAAAGGCCGAACAAGTTCATTGTTCGGCCTTTTCTGATTGACTTGCGAACCGCCGGGCGGCCGCCACGCAAGCGATAACGCCGGCATTCACCGCCGCAAGTTCCCATCCTGCTTTTTCATGGAGAATCATGGCGGCCAGTAACAGTCCGAAGAAAGGCTGCAGAAGCTGCAGCTGTCCGACCGCGGCGATGCCTCCCTGGGCGAGTCCGCGATACCAGAATACGAAGCCGATCAGCATGCTGAATATTGAGACATATGCAAGACTGAGCAGTGCGGGCGCGCCGATGTTTGACCATGAGTCCGGCATGAAGCAGAAAGACAGGACGAACATAAGGGGAAGCGATAAAACGAGTGCCCAAGAGATCACCTGCCAGTTGCCAAGCCGCCGGGAGAGGCGGGCGCCTTCGGCATAACCGAGACCGCACACGATAATAGAAGCGATCATGTACGTATCACCGAGCGGAGAGGATTCTCCTCCTTGCAGCAGAGCATATCCGGCTACGAGGATGCTGCCGGCAGCCGAGAAAATCCAAAAGACCGGCCTGGGCCGTTCGCCTCCTCGCAGTACGCCGAAGATCGCCGTCGCAAGCGGAAGAAGCCCGATGTAGACAATGGCATGAGCGGATGTGACATGCTGAAGCGCTAATGCTGTAAGCAGCGGGAAACCGATCACGACGCCCAGCGCTACTGTTATTAGTGAAATGATGTCGCTTTTGGCAGGGCGTTTCTCCTGAAAAATGAGGAGCAGAGCGCCTGCCAATATACCGGCTATCGCGGCGCGGCATACGGTGAGAAATACCGGGTCAAATTCCGCTACAGCCAAGCGGGTCGCGGGAAGCGAGCCGCTGAAAATGAGCACGCCGATAAATCCGTTAATCCAGCCGTTTGCGGCTTTATTCATTCCAATCACTCCAATATATATTTCTAAACCCATTTTCAAAGTTTATAATGACTATAAACTGAAATTGACCTTATACAAATGGCCAGTTTTTATAAAAAGAAGAATGCCAGTTTGGAGGGAGTAAAAATGGATATCACGCCATTTTTAAATAGAGATCTGGATATTCCGCTTTATCAGCAGCTTTATCGGCATTTTAAGGAAAATATGCATCAGGGCCGTCTTCCTAAAGGACTGAAGCTTCCTTCAAAAAGGCTTTTGTCAAGTCAGCTTTCCGTCAGTCAGACGACTGTGGAGCGTGCCTATGAACAGCTTGCCGCCGAAGGCTATATTGTCAGTAAGCCGAGAAGCGGATGGTTTGCCGATTATGACTCGGACGCCGTCTATGTGAAAAAGCCGGGCGCTTCGCCTGTTCAAACAAAGGCGAAGGAAGACCGCCATTGGATTGATTTTCACTACGGCACTGTGGATGCCGCTCATTTTCCTTTTTCGGCATGGCGCAAAAGCATGGTTGCAAGCTTAGATCAATACGGGCATGAGCTTTATCGGCCCGGGGATGATTTGGGCGAGCTTGAACTGAGAACGCTCATTTCGGAGTACTTATATCAGTCGCGCGGGGTGAATTGCCGTCCCGAACAAGTGATAGTCGGCGCCGGGAACCCTGCTCTTTTGCAAATGCTGTGCAACATATTTAAAGCAAATCTATCCATCGGATATGAAGATCCGGGTTATCCGAGAGCGAGGGAGATTTTTAAAGCCAATCACATGAAGATCATTCCGATACCCGTCGATGATGAAGGAGTCTGTATCCGGAAGCTGAATGAAGAGCGGCCGCGTCTTGTATATGTCACGCCTTCTCATCAATTTACGTTAGGAACGATTATGCCGGTAAACAGAAGGATTCAGCTGCTGAAATGGGCGAAGGAACATCAATCGTACATTATAGAAGATGATTATGACGGAGAATTTCGATACACCGGCCAGCCGATCCCATCATTGCAGGGGCTTGATCAGCATCACCGTGTGATTTATATGGGAACGTTTTCCCAATCTCTGCTTCCTTCGCTGCGCATCAGCTATATGATTCTTCCATTGCCGCTTATCGAAAAAGGCAGGGGAATCGCTTCTTTATATAAACAAACCGTCTCCTGCCACAGTCAGCTGACGCTGGCTCAATTTATTAAAAGCGGAGAGTGGCAGAAACATATTAACAGAATGAGAAAGCTGTACCGGAAAAAAAGAGCGGTATTATTAGAGGCCGTGCGGCGCGAGCTGGGACAATACGTCAGGATTCGCGGAGAAAATTCCGGGCTGCGGATTTTACTTGACGTTCATCTGCCTTTCAGCGAAAAAGAGCTGATTGGAAAGGCGGAGGAACAAGGCGTCAAAATCTATCCCGTGTCTCTTACCTATCAAAAACAGGTCCCTGAAAAAACAGTTTCCCTCGGATTCGCGGGGGTTTCTGAAACCGATATACAAGAAGGCATAAAAAAACTGAGAGCTGCCTGGGCGCTGTAAAAGGCAGCTCTCAATTTGAAATACTGAAGCTTGAGTCAGGGGTGCTGTCTCAGCAGCAAAACGATTTATAGGACGGGCAGGCGGAGCGCAGTATCAATATTTTGCAAATTGAGACGGACTTGTTCATTTGTGTTCCACGGGTGATACCAGCCTTTTTCCATCATATAGCGTGAGATTTGCTCGTGCATGTCAAGGGCTTCTTCTAAGTGCCGGGTGAGGATCGCTTTCACTTCAGGCGTTCCGGCTTCCGTCGCCGCCATCGCATAGTTTCTGACACCGCTTTTTGCCGAATTCAATAAATCCATTGCGACAATTTGGTCTGTCAGCGCATTCATTCCCGTCAAGTATTCAATAATCGGATTCATTCGTCATTCATCTCCTCATTCATGCTGTGCATCAGATAAAATTGAGGCAAATTCCTGCAATTGCCTTGTTGATGTATCCACATCCTGCTGCATGATTTCTTTCAGCTGCGGATCGGATACGAGCGCTTTCATGGTTTTAGATTTCGTCAGACAAAGTGACTTAAAAGAAGCCATCTCCTGAATTTCGAGTAATTCATGTAAGGCGCTGGTCATTTCTGCAGCCTCCGTTCTCTAAGGTTTGAGTACAACTTTAATACAATCATCTGTTTTCGTGTCAAACATCTCATAGCCGTGCTTCGCTTCACTAAGCGGAATGACATGGCTTACAACATCGCCCGGATCAATTTTGCCGGTTGACACCAGTTCAAACATATACGGCATATAGTGGATGACCGGAGCTTGTCCTGATCGGATATTGACGTTTCGCTGCATGATATCGCCAAGGGGAAACCCGTTGTATCTGCCGCCGTACACACCCGTAATCTGGATCGTTCCGCCTTTTCGCACCGCTTGGGACGCGATGACCAATGCGCTCATCGCCCCGCCCTGAAGTTTTAATCCGCTGGCGAGGAACTCAAGATCCGTCATTTTTCCGTCCATGCCGACGGCGTCAATGACCACATCAGCGCCGCCTTTGGTGATTTCCTTCAGGTAGCTGCCCGTATTTTCGTGGTCTTCGAAGTTCACGATTTCCACTTTATTCGTCCGTTTCGCATGCTGGAGACGGTAGTTGACATAGTCTACGGCTATTACGCGTTTCGCTCCCTTTAACCAGCAGAATTTTTGAGCGAAAAGGCCCACGGGCCCGCAGCCGAGAACGATGACCGTATCGCCTGCTTTTACGCCGGCATTGTCAACGCTCCAAAAACCGGTTGTCATCGCATCAGCAATAACACTCAATTTCTCATCCGGTTCTTCGCATGTTTCGGGGACTTTAAAATGGGTAAAGTTCGCAAAAGGGACGCGCAAATATTCGGCCTGGCCGCCCGGATAGCCGCCGGTACTCCCTGAATAGCCGAAATAAGCGCCCATATCGCCGTTTTCATTTGATTGATCACATTGGCTTTCCAGGTGATTTTTACAATAAGTGCATTCTCCGCAGGCGATATTAAAAGGAATAATGACACGGTCGCCTTTTTTGACTTTCGTCACGCCGGGACCGGTTTCTTCCACAATGCCCATCGGTTCATGCCCGATAATATAGTCTTCCTGCAAGTTCGGAATGAGTCCGTGGATTAAATGTAAATCTGATCCGCAAATTGCCGTACTTGTGACTTTTATAATCATGTCATCGTGTTTTTCAATCTTCGGATCAGGCACGTCTTTGACAACGACGTTTTTCACTCCTTGATACGTTACGGCCTTCATGCTGTAATACCTCCAGTGTTAGTGTTCATCAGGTGTGCGGTCAAACATCCCTTTTCTGTTTGTTTCAACGGGAAACAGGTTCATGCTTCCGACCATGAGGGTATTTTTCGCAGAGAGCTGATCCAATTTATACTGTTCGCTCAGATCATGCGGGTGAAACCACTTTTTGCTGACCATCAAGTCTGTTATCTCCTGATGCATCGCGATTCCCTGCATGAGCTGTTTGCGCAGCAAAGCTCTTACATCAGGTGAAGCGGTTTCTGTTAAAGCGACGGCGGTATTTCTGACGCCTTCTTTTGCCCGTAAAAGAAAATCCATTGCGAATGTCATATCTGCGAGTTCAGGGACGTGTAATGAATTGATCGGATCTAAATGGTCATGATTCAATGATGCTTACCTTCCTTTCAATTGATGATCGAAGTCGGCCGGTTTTGAGGAACGGGAGCCTGAAACGTTGCCCGTTCATAAACCGCTTGCAGATCAGCCAGGTCTTGAGAGGCTTGCTGAACGTCTTTTTCCATTAACGTTTTCAGATCCTGATCAAACACAAGCCCTTGCATGAGCTTGGATTTCGCGACACAAAGCGTCTTGAAGTTAATGATTTCATGTAAGTCCAGCGACTCGTGAGCCGCTAATTCACGCTTATCCATAATCGTCTGAAACCTCCCTTTGTAGAAATACGTAGTTAATTTCCCCTGAGAAAAGAGGTCTAGTCTTACAAATTTTGTTTATCAGAAAAAGCGGAGAAAAAGCCTGACGGTGCATCAAAAAAAGGAAGAAGCACAATCGCTTCCTCTTGTTCACATGGAATGGCTGTTGGTGTCCTGAACGTTTTTCTGATGCGGGCGGTTTTGCCGCGCGGGAGACGAGCCCGCTGAAACCCGGGAAAGGTCATAAAAAAGATATGAACAAAAGCAGCTTGCACACAATCCCGCAGGCTGCTTTTTCTTTCACCCGTCATGCAGGAACAGAAGGGGAAGGTGAGAAGAAGGCACTTATGGTATGATGACAAATAGAATAAAACCTCGTGAGGCCGGTCGGCTAAAAGGAAGTGGACAGAGATTGTTTGGTACAAAACATCAAGAAGACTACGTCTCCCGTGACAGACGCTCATTGCATATGCTTGCGCTTCGGGTGCCCGGTCTGGCGTTTATTTTTATGGTATATGCCGCATCAGTCTCTTTGCAGTACATTTATGAAAGCTGGACGGTTTTTTTGCTGCTGTTATTCACGATATTGATCGTCATTTTTACCGTGCTGCACTGGCATTCCCATCGCTGGGTCAAGAAAAAAACGTTTCTTTATTTCATCATACAGGGATTTATCATATATACATCGGCTAACTTGATGGCCGGCGGTTATATCGCGGTAGTCGTCGGTCTCTATGCCTTTTTAATCGGGCAGATTATCGGAATGGCGGATAAGGGAAAAACGCTGCTCATACTCTATCTTTTCATTTTAATGTCCATAGCAGCCCTGCACCAGGAGCATCCGCATCACCTGCTGCGTTTCATCGTTATCGCCGCTCCCATCATGATTGTGATTATCACGTATGCGGCCACATTTTTCGCGCAAGTTGATGAAAAAATAAAAACACAGATGACGCTTGAAAAATTAGAGCTCGCTCACCGGCAAGTGAAACAGCTGACGCTTCAAAACGAAAGGCAGCGGATGGCGAGAGACTTGCACGATACGCTTGCCCAAGGATTGGTCAGCTTGCATATGCAGCTTGAAGCGGTGCAAGTTCATCTTTCGAAAGATAACACTGACAGAGCGAAAGACATCATCAGCCAGTCAATGGACAGAGTGAAGGGCACATTGGCTGATGCGCGCTCGGCCATTGACAACCTTCGCAGCAAATCAGAAGAGATCGGCTTCTTAAAAGAAAGCATCACTGAACAAATCAACCATTTTACAGAAGCCTCCGGGCTGTCTTGTTTTTTAGAGTACAGCGTGCATCATGTGCTTGACGTTCATACGGCGGAGAATTGCCATTACATGATCGGAGAAGGCCTGACAAACGCCGCCAAGCATGCAGAAGCAAAGAATGTCTGGGTATCCGTTCAGGAAGAAGAGGGACAGGTCCGCATAACCGTCAAAGATGACGGGAAAGGCTTTGATGCCGGAACAGAAATGAGAAAAAGCGGACATTACGGGCTGCTTGGGATACAAGAACGCGTCAATATGATGAACGGCATTTTCCGTATAACAAGCGCCAGATCAGCGGGAACTCAAATTGAGATCATCATACCAATTCAAGGAGAAGCGGAACATGTATAAAGTGTTAATAGCAGATGACCATCTTGTCGTCAGAGAAGGTCTGAAGCTTTTGATAGAAACAAATGACCATTACACCATAACGGGAGAGGCGGAAAACGGGAAAACCGCCGTCCGCCTCGCAGAAGAACTAAAGCCCGATGTCATTCTCATGGATCTGTACATGCCGGAAATGAGCGGGCTGGAAGCCATTAAACAGATAAAAGAGCATTCTGATGTGCCGATCATTATTCTGACGACCTATAATGAAGATCATCTGATGATAGAAGGCATCGAATCAGGCGCGAACGGTTATCTGCTGAAGGACACAAGCTCAGAAACCTTATTTCATACGATGGATGCGGCGGTCAGGGGAGAAGTGCTTCTGCAGCCGGACATCTTGCGGCGTTTCCGGGAAAAGAAAATGGAACGGGCAAATGCCAATGAAACACAGCTGACGGACAAGGAAATCATAGTTCTGGAAGCCGTTGCGAAAGGACATAAAAGCAAAGCGATCGCCTTCGATTTAGGAATCTCAGAACGGACGGTAAAAGCGAGATTAACATCGATTTATAACAAATTAGGCGCTGATTCGCGGACGGAAGCCGTCACCATTGCCATGCAAAAAGGCATTCTGAAACTGAATATATAATGAAAAACTGCCCAAACGTACATGCCCCTATGTACGTTTTTTTTATGTGAATGTGAACTACAATTAGGCAGAAAGTAATGATTGGAGAGGAGTATTCGATGTCTGGTTTTTTATATAAATTAGGGGGATGGTCTGCCCGCAATCGATTAAAAATGATCAGTGCGTGGCTCGTGATACTGATCGCTTCGGTTGTGATCGCCATCTCGTTAAAACCTGCTTTTTCTGATGATATGTCAATACCTGACACACCTTCTGAAAAGGCAATGGATATGATTCAAAAAGAATTTTCAAAGGGTCCCGATAAAGGAAGCATCCGGGTTATTTTCGGAGCTGAAGACGGGCAGAAATTGACGTCAATATCGGAAAAACAAGCGATTGAAGAGACATTAAAGAAGATCAAAACAGATCATTCAGTCGCTTCGATTGCAAATCCTTTTGAAACAGGAACCATTTCTAAAGACGGATCAGTGGCATATGCCGATATTACGTACAAAAAAGCGGCGGATGACATTTCGGCCGCGTCTGTTTCACATATCAAACACAGTCTGTCTGCCGCAGGAGACAAGGGTCTGCAGACGGAGCTCAGCGGTGATGTGCCGGGGGCCGGTGTTGAAGTCGGCGGTGTATCAGAAATTATCGGCGTTGTGCTGGCATTCATCGTACTGGCTATTACGTTTGGTTCATTAGTCATAGCGGGGCTGCCGATTGTCACGGCTCTGATCGGATTAGGCGTAAGCGTCGCGCTGACGTTAATTGGAACACAGTTCTTTACGATCGCTTCAGTCAGTCTCTCATTATCCGGAATGATCGGACTGGCCGTCGGGATTGATTATGCGCTGTTTATCTTCACGAAGCATCGTCAGTTTTTGGGCGAAGGTTTACAAAAAAATGAATCGATCGCTAAAGCCGCGGGAACGGCAGGCAGCGCCGTCGTTTTTGCGGGACTGACCGTGATCGTCGCGCTTTGCGGATTGACCGTTGTCGGCATTCCGTTCATGTCTGCCATGGGGTTGACAGCAGCACTCAGTGTGCTGATGGCTGTATTGGCATCAGTAACGCTGGTGCCCGCAGTGTTATCGGTCGCAGGAAAACGGATGATTCCGACATCAAATAAGAAGAAAGAAAAGAAAAGCGCCGGCACGAATGCCTGGGGGCGCTTTGTTACAAAGAGGCCTATTCTGTTAAGCATTTTCAGCATTATTCTTTTAGCCGTCATCAGTCTGCCGGCCATGCATTTAGAGCTGGGGCTGCCTGATGCGGGAATGAAAGCGAAAGACACCCCGGATCGCCGCGCCTATGATCTTTTGTCTAAAGGATTCGGCGAAGGTTTTAACGGCAAGCTGACAATTGTTGCCGATGCAAAAGATGTTAAGGGCAATAAAAATGAAGCATTCCAAGACGCCGTGAAAGAAATGAAGGACTTGCATAATGTGGCGAGCGTCACCCCTGCCATGCCGAACGAAAAAGGGGACTATGCCATCATTACGGCAGTGCCTGAAACCGGGCCGAACGATACGGCAACGAAAGAGTTAGTGCAGGATATACGGAAACTGTCAGACAAAAACGGCATCCGTCTGCTCGTCACCGGGTCAACCGCGGTGAACATTGATATTTCAGATCGGTTAAACAATGCCATTCCGGAATTCGCCATTCTTATTGTCGGGTTTTCATTTGTATTGCTGACCGTCGTTTTCCGTTCTCTTCTCGTGCCGCTTGCGGCCGTTCTTGGCTTTTTGCTGACAATGACCGCAACACTCGGGTTATCGGTATTCGTCCTGCAGGATGGACATTTCACCGGCTTGCTGAGCATTCCGGAAAAAGGCCCGATTCTTGCCTTCCTGCCTATTTTAGCAATCGGTATTCTTTTCGGACTGGCGATGGATTATCAAGTATTCCTTGTCAGCAGAATGAGAGAAGAATATGTCAAAACAAAAAATCCGGTACAAGCCATCCATGCCGGATTGAAACATAGCGGACCTGTCGTAACAGCGGCGGGGCTGATCATGATTTTCGTCTTCGCGGGATTTGTTTTCGCTGGGGACTCTATGATCAAATCCATGGGATTGGCAATGACCTTCGGTGTTCTTTTCGATGCGTTCATTGTAAGAATGACCATCATTCCGAGTGTCATGAAGCTGATGGGACATGCGGCCTGGTACTTGCCGAAGTGGCTGGATAAAATCATTCCGAACGTGGATATCGAAGGCCATAAGGCGACACAAGGCAAAACACCGGAGAAACCGGAAGAATAAAATGAAAAAGCAGATCGTTTTGATCTGCTTTTTTTATGTGCTGACCGCATCCATGAAAAGAGAAAAAAGCTTTTTCATGTCCTCATGTTTTTTTGTCAGCATTTCGGGATGCCATTGCACGCCGACGACAAATAATTCACCCGTCCGTTCAATCGCTTCAATGGCCCCGTCTTTCGCATAAGCCGCGGCTTTAAACGAAGGCGCCGTCTCTTTTATGATCTGGTGATGGAATGAATTCACCCGCGCTGAATCGCCAAACAAAGAATGGAGACGTGTCCCTTTTTCAAAAGAAACATGATGAGTTTTTAACGGCGGATCTTTTTCTTGATCATGCTTAATGTCAGCAAATGAAGCGTGTGTCAGGTCTTGATATAAAGTTCCCCCGTAAGTGACGTTTAACATATGCATCCCCCGGCAGATGGCCAGAATCGGCTTTTCTAAAGCAACCGCCGTGAGAATCAGCTCCTTCTCGTAGGCGTCCCGATCAGGAAAGGTCTTTCTTAAAGCCTGTAAAGGTTCTTCGCCGTAAAACAGCGGGTCTATATCCTGGCCGCCGGACAGAATGATCCCGTCAACATGAGAGACCTGTTCCTTTAAAAGCGCCGTCTCTTGAATCACCGGCAATATAAACGGCACACCGCCGGCCTCAGAAACAGACTGAATATAATCATTATTGACATAAGCCCGATTATAACCCGGGAAAGGGCCGGATTGATCAGCCATAATGTTTCCCGTAATTCCAATGCGTTTGGCCATTCTTCGCCCCCCTGAACCATGCTCATAATTAATCTGAACGTAGGTTGTACAAATCAGTTTGAAATTATTCTTCTTAATTGCGGAATCATTGTTTTAGAAAAAAGATTGACCGTACTGATGTAAGGGTTTCAGTTAGGATGAGTCTCATTTGATTTTTGTTTATAAAAAACACACCGGTCCCGTTGAAGGACGAGTGTGTGATGTACCGTGGTTTCACCCAAGTTTCCGATAAACGCTATTTATCGGCTCGATGCGGTAACGCAGCATGACGGTATCGGATACTTGATTTCACCGATACGACTCAAAGGCGGTAAGCCGCTTTCCTTTTTTTCTGTCGGGCATTGCCGTTATGGGCCGTCAGAAACAGCCATACAAGCAATGCGGCGAGACTGTACGCCGCTCCCATCATCAAAAACGTAAATCCGGCACCGGCGTACCAAGTGGCGGACAGATGAATGATCACACCGGAAACTGCTACGCCGACCAAGGCTCCGATTTGCCGGTTTGCATTTAATGCGGCACCGGCGATATTCGCATGCTGTTGTCCGGCAGCCTGCATGATCACAGTTGTCATAGCAGGAACTGTAATGCCGGTGCCAAGGTTCATAACAGACATCAAGACCGCCAGCTGCCAATAAGGAAAATCAGGAGAAACAAGCACAAACAACATCAATGCAATAATACAGCTGGCCGCCATTGACATCAACATAAGCTGTCCGGCTTCAAACCGATTCGCCAGACGGGCAAACAGCATATTGCCGATCACGAAGACCGCCATCATCGGCAGCAGCTCAACACCGGCCATAAAGGAGCTTGCGCCTCTTGCCTCCTGCAAAAAAAGGCTAAGCATAAACATGCCGCCGAAAAGGGCAAAATTCAGTAAAAACCCGACGAATTGAGCAGCTGAGAATCGGCCGTTTTTATATAAGGACGCCGGCAGAATCGACGTTTCCGCAGAGATTTCCCGCAGTAAAAACAGCACAAATGCCAAAAGCGCCGCCGCGAATGCGCCAAGAATTACGGGTGAGCGCCAGCCCGCTGAAGGCCCCTGTATCAAGGCAAAGGAAAGAAATCCGAGCGCCGCCACTCCAAGCAGATGCCCTGTCATATTTACGCGGCTGCTTTTTCCCGGCACTCGGCCAAGTATTCGGTGAGCTGAGATGAGTGCAGCAGCCCCTAACGGCACATTGATCAGAAAAATACTCTGCCAGCCTGCGGTCTGTACCAACACGCCGCCGATAAAGGGCCCAAGGCCTGAAGCAGCGGAAACAAGGGCGGCCCATAGTCCAAATATTCTTGCCCGCACCCGCTCATCTGGGTAAGAGGCAGCCAAAAGGCTGAGTGAGCTCGGCATAAACAAAGCCGCGCCAATCCCTTGCATGAGACGTCCGGCAATCAGCATCTGGCCATTAATAGATACGGCGCATAGGCAAGAGGCCAGGACAAAAACGGCCAAGCCCAGTATGTATATCGCCTTCGAGCCAAAACGGTCTGCCAAGGCTCCGCCCGCCAGCAGAAGTGACGCAAACGTAAGGATGTACCCGTCCACAACCCACGTCACACCTGAAAGTGACATTGAAAGGGTGTTTTTCATATCAGCCATCGCCACATTCACGACGGTTACATCAAGAGTTGCCATGAGGAAACCAAGTGCGAGCACGATCAGCACGGATAGGCCTGTTGATGATTTTGATTTTTGAAAAGACCCGCTGTTTGTCATTACAATTGCCCTTTCACTTGCTTGTTTACCCAATCATCTATTTTTTCAAGATCATACAGTTCCCCGACTCTGTTCATGACATGCTGCAAGGATTCTTCTCTCATGAGATTGGTCCATTTATCCTCGATTTCCCCCATGACTGTCTCCAGCACACAGTTGCTTTCATCCTCGAATACGGATTGCAGAAGGCCCTTTCCTTGATACATCGAACCTCTGCCTTCGACCGCCTGATAAACATCATAGAGCGTAATGTCCGCCAAAGGCTTTGTCAGGGTAAAACCGCCCTTGGTCCCCGGTATGGATTCTGCCAAATCGGCCTGTACCAATGTTCTCATCAGCTTCTTCAAATAAGACGGAGACACGCGTAAACGCTGGCTGATTGCCTCTGACGTTAAAGAAGACTGTACGGGCAGCCGTGACAATAACAGCAGCACAGAAACCGCCTGCTCCATTCCTGATTTCATTTTCATCCTATTCACTCCCGATTCATTATGGATAACCATTATCCACAATAGATCTCTTAGCAGCTTTTGTCAATAAAAAAAGCAAAAGAAATGGATTATTTCTTTTGCTTGGTATGGTTAACAAATCTGCATGTATTGAAGCGATTCGTCACTATAAGTCATCTATTGAAACATTAAAACCTTCGGAACAAACCCGTAAAGAAAACTCAAAAAACCCGTGACAATCATGGGTTTTTACATTCATTTCAATTTCTTGATTTTTTCCGTCAGCTCTTTGAATTTTTGATCAAGCTCACGATATTGTTTATCAGCCGGAGTCATGAAGCTGAGTTTTCCGAGGACTTCCTGCCGTTCGGTTTCAAGCTTTAATCGCAGTTCTTCAGCATCGTCCCTGACGGAGGGAGATTCTTTCCATTGTTTTCGGACGCTGCCGTTTGAGATATCAAGCCGGATGTCCGTCGTCTTTTCGACAAAGTAACGATCATGAGATACGATGATGAGCGTTCCGTCGTATCGGGCCAAAGTGTCTTCAAGCTGCTCGCGTGACGGCAGATCAAGGTGGTTTGTCGGCTCATCCAGAATCAGCACATCTTTCTCCTCCAGAATAAACGCCATCAGTTTGCATTTGACCCGCTCTCCCATGCTCATCTTGCCGATGGGTTCCGTCCATTGCGCTGCGGTAAATCCTAAATGCTTCATGAGGGATTGAACATTTCCCCTTGCTTCGAACGTTTCTTTGTAAAAAAGCTGTTCGGGGGTTTTATCAAGCGGAAGGTCGAATACTTCCTGGGTTAGATATCCGACATTTGCAGACGAAGAAATCCATATGCCGCCCTGCGCTTTTTCTTGACCGAGGATGACCTTTAATAATGTTGTTTTCCCGCTGCCGTTCGGGCCTGTAATCGCGATCTTTTCACCGTGCATCACAGTGAAATTCACGTTTTTAAAAAGCGTTCGTCCGTCATATGACTTTGTGACATCCCTTACTTCTAAAAAACGCTTTCCCGCTTTTTTGCGGTGCTCAATGGAAAAACGGACTTCATACTCCGCTTCAACCGGTTCTGCTTTCGCTTTTTCAAGCTCTTTTTCAAGACGCTTCTGCTTTGATTTAATCTGGGCGTCCGTGCGTTTTGCTTTTACACGATGGTATTCTTTAAAGCCTTCTATTTTCGTTGATTGGGCGTGGGCTTTTTTCGACCAGGCGCTCAGCTCGTTCATTTGAGCTTCAATCCGTCTGATCATATGCTGCTGATTCTCATATTCCCGCTGCTGTGTCAGCCTTCTCTGTTTGCGGACCTCCATATAGCTTGAATAATTCCCTTTATGCTCAATGAGTTTCTTTTCTTCGATGGCCCAGATTTTTGTCGCCGCTGCATCTATAAAAGCACGATCATGCGAAACAAAAATAATGGTGCCTTTGTAATTCTTGATCTGATTTAGCAGTATTTCTAAACTGTGCTGATCGAGGTGGTTCGTCGGCTCATCTAATAACAAAAGGCTGCTTGAGGAGGAGAAACCTTTAGCAAGACGGGCTTTCAATTTTTCTCCGCCGCTTAATTGCGAAAAGGCGCGTGCGGGCACGTTCCACTTTTCTAACAAGGCTGCCTCCGCAGGCTCGGGATGGCCGGAATCATAAGCTTCCGTTTCTTGTTCCACCATATATATGTTCACATCTTGCATCATTTGGATCTGTCCTTGTGACGGCGCTTTTTGATTGCAGATCAATTGCAGCAATAAAGATTTGCCGGCGCCGTTTTTACCGATAACGCCGATGATGTCACCTTGCTGAACGCTCGCGCTGATCTGTTCAAAAAGGGGAACGCTGTTGATTTCATAACTGATGCCGCTTAACTTTAACATTTCTTTCATATGTCAATCCCTCGCTTTTAAGGGAGGACAAAAAAAATCCTCCCAATTGATTTGGAAGGATTAGCCGTACCTGTGCATGATCAAATAAGCTATTTTCACATAGCTTTCGTATCGTATAGAAAATGGGCAGACTAATCCTATTTTTTCTGATTTGAAATATTTGATTTCAAACGGTCAAAATAAGATTAGTTAATCATTGTCCACCCATCATCCCTTCGTATTTGTTACGAACAGTGTAGCACACACTTATCTGTAAAAGCAAAGGGTATAAGCCTTTTTATTCCAGATTGGAGACTTCCCACTCTTCTTTTAAAACGGCATAATAATATTCATCCCACCATTCATTATCATGGGGGATGCATTTTTTAAAAAAGCCTTCCCGTCTCATCCCGATCTTTTCCATCACCCGGTGCGAAGCCGTGTTTTCCGGCTGACATGTCGCAATGATCCGGTGTAATTTCATCTTGTTAAACCCGAATGCCAGCACGGCGCGCGCCGCCTCTGAAGCATATCCTTTGCCCTGATATTCCGGGTGAAACACCCAGCCGATTTCATACGTATGATCGCCAAAATACTGAAAAAAAACAATGTGGCCAATGACCGTTTTCTCATCCTTCAATAAAACGGGAAACTTCCCGGCATGTTCACCGCTGTTTTCAGTAACGAATTTCCTGGCATCATCTTCGGTAAAGACACCCTCTGGTATGTATTTCATGACATTCGGATTTGAGGTGTACGCATAGACATCCTGCCAATCTTCCGGTTCAAATGTGCGAATGACGAGCCTGTCAGTTTTGATATTCATTTTTTATGTTCCTCCATCAAAAAAGGTTTCATTTAATATTTCGATTGAAAGATGTAAAAACCTTTGAGCGGGGAAGAGCCGAATAAAAAAAGCCTGCAGCTATACACTGCAGGCGGTTATTTTTCATTTGCGGCGGCGGGCAGGTTTGTAAACCCGAATTGCCCTCCGACAGCTTCTTTTACTTCATGAATAACGATAAATGATTTCGGATCAATTTTTTGAACATGTTTTTTGATTTTCAGCAATTCGTTCTTTTTAATGACGACATAGATAATGCGCTTGTCTTTGCTGCCGTAATACCCGTATCCGTAAAAAATCGTCGCCGCGTTTCCGTACTCGGAGGTGATGGCTTTGGCGATTTCTTCGTATTGGTCAGACATAATGGTGAGGGCTTTTTTATTATGGAAACCCTCAATGACAATATCGACGATTTTGGCGCACAGATATACGAATATAAACGTATACAGCATATGATTGAGGCCGATCGCTAAAACGGATGCGAAAATGATGACACAATCCATATAAAACATGCTTTTCGAGATGTTAAAGCCCTTTGTGTAATTTAATAAATACGCCAAAAGCGTGGTCCCGCCGGTAGATCCGTCAGCGATAAAGATCAATGCCAGCCCCGCTCCCATCAGCAGAGCGCCGAATACAATCCCGAGCACCATATCGTGCACGCCGAATGGAATAAAGCTGACGATGCTGAGAAAAACAGAAGTCATTCCCGTACCGAGTATCGTGTATAAAATCGTTTTTTTCGTTAAAAATTTATAAGCCAGCCCGATAAAAATCAAATTTACAACCAGAGTCGTAATACTTGCAGGTATATGGAAAAGATAATATAACACGAGAGCGATTCCCACGGTGCTGCCGTCCCCTAAATGATTCGGGATGACGAAAAATTCCACGGACGCCGCGATAAGAAAGGCTCCGGCCATAATCATCAGTATATCCTTGCAAATGTTCTTCATGTGCAAACCTCCTCCGCAGTCAAAAATATATATAAAACAAAAACGCCTCAAAAATTATCCAGAAGAACTAAATAATTTTTAAGACGAATCATTCACAATCTCGTTTGTTCATTCAGTAAAGAATGATCAGCTTCAATATCGAAGATTATATAGACACCTTCACATCTTGTCAATGCCGTGAAAATTGATTTTTCTGCAGTGTATATGAGGTTTAAATCAAGTTAAAACGAGGAATTATATCAGAAGAGTTTTCATTTCTGCTCTATTAATAAGAGAAATGTAATGAGAGACAACGAAGAAGGGATGATGACATTGGAACGAATTTTTATCAGTCCGGCCAAATACGTGCAGGGGAAAAACGCCATTGAAACGATCGGCGGACATCTGGAGGGCGTTGGTGAAAAAGCCGTCGTCATCGCGGACAAAACCGTATGGGATATCGCGGGCCACAAGGTGACGGCTGAATTAAAGAAAAGCAATATCTCTTCTGAAGAGGCGGTTTTCAATGGCGAAGCCTCCCAGGAAGAAATGAAAAGAATTGCCGGCATCGCAGAAAAAGCAGGCGCGACTATTGTCATCGGAGTCGGCGGCGGTAAAACGCTTGATACGGCCAAAGCCGTATCAGATGAAATAAACGGCTATACCGTTATCGTGCCGACGGCCGCTTCAACGGATGCTCCGACAAGCGGGCTGTCTGTCGTGTATTCTGAACAAGGCGCGTTCGAAAACTATCGTTTCTATCATAAGAATCCTGACCTGGTTCTGGTCGATACGAAAATCGTCGCGGAAGCTCCGCCGCGCTTTTTAGCATCAGGGATTGCCGATGCGATGGCGACGTGGATAGAGGCGCGCAGTGTCATCGCCAATGGCGGTAAAACGATGGCAGGCGGAATTCCGACAATCGCCGGAGAGGCTATCGCGGAAAAATGTGAAGCGGTATTATTCAAATACGGCCGTCTCGCTTATGAGTCTGTGAAAGCGAAAGCCGTTACGCCCGCATTGGAAGCGGTGGTTGAAGCCAATACACTTCTGAGCGGACTGGGATTTGAAAGCGGCGGCTTAGCTGCGGCGCATGCCATTCATAACGGATTTACCGCGCTTGAAGGTGAAATCCATCACTTGACCCACGGTGAAAAAGTGGCATTCGGCACGCTCGTTCAATTGGCGCTGGAAAAACGTTCGCTTGAGGAAATTGAGCGGTATATCGCGTTTTATATCAGCTTGGGGCTGCCTGTCACACTTGAAGACATCAAATTGAAAGACGCATCTAAAGAGGACATTATGAAAGTGGCAGAAGCCGCGACGATTGAAGAAGAAACAATTCATGCCGCTTTTGACGTGACGGCTGACGACGTGGCGGATGCCATTATAGCGGCTGATCAATACGCAAAAGCATTTAAAGAAAAACACGCGTAAAACCTTTTATCGCGTGACCCGGAACCAAGGGCTGTTACAGCCCTTGGTTTTTTTTATGCCCTTTGAAAACTTTTAAAAATAAAGAAAAAATTATGATACAATATACAAATGTTTTGAGAGATTGACAAAGGAAAGGTGGGAACGATATGCTGCATAATCCGACCGGTAAGGAGCGGCTTGCGCTGGCTTTTCTTCTCGGAATGCTTGCGATACTGGGGCCGCTCAATATAGATATGTATCTGCCGAGTTTCCCTGAAATCGCTGAAGATTTAAGCGCCCGCGCTTCGCTTGTCCAGCTCAGTTTAACCGCATGTCTGATCGGACTGACAATCGGACAGGTTGTTGTCGGTCCGTTAAGTGACGCGAAGGGAAGAAGAAAACCGTTATTACTATGTATTTTTTTATTTGCGTTGTTTTCTCTGTTTTGCGCACTTGCACCGAACATTGCAACACTAGTGATTGCCCGTTTTCTTCAAGGATTCACCGCTTCGGCAGGACTCGTTTTATCCCGTGCAATCGTCAGAGATGTGTTTACGGGAAGAGAGCTTTCTAAATTTTTCTCGCTGCTGATGGTCATTACCGCCGTAGCGCCGATGGTGGCGCCGATGACGGGAGGCGCGATTTTACTGCTTCCGTTTGCATCATGGCATACGATTTTTCTCTTTTTAACGTTTATCGGTTTTTTGCTTGTAATCATCATTGCGCTCAAGCTGATAGAAACCCTGCCGCCGGAAAAGCGGATTCCGAGCTCCATCGGAAATTCCGTGCGGACAATGGGAAGCCTGCTGAAGGATCGGTCATTTATCGGCTATGCGCTGACGGTCGGTTTTATTCACGGCGGGAGCTTTGCGTATGTCTCCGGAACGCCTTTCGTGTATCAGGATATTTACGGAGTATCGCCTCAGGTATTCAGTGTATTATTCGGCATAAACGGTCTGGCGATCATTACCGGAAGCTTTATCATCGGGCGTTTCGGCGGGATCATTCACGAAAAAAGCCTGCTGAGAATCGGCGTGATTACAGCGATGACGGCGACTGCCGTTCTGCTCGTCATGACGATCATTCACGGGCCGCTTGCGGCACTGGTGATTTCAATTTTTATTTATATGATTACGATCGGCATGACGCTGACAAGCACCTTTACATTGGCGATGGAAAAGCAGGGACACCGCGCGGGAAGCGCAAGCGCACTGCTCGGCATGCTTCCGCTTCTTCTCGGTTCCATCGTGTCGCCGCTTGTGGGGATGAATGAAGCGACGGCCGTGCCGATGGGGGCAATTATGTTCACGACATCCGTTATCGGTTCCATCGCTTTTTTCGCCTTAACAACAAAACCGGAGAAAGCAAAAAAGGAGTGAAATGATTCACTCCTTTTTTTGATGCCCGCTATTCATATTTCTTCAGCACGATCGCCGAATTATGCCCGCCAAAGCCGAATGAGTTGGAAAGGCCGATCGTTAACGATTGATGGCGGAGTCCTTCTGACACATAGTCCAAATCACATGCCGAATCAGGGTGCTGCAGATTGATCGTCGGCGGAATGATGCCGTGTCTCAAGCTTTCTGTCAGAGCGATGGCTTCAACTCCGCCTGCCGCGCCAAGCATGTGGCCGAGCATTGATTTGTTGGCCGTAACCGGAATGTCATACGCAAGCTCCCCGAATAATGTCTTGATGGCCAACGTTTCAGAAAGATCTCCGGCTTTTGTGCTTGTCGCATGGGCGCTTACGACATCAATGTCTTCCGCTGAAACGTTCGCCTTTTTCAAAGCGTTTTTCATCGCCAGATATGCGCCCGTTCCTTCCGGATGGGAGGCCACCATATGATAGGCGTCAGAGCTCGCGCCGTAGCCGAGCACCTCACAAAGGATCGGGGCGTTTCGGCTGATTGCGCTATCCAATGATTCCAATACTAAGATGCCCGCGCCTTCACTCATGACAAATCCATCGCGATCCGCGTCAAACGGCCGGCTTGCCGCGGCGGGGTCTGCGTTTCTCGCTGACAGCGCGTGGGCATTGCCGAAGCTGGCTAATGACAAATTCGTAATCGCCGCTTCCGCCCCCCCGGCAAACATGATATCTGCGTCATCATTCCGAATGGCGTTGAATGCTTCCCCGATCGACGTATTGCCGATGGAACACGCGGTGACGGGAGAAAGTGAGGGGCCGAGCGCGCCTAATCTGATGCTGATTTGAGCGGCGGCCGCGTTTGAGATCATCATGGGGACAAGGCTCGGGCTCACTTTTCGCGCTCCCCGTTCATTTAAAGTATGAACGTTATCAATCAAAGTCGTGATGCCGCCGATTCCCGAGCCGACGTACACGCCGAGGCGTTCACGGTCAATCTGATCGAGCTGAATCCCGGAGCTTTCAAGCGCCTGTTCCGCTGCCGCTAGAGCAAATTGGCTGAAACGGTCAAGCCGTCTCGCTTCTTTTCTGCCCCATCTTTCTTCTGCGTCAAAATCACGGACGGTACCGGCTATTTTTGTCTTTGAGCCGGAGACATCAAACGAATCGATGAAAGAGATTCCCGATTTTCCTTCCGTCAGGTGTTTCCAAAATGTATGCACATCATTGCCGAGAGGTGAAATCACTCCCATTCCGGTGATCACAACTCTTTTCATGGTCATTCCTCCTTCGGTATGTATTTATTGTAACTCGCAATTATCCTATTACAAGTTGTAGATTATCCTAGTATAATGAATACCAGGGTAAGAGAGGAGAGATTCGGTATGATACCAGAAGGAAGATTGCAGGCGCTCTCAGAGTTTTTAAAAACGCAGCGGGCCAAAATTTCTCCGCAGATGGCCGGGCTGCCGATGGGCACACGGAGAAGAACGCCCGGACTCCGAAGAGAAGAGGTCGCGCAATTAGCCGGCGTAAGCACCACGTGGTATACGTGGCTGGAGCAGGGCAGAGACATTAAAGTGTCCGCAGCCGTATTGGACGCCGTTTCCGATGCGCTGCAGCTCAACAAAGATGAGAGAAATTATTTATACGCGCTTGCCATTGAGGAGGGCGTGAAGCAGCCGTTTACCGCGGAGGAAGAAGCGGTTATCAGCCCGTCGCTTTCAAAAATCCTACAGGAGCTCCGTTATTGTCCCACCATTATCTCGGACAGGCGGTGTCATATCGTGGGATGGAACCAGGCCGCGGCTCACGTGTTTTTAGATTTTGAACAAATTCCTCCTGAAAAACGGAATCTCATAGAGCTATTGTTTTCCAGAAAAGAATTAAGAAGTTTAGCCGTGAACTGGGAGCACTTTGTGAAAGGATTCATCGCCATTTTCAGAACGTATTACGGCCAGTATGTAGCTGATACGTGGTATTCTCAGTTTATAGAAGAAATGGAGAAAACGTATTCGGAATTTCATACGCTGTGGAATGAGAGCGAAGTCAGCTCGGCACCCGAAGTATTAATTGAGTTCCGCCACGCGAAGGCGGGAAAAATGGTCTTTAACCTGACTTCATTTCAGGTTCAGGGCAACAGTGATCTGCGCTGCAGTGTGTATACGCCGGTAGATCATACCGAAACGGAAGCAAAGCTGAAAAAGCTCTTCGAAAACAGATGAAGAACAGAAAAAAACGGGAGGCGGCCGCCTCCCGTTTCAGTTTAAAATAAAAGCATGAGACCGGCGATGGCCGGTGTTAAAAAGATGGCTGATTTCAGAATGACTTTCGGCACGAGGTTGGTGAATTTCGCTCCGACATATGCGCCGCACATCGTTCCGATCAGCACTTTGACCAACAGCATATAATCGACAAATCCTTCCGTCACATAACCGAGTCCTCCGCCGACCGCAAGCGGAATAATGACAAGCATGGTGGTGCCGACCGACTGGCGGATGGATAAGCGTAAAAGAATCATTAAGCCGATCTGGATAAAAGGGGCAGAGCCGATGCCGAACGTTCCGGACAAGATTCCTGCGATGACACCGAGTACAACGGCTTTCACCCATATATTCAGATTGCTTTGCTGTCCGGAATCTTCTTGTGTTTCTTTTACAATAAATAACCGGACTAAAATAAGCAGAGCAGATAAAAACAGCATGCCCGCCGTCAAGTAATGCAGCAAATCTGCGGGGATAAGGGAAGTAAGCCTTGCCCCGAAAAACGAACCGAATGCCGCAAAAACGCCGACGATGAGACCGATTTTCATCTGAATATTGCCTTCACGGTAGTGGCTGAAAGCCCCCGATAAACTTGTGAAAGCCATTCCGGCAAGGGAGGTGCCTAAAGCCGTATGAATCGGTACGTGAAACAGTATAGTTAAAAGTGCAATGACAAAACCGGCTCCCCCGGCGCCGATAAACCCGAGAATAATCCCGAGAAGAAACATAACGAGTATAATAAGCACAATCTTCTCCTCCATTTAGATGCCTGATCACCATGTTCCGCTCCGCTGTATCAGGTTCTAATAATCGACCGTAGTCCGTCGACCGTCGTCTAATATCTTTTATGTTACCTCAAATTTAAGGTATTGGCAAGAAGCCGAATCGCTTTTATACAGAGGGTTTACAGCTCTTTCACCATCACTTTTTCCCCGTTTGAGTCCAGCTCTCCATTGAATAAGAAGCCGAATTTTTGATAAAGCCGCAATGCGTGCACGTTATCTTCAAACAGGCTTAAATAAATCCGTCTGCAAGCATATATTCGAACGAGATGGCGGATAAGGGCATCAAGCAACAGCTTGCCCAATCCCCGTCCCTGATAGCGTTCATCAATAAAAAAACGATCAAGCCACACTCTGCCGTTTTCATTTTCCTCATCATATTCCGGAAACCATCCGTACATGGCAAAGCCGACCAATTCCCCGTTAACATAAAGACCGGCCGGCTGATAATGCCGGCAATCCTCAGCATCTTGTAAGCACTCTTCCGCGGTTTCAATAAATGAAGTCTGGCTTTCACTTACATGAAGCGCCAGTATATCGGCACGGTTTTCTTCTGTGACTGCTCTGATTTCAATCGTCATACTTGATACTCCTCTTCCGCTTTTTTTGAGACGGTAAAGCTTTCATTGCGTAAGCCATTTGTGAATCAGCCTTCTCAATGATCATCATAAAGGATATGGTTACCGTATAGTCAAGGAGGCATTATGAGCGAAGACGTCAGAAAATACTTCACAACGGGTGAATTTGCAAAACTGTGCCGCGTAAAAAAACAAACCCTGTTCCATTATGACGAGATCGGCCTGCTTTTTTCTGTTTTCCCGGCAGGATTCGCCCCTCCATAAACAGAAAACAAGGAGCAGAAACGGATCATGGGCACCGGTACTCTCAAGGTGCAATACCCGGACCCTCAGGGTTTCGTCAATTAACATAACGGGCGGTGAAAAAATGGAGCCAAAATGGCTAGATTGGGCAAAACAGCTTCAATCCGCGGGCGCAAGCGGGGCTGGCTTATTCCAAAGACATATATGATATTGAGAGATTTGAAGAAATAAGAAAAATAAGCGTGGATATCATGGCGCATTATACCGGCATCGACAAAAGAATCATTAAAGACGTATTCGCCGGTGACATGGGCTACCCCACTCCGAAAGTTGATATCAGAGCGGCAGTTTTTAAAGATCAGAGCATATTAATGGTAAGAGAGAAAAGCGACGGCAGATGGGCGCTGCCGGGCGGATGGGCTGATATCGGGATTTCTCCGGGCGAGACCGCTGTCAAAGAAGTAAAAGAGGAGTCGGGAATCGACGTAAAGCCCGTTAAACTGTTAGCTGTAATGGATAAGAAATGCCATTCGCATCCGCCGTCCGCCGTCCACGTTTACAAAGTGTTTATCAAATGCGAGATCATCGGCGGCCGGCTCAGGGAGGGAACGGAAACAAGCGCGGCAGGCTTTTTTGCGGAGACGGAACTGCCGCCGCTATCTGAAGCCCGCAATACGGAAAGGCAGATTGAAAGGATGTTTGCATATCTCAAACATCCGGACGAACCCGTTTATTTTGATTAAGGCAGCAATCAGAAAGAAAAGGGGGTCCGAGTATAATGAAGGATTCAATTAAACAGCAGGCGCAGCGGCAATTTGCCAAAAACGCCGCGAAATATGTGACTAGTCCAGGACACACTGCAGGAGAGGATTTGGCGTATCTCGTTTCAGCTTCCGGTGCCGAAAAGCATATGGACGTGCTGGATATCGCGACGGGAGGCGGACATACGGCTAACGCTCTCGCTCCTCTCGTACGCTCGGTTATCGCATATGACCTCACGGAAGAAATGTTAGCCGCCGCTGAAGCATTTATAACCGGAAACGGAAGGACGAACGTGTCATTCGAAAAAGGCGATGCTGAAAAGATGCCGTTTTCCGATGCTGCTTTCGATATCGTCACATGCAGAATCGCGGCGCATCATTTTCCCGATGTCAGAGCCTTTGTTCATGAAGCGTTTCGGGTTGTCAAACCGGGCGGCAGACTGCTTCTCATTGACAATACCGCACCTGAAAAGGATGAATATGACCATTTTTATAATGACATTGAAAAGAAACGGGATCAGAGCCACTTTCGGGCGTGGAAAAAAACAGAATGGCTCCGTTTTCTGGAGACAGCCGGCTTCCGGATTGAATCCGCTGTCTGCTTTTTGAAACCATTTCAATTTACCGGCTGGTGTGAACGGGCAGGCCTGACTGAAGAGAAAGCCGCATTACTGGAAAAACAGATGCTGGATGCTCCTCGTGATATACAGCGGTTTTTTTCTGTAGAAAAGGATCAATCAGGCCGTATTGCGGGCTTCACAGGTGAATCGGCCTGTTTCTGCGCGATCCGTCCCGTCTGAGACGAAAAAAACCGCTGTGCAGTTTTCCTGCCCGGGGTTTTTTCGTTTTATCCGTTCTTGATTTGAGAAATAATAGCGGATGTGACGTCTTCCGTTGAATGTTTTCCGCCGACATCAGGAGTCAGGATGCCATTGTTTGTGACCGTTTCAATGGATTGTAAGAGGAGATGGCCCAGTTCCTCTTCTCCGAATGAATCGAGCATTCATTTGAAATCAAAGGCAATGCCCATGTAATTCGGCGATCGCGTTCAACACCCGCTCCGCTTGCGGAACTGTTTCTGTCCCCACACCGTCCCCCGGTATGCTGGCAATCTAGTATATTTCATGTTTCCAGCACATCCGATATGCTGACAAGCTCGGGAATGTTGCTTCCATAGATAAACTGTTATATGATCTTGGTAACAATAAGGCCTAAATTGTATGAAGAGGTAGGAAAGATGGATAATTTTAAATTAGATAAGCCAATCCCGTATTATCTGCAATTTTATTCCCAATTGAAAAAAATGATATTTGACGGGATTTTTAAACCGGGTGAACGGCTGAATGAGACTCAGCTGGCCAAGGATTTCGGAGTCAGCCGGTCGCCGGTCAGAGAAGCCATGCGGCTCCTTGAAAAGGACGGGCTTTTGACGGCAGACGATCGAAACGGCTTTGTCATTTATTCTTTGTCCGTTAAGGATGTTGAAGAGATTTATAAAATCAGAATGTCACTTGAATCACTGGCGGTCGAACTGGTTATTGATGAAGCGGCTGAGAGTGAAATTGACCTCATTGAAAAACAGCTGCGGGAAACGGAAGAAGCCATCAATAAAGGCGTCAAAGAGACTGAGATTATTTCCTTAAACGAGTCGTTTCATCGGCTCCTTGTGGATTTCAGCCGCAACAGCCGGCTGGCCATGCTGCTTGAGCATGTCAATGTGCTGATTCATTTTTGCAGAGTTCTTAATTTTAAAGGCGATGACCGTGCGGAGGTTATCCTGCATGAGCACCGGAAAGTCTTTGAAGAAATAAAAAAGGGCGATAAAACAAAAGCCGTGCAATATATGACGGAGCATCTCAAGCATGATGAAGAACATCTGAAAGGCGTGCTCAAAGCGGGAGAAACAGACGAATCATCACGATAGACAAGGTGAAAAGCCTTGTCTTTTTTTGCCGATGTCATCGAACCGTCATAAAGACCTGACGGATGTTCCTTGCATGATTTTTTCCGCGTCATTTATGATGGATATGGAAGAGACGCAAAAAAGGCAAAGGAGTTTGAAAAATGGCGAAACATATTCTGATGATCAATTTTCCCGCAGAAGGACACGTAAACCCGACTTTGGGTATGACAAAGGCCTTCAGCGAACGGGGCGATCACGTTCATTATATCTCAACGGAAAAATACAAAAGCAGGCTGGAAGGAGTAGGGGCGAAAGTTCATCTTCACAGCGATCTCCTCAGAATGACACCCATTGATCCCGGCAGTCCGTCCGGCATACTTGCATTTTTAAAGGTTCATATCAAAACGTCACTGGAGATTTTACATATTGTGCAGCGGCTGGCAGAGGACATTCAATTCGACGCCGTCTATTATGATAAATTCGGTGCGGGAGAGCTGGTGCGGGATTATCTCAACATCCCCGGCATCTCTTCTTCTGCATCCTTCCTGTTCAATGAAGACCGTCTGAAAATACTGCCGCTCCATCCGGAATCGGGCGTGCCGTTTCAGCCGGACAGGGAATGTGAAGAGCTGTTGGCCGAGATGAAAGACAAATACGGTGTCGCCCCTGACAGCGTGGTTCAATTTATGAACAACACAGGTGAATTGAACGTCGTCTATACAAGCAGATATTTTCAGCCCGAAAGTGAGACATTCGGAGATGAGTATTTATTTATCGGCCCGAGTTTTCCGAAGAGAAAAGGGCGCGTCGACTTCCCGATTGACTCATTAAAGAATGAAAAAGTCATTTATATCTCCATGGGAACGGTGCTCGGGGACACGGAAGCTTTTTTCAATCTGTGCATAGACGCGTTCTCAGATTTTGAAGGAAAAGTAGTCATTGCCGCCGGGGAAAAAGCCGATCTGTCGAAAATCAAACAGGCGCCGGAAAACTTTATCATCGCTCCGTACGTGCCGCAGCTTGAAGTGCTGGAGCAGGCCGACGTGTTTGTCACGCATGGCGGAATGAACAGTGTAAATGAAGGCATTCATTATCAAGTGCCGCTGGTCGTCATCCCGCACGATAAAGACCAGCCGATGGTTGCGCGCCGCCTGACTGAATTGGATGCAGGCTATACAGTGCAAAAAGATGAAGTAAGCGCTGAAAAGGTAAGGCTTGCCGCGGAAGAAGTGCTGCATAACGGAAAATACAAACAAGGCATTCAAGCCATTAATGAAAGCTTTAAAGAATGTACGGACATGAAGGATGTCCTTGCCCGGATCGACCGGTTTATTGAACAAAAACATGCTCAATAATATATGGAAAAAGCCTGTTTCCTCTGCCAAAGGGAAACAGGCTTTTTATAATGGCTTTTAGATGATGTGATGTTCTTCATTTGCAAGTTTCACAAGAGTCAGAAGAGATTCTGCCTCACGTGCGTCGAGTGTTTTTGCCAGACGGTTTTTTTCAAAGATCTGCTGGCCGAAGACGTTCACTGACGCCTGGTCAACCGCCGTGTGCCAGTCCTTTTGTGAATGATTCTCAGAAAAAGAGAAAACGAACACGGCAAAGACCGTTATAAGCATCGCCATGACCCAAAATTTTTGCCGATTTCCTGCTGCTGACATAGGCCGCCTCCTAAACATTTTACTGGTATTAGATCATATATGAGCTGTTTTTAACAGAGTAAAGAAGTCATTATTTCATGTAGTCCAAATGAAACGGAGCACAGCCGAAAGCCCGCGGGTCAGGCCGATGAGCCAATTCATATTTTGTTCATATTTTATTAAAAGTTTATCCAAGCTTGTCCTTTACAGTAGATATAACCACAAAATGCCGCTGAAAGGAGCCTTTAAAAAATGCATATTCATATGATCAACAAAAACCAGTTTGAGAGTGACTTGGAGGCGGCCGGCTTCAGCCGTCAGGCAGATGATATTATCGGCAAAATGAAAGAGTACGTAACGGAATACGCGGCTTCATCCGAACGGTTCCTGATTGAAATTCAAACCGTCATGAACGAATACAAAGCCGTCGTCTGCGCCATGTTTTCGACCATGGAAATTGCCGGTGCAAATAAAGACGAGAAGCATGTTGAATTTGAAGCCTGCACAGTATTTTGTGAATAAAAGACATTCATCAAACCTCCGCGGCTGCCTGAATGGCAGTATACCGACTGGTGTTTTGAGAAGGGAAAATATTGAAACTTCTAAAGCGGCCGTTCGTATAAAAGAGTGAATCAGCTTGTATACGGAGGTTCGTGAAATGAACGATAAGAAAAAACAAGCTTTTGAACAGCTTTTCAGCACTTTAGACGAAAGACATGAAATAAACGGCGCTGTATTGGCAGCGGAAAACGGCCGCATCTTATACCAGGGTTCATTCGGCGCTGCAGAACTGAAAACAAAGAGGATGCTGAATGACCAATCGGTCTTTGAATTGGCCTCAGTATCCAAGCCGTTTACAGCTTTAGGCGTTATCATTTTAGAGCAGCAAGGGAAGCTGCGTTATGACGATATGATAGAGCGGTGGCTTCCTGATTTTCCTTATCCGGGCATTACCATTCGTCATTTACTCCATCATACGTCAGGATTGCCGGACTATATGGAGTTGTTCTTAACACATTGGGACCGGGACAGAATTGCCGTTAATCAAGATGTGATCAATATGCTTAAGCAGCATAAGCCGGAAGCTTATTTCCCGCCGGGCAAGGAGTGGCTTTACAGTAATACGGGGTATGTGGTGTTAGCGGTTATGATAGAAATTGTATCAGGCATGAGTTTTGCTGAATTTATGAAACAAGCCGTATTTCAGCCGCTTCGTATGCACGATACGCGGATTTATAACAGAAGGCTGAGTAAAGAAAACATTCCGAACTATGCATATGGCTATGTGTATGATGTTCATTCCGGAGAATATGTGCTGCCGGATGAACTTGAGGAAACCGATTATGTCGTCTTTCTTGACGGGATTCAAGGTGACGGAACCGTTAACTCCGCTATTAGAGATTTATATCTGTTTGATCAGGCTCTTTATACAGAAGAAATCATCAGCAAAGAGTCTAAAGATCAAGCGTTTACACCGGGCTATTGGAATGAAGAAGAGCAATTCGGATACGGATTTGGCTGGATGATTCAAAACAGCCGGCAAAAAGGGAAGGTTATCAGTCACGACGGAGGCTGGCCGGGCTATTCAACTCTGATGATCCGGTATATTGACCAGAACAAAACATTGATTTATCTAAGCAATATGGAACAATCGTATCAATTTGAACAAGCTGTGATTGCCGCGGCTGTAAACATCTTATTTGATCAGCCATACGTGATTCCGAAACGTCCGGCAGATCAGAAAAAAGCAGATATCGATCCTGCGATTTACAGCAGATTTACCGGCAATTACTCATTTCAGGATGACACACATGCATCGGTGGCGGTAAAAGAAAACCGATTGTATCTTACAATAGACGGGCAGACACCATTCGAATTATTCCCAATGACGGAAACCCGCTATTTTGTCAGGGCGCTGCCGCTTGAAATTGAATTTGCAGGTGATAAAGCACACAGAGCCCCGCATTTTGTTTTATATCAGGACGGCACAGAAGAAACGGCTGTGCGGATAGATTGAGTGACATGCAAAACAAAACCGCCGTCCTGAGAAGACGGCGGTAATAGAAAGGTCAAACCCCTTTGATGACGCGAAATTTTCTTTTCGGATCTGACATAAATATAGAAGAAAAAATCATAGCTCCGAGCATTGTGATGTATTCCATATAAAGCGAAACTTCTGCCAAAACCAACCCCGCAATCATTAAAACAGCGCCCAATACCACCGCAAAAACCTTCGTTTTCATGATGAGTTCCCCCTATTATCTGATAATTGAATTATACTGCATCTCCATTAATGTGTACATTTTGTGAACAATTTCACCTGATGAAAGGCAATAAAGAGAGATTTGAAGAATTAGGAGAAATGACAGGCCATCTTTTTGTTTTACTGAAGAAACGAAAGGGAAAGTGAAAAATCAAAAAGGCAAAGGAGTTCTTGAAATGAAAGCGAGACTATTTTTATTCAGCATGTTTCTCCTGATCCCCGTTCTGGCGCTTGCCGGATGCAACAGCCAATCTTCAGGAGGAAGCGAAAAAGCGAAAGACAAAGAAACGCACTCTCACGAAGACATGAATCACTCAGGTTCATCCGAGGTGCCGAAAGGTTTAAAGAAGGCCGAAAATCCGACTTATAAAGTCGGCAGTGACGTCATGATTTTAGCTTCTCATATGAAAGGCATGAAAAATGCACAAGGAACCGTAAAAGGTGCTTATGATACAACGGTTTACAGTGTATCTTACACTCCGGAAACGGGAGGAAAGCGCGTCGAAGATCATAAATGGGTCATTCAGGAAGAGCTGAAGGGCGCCGGTGATAAAACGTTAAAACCGGGTGACAAGGCTGTGATCGAGGCATCCCATATGAAAGGCATGAAGGGCGCCGAAGCCGTTATTGATTCAGACAAAAAGACAACCGTTTATATGGTCGACTATACACCGACTGACGGCGGCCAAAAAGTAACCAATCATAAATGGGTGACAGAAGACGAGCTTGCTGCCGCAAAATAAAAAGACCGCAAAAGCCGAAGGAACTCCTTTGGCTTTTTTGCGGTCTCACATTTATGCGGATTTTCTTTTCAAAGCGGGTCTCGTTAAAGAGAATACAGCTAACGCGACAGCGATAATGACAATCAAACCTCCGCACCAGGCTGTTGCTGTGACAGAACCGGTTTGTCCGATCACGCCGCCGCCGATGGCTGACCCGAGCGCGATGCCGATCTGCAAAGCGGACGTGTTGAAGCTTTGCTGAATATCGGAAGACTCAGGCGCAATTTTGATTAAATAGCTTTGCTGCGCCGGCGCAAGGCTCCAGCTGAGCAATCCCCAGATCACCATCGCAGGCAGGAAAATGATTAAAGAAACCGTTGTCAGCGGAAGAATAAACAGGATCAGAGCGAAAGAAACGGTCACAAGCATGATGCTTTTAAATGCTCCTAAACGGTCATACAGCCAGCCTCCGAACGGGCCGCCGCATACCGCTGACAGACCGAACAAAAAGTAGCATACACTGACCCAAACGGAACTCAAATGAAGCGTTCTTTCCAAAAAAGGCGCAAAGTAGGCATAGAGTGTGTAATGCCCCGCCAATGTAAACAAGGTGACAAGATGTGCGCTGGCAATTTTGGCGGACCCGATCGTCTTGATCTGCTCACGAAACGGAATCATTTTTTCAGCAGGTATTTTTTCAAAAAAGACGCTGATAATCAGCATGGAAACGAGAGATAATACGCCGATTCCCAAGAACAGAACACGCCATCCGAAGGCATTGCTGATGATAATGCCGACAGGCACGCCTAAAGCGATTGCGGAGCTGAACCCCATGAAAATGATGCCGATCGCCCGCGCTCTGTATTCAGGCGCCACGATTTTAGGAGCAATCGTTAAAGAAAGGACGACAATCAGCCCTGTGCTCATAGAAGCGAGAACCCGTGACACCATAAGTACGGCGAAATTGGGACTGAAATAAGCGACCAGATTACTTAGGAAGAAAATAAACAGTGCGATTAAATAAAGCCGCTTTCGTTCAGCCTTTGCCGTCACTGCCAAAAGCAGCGGGCCGGATACCGCGTAACCGAGCGCAAACACGCTGATCAGCTGCCCCGCGCTGACGATGGATATATCTAAGTCGGAAGCGATTTGCGGAAGAATACCGCCCACAATTAATTCAACCAATCCGACTGCGATGGTAGATGCTGCAAGCAGAAATACTTTGAAATTCATGTACAGATACTCCTTTTTTTATTTTTTAGAAAATAAAAAATCCTGATTACAAAAAGTGTACGGGACAATTTTTGTAATCAGGATTTTACGGTTCCTGGTAGACACCCTCAAACCATATCATTGAGGTTATACAATGTATGCAATATTCGGTTGTGTCCGTTTCTGCAAAAAATTCTACCATAATAGTGAGGGAGATTCCATAGAAAATTCGAGGAAATCCTTTCAATTTCAATATCGGCGGCTGTAACGTCATTGATGAAGCAGGGAAAAAAATTTATGATAACCGTAAGGAGTCTATACAGATCAAACATTATACAGCCGGAGGAAACCGATGAATAAGTACGAAAAAATCGCCAACGAAATGAGAAAGAGGATTAAAAGCAGTGTATATGACATAGATCAGCCGATCCCGGATGAAAAGACGCTCGCTGCGGAGTTCGGGTGCAGCCGGATGACGATGAAGCGGGCGCTTGATACACTTGCGGCTGAAGGGATGCTTTTCAGAAAAAGAGGGCACGGCACGTTTATCATTCAATCAGCCATGCAGGATGAGCACGTTCACGTAGTCAGCAACGAAATTCTCGGCTTGAGCAATTTGTTAAAAGGAAAGAATATCAAGAGCAAGGTCATTCGGTTTGAAGTGCAGTTTCCGTCTCAAGATGTCGCCGCACATTTGGCCATCGATGAAAAGACTCCCGTCTATTATGTAGTAAGGCTCAGAATTGTTGAAGGCGAACCGTACGTTCTTGAAAAAACGTACATGCCGGCGAGCCTTATACCCGGCATTAATGACGAGGTGCTCAACCATTCCATCTACGATCATATTACGCGGGAACTCCAGCTCAAAATCGCAGGCTCACACAGAAAAATCAGAGCGTGCAAGTCGGATGATATCGATCAGCAACATCTCGGCTGCCGGCCGGATGACCCGATACTTGAAGTCGAGCATGTAGGCTTTTTGGACAACGGCACTCCCTTTGAATATTCATTTTGCCGCCACCGTCATGACAAGTTTGTTGTGACCTCAGTCAATATAAAACGTTCATAAAAGCGCCGAAGAGTGAGAGAAAAACTCACTCTTTTTTTGTTGCCGCTGATTTACATCTTCGTTTCTTTTATGTTATATTACCCAATGATAGAATCATCCTACAAATTTCAGAGGTGTTTTGATGGAGATATCCAAAACAAGCAGACTGTCGCTCGTAGAACAAGTGGTGACGCAAATTGAATCGTTAATTCAATCGGATAAATGGCCGGTCGGGACGCGCATTCCCCCTGAGCTGGATTTAATGAAGCAATTTGATGTGAGCCGAAACACATTGCGTGAGGCCATTCGGGCGCTCGTACATGCCGGCCTGCTTCAGACAAGGCAGGGGAGCGGTACGTATGTCAGCTCATCCAGTGTTCTCGGCGCGGCATTTTACCGCCATATTAAAAAATCAAATTTGCTTGAAACATTAGAAGTCAGATACGCACTCGAAAGGGAAGCTGCACGATTGGCGGCGGAAAGGCGTAATGACGAAGACCTGAAAGCACTGAAGGCATGCTTGGATGAATGTGAAGCGGCCTTGCAAAATGAAGATCGAAAACGGTATGCCGAAGCCGACATTAAGCTGCACAAAACCATTGTACAGGCGGCCCATAACAACATGCTTTCTGATCTATACGAGCATATGACGGAGGCGCTTTGTGCGTCAGTCCATAACCTGTTGGAAATCACCCCTGCTATCCGGATCCACACCCAGCTTGCCGCCGCGATTATCGGACAGAAACCGGATCAGGCCATGGAGGCCGTCAACCAATACATCACAGTATTTAAAGATACAATACACATGGAGGATGAACATGAAAATTAAAGACGAACATCAAATTCTGCAAGCAAGTCAGCGTAAAAAACTGATATTGCTGGTCATCGGAGTCATATTGATAGGGGCCAACCTCAGAGCGCCTCTGACATCGGTCGGGCCGCTCGTTTCCTCAATTCGGGACAGCCTCGGCATGACCAATGCGGCTGCCGGCACCATTACGACAGTGCCGCTTTTGGCCTTTGCATGTCTGTCACCGTTTGTTCCTTTATTGTCCCGGCGTTTCGGGACCGAGATTGTGTTACTGTCATCATTAATTGTCCTGACAGCCGGAACTCTGCTGCGCTCCATCGCCGGAATCGGCACTCTCTTTTTCGGAACGATCCTGTTGGGATTGTCGATCGCCGTATGCAACGTCCTGCTGCCAAGTCTCATTAAACATAAGTTTCCCGGAAATTTAGGCATCATGACCGGCGTCTACTCGGTTTCTATGAATCTGTGCGGCGCGATTGCATCCGGCATCAGCGTGCCGATCGCCTCTTCAGCGGGGTTAGGCTGGAAAGGCGCGCTCGGCTGCTGGGCTATCCTTTCTTTCATTGCGTTCGTCATGTGGATTCCGCAAATGCGAGGACGCGAACTGCCCGTCCGCACGACTGGGACAAACGGAGAGAAGAAGAGCAGTCTGCTGCGGTCTCCGCTTGCTTGGAAGGTGACGATGTTCATGGGGCTGCAATCCCTTATTTTTTACACCGTCATCGCTTGGCTGCCGGAAATTCTTCAGCAGAATGGTCTCAGCTCAAGTAAGGCGGGATGGATGCTTTCATTAATGCAATTCTCAGTCCTGCCGATTACTTTTATCGTGCCGATCGCTGCCGCTAAAATGAAAAATCAGCGCGCACTCGCCGGACTGACGGCTTTATTTTTCCTTATCGGCATTGCCGGCGTTCTTTTCGGAAGCCCGGCGCTCACTCCGCTATGGGTCATTTTGATCGGAATTGCGGGAGGATGTGCGTTCAGCTTGGCGATGATGTTCTTCAGCCTGCGGACCCGGCATGTTCATGAAGCCGCGGCGCTTTCCGGCATGGCTCAGTCATTCGGATACCTGCTTGCCGCGTTCGGGCCGCTCGTATTCGGTTTGCTGCATGACATCACGCACGGCTGGACGGTTCCGTTATTCATGCTGATCGCAGTCTCCGTTCTGATCTTTATTTTCGGAGTCGGAGCGGGAAAAGCAGAACAGATCAAAACAGCATAAAAAAACAAAGGGCCCGCTTAGGGTCCTTTGTTTTTTATTTGAAAAGCTGTCTCAGGCCGTCAAGCTGTCAGTTTTAAGCCGATGACACCGATGAGGATAAGCCCCAGAGACACCAATTGTGACAGGTTGAATTTTTCTTTAAACCAAAGTATGCCCACGGCCGAAACGCCGATGCTTCCCATGCCGGTCCAAGCCGCATACGCGACACCTGTGGGAAGAACCTGCATCGCTCCGGAAAGGCAAAAGAATGAAAGCATAAAGCCTGTTACCATGACAATCAGCGGCCACTTTTTTTTAAAACCGTCAATATGTTTCATGGCAACGGCCGCTACAACTTCCTCCGCTCCGGCAATAAATAACAGCAGCCATGCCATTAATGTTCACCCCTTGTTTCAGTTTCTTTCGTAAATACCTTCATTCCTAAAATGCCGGACAACAGCAAAGCCAAAAAGAATATTTGCCCGATTGAAAACGATTCGCCTAAAATGACGCCTGTTACATATGTGCCGACGGTGCCTATTCCGACAAAAACGGTGTATGCGGCAGCCATCGGAATTTTTTTATAAGAGCGGATCAGCATCAGAAAGCTGACGGCAATCAGAAGGAAAATACCAATCCAATCAAAGAGCGAATCCGCATGCTTCAGGGCGGACGCCCAAACTACTTCTAACAGTCCGGCTATCAATACAAGCAGCCAATACATGATACAGTCACCTCAGTTAGTTATGAATGAATGTCAGTCATTTTTGCAGCAGTCAAAAATGATCGGTCTCCGCCAATCATTTCTGCAAGCTTCTTTTGAGAAAGCTGAATATTTCTTTTTTATATACTTCGAGATCGACATCCTGTTCACAGCCGATATAAAACCGTTCAGCCGCGTTCTCGACAACGTTGATAATCGTTCTGGCCGTCCATCTGACATGAATGCCGCTGTGGACCTCACCCTGTTCAATGGCCGTATTAATCACGCCTTCCAGCCAGGAATAATAAGGCTGATAAATGGCTTCCCATTTCTCCATTGAATGATCGATGGCAAGACCGGAATAACAGAGAACGATAATATCTTTATGAAGCCGGGTGATGTGAAATGTCTCATCTACCAAAATGTCCAGCAACGTCCAAAAATCTTCAGAACCGTCCGTTTTCCCTTTTATCCTGTCCAGCGTATTGTCGAGCAGGTTTTCTGCAATCGCGGATATCAGTGCGTTTTTAGAAGAAAAATATAAGTAAAACGTACCTTGGGCCGTTCCGGCTTTTTTGACGATTTCTGAAATGGATGCTTTGTCTAATCCTTTTTCAGAAATGACTTCAATCGCGGCTTGCAGGATCTTTTCGTATTTTCCCGAGCTTTGTTTTGCCAATAGAGGGGTTCCTCCTTTTATGAATGACTGTCATTCATTTTATCGCATGTTCGCTTTTTTGTCATCCTTTAAAATAAAAATACCGGAAAGAAGACCATACTTCTTTCCGGCATTCGTCATTTATCACTGTCGATCATAGCCTTCGGCAGTCCTGTATATTTTGCCCAGTAATAAATACCGAGCGAACCGATGGCGATCAGAATCAGGTCAAGCGGATTGCTGATAATGCCCAATCCGTGGCCGAACGAGCCGAGATAGGAGAAAATCAGCATCATGACATAAAAGCCGACGATCCACCATGCTGATTTCAGCTGCTGGCGTATGCTGACATCATCTTTGGGAGCATATTTACTGAAACAAAGATAGATCAGAAACATGACAATTTGAGAACCGAGAAGCCAGGATACGGTGCGCCATCCGGACCAATATACAATATAAGAGGTAAAAATAAACGACAGCGGTCCGATGATGCTCATCCCTTTTAAATAAAACGGTCTGTTAATATTCTTCGCGTTGACTCTCAGCGCCGCAGAAGAAATCGGCGCAATCGCATAAGACAGAATCAATGCGACGGAGCATACGTTGACAAGAGCGTTCCAAGAAGGGAACGGAAGCGTCCAAAAAACAGCCAGACCGAACGAAAGCCAAAGGGAGGCACGCGGTGTCCCGGTTTCTTTATTGACTTTAGAAAAAATGCTGAATAATGTTCCGTTTCTGGCCCAGGCATAGACGAGACGTGATGTCGTATTCATAAAGATATTTCCGTTACCGCCCGGTGATAAAATCGCATCTAAAATGACCAATGTCGCCAGCCACCCCAAACCGAGCAAAACGGCGATATCTTTGAACGGAAGGGAGAATTCAGTCCCGATAGCCGGCCATCCGTGTTTCAAGGTATCCGCCGGGATCGCCCCGATAAAAGTGAGCTGCAGCACGGTGTAAATAATAGTAGAAACGATAATACAGACAATCAATGCGATCGGAATGTTCCGCTTCGGATTCTGCACTTCACTCGCGACAGCCACAATCGGATGCAGCCCAAGGTATGCAAACATGACGCCGCCTGTGGAAATCGCGGCCTGAATTCCGGTGAAACCAAAAGGCGCGAATCCGTGAACGGTCATATTGCCTGGATGAAAATGAAAAATCAGTACCACAATTACCGTAATCGGTACGACATATTTAAAAATCGAAATAATGAAGTTTGCTTTCGCAAAGGTTTTGACACTCCAGTAATTGAGGAGGAAGAACAGGCAGAGCAGCGCAAATTGCAATATCCACCCGGCAATTGTCGGAGAATCGGAGCCTTTTACGGTCAAACCGGGAAACCAATACGCCACGTATTGGCGGACGGCCGTGACTTCTATAGAAATAAGACTCGTGTATGCCACAATGGTGACAAAGGAAATTAAATATCCGACCAGGTGTCCGTGTGAATATACGGGATACCGGATAATTCCCCCGGTCCGCGGCAGCGCGGCGCCCAGTTCCGCATAAACCAAGCCGATCAATAAGATGATTCCCCCGCCGATCAGCCAGGAAAAAACGCCTGACGGGCCCGCTTTAGAGGCGACGTTACTGACGGCAAACAGCCATGCCGAACCGAATATGGCTCCCATGCCGATTAAAATAAGATCAAAAAGTGACATAGTTTTCTGGAAGTTTCCTTGCTTAGACATTCGCTGCCTCCTTAGAAAAGACATTGTTCTCTTTACATAATTCCCATTATCATTCAAACATACCCAGCCGGCCGGCTGGAAAATTAGGACAACTTTCGAAACGAAGTATGTACAGCAATGTGCTCACATTATAATAACGGCCGTATGGCAAGATCTCCCGGCTTATATTCCCCGTTTTAAACACATTCAAACCTCATATTCAGAAAAACAAAAAACGCCCGAAACAGGCGTTTTTTGTTACAAGTTCATATCTTTCAGTCCGGGGCTGTGCTCATTCGGAAGCTCGGGAAGTTCCGGCACGGGGAAACCTTTAGGAGGCTCGGACACACTTAATTCGCCGCCGTTTCGGCTCGGCGTCGTTCCCTGCAGAATTTCTCCGATCCGTGTCGGATCCAGTCTGAAATTAAATTGGGTATTATGATAACCCATCTCAACGAATTTCCGGCATTCCGGGTATTTTTCAATATCATAATTCGGAACGGGAAATAATTTGCCCCATTCGACACCCAGTGTTTCCAACGCTTTTGTAAATGCATTTTGATGGGCGTTGTCACGGACGATCAGAAAACCGAGTGTTTCTCTGAACGTCTGATTTGAACTCATTTCATAAATGCGCGTCTTTTGCAGCACGCCGGTTGATTCCAGCACGACATTGTCCAATAAATCGGAAATCAGGTTCCCGTGGTTGTATACCCAAGACCCGTTCCATGGATTGCCGCCGGCGTCTACAGGAAGAGAACTTTGCGCCCCGATGATAAAATGGTGCGGATTGGCGTGTTTCACTGCTTCGTCAAGCGGCGCCTGATCTGCTGCCTGATTTCCAGGGCCCTCAGCGCCGCTTTCATCTAGCAGCGCATTGATCGTACTTTGGACGAGTTCAACGTGTGCGATCTCTTCTAAAAATACACCGCGAAGCAGGTCACGGAACTGTTTTTCTTTTCCTCTGAAATTAGAGCTTTGGAAAAAGTATTGCATCATCGTCCGCATTTCTCCGTAGTGCCCGCCTAAAATTTCCTGAAGCACCTTGGCTGCGGCCGGGTCCGGCTTGTCCGGTTTAATGATATTAATCAGCTCTTCTTTGTAATAATACATAAACAGCGCCCCCTGAAAGAAGTTTTCGGTTCTTCTGTTAGTGTCTTTGCAAAGTCAGTTTTTATGTATCGGCATCAAAAAAAGGACGGAAACCGTGTCCGTCCTTTTGTGTTAAGCCTCAACCGCCCCGCGAAGTTTCGTGTTGACAAGCCCGTTCCATCCTTGATCCATCGTACTGTGAATCTCGGAGCTTTTCCGATTGACTTTATTGATAACGGCTTCCGGCTCTTTCCATCCGCCGTGAATGAGAGTGAATTCCGTATCTCCGCTTTCCGTTTCCTTTAAGACAAAAGAAACGATCCAGCCTTCCGTATCCCACGAAAAAGAAAGGCGGTACGGCGCTTCAATATCCAGCAGCTTGCACGGAGACGGACCGAACGGAGATTCCAGCTGAAACTCACTGTCTTCTTGAGGTGTGAAATCATTCGGCATAAACCAGAGAGACAGGCCGTCCGCAGTGGAGACCGTATCCCAGACAACTTGTATCGGCGCCTTGAAAACGGCGGTATGAATAATGTCCGGTAATGGCTGATTGCCGCTGTTGTTGTTTTTGTTATCATTGTTTTGTTTATCAGACATGCTGCGTAACCACTCTTTCGCTGTTTTTACTTTTGATCATACTACACGGGGCAGGACATTTGAAATCAAATCAAACTTATTTTATGCTTTTCCAAAGGCATTCAATTCATTTTAAGGAGACGTAGTGATGACAGATCAATTTAAAGCGTTAGTAGTCGATCAACGTGAAGACCGGTTTTCAGTCAGCGTACGGGAGCTGGCGGTTCAGGACCTTCCCGAGGGTGAAGTGCTGATTAAGGTTTGCTACTCAGGGGTGAATTATAAAGACAGCTTGGCTGCCATTCCTGACGGCAAGATTGTAACGTCGTATCCTTTCGTGCCGGGAATTGATTTAGCGGGAATCGTCGTTTCCTCAGATGACGCCCGTTTCAAAGAGGGGGACAAAGTCATTGCGACAAGCTACGGCATAGGTGTTTCCCGCTTTGGCGGTTATAGCGGGATGGCCCGCATTCCGGCTGATTGGATCGTGCCGCTGCCTGAAGGTCTGACACTTAAAGAAGCCATGACGATCGGAACCGCCGGCTTCACTGCCGCATTGTCCGTCCAGCGTCTTGAAGAAAACCATGCCGCTCCTGAAAAAGGGAAGGTGCTGGTGACGGGAGCGACAGGCGGCGTCGGAAGCTTTGCCGTCTCCATTCTTTCAACCTTAGGTTACGAGGTCGAGGCCAGTACGGGAAAAGAAGACGAAAGCGGCTATTTGAAGAGCCTCGGAGCGAAGACGGTCATTCACCGTGATGAAGTGTATAACGGTACGTTAAAACCGATGCAAAAACAAAAATGGGCAGCGGCCGTCGATCCGGTCGGAGGTGAGCCGCTTGCTTCAGTTCTCAGCCAGATTCAGTACGGCGGATCAGTTGCTGTGAGCGGATTGACAGCGGGAACGAAACTCCCGGCTACAGTCTTCCCGTTTATATTGCGCGGCGTCAGTCTCTTGGGAATCGATTCCGTATTCTGTCCGATGGAGACTAGAAAGAAAACATGGCAGCGTTTAGCTGATGACTTCAAGCCTGCAGATCTGGAGGCCTTTATTCAAAAGGAAATTACACTTGAAGAGCTGCCGGATACGCTTCCTGCCCTTTTAAAAGGAGAAGCGAGAGGAAGAACGATTGTTACAATAAACGAAGAATAAATCAAAAACCCCCAACTGCTGATTGGGGGTTTTCAATATATAATCAATTATTGATTACAATCGGGGTAATTCATTGAGCATGTTACAAAAATGCATTAATGAAAAACGTAAATTGATTATGTTTGGGTATGTTTTATAAAATTTTCTGAAATATTTATTGACTGAAAGCGCTTTTAAAATTATGATAATAACATAAGTGCCAATAATATCATTATAACTTAACTACAAAGTAACTATAAAGTAACAATTTGGCGAGGGGGGAGAGCGAATAATCACTATAAATGATAACGCTTTCGGAGTATTTTCTTCTTATATAACTGTTTTGGACGGTCAGAACTTGTATGCAGACGTTATAGGTGTAAACGTTGATAACTGAATATTCCGATATTATCTCTGTGTAAAAACTAGGAGGATTTGAAGATGAATAAAAATAGCAGCCAGCATTCATTTTTGAGAACCATCATTTTAGTATCGACGTTCGGGGGTCTACTTTTCGGCTACGATACCGGTGTAATTAATGGGGCGCTGCCGTTTATGGCGGAAGCTGATCAGCTTAATCTTACCGCTTTGACTGAAGGGATGGTGGCGAGCTCCCTGCTCTTGGGGGCTGCGATCGGCGCGGTTTTCGGTGGGAGATTGTCGGACTATAACGGCAGACGTAAAAATATCCTTATTCTTGCCGTTTTGTTCTTTGCAGCGACGCTTGGATGTACACTGGCGCCTAACGTATCGGTTATGATCATCTCTCGTTTTCTGCTGGGGCTTGCCGTCGGGGGAGCATCCGTAACCGTTCCGGCATATTTGGCTGAAATGTCGCCGGCGGAAAGCCGAGGGAGAATGGTTACCCAAAATGAATTGATGATTGTAACGGGCCAGCTGCTTGCCTTCACGTGTAATGCTATCATCGGCAATGTGCTTGGTGATACCTCTCACGCTTGGCGTTATATGCTCGTTATCGCGGCCCTTCCGGCGGTATTCTTGTTTTTCGGTATGCTGAAAGTTCCTGAAAGTCCGCGCTGGCTGGTTTCTAAAGGAAGAAAAGAAGATGCTCTGCACGTTCTCCGGCGAATAAGGAATGAAGAGAAAGCGAAGTGTGAGCTCGCTGAGATTGAATCTGCTTTTCATAAGGAAGCTGAGATGGAGCAGGCCACCTTTAAGGATCTTGCCGTTCCGTGGGTGCGCCGCATTGTGTTTATCGGGATCGGAATTGCGGTAGTGCAGCAGCTCACCGGCGTGAATTCAATTATGTATTATGGAACTCAAATTTTAAAAGATGCCGGTTTCGAGACAAAAGCCGCATTGATCGGCAATATCGCTAACGGTGTGATTTCAGTGCTCGCAACTTTTGTGGGAATATGGCTTCTCGGTAAAGTCGGCCGCCGCCCGATGCTGATGACGGGGCTGATCGGAACGACTGCGGTGCTGCTTTTGATCGGAGTTCTGTCTGTCGTGCTGAAAGGATCGCCTGCTCTTCCTTATGTGGTTCTTTCATTAACAGTCACTTTCCTTGCGTTTCAGCAGGGGGCTGTCTCTCCGGTGACCTGGCTGATGCTGTCGGAGATATTCCCGCTTCGATTGCGGGGACTTGGTATGGGGGTCACTGTCTTCTGCCTCTGGATCGTGAACTTCCTTGTGGGTTTAACTTTTCCGATCCTGCTCGCAAACATCGGTTTGTCTGCAACCTTCTTCATTTTTGTCCTGTTAGGGGTAGCGTCCGTTATATTTGTGAAAAGGTTTCTTCCGGAAACGAAAGGTCTGTCGCTCGAACAGCTTGAACAAAACTTTCGTGCTTATGAAAAAACAGATCGTAATAGCGCAGAAGCTGAGGTGAGCGGGTAATCTGAATAGACGCGGGGTTCCTAGGAATCCTGCTTTTTTATTTATTATATAGAAGGGAATAATAAGTGAGAAAAAAGTTCCGTAAAAGTGTTGACCTAATTTAAAGTGCGTGGTATATTATTAAACGTCGCTGATGAACAAAGCGATAACGACAAATGAGAAAATGATCTTTTGAAAAAAGACTTTACAAATTCTCAAAAACGTGTATAATAAACGAGGTCGAGAAAAAGACTTCGAAAAGAAATAAAAAAACGCTTGACATCATAACTGATTGGTAGTATGATAGTTAAGTCGCCTGATAAGCGCCCGTAGCTCAATTGGATAGAGCGTTTGACTACGGATCAAAAGGTTAGGGGTTCGACTCCTCTCGGGCGCGCCAATTCAAACGCGGGTGTAGTTTAGTGGTAAAACCTCAGCCTTCCAAGCTGATGTCGTGAGTTCGATTCTCATCACCCGCTCCATTATAATGATCTTTGAAAACTAAACAAGACAAAACGTACCTGTTAAATCAAAGTTTTAAATAAATCGCACAGCAATGTGCGTAGTCAGTCAAACTACTTTATCGGAGAGTTTGATCCTGGCTCAGGACGAACGCTGGCGGCGTGCCTAATACATGCAAGTCGAGCGGA
>NZ_JACAWW010000017.1:0-352500 GCF_020075515.1 Bacillus sp. KS1 | reverse complement strand
CGTTTTATGAAATACATGTTATATTTATATACGTCGGTTGAACACGACGCATTACATGCCGGTGTGGCGGAATTGGCAGACGCGCACGACTCAAAATCGTGTTCCTTCTGGAGTGCCGGTTCGACCCCGGCCACCGGTATACAAAGGCTTCTACATATTGTAGAAGCCTTTTTTGTTGTATGAAAATATCCTCCAAAGCTTGTGAAAACATGATACGCGTGCAGATTGTATAAATCCGCTTTTTTCAAAGATACTAACAACAAGTTCTTTGAAAGAGGTGTTTTTTATGGAAGGGACTTGGGCTTGTCTTATCCCATTTATTCTGGTCATTCCCATTTCAATCATTACAAAGCAAGTGCAGTCCGGTCTGTTTGTCGGTTTGCTGGTCGGAAGCTATCTTTTGCATTTCAGCTTGCTTGGCGGGATTGAACATATGGTTCAATATGTAATCAGCAACATTGTCGTCACCAATAATATTAGAATCATTGTGTTTCTATATTCATTTGCCGGCCTTGTAGGGATTATAAAGCTGACCGGCGGGATAAAAGGATTCGTCCATTTGATCAGTAAAAAAGTTAAAACCAAAAAAGGTGCGATGCTGCTTGCATGGCTGTCGACATTTGGCACGTTCAGTGAACCGGACTTTCGCATCGTCACAATTGCACCGATCATGAAAGCGTTAAACAAGCGTCTGGACCTGTCGAAACAGAAAATTGCGTATGCCATTGAGTTTACGGCAAACCCTGTCATTGCCTTGATTCCGATAGCAACGGCATTTGTCGGCTACATGGTTTCCATTATCGGACAGGCCCTCAAAACGTCAGGAATAGATCAGCCGGCTTACACGGTGTATGTGAAAAGTATTCCCTTCAATTTTTTCTCCATTGTGATTATAGTAGTCGGAATTTATTACTGCTTTTTTAAGAAACAAAAAGCGGATGAAAGCTTAGAAAAAACAGAAAAGAGCGGACAAACTTCTGCTCGCAAACATAACAAAAACACGGAACCGATTCAGCGGAACAGCGGTGTGTTGCTTTCAAAAGGCTCAGGTTCATTCAACATGGAAACAGGGACGATCTCAGATATTCACGGTGGACATACGGGAATGTTCAAAAGTGATGAGCATGCTGACCAGCAGGAAGAGCTGGATTCGGCGCACCGTGCTTATATTAAGGAAACACCGATTCGGCCGTGGAATTTAATCATTCCGATCGGGCTGTTTTTGCTATTAACACTCTTTCTCAGCTGGTGGGACGGCCATTCAAAAGCACAAGGGTTTTTGAATGCTTTTATCAAAAGCGATATGCTTGGCGTCATGTTAACCGCATTATTGGCAGCGGTTATTGCAGCATTTGCTCTTTTTATGTTTCAGCGTTTTCATGCAGGCGAGCTTGTTACCCATTTTATTAAGGGCGGAAACGAATTGGTCAACGTTATTATTATGTTATCACTGATTTGGGCCGTAACAGCAGTATCTGAAGACCTGGGATTCTCGAAATATGTTACTTCTCATTTAACGTCCTGGATCCCACATATGTTTATTGCGCCGTCTCTTTTTATACTGGGGGCTGTTATATCCTATTTTATCGGGTCATCCTGGGGGACTTGGGGGCTTTTAATGCCGCTCGGCGTAACGCTGGCGGTTCAGTCACATACCAGCTTATTATTAGCGATCGGGGCCGTGTTTGCGAGCGGAACATTTGGAGCGTTTGCTTCTCCTCTCAGTGATAATACGGTGACAACCTGTACGGTGTTGGGGATCGATGTTGTGAAGTATGCCCGTTCGAAGCTTGTTCCGGCGCTTATCGCCGCGGGGATCTCCGTTGTGTTATACGGTGCGTTTTCATTTTTCAGATAACAAATACTTTTTGAAGGCGTTATCCGAAAATGGGATAACGCCTTTTTATGAGCTGTTATACTAGAGAAAAAAAGAGGTGATGACGTGAAGCAGATTATTGCAATGGGCGGCGGAGGCTTTTCCATGGAGCCGGATCATCTTGTGCTGGATCAGTATATTTTAGAGCAGTCGGCGCGGTCAAAGCCGAAAGTTTGTTTTTTGCCGACGGCAAGCGGAGATTCGGAGAATTATATCGGCAGGTTTTATCAAGCCTTTCAAAAGCTGCGGTGTGAGCCGGATCACTTGTCGTTGTTTAAACCGCCGGGTTCTGATCTCAGATCCTTTCTCATGAAGACAGATATTATATATGTCGGAGGCGGAAATACGCGCAATATGCTTGTCTTATGGAAAGAGTGGGGGCTTGACCTTATTCTTCGCGAGGCTTGGGAAAACGGCATCATGTTGGCGGGTCTCAGCGCCGGGGCGATTTGCTGGTATGAAGAAGGATTGACGGATTCAGCTGGAGATTTGAGAGAGTTAAGAGCTTTAGGATTTTTGCCGGGCAGCTTCTGTCCGCACTATGACGGAGAAGCGGAGCGCCGGCCGGTGTATCACCGTCTGATTTCAGAAAAGAAACTCAGGGAGGGCTATGCCGCTGATGATGGCGCTGCGCTTCATTATAAAGACGGTCAGCTGTTCCAGGCTGTCTCTTCCCGGGAAACCGCAAAGGGTTATCGGGTTTTTAATACCGAAGAAGGCGTTCGGGAAACAGAGCTTATGACTGTCCCGTTATCTGAATTTTGATAATATGCTTTTTTTTGTACACAACTTGTGTTACGATGAGAGCGAAATCAATAGTTACTGGGGGTGCCCGTCTGAGCGGGCTGAGAGAGAAGCGGCGGCTTCTTAACCCTTTGGACCTGATCTGGTTCGTACCAGCGTGGGGAAGTAGAGGTTTTATTATTGTTGAGGACAACAATAATAGTTTCTTTCTGACTGCAAAACCGGGTTCTTCTTTGAACCCGGTTTTTTTGTGCTGGTGCTGAGCTTGGTTCTGTTATTCAAATGAAAAAGGAGAGATTTGTATGCAAAATCAATCAGTACAGCAAGCGAACATTTCCATTATGTCGAGTTTTTCCGGCAGTAAAAAGGTTTATGCAGAAGGTTCTTCGCCCGATATTCGAGTGCCGATGCGGGAAATCAGTCTGAGTGCGACTACGGGGGCATTCGGGGAAGAGGAGAATGCGCCGGTCCGTGTTTATGATACGAGCGGGCCGTATACAGACCCGGATGTACAAATTGATATTCATGAAGGGCTGGGGGCGCTCCGCACAAAGTGGATTACCGGGCGCGGAGATGTAGAAGAATATAACGGCCGGACCGTGAGACCTGAAGACAACGGCTATAAAAAAGAGGGCCGTGCCGCCGAATACCCCAGCCTACAGCGGAAACCGCTTCGGGCCAAGCCGGGGAAAAATGTAACACAATTGCATTATGCAAGGAAAGGCATCATTACGCCGGAAATGGAGTTTATCGCAATTCGCGAGCATGTGTCTCCCGAATTTGTCAGGGAAGAGGTGGCGAGCGGACGGGCGATTATTCCTTCTAACGTCAATCACCCGGAAAGCGAGCCGATGATTATCGGCCGGAATTTTCATGTGAAAATCAATGCAAATATCGGCAACTCGGCTGTTACATCTTCTATCGAAGAAGAAGTCGAAAAAATGACGTGGGCGATTCGCTGGGGCGCCGATACGATGATGGACTTATCCACGGGAAAAGACATTCATACGACGCGTGAATGGATTATCCGCAACTGTCCCGTGCCTGTGGGGACGGTGCCGATTTATCAGGCGCTTGAAAAAGTGAATGGCATTGCCGAGGATTTAACGTGGGACATTTATCGTGACACATTGATTGAGCAGGCGGAGCAGGGCGTGGATTATTTCACCATCCATGCCGGCGTACTGCTTCGTTACGTCCCGTTAACGGCCAAACGCACGACGGGAATCGTATCCCGCGGCGGGGCGATTATGGCGCAATGGTGCCTGGCTCATCATCAGGAAAGCTTTCTGTACACGCATTTTGAAGAAATTTGTGAAATCATGAAGGCCTATGATATCGCTTTTTCTCTTGGTGACGGGCTTCGCCCCGGTTCGATTGCGGATGCCAATGATGAAGCGCAGTTTGCGGAATTGGAGACTCTCGGAGAATTGACGGAGATTGCGTGGAAGCACGATGTGCAAGTGATGATCGAAGGACCGGGTCATGTGCCGATGCATAAAATTAAGGAAAACATGGACAAGCAGCTGGAAATTTGTAAAGAGGCGCCTTTTTACACGCTCGGGCCATTAACGACGGATATCGCTCCGGGTTATGACCACATTACTTCAGCAATCGGCGCGGCGATGATCGGCTGGTACGGGACGGCGATGCTTTGCTATGTCACGCCGAAGGAGCATTTGGGGCTGCCGAATCGTGATGATGTAAGAGAAGGCGTCATTACGTACAAAATCGCGGCACATGCCGCAGACCTTGCTAAAGGGCATCCGGGTGCACAGATCCGTGACGATGCTCTGTCTAAGGCGCGGTTTGAATTCCGGTGGCGTGATCAATTTCATTTGTCGCTTGATCCTGAAAGAGCAATGGAATATCATGATGAAACGCTGCCGGCTGAAGGCGCAAAAACGGCTCACTTCTGTTCGATGTGCGGTCCGAAGTTCTGCAGCATGAGAATTTCTCAGGATATTCGTGATTATGCGAAGGAAAACGGACTTACTGAAGACGAGGCCGTCAACGAAGGGCTGAAAGAAAAAGCAAAAGAGTTTGCAGAAAAGGGAAACCGTTTATATCAATAAAAGAAAAGATGAAGATGGAGTTTGCCCATCTTCATCTTTTTTAGAAAAACGGTGAACGGCGAAGCGGCGGAATGCTCTGCTCAAAGCGGAATATATTTTCGGGATCATATTTCGTTTTGACTTGACGGAGGCGGTGAACATTTTCTCCGTAATATGTTTGCAGCCAGTTTCTGATTTCTCTATCAGGCCAATTCACGTAATCTCCCATCATTTCTCTTGATAGGGACGTTCTCAATCCTTCGATCCAGCGGACATTTTGTCTTTCTTCTTCAGCAGATGTCCAAGTTGTAATATATTCTTGGGCAATGATTGCGTTACGATAGTAGAATGCCGTTTGGTCCGGAGCGATCCGTCCGGCCGCCCCGCCGAGAGATTGCTGCCAGACACTGGCGTTTTCGTTCGGAGCGTGCTCTAAATAGCGCTTTAAAGTGGAAATCGCGCGTGTTGATAATGGTTTTTCAATAAAGGATCCTGACCGCTTCATCTTTTGCGGCTGATTGCCTCCCGGGCTGTTAAAAAAGGCTGCCGCTTTAATAAATGGCACTGTCTTGACCATGCCGCTTGTCGGTTTTCCCGCTTTCATTAACGGAGCCAGCAGTTCTTTCAGCTCATCCTTTGTCCCGGTAAATTGACCGAGCGCTTCTATGCGGTTTACTTCCTTAGGCCAGAACTGAATTGATGAGGTAAGCCGGTTGTCTGTAAATGGAGCCCAGCGCTGCCATGTGTTAAATACTTCCTCAAAATCATCCCAGCTCCAAGTGACAGAAAAAACAGACACGCACGAGATCGGCACGGCTTTAAACATCATGGATGTGACAATGCCGAAGTTGCCTCCCCCTCCTCCCTGAGACGCCCAAAATAGATCAGAGTGCTTTGAACGGTTGACTGTGATCAAGTCAGCACCCGCTTTTTCGTCCGCTATGATCATTTCGAGCTGGAGGAGACGATCGCAAGTAAGTCCGGCTGTCCTTGTTAAATATCCGATTCCTCCTCCGAGCGTCAGCCCCGTGATTCCCACATTCGCAATGGTTCCCGCAGGAAGGGTCAAGCCGTACCTCCAGAGTGTCCGGTAGACTTCTCCCAATTCGGCTCCCGCTTCAATCGAGACCAGCCGCTTATCCTCATTTACTCTTATTTTCTTCATTTCACTGAGATCAATGACTAGTCCGTCATTTAACAGGGAAAAATTTTCGTAGCTGTGTCTTCCGCCTCTGATACGGAAAGGCACATTGTTCTCACGTGCCCATCTCAGCGCATTGAGGGCGTCATGTTTGTTTTGACAAAACACAATGATGTCTGGATATCTTTGCAGGCTTAAATTGATATTGGTTCTCGCAGCATTATAGTCCGGGTCATCTTTTTTGACGATGCGACCGGTCAATGTTGTCTTTTCCACATTCTCACTCACTTTCACTTGTAATCTGCTATGTTTTCTAGCATATGCGGAAAAATGAGAGAGTGTATGAGGAAAACCCCCGGAAGGAAATGATATTTTAAATTATAATTGACAGGTAGGGATTGTATGAATTAACATAATCATTACATATTTCCAAACGATGGCTGATCGGATCACCGAAGGCTCTTATCTTTTAAACAGATAAGGGCCTTTTTTGCGTGAAAGTCATTGAATGAAATGAAAAGCGGAGGGATGAAAAGTGGCGTTAAAAAAGGTATCACATGTGCGCAAAAAGAGCAAAAAACGAAAAAAGTACAGAAAACGCACATTGAATTTCGAACTGCTTGTAGAGAAAAACAAACGGGAGATTATGAGAAATGAGGAACAGATGGAGCAGATTTATATAAAGATAGATGAAAAGCATGCGGGGGTTCGATAAAGATGAAGGAGAGAAAATGGAGGATAAAAACAACGGTACTCGCGCTGTCGGTATCCATCATGTTATCAGGGTGCGCGTTAGGGAGTGCCGGAGAAGAACCGTCATCTGCGGCGGATAAAAAGGAAGAAACACGTATCGCCCATGTCAAGACAAAGGAATTTAAAGCTTCTCATCCGGCGGCGATTCCCGCTAAATCGAAAGCCAGAACTGACACTTTTGTTGCTGGGATTTCCGCGCCGGGCGGCGTGTTTCTGCCGTATTTTTACGAAAACGGCTGGGATGGAAATGCGACAGATCCTATTTTTGAACCGTTAGTCAAACTGGATAAAACGGGGAAGCCTGCCCCGGCTCTTGCGGAAAGCTGGAAAATTTCCAAAGATCAGCTTACATACACGTTCCGTTTAAGAAAAAATCTCGTTTTCAGCGACGGTTCACCGCTGACCGCAAAGGATGCCGCATTCACTTTAACACTGCTGCATGATCCTGCATACGCGGGCTATGAAGATATCACCACGGCTTATATTAAAGGCGGTAAGGCTTACAAAGAAGGAAAGGCAAAGACGATAGAGGGCATTCGCGTCCTTGATGACAGAACCATTCAAATCACGACTGAGAAAGTCAGTGCGAAGTCGCTGCTTCTTTTGGGCGGGCAGGTGCTGTCAGAAGCCTACTACGGGAAGAAATATCAATTCGGCAAACTGGACTATTTAAAAGAGCTTTATGCCAAACCGCTCGGAGCGGGACCTTATCAATTTACAGAATACCTTCCGGGACAGGAAATACGCTATCAGGCTAATGAACACTATTATGCCGGAAAACCGAAAACGGAAAAGCTGATTTATAAAATTATCGATCCGTCAACTTCCCTGCAGCTGTTTGAAACGGGTGACCTTGATTACGCTTCTTTCTCACCTGATGATGATACGGTTCAGCATTTAAAAAGTCTCGGTTTTGCGAATATAAGCGTATCTGTCGTGAATGATTACGGGCTTGTGTACGTCAATCACAAGCGTCCGCCTTTTCAAGATAAGAAAGTGTCCCAGGCGCTTATTTACGGACTTGACCGTCAAAAAATCGTCGATGTCCGCTTTAAACGCTACGGAGAGGTCGCGAATGTTCCGGTGTCTCCGGTTTCGTGGGCTTATGATGACAAAGGTGTCAATCGGTATGCGTTTAACCCTGAAAAAGCCAAAAAGCTTCTTGATGAAGCAGGCTGGAAAACGGGCAAAGACGGTGTACGTGAAAAAAACGGCAAAAAGCTTGAAATCAGCTATTACACATCTAAAGCGGATGATGATTTCATCCCGATAGCGAAAGAAAATTATGCGGACATCGGAATCTCATTAAAACCGGAAGTGATGGATTTTAATACAGAAGTAGCGAAAATCAATGACAAACAATATGACCTTGCCGCCGTTTCCACCTCGCAGATCCTTGATCCGAATGACACGGTGGAAAAGCTGGCTTCCGGCCATCCCAATAATGTGACGGGGTATTCCAATCCGAAAGCGGACCGGCTGATAGAGAAAGGAGCCGGCACGCTTGATATCAGCAAAAGAAAAGAAATTTATCACCAGCTGTACCGGGAGCTCGGGGAAAACCCGCCTTACATTCTGATTCATTACCGTCAGAGCGCAAGGGCGGTCAGCGGAAAAATAAAAGGGCTTGAGTCTGACAATTATTCTGGAATCAGTTCAAGTCTCTCAAATGTCTCAATTCAATAGAACGGTTGGGCAAAATACCCGATGCATCCTGGGAATTTTGCCCTTTCAGCGGAAAGGAGGGGCTTTTTATGAAACGATATGCCGCAGAACGATTCATTCAAATGCTTGTGATCTTATTCGGTACGTCCTTTATTATTTTTTTCTTATTCGCCATGCTGCCGGGCGACTATATTGATTCCAATGTAAACCTGACTCCGGAAAGAGCGAAGGAGTTAAAAGCGCTTTACGGGCTGGATCAGCCGATTTGGCAGCGTTATGTGACATGGCTCGGAAATGTGCTCAGCGGAGATTTTGGGTTTTCTTTGAAATATCAGGAGAACGTCCTGTCACTGCTTCGGAAATATGTCTGGAATTCGTTTTTTGTCGCGTCTTTGGCGTTGCTTGTCACATGGTCAGCCGCGATGATAACGGGTGTCATATCCGCTGTCAGGAAATACTCATGGTTTGACGGGATCGTGACGTTTCTTGTTTTTGCTTCCATGGCGTTTCCGTCTTTTTTTATCAGCCTTCTGTTTATTAAGTGGTTTGGGGTGGATTTGAAAATATTGCCCGTCGGCGGGATGATTGATACCGGAAGCACGAGTACAGGTTTTTCGTACGTGCTTGAAGCCGCCAGACATATGATTCTTCCGGTCGTGATTTTATCTATGCTCGGCATCGGCTCGCTGACAAGGTATTTCCGCTCCGGCATGCTGGACGTGATCAGACAGGATTATATCAGAACGGCGAGAGCGAAGGGATTGAAAGAGCGCACCGTCATCTGGAAACATGCGTTGAAAAACGCGCTTATTCCGGCCATCACCCTGCTTGCTTTTGAACTGCCGGGACTGTTTTCCGGAGCCATCATTATTGAACAGATTTTCGGGTGGCCGGGTGTCGGACGTATTCAGCTTGAATCTGTGCATTATCGTGATTATCCGGTTTTGATGGCGTTTACCTTGTTTTTGTCTTGTTTAACGATTGTAGGGAACTTCTTGGCGGATATCGCTTATGCCGCGGTTGATCCGCGGGTCAGACTGAAATAGGGGGTGTTCGGAATGAAAAAACAAAAAGAGGTGCCGCCTTCTCTTTGGAAGCAGACGTACCGCCGCCTGCTGCAGCATAAGCTGACGGTCATCAGTCTTCTTTTCTTATGTTTTATGTTTTTATTGTGCTTTATCGGGCCGTCTTTTTCTCCGTACATAACAGATCGGACGGATATTTCAAATGCCAATCAGCATCCGGGAATCCATCATTGGCTTGGAACCGACCAGTACGGGAGAGATGTGCTGACGAGGCTGATGCTGGCGGGGCAGATTTCTCTGACCGTGGGGCTTGCTTCAATGGTGCTGTCGCTTGTCATCGGCTCTTTACTCGGGGCTGCGGCCGGATTTTATCGGGGAGCCGCTGATATGATCATTATGCGCATTGCTGATATGCTCATGTCCATCCCGGGCCTGCCGCTGCTTTTGATTTTGGCTGCGGTGATGTCGGAGTGGAAAGTGCCTTCTGAATACAGAATGTACCTGATTATGATGATGTTAAGCCTGATCGGATGGCCCGGTTTGGCGCGGCTTGTACGCGGACAGATTTTGTCGCTGAAGGAGCAGCCGTTTATGATGGCCGCGGAAGTTTTGGGGCTTAGTGATAAACGGAAAATCCTCTATCATTTGCTTCCCAACACATTGCCGTTATTACTGGTAGCGGCGACTTTGCATGTGGCGGGAGCGATGCTGAGTGAATCTGCGCTGAGTTTTCTCGGGCTTGGCGTTGCTCCGCCGACACCTTCTTGGGGAAACATGATGGAAGCGGCGAATCATTTTATGGATTTTACACTCCGCCCGTGGCTGTGGATTCCGCCGGGAACGGCCATTTTTCTGACCGTTGTGGCGATTCATCTGCTTGGAGACGGTTTAAGAGACGCTTTTGATCCTAAGGTAAAACGGCAGGTGAAAATGAAATGAAAAAACCGCTTTTAGAAGTAAGGCATTTGGAAACGGCTTTTTATACAGAGGAGGGTGCGGTAAAGGCCGTGGACGGAGTCAGCTTTACGATACATGAGGAGGAAACGGTTTGTATTGTAGGAGAGTCCGGCTGCGGGAAAAGTATGGCGTCATTGTCCATTATGCAGCTTATTCCCGAGACGGGGAGAATCGAACGGGGAGCGGTGCATTTTTCCGGACAGAACCTGTTGGAACTGAAACCAAAAGACATGCAGAAAATCCGCGGAAGCGAAATCGGGATGATTTTTCAGGAACCGATGACATCTTTGAATCCGGTGTTTACAATCGGTGAGCAGCTGACCGAACCGATTCGCGAACATTTGTTGCTGAGTAAGAAAGAGGCATGGCGGAGAGCCGTTGAACTGATCACGTTAGTGGAGATCCCGAATGCCGAGCAGGTTATGCACCGATATCCTCATGAGCTGAGCGGCGGCATGCTGCAGCGCATCATGACGGCTGTCGCGCTAAGCTGCGACCCGAAACTGATCATTGCCGACGAGCCGACGACAGCGCTTGACGTAACCATTCAGGCGCAGATATTGGATTTATTGCGGGATATGAAAAAGCAATTTCGCACGTCTATTTTATTCATTACTCATGACCTTGGCGTGGTTGCTGAAATGGCTGATTTTGTGATTGTCATGTATGCGGGAAAAATTGTGGAGGAAGGACCGGTTGCAGAGCTGTTTTCTGATCCGAAGCATCCGTATACGAAAGGGCTGCTCGCGGCCAAGCCGGTTATCGGTCAAAAAAGGGAGACGCTGTACACCATTCCGGGGCAGGTCCCCGAGCTTGCGGACCTGTCGGGATCGTCTTGTTATTTTGCGGAGCGATGTGAACACAGCACGGAAATATGCCGGAGATCGAGCCCGCATTTTACTGAATTCGGGAAGGGGCATCAGGCGGCGTGCTGGCTTTACAGAGAGGAGAAAGCAGATGAGTGATGTGTTGCTGGAGGTCAAGGGGCTGAAAAAATATTACGAGGAGCTTGGGGGGATGAGAAAGACTCATAAAAAACCCGTAAAAGCGGTTGACGGTGTCAGTTTTACGATAGGAAAGGGAGAAGTGTTCGGCTTAGCGGGAGAATCGGGCAGCGGAAAGTCATCAATCGGCAAGACCATTTTGAGGCTTCATGAGAAAACAGGGGGAGAGGTGTTTTTTCAGGGGCGTGATGTGTTTCGGATGAGCCGGCGCGAGCTCAAAACTTTCAGATCGGAAGCGCAGCTCATCTTTCAAGATCCGTTCAGTTCTTTAAATCCCCGGCGCCGGATCGGAGAAGCCATCGGTGAAGCGATGATCGAGCATCAATTGGCGGTGAAGCGGAATGCGCGTGATAAAGCGGCGGAGGTTCTTGAAGCCTGCGGACTTTCCGCAAACTTCATCGATCGTTATCCGCATGAATTTTCAGGAGGGCAGCGGCAGCGGATCGTGATTGCAAGAGCGATGGCGCTCAAACCGCAATTTATCATTATGGATGAACCCGTGGCGGCGTTAGATGTCTCCATCCAGGCGCAGATGATCAATTTGTTCAGCAGCCTTCAAAAACAGCACGGGCTGTCATACTTGTTCATTTCTCATGATTTAAGCGTGGTGGAGCACTTATGTACGAAGGTCGCCATTATGTATTTAGGGACGATTGTGGAATATGCGTCAAAGGAGGAGCTCTTTTCACGGCCGCTTCACCCTTATACGAAAGCGCTGTTATCAGCCGTGCCTGTTCCTGATCCCGGATCGAAAAGGGAGCGGATAATTTTAAAGGGTGATATACCGAGCCCCTCTGATCCGCCTTCAGGCTGTAAATTCCGAACGAGATGTCCGGAAGCCAAGAAGATATGTGCTGAGAAAAGTCCGGCGCTGTCAGAAAAAGGGCTTCATCATTTTGCGGCATGCCACTTCGTGTAATTGAGAAAAAAACGGTTTTATTGATAATAAACAGGAAAAACCTGCCGGGCAGACCGGCAGGTTTTTTGATGTTATTTTGGTGACGGCAGTCCGAGTCCTTCGGCAACGCGTCTGCCGTATTCAGGATCAGCCTTGTAGAAGTGGCCGATCTGGCGCAGCTTAATTTCTTCTTTTTCCACAGGTTTCATCGCACTGACGATATTGGCGACAAGGCGCGCGCGCTCTTCCTCGCTCATCAGGCGGTACAGGTCGCCGGCTTGTGTGTAATGATCATGATGATTATAGCTTACACTGTCAGCGAAACCTGATACAGGGTATGCCGCCTGTTTATCTTCAGGTGACTCTTTCGGGCCGCCGAAGCTGTTAGGCTCGTAATAGACGGAGCGGCCGCCGTTATCATCAAAACGCATTTGTCCGTCACGCTGATAATTTTTCACTTCATTGCGGGAACGGTTGATCGGCAGCGCCTGATGGTTCGCGCCGACACGGTAGCGATGCGCGTCATGGTATGCGAACAATCGGCCTTGAAGCATTTTGTCAGGTGAGACGTCGACGCCGGGCACTAATGTGCCGGGAGAGAACGTCGCCTGTTCTACTTCCGCAAAGTAATTTTCCGGATTGCGGTTCAGAACCATGCGGCCGACTTCGATCAGCGGATAGTCTTTTTGAGACCATACTTTTGTGACGTCAAACGGATCAAAACGATATGTGTTTGCATCTTCTAACGGCATGATTTGAACATATAATTTCCATGCGGGGAAATCGCCGTTTTCAATCGCATTGAACAAATCTTCCGTATGGTAATCGGGATTTTCGCCGGCGATTTTTGCGGCTGTATTAACATCAAGGCTTTTCACGCCTTGCTCTGTTTTAAAGTGATATTTAATCCAGACGCCTTCGCCTTTATCATTTGTCCATTTAAATGTATGGCTTCCGAATCCGTGCATATGGCGAAGAGTCGCCGGAATGCCCCGGTCTGACATCAGAATGGTTACCTGGTGCAGGGATTCGGGTGACAAAGACCAGAAATCCCAAACGGCCGTCGGATTTTTCAGATGTGTTCTCGGATCTCTTTTTTGTGTATGGATAAAGTCAGGGAACTTGATGGCATCGCGGATGAAGAACACGGGTGTATTGTTTCCGACGATGTCGTAGTTTCCTTCTTCTGTATAAAATTTAACGGCAAATCCGCGCGGGTCGCGCACTGTGTCACTAGAGCCCAGTTCGCCCGCAACGGTTGAGAAACGGATGAAAAGCGGCGTGCGTTTACCGACTTCTGACAGAAATGCAGCTTTCGTATATTTTGTAACGTCATTTGTGACTTCAAAATAACCGTGTGCGCCCGCGCCTTTTGCGTGAACGACACGCTCCGGAACGCGTTCTCTGTTAAAGTGCGCCAATTTCTCAAGCAGATGGACGTCTTGTATTAAAGCAGGACCGCGATCGCCGGCCGTCATTGAGTTTTGGTTATCTCCGACAGGAGCGCCCCAGCTGGTTGTCAATTTATTTGAACTCATGTGATCACCTCTTTAAATTTATAAGAACATAATATCACCTATCAGTAAAAAGTCAATATTATTTTATAATGATTATAAAATAATTATTTTTATTATCGAAAAGAAGGTATGGGTTTAAAAACCCACTTAACTGACGGGAATAATGGGTTTAATATGAGAAAAAATAGAAACCGCTGACTTGGACACAAGAGGCTCTTATTCTTCACTGGATAAGGGTCTTTTTTTATTGTCAGGCGGTAAGGGAGGCGGCGATTGTATGCTTTTCAGGCAGCATTTTAAACCTGTCGATATTCACGGTCATCTGCCGTACAGCCTTAATTTCGGCAAAAACGATAAGACATTTTCCGATTATAACCGGGAGCGGTCGGAAAGAATGAATCTCACTTGGGATTTTCCTGATCCGCATGATGTTGATGGCGATGACGGCGAAATCGCTTTGATGACAAGATGGGAGAAAGAATTAGATAAGTACGGCATTGACGTGCTGAATTTTTTAACAGCAGAGAGCAATGACCGGATGGCGGCGTTTATTCAAGCCAATCCCGCGAGGTTTACCGGATTTGCATATCATACTTTGGAACAAAAGGATGCGTATGAGGAGCTGAAAAGAGCGGTTGAAGAGCTCGGTCTGAAAGGATATAAACTGTTCGGGCCGCTGACAGACATCGAGTTTCATGATCCGTCGCTGAAAAAGCTGTGGACGTATCTGGCTGACAAAAGACTGCCTGTATTAATTCACTTCGGACTTTTAGAGAGAGCGGGGGGCATTGTCAGCCATCGCAACATCAACCCGCTCTCCATCTATCGCGTCGCGAGAGAGTTTGCTGATATACCGTTCATCATTCCGCATTTCGGCGCCGGATATTATCAGGAACTGCTGCAGCTGTGCTGGAGCTGCCCGAATGTGTATATTGACACGTCCGGCTCAAATCAGTGGATGAGGTGGATGCCGTACCCGCTTGATTTGGAAATTCTGTTTCGAAAGACATCTGAATTAATCGGTGCTGAACGGATCATCTTCGGGACGGATTCGAACGGATTTCCGAGAGGATATGTATACAGATATCTTCAGGAGCAGGTGAGGACCTGCCGGGAAATCAATATGCGGGAAGAAGATATAGAAAACATTTTCGGCAACAACGCGCGGACATTATTGAAAATCGCCCGGAAAGAAAAGGAAGTAAATACGTGATACAGCCGATGCGCTCTTTGGCAGGTTTATGCCGGAAGGCGCATTTTTAATTCATACAAAAAACAGTTGACAAGTCGGAATAATTTGAATTAACATGATATTCAAATTTAAAAACAAACGGGTTGCCGATCGGACCGCCGAAGGCTCCCATCTCTGCAAGCAATCGGAGATGGGGGCCTTTTTGTTTTTCGATCGCATGCGGCAGAAAGAGAGGGGAAGACAGATGGCTGTAACCATCAGCATACAAGAAAAAGCTTTTGAGCATGAAGGCCGGAAAACGCCGGTGCTGAATGATATTGAGCTGTCAATTGCATCGGGAGAATTTTTGACTTTAATCGGACCGAGCGGATGCGGCAAAAGCACGCTTTTAAAATTGATTGCCGGTCTTGATACCGATTATAAAGGCTCTGTCGCAATAAACGGCCGCAATGTGTCGGGACCGGGCATCCGGCAGGGATTTATCTTTCAGGAGCACCGGCTGTTTCCCTGGCTGACGGTAAAACAAAACATCGCTGCCGATCTCAATATGAACGACCCGGCCGTTCGGAAAAAAGTGGATGATCTGATTGAGGTTGTCAGGCTGCAGGGAGCGGAGAACGCTTATCCGCGCGAATTATCCGGCGGCATGTCGCAGCGGGTTGCCATCGCCAGAGCCCTTTTGCGTGAGCCGGAGGTGCTGCTTTTAGATGAACCGTTCGGGGCGCTTGACGCTTTTACGAGAAAACATTTGCAGGATGTGCTGCTTGATATATGGCGCGAGAAAAAAACGACGATGATTCTTGTCACGCATGATATTGATGAATCCGTCTATTTAGGCGATAAGCTGGCGATCCTCAGGGCAAAGCCCGGCCGGCTGCACAGCCTGATGCCGATTCAGCTTCCGCATCCGCGCAATCGGACGTCAGCGGATTTTCAGGCCGTCCGGCAGAAGGTGCTTTCTGAATTTGAGAAAACGGAAGACCTCCGGTTTGCGGATGGGTCCGGAATATAGAAGGGACGAAGCGAAGTGAAAAAAATCATCATTCTTTTAGCCGCAGCAGTCATGATGTCAGCCGGATGCAGTGCCGACGGGACAGGAGGGAGCGGGGAAACGGTGAAAGAAATCCGGATCGGCATCCAGCAGAGTTTAAGCCCGCTTCTCATTGCCAAGGAAAAAGGCTGGTTTGAAGAGGCCTTCAAAAAAGACGGAATAAAAGTAAAATGGGTCGAATTCCAAAGCGGTCCTCCGCAATTTGAAGGTCTTGCCGCCGATAAGCTTGATTTTTCCCAGGTCGGCAATTCACCGGTCATTTCCGGTCAGGCGGCGGGAATTGATTTTAAAGAGATCGGGCTGTCTCAGGACGGGTTAAAGGCAAACGGCATTCTCGTAAACAAGGGCAGCGGGATTCAGAGCCTGAAAGAATTGAAAGGTAAAAAAATCGCCGTAGCCAAAGGCAGCAGCGGCTTTGATTTTCTCTATAAAGCTTTAGATAAAGCGGGGCTTTCCGCCGATGACGTCACCATCATCCAGCTTCAGCCCGATGAGGCGGTTTCCGCTTTTGAAAACAAATCAGTTGACGCATGGTCCATTTGGGAGCCGTATTTGTCGATTGAAACGCTGCAGCACGGGGCGGAAATATTGGCGAACGGAGAAAGCACAGATTTATATTCTCCCGGTTTCACATTAGTCAGAACGGGATTTTCCAAAGAACACCCGGATGAGGTTGTCCGTTTTCTGAAAGTGTTCAATAAAGCAGTTACATGGCAAAAGGAACACAAAGATAAAGCCGTCTCCTTATATGCGAAAATCAAACATCTTGATCCGAAAGTCGTCAGAAACGTGCTTAACAATACTGAGCCTCTCAATGAACCGATCGATGATGATATTGTCAAAGCCCAGCAGGAAACCGCTGATTTTCAATATCGAACAAAAGCGATTCATAAGAAAATTCATGTAAAAGACGTTGTCGACAATTCATTTATTAAAAAAGCGCTTGAAACGGGGGATGGCAAGTAATGAAAGCAGAAGCATCAACGGCTGCCGGCGCAATAAGCCAATCAGAAAAGAAAGCTCTGGCAAGATCCCGGAAGTATTCATACCAATGGGTGAAGGGGGTTGTACTCCCGACTGCGGTCATCGCAGTATGGCAGTTTATCGCAAGTCTGGGCATCGTCTCGGCCGCGGTGCTCCCGTCGCCTGTCGTCATCTTGCAGACGTTTCAGGAACTTCTTCTTTCAGGTGAGCTTTGGGGTCATTTAGAGATCAGTTTATACCGGGCGGCTGCCGGATTTCTGCTTGGCGCGGGCCTCGGACTTGTTTTCGGGCTGCTGGTCGGTTTTTCAAAGCGGACGGAAGCATACCTTGATCCGTCTCTGCAAATGCTCAGAACGGTTCCGCACTTGGCCGTGACTCCTCTGTTCATTTTGTGGTTCGGATTTGATGAGACATCCAAAATTCTGCTGATCGCATTGGGGGCTTTTTTTCCCGTATACATTAATACGTTTCTCGGAATCCGCAGTGTGGACGCGAAGCTGTTTGACGTCGCGCGGGTGCTGGAATTTAATTGGTATCAGCAGATGACGAAATTAATTCTTCCGGCATCTCTCCCGAATATCCTGCTCGGCATCAGGCTCTCCCTAGGCATTGCGTGGCTCGGTCTCGTGGTGGCGGAACTGATGGGATCGAGCGAGGGCGTCGGTTATATGATTATGGATGCCAGACAATTTTCACAGACAAATAAGGTGTTTGTCGGCATTATCATTTTTGCGGCTGTCGGCAAGCTGACAGATGCATTGGTCAGAATGCTCGAACGGAAACTATTAAAATGGCGGAACAGTTATGAAGGGTAACCTATTAAAAAAGGAGAGATTCATATGGAGATTCTTTGGTTTATTCCGACGCATGGTGACGGCCGGTATTTAGGGACGCAAACGGGAGGGAGAACGGCGGATCATCTTTATTTTAAGCAAGTGGCACAGGCGGCGGACAGACTCGGGTATACGGGGGTTCTGCTGCCGACGGGGAGATCATGCGAAGACCCGTGGCTGACGGCTGCCGCTTTAGCGGGGGAAACGAGTGACTTGAAATTTTTAGTGGCGGTCCGTCCGGGACTGATGCAGCCGTCTGTCGCCGCGAGAATGGCGTCGACAATGGACCGGCTGTCAGACGGCCGTTTGCTCGTAAATGTCGTAGCGGGCGGAGATCCTTATGAACTGGCGGGAGACGGTATGTTTATCAGCCACGATGAACGTTATAAGGCGACTGAAGAATTTTTAACCGTCTGGCGCGGACTCATGCGGGGCGAAACGGTAACATATGAAGGGGACCATATCAAGGTGGAAAACAGCAACCTCCTGTTTCCGCCAAAACAGTCTCCGCATCCGCCATTATATTTCGGCGGTTCATCACAGGCGGGAATTGAGGCTGCTGCGAAACATACAGATGTCTATTTAACATGGGGAGAGCCGCCGGAGCAGGTAAAAGAAAAGATTGAAACCGTTAAAAAACAGGCTGCGAAGGAAGGAAGGACGATGCGTTTTGGCATCAGACTTCACGTGATTGTCAGGGAGACTGAGGAAGAGGCATGGGAAGCGGCTGAACGATTAATCAGTCATTTAGACGAAGAGACAATTGCGAAAGCGCAGGCTGCGCTCCGGCGCGCTGATTCATCGGGACAAAAACGGATGGCCGATCTTCATAACGGTGACCGCTCGAAGCTTGAGATCAGCCCGAATCTCTGGGCCGGCATCGGACTGGTCAGAGGCGGAGCGGGCACGGCGCTTGTCGGTGATCCGCAGACTGTCGCTGATCGAATTTTAGAGTATCAGGCACTCGGCATTGAGTCGTTTATCTTTTCAGGCTATCCGCATCTGGAAGAAGCTTATTATCTGGCTGAACTCGTGTTTCCGCTTCTGCCGTTTCAGAATGAGCGGACTAAAAAGCTTGAGCGCAGATTGGGTGAAGCAATGGGAAACGACCATTTTGCAAGAGGAAATAAAGCGACAGTCTGATGACGTCGCAAGGCGGATAATTGACGGCGGGCGCTTTCTGCGGTTTCATTTCCGGGGAAATGCCGGCAGTGAAGGCGGGTATTCACCCGCCTTTTTAAGCGCTTAGCTTGCACGATACTCATATGGATGATATGATACAAAACGTAATTATTACGATTTGTTAGGAGTGCTGAAATGGCAAAAAAATCAAAAGTGATCAAAGAGCTCAAGCGGCAGAAGCTTGTTGAACGATATGCGGACATCCGAAGAGAATTAAAGGCAAAAGGAGACTGGGAAGCGTTGAGCAAACTGCCGCGTGATTCTGCTCCGGCCAGGCTTCATAACCGCTGTACGGTGACGGGGCGGCCCCGCGGATATATGAGAAAATTTAAACTGTCCAGAATCGCATTCAGGGAGCTGGCCCATAAAGGCCGGATTCCCGGGGTGAAAAAAGCGAGCTGGTAATGTAAAAAACTCCGGATCTGTCATGAACCGGAGTTTTTGCCGTGCTTATGAAAAGTGAAAACATAAGCCAAATGCTGAATCATCATCAGAATGAAAATCAAAAGAATCGGAAAAAAAGGTAGATGCGGCTGAATCAGCGGATAAAACAAAAGCAGAACGGCTGCGGCCGGCAATGAGAAGTAAACGGCGATATACGAGGAACGGCAAGCTTTAGCCGTCATCATTCGTTCTCTTTCATCCTGTTCCTCAAATTCATCGGGTACAAGCCTGTGCTTTTTGCCGTTTCGTTTTTTCTTTTCGGCATAGATATACAATGCGGCACAAACGGTAAACAGCAGAAACGGAGTGATATTCAGCTCAAATGAACCGCTCCCCTCCGTTTGGAAAAACTGAGCGATCCGCGGCGCCGCTTCCATAAAGGAAATAAGCGTCCAGCAGGCCAATCCGTAGAGTGCAAGGTGAAAACACGCTTTTCTTTTCAAACTCATTTTTTCTCCTCCTCCAGCCAGAAAACTTCCTCCATCGGCAGGGAGAAAGCCCGGCAGATGTTAAGCGCCAATAAAAGTGAAGGCACATAATCTCCTTTTTCAATCGCTGCAATCGTCTGTCTGGTGGCTCCAGCTTCTTTTCCGAGCGTTTCCTGAGAATAGCCGAATCTGGCTCTCAGCTCTTTTACTTTATTTTTCATCATCAGGCGTACCTCAAGTTTTCTTCTTTTTCATATTGTATGAGATTCTTAACAAAATGTAAACCCAACTTAACATATGGACAAAAAAAGAATTTTTTTCGACAAATTTTTTAACATTCCCTTGACGAAAAAAAAATAAACATGTAACATTAGAAACATCAAATCGCTACTAACAAAAAAGAACTTTGATGCGGGTGTAGTTTAGTGGTAAAACCTCAGCCTTCCAAGCTGATGTCGTGAGTTCGATTCTCATCACCCGCTCCATACATACGTTATTAACGCAGTGTTTCGTTTCTCTGATAAACGAAGTATTGCGTTTTTTTATGTGAAAAAAGACACGAAAGGCGTGTCTTTTTATGAAAGCCAAGAGACGGTATGCGTGCCTCCGTGAATTTGTTCAAACATTTTTGTTAAGGATGATAGCAGCTCATCCGCCGCGTCGGCATGAAATGAAGGCGGGAAAAAGATCAGCTGCAGCATTTTCTTTGTGCCGGTTGTTACAGGGCGGGTGTTGATATGTCCGGTGAAGTCGCCGAAAACGCCGTCCGGGCCGGAGAAGGACAGTACGCTTTCTTTTTCTCCGATCGTAATTGAAATCGGTTCATCTATTTCTGCGGAATCATACGCCATGATAGGCAATGAATATTTCAAGGAGAAAAAAAGTATGGTATCATGGGCTGAATTCACACTTTCAATGAATTGTTCCCGGGAAATATCGCCGAGCATAAGCTCCATCGGCGTTTTTTGTCCTGAAAAGGCGGGACTGAGCTGTTCCATCAAACGCGCCCACTCTCTTACAAAAGGCTGCTCATCTATACCGCCGTCAGCATAATCAAAGTAAAGAGATTCTTGAAATAAACGGAGGCGGCCTTTCAGCATTTGCGGAGCAGGCCCGACTTCGATCTGTTCATATAAGACGGCTGCCGCTTTGATCCCCGGCACCCGTTCAGCAATAAGTGGATCTAAACTGATGTTCAAGTGTGTTCACTCCATTTCGGGATGATAAAACTCTATTATACCTGTGCGGGAGCCTGATCACAAAGAAAGGAGGCTGTGCAAAAAATGAATATTCATAAACTGAAAGAGGAATTAATCGAATACGCCAAAAGCATCGGAGTCGACAAAATCGGGTTTACGACGGCTGATACGTTCGACAGTCTGCGGGACCGGCTGATTCTTCAGGAATCACTCGGCTATTTATCCGGTTTTGAAGAGCCGGATATTGAAAAACGGGTCACTCCGTCTTTGCTTCTCCCGAAAGCCAAATCGATTGTCGCCATCGCCCTTGCTTATCCTTCCAAAATGAAAGATGCGCCGAGGAGCACGAGGGACGGGCGGCGCGGCATTTTTTGCAGAGCTTCCTGGGGGAAGGATTATCATGACGTGCTGCGCGAAAAGCTTGATCTGCTGGAGAATTTTCTCCAAAGCAAACATGAGGATATCCGCACAAAGTCAATGGTGGATACAGGGGAATTGTCTGACAGGGCCGTGGCTGAACGGGCGGGAATCGGCTTCAGCGCCAAAAACTGCATGATCACCACGCCTGAATACGGTTCTTACGTCTATCTGGCTGAAATGATCACCAATCTGCCCTTTGAACCGGATGTGCCGATTGAAGATATGTGCGGTACGTGCACAAAATGTTTAGACGCGTGTCCGACCGGCGCACTCGTCAATCCCGGACAGCTTAACGCCCAGCGCTGTATTTCGTTCCTGACCCAGACAAAGGGATTTTTGCCGGATGAGTTCCGCACGAAAATCGGAAACCGTCTGTATGGCTGTGACACGTGCCAGACGGTCTGTCCGATTAATAAGGGGAAAGATTTTCATCTTCATCCGCAGATGGAGCCTGATCCGGAGATCGCAAAGCCGCTGTTAAAGCCGCTTTTGACCATAAGCAACCGTGAATTCAAAGAAAAATTCGGACATGTATCGGGATCATGGCGCGGCAAGAAGCCGATTCAGCGGAATGCCATTTTAGCATTGGCCCACTTCAAAGATGCCTCGTCTCTTCCGGAATTAACGGCCTTGATGCACCAAGATCCGCGTCCCGTCATCAGGGGTACGGCCGCCTGGGCCATCGGGAAAATCGGTGACCCTGATTATGCGGGGGAATTAGAAAAAGCGCTTCAAAAGGAGCAGGATGAGGAAGCCATACGGGAAATCGAAAAGGGACTGGAGCTGTTATCGGTTTCTGATAAGACTAAAACCGGCCGGTCCTGACATATGTATAGAGAAAAAGCACTTGGCCGGAGTTCAAGTGTTTTTTCTTTATAAAACAGTATGGTGGGTGGAGCGCTTGAAGCATATTATTGAAGATTTAGCGGAGGCCCGGCTTCATTATTTAATAAACGGAACCGAGATGAGGCACAATGGGCAGCCCGGCGATCTTGAGGTCCTGACGAGAAAAAAAGAGCTTTTTGAAAAACGGAAAGTTGACATCGTGAAAGCGAAGGCAAAAGCCGTCATTGTCAAAAGCAGCCTTGAGGACGACGGCACGTTATGCGTCATGTACACGATTCATTTCGAATATTTGTGCAAGGAGCATGACGGACACCTTTACTTAGAAGAGCAGATTGAGGAACGGACTGCATTTCTCTATGATCAGCTGTTGATTAAAGACCGGGAAGTAAAGAAAAAACCGGCGGGATTTTCTGACGGAAACAGCGTAATTGAATATGAGCGGAGTGAACGGGAAGATTTCGGGCGGGCGTTTCAATACGACCGTCTGGCTGCCGTGCAGTACGCGGAGAAGTTTTGGAATAAACGAAATCCCGCTTATAAAAATTTCAGCGATAATTGCACCAATTTTATTTCCCAATGTTTACATGCCGGAAAAGCACCGATGCGGGGGCATCCGAACAGAGGCTCAGGCTGGTGGATGAAGGCAAGCTCGTGGAGCTACAGCTGGACGGTCGCGCATTCGATGAAGATGTATCTGGCCCAATCCAAGGCCGGGCTTCGCGCGGTGCAGGTGTCAAGAGCTGAAGAACTGATGCCCGGAGATATCATTTGCTATGATTTTGAAGGAGACGGCCGTTTTAATCATACGACGATCGTGGTCGCGAAAGATAAAAGCAATATGCCGCTTGTCAATGCCCAAACGTATGACAGCAGAATGAGATATTGGTCATATGAGGATTCAACGGCGTATACTCCTTCCATCAGATATGCGTTTTTTCATATTACGGATGATACGACAAAAGAGTAATTAATGATATAATGGTGGGCGGAATAAAAAACAGAGGTGAACATCGTGGCATTACATGTCGTTTTATATCAACCCGAAATCCCGGCCAATACGGGAAATATCGCACGTACTTGTGCGGCAACAGACACAACGCTTCATTTGATCCGCCCGCTCGGATTCTCAACCGATGATAAAATGCTGAAGCGCGCCGGACTCGATTATTGGGAGTTCGTCAACGTCGTATATCATGATTCATTGGAAGAGTTATTTGAGGCATATGAGAACGGAAAGTTTTTCTTCATTACAAAATTCGGCCAAAAGCCGCACACATCATTTGATTACTCAAATACGGAGGAAGACTTTTTCTTCGTATTCGGCAGAGAAACGAGCGGACTTCCGAAAGAATTGATCGAAAACAATATGGACCGCTGCCTGCGTCTGCCGATGACCGAGCATGTGAGATCATTAAACCTGTCCAACACGGCCGCGATTCTTGTATATGAAGCGCTGCGCCAGCAAAATTACAGAGATTTGACGTGAGAAAAAACGCCCGCATCCGGGCGTTTTTTTTATTGAATAAAAAGGACGGACAGCAGCGGTTCACGGCATTTTTATATTTCCAGGCTTAACAACGTAACAGTGTTATGTTACAATACATTCATCGAAGGAGCTGGATTCATGGAGGAACAACTGATTTCTAAAAAAGAATTGCTGGAAGAAACATCAATTTCATACGGGCAGCTGTACCGCTGGAAACGGAAAAATTTAATCCCTGAAGAATGGTTTATCCGAAAATCAACATTTACAGGCCAGGAAACATTTTTTCCGAGAGCGGAAATATTAAAACGCATCTCAAAAATACAGAAAATGAAAGAAAATCTGTCTTTGGATGAAATGAGAGAAATGCTGTCTCCGCAAATGACTGATGTCAATATAACGTCTGCGGAACTGCTTCAAAAGGGACTGATTTCAAAAGCCGCGCTGCAAGTTTATGGCGAAGACGGCGTGACATTCACGTCCCGCGCGCTGCTGTCTTTATATGTGCTTGAAGGGCTTTTGCAATCGGGCAATATCAGCCTTGAGGAAGGAAAATTGGCGGCAGGGGTGCTGAAAACGTATGAGGCTTCCGAGCTGAAAGCAAATACGGAGCTTGTCATGCTCCGAAAGCTTGGCGTAACGACGTGCTTCATCGCAGACGCGGAATATATTTTATTTGAACCGACTGTCAAAGTGGTTGAACGGGTGGCGCTTGCTGCGGCATCGGAAGAATTAAAAACGAAATGGATGCAGGAGGACCATCAATGGAAGTAACAGATAAATTAATCATCAACGGTTCAGGAAGTTCAAAAGGAGGCCGTTTTCATACAGTGGAGATCAACGGAAGCGGCACGGTGTCAGGTGATGTGGAGTGCGCGAGCTTTTTGTTTAACGGCAGCGGAAAAACAGACGGACATGTCAAGACGCAAACGCTGACGATCAGCGGTTCGGGGAAAATTTCCGGCAGTGCCGAAGCTGAATCCATCCGTATCAACGGAACGGGTGTCATTAAAGGTGATGTCAAAACGGAGCGGCTGAACGTCGCGGGATTTTCATCTTTCGGCGGCGGTGTGAAAGCTGATGATATTTTCATATCCGGGAAAGCCGGGATTGAAGGCGATTGCGAGACAGAGACGTTCCGTTCGGAAGGCAAATGCAAGATCGGCGGCCTGCTGAATGCCGATGAAGTCAGTATTAAGCTGGCGGCGGGAGAAAGCCATGTGAAAGAGATCGGCTGCCGTCATTTGAAAGTGATGAGCAGAAAGAGCGTGCTCACGCGTTTTAAGCTGATGCCGGCCCCGGTGCTGACAGCGGAGCTGATTGAAGGTGACATCATTGAATTGGCGGACACGAACGCGAAGACAGTCCGCGGAAATCATGTGCAGATCGGCGCAGGCTGCACCATTGGGACTGTGGAATACAGCGGCGATTTTACATGTGATCCTTCCGCTTTGGTTAACAAAGTCGTGAAACGATAGGAGGAGCTGCGATGGAAACGACAAAAAAATTGAGTCATTTAAAAATGTACGGAGCCGGACACGCCTCCGGCGGGTCCTACCAAAATGTAAGCATTAAAGGGGAAGGAACTGTCGGCGAAGGACTTCAAAGCGAACGCTGCCGGATATTCGGTACGGGACTTTTTCTCGGAGATGCCGAGATCAACAGGCTGAAAATTTTCGGAGAGCATGAAGTTGCAGGAGATTTATCAGCACGTTCAGCAAATGTGATGGGCACATTGAAAGTCGGCGGCTCCATGCGTTTCGCCACGATGAGGCTGAAAGGACTTGCTGAAATTGGCGGCGGGGCCGCGGGAGAGCAGTGTCATATAAAAGGAAGTCTCACAGTCGGCGGCGATTGCGAGACGGAGCTGCTTCATGTAACAGGATGTATCAATGTGGCGGGGTTGTTAAACGCGGGGGACTTAAACATCCATTTGCGTTATGACCGAAGCAGCGTGAAAGAAATCGGCGGCACATCGATCACCGTCAGACGGAAACCCGGTTTTCTTAAACGGAAAGCCGGCGCGCTTTCTGCTGAATTGATCGAAGGAGACGCAATTTACCTCGAATACACGGAAGCGGACATCGTCAGAGGAAAGCATGTGGAAATCGGCCCGGGCTGCAAAATCGGAAAAATCGAGTATCAAACAAGCTGCAAATCTCATGAAAAATCAACTGTCCAAGAACATATTCAAATATGAAACATTGTTATGTTGTACAGGAAAGGGTGCTCTTTATGAAGAGCACCCTTTTGCCGTTATTTGTTTTCAGGTTTGCTGTCGTAACCCGCCGTAAAAATGGATACTAAAAAAGTGAGAATGACCCCAAGTAAAATGATCGTTTTCATCATTTCTCCTCCTCTTTGCTTTTCCATTTGATGTCCGAGTCTGGATGAAACTGTATTCTTTCATTATGAACGGTGCACCGGACCCTTGTCAATGACGGCCTTATAACGTCTTTATTTTTAAGAAACGAAAAGCATGTATTATCACGTCACCGCATAGATTGTAACAAAGTACCTTATTTCTAGTGCATTAACCATGATAGAGGAGGTTCTTATGGATATATTAAAGAAAATTGAAAAGTACAGAGAGGAAGAGCAGCGTCTCAAATGGGAAGGGACGTTCGCTGATTATTTGGAGATCATAAAAGAAAATCCATTGGTCGCGCAGTCTGCTCATTCTCGCGTTTTTAATATGATAAAAGACAGCGGAATCGAGGAGGATGACGGTAAAAAGACATACAGCTTTTTCTCGCGGGAGCTGTTCGGCCTTGAGGAATCTCTGGAACGGCTCGTGGAGGAATACTTTCACCCGGCTGCCAAGCGGCTCGATGTAAGAAAACGGATTTTACTATTGATGGGACCCGTCAGCGGCGGAAAGTCAACTCTTGTCACCATGCTGAAAAAAGGGCTTGAAGCCTACTCATTGACAGACAACGGCGCTGTTTACGCCATTAAAGGCTGCCCGATGCATGAAGATCCTCTCCATCTCATTCCCCATCATCTGCGCGACGACTTCTACAGAGAATACGGCATCAGAATTGAGGGCAGCCTTTCTCCGCTTAATGTCATGCGGCTTGAAGAAGAATACGGCGGCAGAATTGAGGATGTTAAAGTTGAACGTATATTCTTCTCGGAGGATAAACGTACCGGAATCGGAACCTTCAGCCCGTCTGATCCGAAATCACAGGATATCGCCGATTTGACGGGGAGCATTGATTTTTCGACGATTGCCGAATACGGTTCGGAATCAGATCCGCGCGCTTATCGGTTTGACGGTGAATTAAATAAAGCGAACCGCGGAATGATGGAATTTCAGGAAATGCTGAAATGCGATGAAAAATTTCTGTGGCACCTTCTGTCACTCACGCAGGAAGGGAATTTCAAAGCCGGACGGTTTGCGCTCATCTCAGCCGACGAATTGGTTGTTGCGCATACGAACGAAACGGAGTACCGCTCGTTTATTGCCAATAAGAAAAACGAAGCCCTTCACTCCAGGATCATCGTGATGCCTGTTCCTTATAATTTAAAGGTGTCAGAGGAAGAACGGATTTATGAAAAAATGATTTCTGAAAGTGATGTTTCTGACGTACACATCGCCCCCCATACATTAAAAGTGGCTGCGATGTTTTCTATTTTGACCCGGCTGAAGGAACCGAACCGCTCTGATATTGATCTCGTCAAAAAAATGAGGCTCTATGACGGAGAAAGCGTTGAAGGTTACAATTCCGTTGATCTGGAGGATATGAAGAAGGAATTCCATGATGAAGGAATGAGCGGAATCGACCCGCGCTATGTCATCAACCGCATTTCCTCAACGATTATCAGAAAAAATATGGAATCCATCAATTCGCTTGACGTGCTGCGTTCCTTAAAAGAAGGACTCGACCAGCATCCGTCCATCTCCGCCGAGGACAAAGAGCGGTATATGAATTTTATTTCCGCCGCCAGGAAAGAGTACGATGACATCGCCAAAAAGGAAGTGCAGAAGGCGTTCGTTTATTCATATGAAGAATCCGCGAAAACTCTCATGGACAATTATTTAGATAATGTGGAAGCGTACTGCAATAAAAATAAGCTTCGCGATCCGCTGACGGGTGAAGAAATGAATCCTGACGAAAAACTGATGAGATCCATTGAAGAGCAGATCGGCATTTCAGAAAACGCCAAAAAAGCGTTCCGCGAAGAAATCTTAATCCGCATATCCGCCTATGCAAGAAAAGGAAAACGCTTTGACTATAATTCGCACGAAAGACTCCGCGAAGCGATTCAGAAAAAGCTGTTCGCAGACTTAAAAGATGTAGTGAAAATTACGACCTCCACCAAAACGCCGGATGAACAGCAGCTTAAAAAGGTCAATGAGGTAGTGGCAAGGTTAATAGATGAACACGGCTATAATTCGACTAGCGCTAATGAACTGCTGAAGTATGTCGGAAGCTTGTTAAACCGCTGATATTTGATTTCATTGAGAGGCCCGTCTGTAAAAGGACGGGTTCTTTTGTCTGTTTTTCGCAATTGTTTGTCAATTGGAGAGTCCGGCCGGCATAAGATAAAAATAAATCTTTTCGCCGGACTTGTTTCATAAACAGGACCAAGCCGGAATACACATGTAAAACGACCATAACGGTTAAGGAGGGGAATTCATGTCCCGTAATGACAGCGGAAATTTTTTGATTTCAGAGGAAGACTGGTCCCTCCATCGCAAAGGCTTTGACGACCAGCAGCGCCACCAAAAGAAAGTGCAGGAAGCGATAAAAAACAACCTTCCGGACCTTGTCACTGAGGAAAGCATTATTATGTCCAACGGAAAAGATGTTGTGAAAATCCCGATTCGTTCGCTTGATGAATATAAAATCCGTTATAACTATGATAAAAATAAACATGTCGGCCAAGGCGACGGCGACAGCGAAGTCGGCGATATCGTCGCAAGAGACGGCGCAGATAAAAAGCAGGGTGCCGGAAAAGGCCAGGGAGCAGGCGATCAGGCAGGCGAGGATTATTATGAAGCGGAAGTTTCATTGATGGATCTGGAAGAAGCGCTGTTTCAGGAATTAGAACTGCCGAATCTGCAGCAAAAGGAAAGGGACAATATCGTCCATACCGATATCGAGTTCAATGATATCCGGAAAACCGGGCTGACAGGGAATATCGATAAGAAAAGGACGATGCTGTCGGCCTATAAACGAAACGCCATGACAGGCAAGCCGTCGTTTTACCCTATTTATCCGGAAGATCTGAAATACAAAACATGGAATGATGTGACGAAGCCGGAATCGAAAGCTGTCGTTTTAGCCATGATGGATACAAGCGGTTCGATGGGCGTATGGGAAAAGTATATGGCGAGGAGCTTCTTTTTTTGGATGACACGATTTTTACGGACAAAGTATGAAACGGTTGATATCGAATTTATCGCCCACCATACGGAAGCGAAGGTTGTGTCGGAAGAAGATTTTTTCTCGAAAGGCGAGAGCGGAGGCACCATCTGTTCCTCCGTTTACCGGAAGTCTCTTGAATTAATTGATGAAAAATATGACCCCGCCCGCTACAACATCTATCCGTTTCATTTTTCAGACGGAGATAACCTGACTTCGGATAACGCCCGGTGCGTAAAGCTCGTCAATGACATCATGAAAAAATCGAATCTGTTCTGTTACGGTGAGGTCAATCAATATAACAGGCATTCCACCCTCATGTCCGCCTATAAAAATGTCAAAGATGATAAATTTAAATACTACATCCTGAAACAGAAATCGGACGTATTTCAAGCGCTGAAAAGCTTTTTTAAAAATGAGGAAGCCGGTATAAGCAAAGCATCGTATTAAATATAAAGCCGAGTGAAGAATCGTGCGGCCGCGGTTCTTCACCCGGCTTTTTTAAATTAAAAATAAAGAGAAAAAACGGCATAAAAAAAATCCTTAAAAAATGAAACTTTTCTCTTTACAAATCTTCTTTCATTTATTAATATTTTATCTTGTGAACTATTATTAAGGGAATGAGGTGAAAATACGGTGATTGAATCAGAGCTCGCTTTGCTCAGTTTTGAACAACTGTTTGATACTTCCAGATCGATTTACAAAAAGCAGAAAATGATTCTGGAGACAGTGCTTGAACCATTTGATATTACAGTGCTGCAGTATCTGCTGATGTTCAAAATACATAAGAGCAAAAGCACGCAGCTTTCAAGGCTGGCTTTGTCGCTTGATCTGAAACCGGCGTCTGTCACGAGAATGACCGATATTCTGTATAAGCGCCGCCTAATGGTTCGGAGCGACTATCACGACGACCGGCGTGTTGTTATGATTCAGTTAACCGAAGAGGGGGAAGAACTTCTAAAGAAAGCTGCTGTTCAATATGCCGAAAAAGCGGCGGTCTTATACCGGCAGCTCAATACCGCTGAACTGCAGTACCTGCGCAAGCTTGCGGAAAGTTTAACGAAGCTTGCAAACGGCTGTGCAGTGAAAAACGGAAAATAAAAAAATCCCCACATATTTTTATCATCATTCCACAAAATGATAGAGGAAGAAACGAAAGGAGAAAACAAAATGAACAGAGGACGTTTAATTCTGACCAACATTATCGGTTTGATTGTTGTTCTTGCAATTATAGGCGGAGGTGCTTACTACTATTATCAAAGCACACACTATGTAAAAACCGATGAAGCAAAAGTTGCCGGCGACATGGCGGCTATCACAGCTCCTGCTGCGGGTAAAGTAACTGACTGGAATCTTGATGAGGGGAAAGAAGTAAGCAAAAACGACGTTGTTGCAAAAATCAAAGGACAGCAAAATGCTGACGTAAAAGCCATCATGGATGGAACAATCGTGAAAAACGAAGTGAAAAACGGCCAAATGGTGCAAGCCGGTACGACAATTGCCCAAGAAATTGACATGAAACACCTTTACATCACTGCAAACATTAAAGAAACAGACATTAGAGACATTGAAGTAGGAAACAAAGTAGACGTAATTGTTGACGGCGACCCTAATACAACATTTGACGGAACAGTAGAAGAAATCGGTTATGCGACAAATTCAACATTTGATATGCTGCCTTCTTCAAACTCAAGCGGCAACTACACAAAAGTAACGCAAAAAGTTCCTGTTAAAATTTCACTCAGCAACCCATCTGACAAGGTGCTTCCTGGTATGAACGCATCTGTAAAAATCTCTGAATAATACAGATCAGTCATCAAACCATGAAGGGAGGTTGTCTTAGGTGGCTAAATCAGATAATCAAGTAAAAAGTCCTAAAACATTGCTTATTGTGCTTATGGCCGGGTTATTCCTGGCGATCTTGAACCAAACGCTTCTTAACGTGGCGATGCCGCACTTAATGACCGAGTTCGGTGTGAGTGCGACGACGATTCAGTGGCTTACGACCGGATACATGCTGGTCAACGGTGTTTTGATTCCGTTATCTGCGTTCTTAATTACCCGGTTCGGACAGAGAAGCCTCTTTCTCGTAGCCATGTTCTGTTTTACAGCGGGAACGTTAGTCTGCGGAATTGCGCCTAACTTCTCAACCATGCTGATCGGCCGGTTAATTCAGGCGGTCGGCGGCGGTATCCTGCAGCCGCTGGTCATGACAACCATTCTGCTTATCTTCCCGCCTGAAAGCAGGGGGAAAGGAATGGGGATTTTCGGTCTTGCGATGATGTTTGCTCCGGCGGTCGGACCGACTCTTTCCGGCTGGATCATCGAGCATTACACATGGCGCATTATGTTCTACGGCCTTGTTCCGATCGGGGCAATCGTTATTATCATAGCGTTCTTCCTCTTTAAGAACTTGGTGGAACCGCAAAAAATCAAACTCGACAGCTTGGGTGCGATTCTATCCATTGTCGGATTTGCCTCATTGCTTTACGGAGTCAGTGAAGCGGGCAGCGACGGCTGGGGAGATCCGATCGTGCTGTCTACCGTCATCGTCGGTGTCATCGCGATTGCCGCGTTTGTCATTCAGCAATTGCGCTCTGAAAAACCGATGCTCGACTTCCGGGTATTTAAATATGATATTTTCTCACTTTCCAGTGTGATTAACATCATTATTACCGTTGCGCTTTACACAGGAATGTTCCTGCTTCCGATTTACCTGCAGAACTTAGTCGGCTTTACGGCGCTGCAATCGGGTCTCTTGCTATTGCCGGGCGCGATTGTCATGCTGATCATGTCGCCGATTTCCGGTATTCTGTTTGACAAAATCGGTCCGAGACCGCTTGCGATTATCGGGCTGGTCATCACGGTCGCAACGACATTTCAGTATACAAAATTGACAATTGACACACCTTACACGCACATTATGCTTGTCTATGCCATCCGCGCATTCGGTATGTCACTGTTAATGATGCCTGTTATGACAGCCGGAATGAACCAGCTTCCGGCACGATTGAACAGCCACGGCACGGCGATGAGCAACACGCTCCGCCAGATCAGCGGTTCAATCGGAACAAGTTTGATCACAACGATTTATACGAACCGTACGACAATGCACTATTCGCAGATTGCGGATAAAACGAGCACGGCTGATCCAAGCTTCATGCAGTCGTTCCAAAGCGCGGTTTCGAATTTAATGGTCAACATGAACATGTCGCTTGATGCGGCGAAACAAACCGTTTATTCTTATCTCTACAAAACAGCTTCACTTAATTCCAACGTTATGGGGATTAATGACGCGTTTATGTGGGCGACGATCTTTGCGGTTATCGGCGTAGTCCTGAGCCTGTTCTTGCGTGACGTACGGAAAGACAAACAGCGGGCGAAGAAAAAAGAGGAGCTGTCATTGCTTCCTGCCCCTAAAGAAGTGAAGGAATCTTAATCATCTGAATGGGAGGTTTCCTGAATGAAAATTTACGTAGTGTACGATAGTGAAGGCGAACATACAAAACACCTTGCTGAAGCCATTGCCGAAGGAGCACGAGAAAACGCTGAGGCTGAAGTCCTGATCGACCATGTCGATCAAGCAGACATCCGCAAGCTGAAAGACATGGATGCCATTATCTGGGGATGTCCGGGACACTTTGGCACCATCAGTTCAGGCTTAAAAGCGTGGATCGACAGACTCGGCTATCTGTGGGCTGAAGGCGAGCTGATTGATAAAGTCGGCGCCGTATTCTGTACGACGGCGACAACACATGGCGGATTAGAAATGACAATGCACAATCTGATCACTCCTATGTTTCACCAAGGCATGATTGTTGTCGGACTTCCCGGCAACGTTCCTGAAAACGCGCTGTACGGCTCTTACTACGGCGCGGGCGTCACATGCCCGGTTGACAGCGATGTGCTGATGACGGAAGAAGGCCTTCAATTAGGCCGTGCGCTTGGCAGACGTGTCAGCCAAGTCACAGGTAATCTAACTGCCGGACGACAGTAAGGAGAGGGTTATATGGCCATTATTATAGCGGTTATTGCTGCTGTCATTGTGATTGCACTTCTTATCACATTCAATGTCCGCAGCACTTCTGCAGGACAGGATGTCAAAGAAGAAAAGAGAGAAGCGATCGGCACTACAGCCGAACAGCCGGAAAAGCATGATCCGGCCGAGGAGCGCTCAGCCGAGCATGCTCCCGTCGTTGTAAAATCTGAATCTCCCCGTGAGAAAAAGAATACAATGGGCGATGATGTGTACCGTCAGGCGCTTCAGAAGTTTAAGACTTCTGAGACGGATCAGGAACCAAACGATCCTGATAGCGGCGGCAAAATGCAGGATAGCAGCTATCGTGATGCGCTGCTCTCCTTAAAAAACAAAAAGAAGTAATTGAAAAGGCAAATCTGCGTAATAGCGGATTTGTCTTTTTTTATTGAAGATATTGTAATACATGATGATCTAGTGTACTATGTTACTCATACACTTGATCCGAATGGAGAGAGCAAGAATGACATCGTTTTTAGGTTTGCTGAAAAAAGATGCGAAGGTTTCATGGATTTGGCTCGCGGTGTGGCTTTGCGGCATGATTTGCTGGGCGTTTGCAGCCCACGTCATCGCTGTCCGTCAGAAAGAACCGCTCGTCATTTTCGGCTTTTTTGCGGCAATGGGGTTTTTTCAATTTCTTGTAGCGCCGCTTTTTATGTATTATCACCTTCATAAAGAAGGAAAAAACCAGCTGTGGCTTTACAATCCGAATGGGGGATTTTATCTGCTGGCTTCCAAACTGACGGCCTCACTGCTGTATCAGTTGATCGGGCAGCTGGCGCTGACCGGCTACGGCATTTGGATGTACCGGATGCTTTCTGCAAAAGGAGCGCTGGAACACACCATTCCCCTGGCCGGCACATTAACCGGACTGAATGCTTACCTGCTGATCAGTTCAGCGTACTTATCTGTGATCGTGGCCGTATTTTGGACTGTTTTTCACTCATTAAAACATGTTCCCGTCCTCCGTTGGGTGATCTGCATCGTGCTTGCGTTTGTCTGGACCTATATTGACGATAAAATCATTACGCCTTTCACTTCATCTCAACATGATTTATGGCCGGTAAAAGTGTATGCGAATTTTGATTTTCATTATACAAAATTGACTGGATGGACGATGGAGCTGAAAGCCGTCCACATTTCGCTTTTCAGTTTCCTGGCAGTGATCGTGCTTGCGGCGCTCTGTCTCGCGCTGGCCTCTATGCTGCTGAATCGAAAGGTTGAGGTGTAATGATGGAGAATGAATTTCAGTCATCCAAGCCGATTTATCTGCAGATTGCCGATCGTGTATATTACCGGCTGATCCGAAGTGAGCTTTCACCGGGGGACAAACTGCCGTCCGTAAGGGAGATGGCCGTACAGATGAAAGTGAACCCGAACACGATACAAAGAACGTACAGTGAAATGGAAAGGCTGGGGATCGTGGAGACGAGAAGAGGACAGGGAACCTTTATAGCGGAAAGATCCGATCTGAAAGCGGAGCTGAAAGACAGGCTGACAAAAGACGTTTTCAAACGCTTTATTCAGGAAATGGCGGAGCTGGGGTTATCTCCTGAGGAAATGCTCGACGGGATCAAACGATATGCGGAGGAAGCAAACGATGAAGCTTGATTTTGAACGCGTAACAAAAAAATACGGCCGCAGGCTCGCGGTCAGCGATGTATCATTTTCATTGTCTCCGGGTAAAATCTACGGAATTTTAGGGCCGAACGGAAGCGGTAAATCAACAACGCTTAAAATGCTTGCCGGGCTTGCGTTCCCGACATCGGGCGCCGTCCGGATGGGAGGCTGCGCAGTAAGCAGGAACATGCTGTTTCGTACAGCATATTTAACCGAACATGATATGTTTTCCGCCCGGACGACCGTCGGTGATATGCTCACATTTTATCATTCGCAATTCCCGGATTTTCAGCTGGAAAAAGCACATAACCTATTAACGGAAATGAATCTTTCAGCGAAGCAGAAGATAAAAGAGCTGTCCAAAGGCAGCCGGGGCAGGCTGAAAATCGTTTTGGCCCTGTCGAGAAAAGCATCCGTCATTCTGCTGGATGAGCCGTTTTCAGGTCTTGATCCGGCGGTCAGAGAGTCGATTGTCAACAGTCTCGTATCTTATATTGATTTTGACAGTCAGATCGTCGTCATCGCCACACATGAGATCGGCGAGATTGAGACGCTGTTAGACGAAGTGATGGTTTTCATAAAAGGGGAAATCGCTGAACGGCGCGAGGTCGAAGAAATTCGGGAACAGGAAGGAATGTCCGTGCTGCAATGGTACAGAAGCGTCATGCAGGCGCACGAAATAGAAGGGGGATTCTAATTGGAAACGGTATTAGAACTGCAACAGGTAAAGAAAACGATAAAAGGACGAACGATTATTCATGATCTGAGCTTCTCCGTCCGGGCGGGCGAAGTGTTTGGATTTTTAGGGCCGAACGGAGCGGGGAAAACCACTACGATCAGAATGATGGTCGGATTAATGAAACTGTCTCAGGGAGACATCGTAATCTGCGGAGAATCCATTACGAAAAACTATGCAAAAGCGGTCAGGCACGTCGGAGCCATCGTGGAAAACCCGGAGCTGTACAAATTCCTGAGCGGCTATAAAAATTTACAGCAGTACGCAAGGATGGTAAAAGGCGTTACGAAAGAAAAAATAGATGAGGTCATCGAGCTCGTCGGGTTGCAGGATAGAATACATGACAAAGTAAAAACCTACTCTCTCGGAATGAGACAGCGTCTCGGCCTCGCCCAAAGCCTGCTGCATAATCCTAAAGTGCTGATTCTGGATGAACCGACAAACGGCCTTGATCCCGCGGGCATCAGGGAAATCAGGGACCATCTGAAAAAGCTGACACGTGAAAAAGGAATGGCTGTCATCGTCTCAAGCCACCTTCTGTCAGAAATGGAGCTAATGTGCGACCGAATCGGCATTTTGCAAAAAGGGGAGCTTGTCGATATTCAAAAAGTAAGGGATGAAGGAAAAGAGGATAAAGATACATACTTCTTCCATATTGAACAAAGAGAAGAGGCTCTTGCCGTTCTGAGTCAGTTTGACTGTGTGAAGAAGACAGACGGCATTGAAATCAAGCTGTCAAAACAGGAAGTGCCTGATGTGATATCACTGCTCGTCCGTGAAAACATCCGCTTATATGAAGTGAAAATCATGACAAAATCTTTGGAAGACCGTTTCTTGGAGATTACCGGCGGGACGAAAGAGGAGGTTCAATATGTTTAAGCTGATCTATAATGAATGGATAAAAATTTTCAGCCGCGTCGGCACGTGGGCTATGATTGTAATTTTAGGCGTTTCGATGATCGGTTTTGCGCTTCTGTCAAACCATTTCACCTCCAGCGAAGCCAATCCGAATTGGAAACAGGAGCTTCAGGCCGAAAACAAAGAAATGAAACAGCAGATGAAGGAAACCGGAAACCAGACGCTCATTGATAACCTGAAACAGAATGTCGCGATAAATCAATACCGTATGGATCATAACATCCCCGAGGATACAGGGTACACAGTGTGGTCATACGTAGCTGATTCTTCGATGATGACTGTTTTGACCGGGCTGTTTACGATTATCATTGCCGCAGGCATCGTGGCGAATGAGTTCAACTGGGGGACGATCAAGCTGCTGGCTATCCGTCCGCTCAGCCGTTTTCAGATTTTGCTATCTAAATATATGACGGTGCTGCTGTTCGGACTGCTGATGCTTGTGATTTTATTTGCCGGCTCCGCTCTGCTGGGATTGGTCTTTTTCGGTACAGGCGGAGATACTGCGGCTGATGTTCATCTCGTATACAAAGACGGCCATGTTTTTGAGCAAAATATCATCGCTTTCCTCGCTAAAACATATGTCTATGAATCTGTCTCCGCTTTTATGCTTGCGACGATGGCGTTTATGCTGTCTGCGGTATTCCGGAACAGCTCATTAGCGGTCGGATTTTCTATTTTTCTATTGGTTATGGGGAACACGGCGACGGTATTTCTTGCTGCGAAATTTGAATGGACCAAATATATTTTATTTGCGAACACGGATTTGTCGCAATATATGAACGGGACTCCTTTAGTTGAGGGGATGACGATGACATTTTCGGTTGTGATGCTTGTGATTTACTTCGTTATTTTTCTAGCGCTTGCATTCGGCGTCTTTTTAAAACGCGATATTGCCACCTGATATAAAAAAGCTGTTTTGCCTTTGCAAAACAGCTTTTCGTTTTAGATGAAAAAAACCTGCCGGCGTACACCGGCAGGTTTTTTAAACAATTTATGCTTTTGTTACGTTAGCAGCTTGTGGTCCGCGGTTTCCTTCAACGATTTCGAAAGAAACAGATTGGCCTTCTTCTAAAGTTTTGAAGCCTTCGCCTTGAATAGCAGAGAAGTGAACGAATACATCGTCTTGACCTTCTACTTCGATGAATCCGAATCCTTTTTCAGAGTTGAACCATTTTACTTTACCTTCTAACATGAAATTTCCTCCTAAAGCGACATAACGCTTAAATTCACTATTCTTGCTCTAAAACAAACTTCCAAGACGAAAACTCTTACAAAACTTTCTTCTTAAAGATAGTTCGAACAAAAATAATTACCTTTACTCTACCAGTAATTCGAAGAAAAAACAACTGCTAAATGTAACTTTTTTCGAAATAACATGTTTTAAGAGGAGAACGCTCTGATACGGAAATCTGATTTGAGACTAGAACAGCCCATTTTCAGCTGATAAAAACAGCTTTACAGCCTCTTAAGGAAGCAATTGACAACCCTTTTTTAAATCGGTATTGTATGTAATCATGAGCCCGAATATCATGGTGCAGCCTCTGTACATAAAAATAGATAGGGAGTAGGTCAACTTGAACCTGCGGCTTATAAACAGTCTGTTTCTTTTCATTTTGATCATATCACTTACTTCATGCCATTATCCTGACGGGAACCGGAGAATTACTATCGGAATCAATGAATCTGATCAATCGATCTGGGAGTTTGTCGCGAAAAAAGCCGGTGAGGAAGGATTGCAGCTTTCTTTGGTAACGTTTTCGGATTATGCCGAGGCCGATTTGGCGCTTGCCGGCGGGGATCTCGACGCCAATGCGTTTCAATCCGTTTCTTATTTTCAATCTTTGCCGCCTCATGTGAAAAAGAAGCTGGCTCCTTTAGGAACGACATATGCGGCATCGCTGGGGGTGTATTCCAAGCAACATAAACGGCTGAAGGATATACCGGACGGAGCGGTCATTGCCGTGCCTGGTGAAGCGGCGGACTTCGGAAGGGCGCTTTTTCTCATGCAGGAGGCCGGACTGATGACATTGAAAAAGGGATTCACCGGTACGGGTTCAACTGATATGATCAAGGACAACCCGAAGCATCTGACCTTAAAAACGGAAACAAAAAAGAACGCATATCAGGCGGCGGAACATGCTGACGCAGCAGTTCTCAGTCAAAGCGAGGCGAAAAAAGCAGGATTTCATGCGGAGAAGGACGCGCTGATCCGATCGGCGCAAATGAAGGAAGCGTATATTCATCTGATCGCCGTCAGGGCTGAGGATAAAGATGATGAACGGATGCAAAAACTCCTGTCTTTGTATCAATCAGATGATACCGCGGCGTTTATTGAAAAAGAATATGAGGGCAGCCTGATTCCTGTTTTCCTGAAAGGCGGCTTTCTCACTGAAAAGAAAGAATGATTTCCTCTTCGGGCGATCATTCTTTTTTTTCAGTGCTGCACACTTGATTGCGCCCTGATGTTTTCGCTTTGTACAGCATCCGGTCCGCGATCAGGGGCAATGTCTGAGGATCCGATGTATTTGTCGGATAATGCGCGATGCCGAGGGAAACGGTCACGGGAATTGTATCTCCGCTCGTCAGCAGAATCGGGTTCGCGTCAATCGTGTGCCTGATTTCTTCTGCGAGGTGAAGCCCTTTTGTATACGTGCAATTGGGCATAAGCACGGCAAATTCTTCGCCGCCGATGCGGGCTGACGGGTCAGAACTGCTGAGTAAGAACCTCAGACGCGTCCCCAGTTCTTTCAGTACTCGATCCCCTTCATAATGGCCGTATTGATCATTGATCTGCTTAAAGTGATCAATATCCAAATAAATAAGCGCGAGCTGAGACGAGGGGGATTGAGACGCCCGATCGTACAGAACGCGCGAGACTTCCTCGAATTTTCTCTTATTAAAAATCCCCGTCAGAAAATCATAATTCGCTTGAAACTTGTATTGCTTGAACAAAAGGCGGGCATCGGCTTCGTGTTTGATGATATACAGCGACAGCATTCCGCCCAAGGTGGAAATAAGCCAATAATAAACGAGGGCCCCGGCAGGCTGTTCAGGCATAAGAAACAGCAGCGTCAGGGTGAAAATAACATTTGAAAAAAGCAGCATAACGAACGCCATTTTGTGATCCGGCTTTTTTCCTCTGAGGACGGCCGCAGAAAGTATCGCAATAACCCCGACGGCGGCGATGGAAAAAATGGCGCTTGTATTGAAATTGATCAGGATACGGCCTGCGACGATAATCGCAAAGGCGGCTGCCGTAGACACCCAGCCTCCGTAAAGAGCGGCGATGATAATGGGGATATTTCTGAGATCAATGATGGAATCGGAGTAAGAAAAGCCGAAAGCAATCAGAAAAACCCCTAAAAGCCCGCAGACCGTCCCCTTCAGTAATTGAAAGATCAGACGGTCTTCTTTATACGAAAGCGACTCTTTAAAAAGAAGGGTGAAGAGATAATTAAATGTAATTAAAATCGTTAAATTAAGAAACAGTTCCTTCAGCATAACAATCACCCTTATATAAGTTACTAGAGAAAGGGTGGAAAGAAAAGAGAAAAGTCTATAAAAATACATATTTTGTCAATTCTTACTTGACCGATCGGAATTCATATAATATAGTGTTAAAGGATAATGAGCAAGGGAGTGTTTACCTGTTTTGGAGAATTTATTTATAGTCTTACATGTTTTCATTATGCTTTTGCTTATAGCAGGTCTGTTTGTCATGCAAAAGAAACACGTTTCCTTTTCTAAACGTGTCTTTACCGCGCTCGGACTAGGCATTGTATTCGGTTTTGCACTGCAATTGATTTACGGGCCGGCTTCACATATCGTGACACAAACGGCCGATTGGTTTAATATTGCCGGCGGCGGTTATGTCAAATTGCTTCAGATGATCGTCATGCCGCTAGTCTTTATTTCTATTCTCGGCGCATTTACGAAGCTGAAACTGACCCATAACATCGGGAAAATCAGCGGACTGATCATCGGAATTTTGATCGCTACGACAGCAATTGCTGCGGCAGTCGGAATTGCTTCGGCGCTATCCTTTGATCTGAAAGCCGTTCATATCGACCAGGGAAGCACCGAGTTATCAAGAGGCCAGGAGCTGCAGCAAAAATCTGAGGATATGACGGCCAAAACGCTGCCTCAGCAAATCGTTGAGCTTCTGCCGGGAAATCCGTTTCTTGATTTCACGGGGGCCAGACCGACTTCCACCATCGGAGTCGTTATTTTCGCCGCTTTCCTCGGCATCGCTTTTCTGGGCGTGAAACGGAAACAGCCGGAGCACGCTGCGACTTTCAGCGGAATTGTCGATGCGGTATACGCGATTATTATGCGCGTCGTGACATTAATTTTAAGACTGACGCCTTACGGGGTATTGGCGATTATGACAAAGACGATCGCGACAAGCGACATCGACAGCATTGCGAAACTGGGGATGTTTGTGATCGCTTCATACGCCGCGCTTATCGTCATGTTTATCATTCACTTGCTGCTGATTACGTTCAGCGGTTTAAATCCGATCACATACGTGAAAAAAGCATTTCCTGTCATGGTGTTTGCGTTTACGTCCCGCTCAAGCGCAGGGGCTTTGCCGCTCAATATTAAAACACAAAAAAGCATGGGCGTCCCGGAAGGAATTGCGAACTTCGCCGGTTCATTCGGCTTATCGATCGGTCAAAACGGCTGTGCCGGCATTTACCCCGCGATGCTCGCGATGATGATTGCGCCGACAGTAGGGCAAAACCCGTTTGAACCGGGATTTATCATCTCCGTCATCGCCATCGTGGCAATCAGTTCATTCGGTGTAGCAGGCGTGGGAGGCGGCGCGACATTTGCGGCTCTGCTCGTCCTATCCGCTTTGAACATGCCTGTCGCGCTTGCCGGGCTGCTCATTTCAATTGAGCCGTTAATTGACATGGGGCGCACCGCCTTAAATGTCAGCGGCAGTATGACCGCAGGGCTGTTAACAAGTAAAATGACGAAGGAAAACGATACCGCGGTGTACAATGATTCCTCAATCGTCATTGAAGCTGAAGAAGCTTAACAAAAAAGCAGATCAATGGTTCATTCTCTTACAGAAAAATATGAGATAGAGCGCTAAAACGAAAAAATCCTTCATCGTTGAACGAATGAAGGATTTTTTCGTTTCTAATGATTTCCGGGTTCAATTTCTTCCAGCATATTCATCACGGTGCTGTCATTTAAAACATTCACCGCGCTTTCTTCGAAGTGAATCGGCTCGGTATAGTGAGGCTTCTGCGAAGTTTCTTTACTTCGGCTGCGGTCTGCCTGTCCGTCCGTATGGGATGAGCCGGAGTGATTGCGGGAAGTCTGCTCATGCTGCCTTCCGCCGGATTCCCCGCCGAACGCCTGTTTGATCAGCTCGGCAGGCTGCGTGGAGCCGGTTTGTGAATGCCGGGCTTTGTCCGTGTGCTGCTGTCCGCCGGATTCCCCGCCGAAAGCCTGTTTGATCAGCTCGGCAGGCTGCAATGAGCCGGTTTGTGAATGCCGGGCTTTGTCTGTGTGCTGCTGTCCGCCGGATTCCCCGCCGAACGCCTGTTGAATCAGGTCAGCAGGCTGCATGGAGTGTGTACCATCTTTATGCTGCATTCGGCCTAAAACCATTCCGGAGATTTTCCGGCGGATTTCGGGTGATAAAGCTGCAATCAGAATCGATGATCCGATCAGCAGCGCTGTCGGGCTGACGCCGCTTTTTTTTCTGAACAAGTTAAATCCCTCCTCATTCAATTGATTACGCTTACCTTTCCCTTTCCTTCTGATATTTATCCAAACCGCTCAGAATGCAAACGGCGTGCATAAATCCCGCCGAATAGAAAAACCTATACGTAAAGTGAGAAAGGAGGAATTCACATGATAAAAAAGCAAGCAGTTATCTCTGCCCTTCTTCTGCCGATGCTGATTACCGCAGGGTGCAGTATGGGGAACCAGGGAGAAGGAAAACGAAATGACAACCGCACCCAGAATGTAAATTACCGCAACACGCCTAACGACGGTGCGACAAATATGAATACAGTGAACCGTCATAACCAAAACACCGATCACAATGACAATCGTAACCTGAGAGTGGCTGATAAAGCCGCTGACAAGGTGACTGATTTAAAAGAGGTTAAAAATGCGACTGTGATCGTTGCCGGAAACAGCGCTTATGTAGCCGTTGTTTTGACAAACGGACAAAAAGGCGCCATCGCCAACCATTTGAAAAATAAGATTACCGATAAGGTGAAATCAGCCGATAAACATGTCCGGACTGTATATGTATCAGCGAACCCGGACTTCGTTGAACGCATGCAAGGCTACGGAAAACGGATCCAAAACGGACATCCTGTATCCGGTCTGTTTGATGAATTCGGTCAAATGGTGCAGCGTGTATTCCCAAACCCCAATAAATAAATGAATGGAAAAGCCGCATTTGCTGCGGCTTTTTTATTTTATCTGTCGTCACGACCCAGCGCTCCTGAGCATAAAGTAAAGAATGAGATGAAAATTAAAGGATCGGGGAGGGGAGCTTGTTTGCGTGACGGCATGGGGAAACGGGCGGCATTCACTCTGATCCTGTGCGGAGTCCTTGTCATATTGGCTGTCAGTTCAGCCGTTTCAGTAAGTATGATGTACGTCCTGTCAGGCCAAAACAGCCGCTCTGTTCCGACGAAGGAACAAGTGACTGAACACATGAATAAAGAAATTTACAAACATACAGCGATTTACTATACGGCGGATGAAAAACCGCTCTTGGATCTGACCAAGCTTACGCTGGACCACGCAAAGCGTATCAATCAAATCATTGTCGGCTATAAAGGTGCAGCGCCACTTGAACTCATTTTCTTTTCGGATGAAGCTGAAATGGAGCAATATTCAGGATTGAAAAATGTAGTCGGTTTTTATTCAGAACAGGAGCAGATGATGGGGCTTTTGCCTGAAGAGAAAAAACAGCTTTTGAAAAAAGATGAGCTGGCCGTTTTCATGTATAAGCAATTGATTATACATGAATACACACACTACGCGTTTCATCAAAAAACGCGGCAATTGGGGACGGATACGTCTGTATTTCCGCTTTGGTTTCATGAGGGGCTGAGCGAGTGGGTCGCGCATTATGATGTAGTCATTGATCCGATTGCATTTTCCGTCGTGCCGTTTGATCAATTAACGACCGACCGAAAATGGCAGAAATCGCGTATGGAATATGAAACAGATGTCTATTTGCAAAGCTTCTATATGATAAAGGACTTAACCGAAACATTCGGAGAAGGCATTATCTTAACCATTATCAACAAAACCGCCGAAACACAGGATTTTGAAAAAGGCTTTGAAGCGGCTACGAAAGAAAGCCTGAAACGATTTGAACATGATTTCACAAAAGCATATGAAAAAAAGAAAACGGCATTGGAGAGTCAGGTTTCCAACGCCGTTTTTTAATCAATGGAGGTTTTGCTGCTGCTGTCCCATTTGTCCTTTAATCGGAGGCATTTGCGGCTGTCCCTGGGCCGGTGCAAATGAATTCAGCATGGTCTGCATATCTTGTGCATTGAGCTGAGGAACCTGATAATAACCGTGTTTATTTTGGTATAAGAAGATTTCAAACGCCATTTCGACATATTGCTGAATTTGGGCGGAGAGCACTCTTCTTGTGACGGGATTGGTCATTTCAAGCGAGCTCATCGTCAAGAGAGAAGCTTGAGCTTTAATCAGTCCGAGCATATGGCCGCTGATCCCGAGATCTTTGACATCATTTAATGATTGATTCGGTTTTTTCGGCTGAGTCGGTTTTATACCGTAGACGGCCTGGTTCTGTTCCTCCATCATATATGTCGACGTTTCCTGAGAAGGCTTTTGGCCGGTCTTAAAGCATTCTGCCGTCAGATTATAGAGTCCGAGAATGAATTGATACTGGCGGTCAAGGATGTCGGCCAGCTGCTGATCCTGTATAAACTGTCTGAGCATCATAAATTGATCCAAAACACCGACTGTTCCGGCCAGCACTTCATGCATATCGAAAAGCTCATGTCCTCCGTGATTCACTTGCGGTGAACCCGGGATCCCCTGATTTACTGGCGGCTGCTGCTGATTCTGCTGCTGTTCCACTGGTTGTTTTCCTCCTTCATGTCAAATCATCATTAAGATGTGAAAAAAGCCGATCCGTTATACATCAAGACCTGTTTCGTTATGTGGGGATTATTTACTATTTTGCGCCAGTGAAGACAATCTTTACAAAAAAGTGATGTGATTTTTAAGAAAATAAGCTAACGTATTTCTTAGAAGACAGGGGGGAAATGAATGAAGAAAATAAGGGGTATTCGTCTTTCGTGCTGTCTGCTGACGGTTTGTTTTATGATGTTCAGCGTGAAAGATGCGGAAGCAATCGGACAAGCAGGATCACTGAATGAAGCTGGAACGGATAAAGCGTATAAAGAACGGCAGACTGAAGACTCCGGCCGTGTCCCGCTCAGAATCATCAGCATGAATGATCTGCACGGAAAAATTGATCAGCAATATGAGCTTGACCTTAACGGAGACGGTAAACCGGATGGCACTTTCGGGCGAATGGACTACGCCGCAGCGTACATTAAAAAGGCGAAAGCCGAGAAAGAACACGCCCTCGTGGTACATGCGGGCGATATGATCGGGGGCAGCTCTCCCGTGTCAGCCCTTTTTCAGGATGAACCGACAGTAGAACTGATGGAAGACATCGGTTTTGATGTCGGAACTGTCGGCAATCACGAATTCGATGAAGGAACGAATGAGCTTAAACGGATCATCAATGGAGGAGATCATCCGGACGGTAAGGGGACAAGCGGTTATGACGGCCAAAATTTCCCGCTCGTCTGCGCCAACTGTAAACTGAAGTCAGGGGAGTCCTTTCTGCCGCCGTATGAAATTAAATACATTTCCGGAATTCCGGTCGCATTTATCGGGGTTGTAACCAGATCGGCGGCAGGCATGGTCATCCCGGACGGAATTAAAAATATTACGTTTACGGATGAGGTAAAGGCTGTCAATGACGCCGCCGCTGACCTGAAGAAAAAAGGAATTAAAGCAATCGCCGTGCTCGCCCATATGTCTGCTGAACAAAATGGCTCAGCCATCACGGGAGAATCCGCAAAGCTTGCAAGCGGAACAGACTCAGAGATTGATGTGATTTTCGCCGCGCACAATCATAAAGTCGTTAACGGAGAAATCGACGGCAAGCTGATCGTGCAGGCATTTGAATACGGAAAAGCAATCGGAATCGCCGATCTTGAACTTGATAAAGAGTCGAAGGATATCGTGAAAAAATCAGCGGAAATCCAATATATCGATCAAAGTAAAATCAAGCCTGACCCGGCTGCGGCAGGCATATTAAGCAAATATGAAGAGAAAGTGAAACCGATTATCAGCGAAACGATCGGGGAAGCGGCCCATGATATAACGGGCGGGTATTCAAATGACGGCGACACGGCGCTCGGAAATCTGATTGCTGACGGTATGAAAGCGAAGATGAAATCCGATTTTGCGCTTATGAATGGAGGAGGCATCCGGGACGGCTTAAAAAAAGGGCCGATCACATGGGGAGACCTTTATAATGTACAGCCGTTCGGCAATGTGCTGACGAAGCTTGAAATCAAAGGAAAAGATTTGCGGGAGATCATCAACGCGCAAATTTCTCCGGTGTACGGTCCGGATTACAGCATCAGCGGATTTACCTATACATGGAACCCGAAAACCGGACAAGCGGTTGATATGAAGATGGCGGACGGGACAGACATACAGCCCGAAAAAGGATATACAGTAACAGTCAATCAATTTATGGCGACGGCAGCGGGGGCAAAATACGGTCCGATCGGAAAACTCGGCAAGAACCCGGTGACGGGGCCTGAGGATTTGGAAGCGACAGCAGACTATGTCAAAAGCTTTTCCGCACCGATTTCTTATCAGACCGACGGCCGCATCCGCACGGCATCAGCCGCCGAAACACCTGATGATACCGGCAATCAGCCGGGAAGCGGGGAAACACCAGGCGGCACCAGGCCTGATAAAGGAGAAAAACCGCAAGCGGAAAAACCCGCTAAAAAACCGGATGCAGCAGAACAGCCTGATCAAACCAAAAAACCTAAACGTCCTGTCGCAGAAGAAACAGCATCTGATACAGTGCAGCCAATTCCCGAATCCCGTCCGGCGCCTGCCGCAAATTCGGAACAAAGCACAGAACAGACTGAAAGCGGCACACAAAAAGGCCGCCCATTGCCTGATACTTCAGCGGGCAGCCATCAGACGGCATTGGCCGGACTGGTGATCACGGGTGCCGGCGTATATTGGCTTTTCAGAAAGAAAAGGGGAACCCGCACACGATGAACAAACTGAAACATATTCCGCTTCTCGTCATCATCGTCGGTATCATCATCACATGTTACGGAAGCTGGAAGATCATTGATTCACATATGAAAACGAACCAATCGCTTGAAGAAGCAAAAAAAGCAACAGAACCTGTCTTGGAAAAGAAAAAAACAAAAAGCGCTGTGCTGACACAGCGCAAAAAAGAATTTCACCCCGAAACGGGTGAGGCAAGCGGCATTTTAGAAATCCCTGAAATCGACGCTGAGCTCCCGATCGTCGAAGGGACTGACGCAGATGATTTGGCAAAAGGCGTCGGACATTATAAGGACAGCTATTATCCGGGCGATCACGGCCAAATTGTGTTATCCGGCCACAGGGACACGGTGTTCCGCCGGACCGGCGAACTGAAAAAAGGAGACAGACTGAACGTGATTTTGTCTTACGGCACGTTTTCTTATAAAATCAGCCGTACAAAAATCGTCAGCCGGGATGATACATCTGTCATCACCCTTCAGCACAAGCGGGAGGAACTGATCCTGACCACTTGCTATCCGTTTTCTTACATTGGGAATGCGCCGAAACGATATATTATATATGCCGACCCGGTTTAAGAAAAATACGTTTCGGTAAAATGAGCCAGATCAGCCGGCATCGGCGCCTCGGCAACGATTTGTTCTCCTGAGATCGGATGGACGACACTGACTTTTTTGGCGTGAAGCGCCTGCCTGTGAAACAGCGTCCTGCTTCCGCCGTACAGGTCATCGCCCGCCAACGGATGGCCGATGCTTGCCATATGCACCCTGATTTGATGTGTTCTCCCGGTTTCCAGTTCAAGCTCTGCCAATGTAAGCTGCGCACCGGGATGATAGCCTTTCACTTTGTAATGGGTGACGGCGGCTTGTCCGCCGGGTGAGACGCGCCGTCTGACGGAATGTGACCTGTCGCGGCCGATCGGCGAGTCAACCGTGCCTTTTTTAGGCGTCACTTTTCCTTCCGCCGCGGCGATATAGGTGCGTTTTAACGTTTTGGTTTCGAGCTGACGGTCAAGGATTGCATGGGCCAGGCGGTGTTTCGCGAAAACGACCGCGCCTGACGTGTCACGGTCAAGACGGTGAACGTGGCGCACTTTCGCCTGCTCGCCGTTGATTTGAAAATGGTAAGCGATCAGGTTGCTGAGGGTGCCGGTCTGACCCTCTTCATTTGGATGAGTCGGCATTCCCGCCGGCTTATTTGCAATCAGCATATGATTGTCCTCAAATAAAATGTCCGGCTCTCCGTATTCCGGAGTCACCGAAGAACCCGTTTTTTCCTGAAGATCAATGAATAAGCGATCTCCGGTTTTCAGTATGATGTTGTTTTTCGGGGATGTCCGATTCACCTGAATGCTTTCTTGGTTCATCCATTCCGTAATTACGGGTTTTGACGCCTGGAATTCAGATTTCAGGACTGAAAACAGCCATTGTCCGGCGTGCTTTTCCGTAATCAGGAGTTCCAGACCGCGGTCATTTTGTTTCATTTCATAAAGCTCCTTTTCAAGCGGAAAGCGGCTGTTTCAATAGGAAACACTTACCTTAGCTTTCGCGTTTTTTTCTATGCTATTCTTGATAAAGATTAAGGATATTCACATGGCAAGAAAGGTGATTGATGTGAGAATTGTGAACGCAGCGACTGACGGACAAGAAAGCGCGATACAAGAGCTTTCCTCTGAATTGTTTCAAAATGTCTTTCCTCTTTATTTCTCCGAACTGGAAATTCAGCGCTTTAAAAAAAGGGGCGTATTATCATTACAAAACCAACGTTACCAAGGAACTTTAAAAGAAGCGTTTCAAATAATGGCTTGTCTGCAAACGGTACATATCATGCTGTCAAAGCCGCACCCGGTATATGACGTCAAAGAGCGGGCGCTGTTTGATAAAAATTGCGCTTTGCTGAACGAATGCGGAATGAATTTTCCGTTTACCTATGATGATTTCGAGACAGGTGCCGGATCAGAAGCCTGCGGTCGCAGAAGGCTGATCTGACGGGTGTAAAGAGCCTTTTTACAGGCTCTTTTTTGCTTCTTTGACATGATACCACAATTTCTTTCCTCTAACTCCCTTTATATTGAGACAAATCCCCGAGCATAATAAATGTCGAAAGGGGTGCTTTACAATGAGTTCAATCAAACAATCAATGACTACCCACGTGGCTACCGTTTCTCCCAATCAAACGATCCAGGAAGCGGCTGCGCTGATGCACCAGCATAATGTCGGAGCAATTCCCGTCGTTGACGGAGGGGAATTAAAAGGAATGCTGACAGACCGTGATATCGCATTGAGAACAACGGCTCAAGGCCGCGACGGCCAAACACCTGTTTCACACGTGATGTCTTCTGCAGTTGTATCCGGAAACCCGGAAATGAGTCTTGAAGAGGCGTCACATCTGATGGCCCAACACCAAATCCGCCGCCTTCCCATTGTCGATCAAAATCATCTGGTCGGGATCGTTGCGCTTGGAGACTTAGCGGTTGATCAGCGTTCAAATGAGTCTGCGGGAGCGGCTCTTTCCAATATTTCCAGTCAAAACACACAGTAACGGATGAAGAGAGCTTGCACTTATGCAGGCTCTTCTTTCCGTCAGAATGTTACATTTTGAACGCGAAAGAAATTCACGGTATAGTGTATACATAGGTCAGTACGTTTAGCTAAAGGAGCTGTAACCATTGATAAAAGCATTAATCTTTGATTTTGACGGGTTAATTTTAGATACAGAAACCCATGAATATGAAGTGCTGCAGGAAATGTTTGAAGAACACGGTTCAACATTGCCTTTATCCGTCTGGGGAAAGGTGATCGGAACGGCCGCGGGTTTTAAGCCGTTCGCATATTTAGAGGAGCAGCTGGGAAGAAAGCTCGATCATGATGAACTGACGGCGATCAGGCGCGGGCGCTTCGAACAGCGGATGAAGACGGAAACGGCGCGTCCCGGGGTGGAGGCTTATTTAGCCGCGGCAAAAGAATTAGGATTGAAGGTGGGGCTCGCTTCCAGCTCAGATTTTAAATGGGTGTCGGGTCATCTGAAGGAATTAGGGCTGTTTGATGAATTTGAAGTGATTCAGACGGCTGACGACGTAGAAGAAGTGAAGCCGAATCCGGAGCTCTATCTGAAAGCTGCGGAACATTTAGGCGTTGAACCATCTGAATGTCTGGCCTTTGAGGATTCGGTCAACGGCTCAATCGCAGCCAAACGGGCCGGCATGAAATGTGTCATCGTGCCGAATAAGGTAACAAGCGCCCTGTTGTTTGAAGAATACGATCACAGACTGGAATCGATGGCTGAAATGGAACTTGAATTACTCTTACAGCGATTGAACGATCAAAACGAACCGGCAGGGGGAAGCAGCATTGTCTGAGAAACTTGATCTGACCCGTTTTGAAAAGAAAATGGTCATACGGAATATGGAAGAGAAAGATATCAACAAAATTATTGAGCTGCAAAAGGATTGTTTTCCGGGGATGGAGCCGTGGGAGCCTGAGCATTTAATCAGCCATCTCGCGCACTTTCCGGAAGGTCAGTTTTGCGCCGAGTATGAAGGGGAAATTATCGGTTCATGCTCAAGCCTGATCATCAATTTCGATGAATATGATGACCGCCACACGTGGCAGGACATTACAGACGACGGTTATATCACGAACCACAACCCGGACGGATTGAATCTGTACGGGATTGAGGTAATGGTTCACCCGGAATACAGACGGATGAAAATCGGACACCGGCTGTATGAGGCGAGAAAAGACTTGGCGAGACGATTGAATCTGAAAAGCATCATTATCGGCGGGCGGATTCCGAATTATCATAAGTATGCGGAAGAAATGACGGCGAGAGCCTATGTCGAACAGGTGACGCGCCATCAGATTTATGACCCGGTGCTTTCTTTCCAGCTGATGAACGGATTTACGCTCATGCGGATCAATCCGAATTATCTCCCGGATGACACCGCGTCCATTAAATATGCGACATTAATGGAATGGAACAATGTCGATTACCTGCCGCAGTCAAAGCGCTATTACAAATCGGCATTTCCGGTGCGCATCTGCGTCATTCAATATGAAATGAAAAAGATTTACTCCTTCGAGGAATTTGCCAATCAGGTTGAATATTATGTCGATGTGGCTTCCGATGCGAGATCTGATTTCGCGGTATTTCCGGAGATTTTCACAACGCAGCTCATGTCATTTCTCGAGGAGCGTTCTCCGAGTCTGGCCATTCAGAGGATTACCGAATATACCGAGGACTATATCAGCCTCTTTACAGATCTCGCGGTGAAATATAATGTCAACATCATCGGCGGCTCCCACTTCGTTGAAGAAGAGGGGAAAATTTATAACATCGCCTACTTATTCAGACGTGACGGCACGATTGAAAAACAATATAAGCTTCACATTACGCCGAATGAGCGGAAATGGTGGGGCATCAGCGCCGGAGACAGGGTGCGCGTATTTGATACGGACTGCGGAAAGATCGCCATTCAGATCTGTTACGATATCGAATTTCCGGAGCTTGCGAGAATTGCCGCGGATCAAGGGGCGAAAATTATCTTTACGCCGTTCTGTACTGAAGACCGCCAAGGCTACTTGCGCGTAAGGTACTGCTCTCAGGCGAGAGCGGTTGAAAACCAAATTTACACCGTCATCTCAGGTACGGTCGGAAACCTGCCGCAAACAGAAAATATGGATATTCAATACGCGCAGTCAGCCATTTTTGCTCCGTCTGATTTTGAATTTGCCAGAGACGGAATCGTCGGTGAAACGAATCCGAATATCGAAATGGTCGTGATTGGGGACGTGGACCTTGAAATCTTAAGAAGGCAGCGTGAAAACGGAACCGTGCGCCAGCTGAAAGACCGGCGCAAAGATATTTACCGGATTACGCACCTGAAATAAAAAAACGCCCGCTCCGCTTAAGGGGCGGGTTTTTTTATAAAAACACTTGCACCGGCCCCGGTTTCGGGATATGCTCTTGTAGCCCTTTCGCTTTCTGGGAGAAAGCGTTTTTTTAATTGCCGCCGCTTTATTGACTCGCCCATGCCGCGCCTTTATATTCTTATTAAGAGGAAAACTTCACCAAGAGAATCGGCGTCAGAAGCCGGGCAGCTTTCGATACAGTGCAATGATATTGAAAGGGAGATGAGCGGTGTGGAACATGTACAAAAAAATCAGTCACTCAAACAAAAGGATAAAGAGCTGATTTGGCACGCGATGAAAGGGGCGGAGCCGGATGACAGCATAATCGTCCAAAAAGGGGAAGGCGCCTGGGTTACGGATATTGACGGCAGACGGTATTTGGACGGTATGTCAGGCCTGTGGTGCGTCAATATCGGATACGGGAGAAAGGAGCTTGCCGATGCGGCTTACAGCCAATTGAAGGAGCTTCCTTATTATCCGCTGACCCAAAGCCATCAACCTGCGATTGAGCTTGCGGAAAAATTGAATGAATGGCTCGGCGGCGATTATGTGATCTTCTTTTCCAACAGCGGATCGGAAGCAAATGAAACCGCGTTCAAAATTGCCCGCCAATACCACATTGAAAACGGCGATCACAGCCGCTTCAAATTCATCTCCCGGTACAGAAGCTATCACGGCAATACGATGGGGGCGCTCGCCGCTACCGGCCAGGCGCAGAGAAAATATAAATATGAGCCGCTCTCACAAGGTTTTTTGCACGCGGCGCCGCCTGATCTTTATCGGAATCCCGGCGATGCCGTCACATTGGAAAGCGCGCATGAAATCGACCGGATCATGACGTGGGAATTAAGCGAAACGATTGCCGGCGTGATTATGGAACCGATTATTACAGGCGGAGGGATACTGATGCCCCCGGACGGGTATATGGCAAAGGTAGAGGACATTTGCCGCCGCCACGGCGCGCTTCTGATCAGTGATGAAGTCATTTGCGGTTTCGGCCGCACGGGAGAGCCGTTCGGATTTCAGCATTACGGCGTTTCACCGGACATCGTCACAATGGCAAAAGGCATTACGAGCGCTTATCTGCCGCTGTCGGCAACGGCAGTAAAACGGGAGATTTTTGAGGCGTATTCGGGCGGTGAGCCGTACGGCCGCTTCCGGCACGTGAATACATTCGGAGGCAATCCGGCAGCCTGCGCCCTGGCTTTAAAAAACCTGCAATTGATGGAGGACGAAAATCTGATCGCCCGCTCCCGGGAGCTTGGAGAAAGGCTGCTCCGTGAGCTTGAGCCGCTCAGAGAACATCCGGCGGTCGGAGATGTACGGGGCAAGGGCCTTCTTGCCGGCATTGAGCTCGTCAAGGACAAAATCACGAAGGAACCCGCTGATGCCGCCCTTGTGCAGCACGTCATTACCGCGTGCAGAGAAAAAGGCCTGCTTGTCGGGAAAAATGGTGATACTGTAGCGGGATATAATAATGTCATTCAGCTGTCTCCGCCTTTTTGCCTGTCGGACGAGGAGCTCTCTTTTATCATTTCGACCGTCAAGGAAAGCGTGCTGAGCATTGATTTTTAATGTAAAGGAGTAAAACATGAGTTTTCACAACCAGCAGATTCTACCGGCAATCCGGAACATGAAGCAATTCGATGCATTTTTAGAGAGTCCGTTCTTATACGGCGTCATTTTAGATATCCACCTCGGTCAATTAAAAGGTGTCGTGAATGAAGCAAAAAAACACAGAAAACTTCTGATGGTTCACGTCGATTTAATTCACGGCATTAAGCATGACGAATACGGTGCGGAGTTCATTTGTCAGGACATCAGACCCGCGGGCATCATTTCGACGAGATCATCAGTCATCGTCAAAGCGAAACAAAAGAAAATATACGCGATCCAGCGTCTGTTTCTCTTGGATACGAGCGCCATGGAGAAAAGCATGGAATTCGTCGGAAAGCATAAGCCTGACTTTATCGAGGTTCTCCCGGGCATTGTTCCGACTTTAATCAGAGAAATTAAAGAAATGACGGGGATTCCTATTTTTGCCGGCGGCTTCATCCGCACGGAGCAGGACGTTGAAAACGCCTTGCAGGCAGGAGCCACGGCCGTGACGACTTCAGACACCGAACTATGGGCTAAATATGAACATTCTATGACAAAAAAAGATTGACACCGCTTACACCCGTTGTTACAATAGACCTAGGTTAATACTATGTGATGGAGATCCGGAGACCCACAACAGCTCTTTACGGAAGCAATAAAGCGTAAAGCGGTTTGTTGTGGGTTTTTATTCTCTATAACTCTGTCAAACCTGCTATTTTGTCATTTAGGAGGAATGATGATGACAGCATTTTGGGGAGAAGTAATCGGTACAATGCTGCTTGTTATTTTCGGCGGCGGCGTTTGTGCGGGAGTCAATTTAAAGAAATCGCTTTCATACCAATCCGGATGGATTGTTATTGTATTCGGCTGGGGATTGGGAGTAGCCATGGCGGCATATGCCGTCGGCAGCATCAGCGGCGCCCACTTGAATCCGGCTTTAACGATAGGCCTTGCGCTTGAAGGCAGCTTTCCTTGGAAAGAGGTCCCTGTTTATATTGCAGGACAGATGATCGGAGCAATGATCGGTGCGGTTGTTGTGTTCCTTCATTATCTGCCGCATTGGAAGGCGACGGATGATCCGGCCGCCAAACTGGGCGTTTTCTCGACCGGCCCGAGTATTCCTCATACATTTGGGAATATGATAAGTGAAGTCATTGGTACGTTTGTGCTTGTGCTCGGCATTTTGGCAATCGGAGCGAATGAATTTACAAAAGGGCTGAACCCGCTGATTGTCGGATTCCTCATCGTTGCCATCGGGATTTCTCTTGGAGGGACGACCGGATATGCGATCAACCCTGCGCGGGATTTGGGGCCGAGAATCGCTCACGCCTTTCTGCCGATTCCGAAAAAAGGGCCGTCAAATTGGAAATATGCCTGGATTCCCGTAGTCGGTCCGATCATGGGCGGTGCGTTCGGCGGCGTATTTTACAATGCTGCGTTTAAAGGAAATGTGACACCTAGCTTTTGGTTTGTAAGCGTTATAATGATTGTAGTGCTTTTCATACTCTATATTTATACCAAGAAATCTCAATCACAGAAAACATTATCAAATTCTGAATATATTTAAAAAGGAGAGCGGCATCATGGAGACCTATATTTTATCAATTGACCAAGGCACAACAAGTTCAAGAGCGATTCTTTTTAATAAAGAAGGAAAAATCGTGCATTCCGCTCAAAAGGAATTCACACAGCATTTCCCTCAGCCGGGCTGGGTGGAGCACAATGCGAACGAAATCTGGGGATCGGTGCTCGCCGTTATCGCGACTGTAATTTCCGAGTCCGGAATCAGCGCTGATCAAATTGCCGGCATCGGCATCACGAACCAAAGGGAAACGACGGTCGTATGGGATAAAGATACCGGAAAGCCGGTATACAATGCGATTGTGTGGCAATCGAGACAAACATCCGGCATTTGCGAAGAGCTTCGTGAAAAAGGATATAATGATACATTCAGAGAAAAAACGGGACTTTTGATCGACCCTTATTTCTCAGGAACGAAAGTCAAATGGATTCTTGACAATGTAGAAGGCGCGCGGGAAAAAGCGGAAAACGGAAATCTTCTGTTCGGAACGATTGATTCATGGCTCATCTGGAAAATGTCCGGAGGGGCGGCGCACGTAACGGATTATTCCAACGCTTCAAGAACGCTGATGTTTAATATACATGAATTAAAATGGGATGACGAGCTGCTTGATATTTTAGGCGTGCCGAAATCAATGCTGCCGGAAGTGAAACCGTCTTCTCATGTGTACGCGAAAACGGTTGATTATCATTTCTTCGGTAAAAACATTCCGATTGCGGGAGCGGCCGGAGACCAGCAGTCTGCGCTGTTCGGCCAGGCGTGCTTTGAAGAAGGCATGGGGAAAAACACATACGGCACAGGCTGCTTTATGCTGATGAATACCGGAGAAAAAGCCATCACTTCTGATCACGGCCTTCTGACGACAATCGCCTGGGGATTAGACGGAAAAGTCGAGTATGCACTGGAAGGAAGCATCTTTGTCGCAGGTTCTGCCATCCAATGGCTGAGAGACGGCATGCGGATGTTCCAGGATTCAAAAGAAAGCGAGACATACGCAGAGCGTGTGGATTCCGCTGACGGTGTTTATGTCGTGCCCGCTTTCGTCGGATTAGGCACACCGTACTGGGACAGCGACGTGCGCGGCTCAGTTTTCGGCCTGACACGCGGAACGACGAAGGAGCATTTTATCCGGGCTACGCTTGAATCTCTCGCTTATCAGGCGAAAGATGTGCTTGATGCCATGGAAGCTGATTCAGGCATCTCTTTAAAAACATTGCGTGTAGACGGCGGAGCGGTAAAAAATAATTTCCTCATGCAGTTCCAGAGCGACTTGCTTGATGTGCCGGTCGAACGTCCGGAAATTAATGAAACGACGGCGCTCGGTGCCGCGTATTTGGCCGGAATCGCTGTCGGCTACTGGAAGGACAGCACTGAAATCGCTGATCAATGGAACCTTGATAAGCAATTCAAACCGGATATGGAAGATGAAAAACGTGATGAATTGTACGGCGGATGGAAAAAAGCAGTAAATGCAGCTATGGCTTTTAAATAAGATAAAAATGTGGTATACTTAAAACAAGTTAATAGGAACGGTCCTGAGATGAGGAGAGACCACAGCACCAAAGTGATGACATGCGCTTTGGCTGTTGTGGTCTCTTTTTCTATACCGTGACAACAAGGAGGAAACGTAATGATGAATCACCAATTTTCAAGTTTGGAACGGGATCATATGCTGGAAGACATGACTAAAAAAACATACGATCTGTTTATTATAGGCGGAGGTATTACGGGTGCCGGTACGGCGCTTGACGCTGCTTCAAGGGGAATGAAAGTCGCTTTGAGCGAAATGCAGGATTTCGCGGCCGGCACATCAAGCCGATCTACAAAGCTTGTCCACGGCGGTTTGCGTTATCTGAAGCAATTTGAAGTCAAAATGGTTGCAGAAGTCGGTAAGGAACGTGCCATCGTGTACGAAAACGGCCCGCACGTCACGACGCCGGAATGGATGCTGCTGCCGTTTCATAAAGGCGGCACGTTCGGTTCATTCTCTACTTCCATCGGCCTGCGTGTGTACGACTATTTAGCAGGGGTGAAAAAATCAGAGCGCAGAAGCATGCTGTCTGCTAAAGAAACGCTGCAAAAAGAGCCGCTCGTCAAAAAAGACGGCTTAAAAGGCGGAGGCTATTATGTAGAGTACCGGACGGACGATGCGAGACTGACGATTGAAGTCATGAAAGAAGCCGTTAAATTCGGTGCGGAGCCTGTCAACTATTCTAAAGTGAAAGAACTGCTTTATGAAAAAGGAAAAGTTGTCGGCGTTTTAATTGAAGATCTGCTGTCAGGCAAGGAATACAAAGTTTACGCCAAAAAAATCGTTAATGCGACAGGTCCGTGGGTCGACGAGCTGAGAGAAAAAGACCACAGCAAAAGCGGAAAACATCTTCAGCACACAAAAGGGGTCCATCTCGTATTCGACCAATCCGTATTCCCGCTTAAACAGGCGGTGTACTTTGATACGCCGGACGGCCGGATGGTGTTCGCCATTCCGCGTGAAGGAAAAACATACGTGGGTACGACCGATACGGTTTACAAACAAAAACTTGAGCACCCGCGCATGACGGTGCAGGATCGCGATTATGTCGTCAGCTCCATCAATTATATGTTCCCGGAACTGAACATTACGGCGGACGATATTGAATCAAGCTGGGCCGGCCTCAGACCGCTTATTCACGAAGAAGGGAAAGACCCGTCTGAGATCTCCCGTAAAGATGAAATCTGGACATCTCAATCAGGCCTGATTACGATCGCCGGAGGAAAACTGACGGGCTACCGTAAAATGGCTGAGCACATTGTCGATCTTGTCCGCGACCGCTTGAAAGAAGAGGGCGGCCAGGACTTCGGCGGCTGCAAGACAAAGACGATGCCGATTTCCGGCGGACATGTCGGCGGCTCTAAAAACTTCGAGTCATTTGTGGAAGCAAAGACAAAAGATGGCTTGAAAATCGGTTTATCACAGGAAACCGCTAAGCAGTTAGCCATCAGATACGGCTCTAACGTTGAAAATGTATTCAGCCGGATTGAAGGTCTGAAAGACGAAGCGGAAAAACGCCAGATTCCGGTTCACATTTTGGCTGAAGCAGCTTACAGCATCGAAGAAGAAATGGCTGCGACACCTGCCGATTTCTTCGTCCGCAGAACGGGAAGACTGTTCTTCGACATCAAATGGGTGCAAACGTATAAAACGGCCGTGATTGATTACATGAGCGACCGATTCCAATGGAATGACGAAACGAAAGAAAAACACACTGAGTGGTTAAATACGCTGCTGCACGACGCGGTTGTTCCGCTCGAACAATAATAACCGGAGGGCTGTGCCGAAAAGGCATGAGCCCTTCTTTTATCTGTTTACATAAAGCATTTGGTTAAGTTATCAAGTGACACGGGCAGCCGCTTCATATTAAAATATGGTCATAAGCTGAAATTATAGGAGGACGAACATGAGTTGGAGTAAGAGTTACGAACGCTGGAATCAGGCCGAACAATTAGATTCAGAATTGAAAAAATTATTGGCGGACGCAGAAGGAAACGAGCAGCTGCTGGAAGATTTTTTCTACAAAAATCTTGAGTTCGGAACAGGAGGCATGAGAGGAGAAATCGGACCGGGTACGAACAGGATGAATATTTACACGGTCCGCAAAGCATCCGCCGGACTTGCGGCGTATATCGCGAAACAGGGGGAAGACGCGAAAAAAAGAGGGGTTGCGATCGCATACGACTCCCGTCATAAATCTCCTGAGTTTGCGATGGAAGCTGCAAAAACTCTTGCTTCCCAAGGCATTCAAACATACGTATTTGATGAGCTCCGCCCGACGCCTGAGCTGTCTTTTGCGGTGAGAAAGCTGAACGCTTATGCCGGTATCGTCGTGACGGCCAGCCATAACCCGCCTGAATATAACGGATATAAAGTGTATGGCGATGACGGCGCACAGCTGCCGCCGAAAGAAGCGGACATCGTCATTGCGGAAGTGAATGCCATAGAAAATGAATTAACGATTCAAGTTGAAGATGAACAGTCACTGAAAGAAAAAGGTTTGATTAAAATAATCGGTGAAGAAATTGATAAACCGTATACTGAAGAACTGACTTCCATCTCCGTACATCCCGAGCTTTCGGATGAAGTGGATGTCAGCGTCGTGTTCACTCCGCTGCACGGCACGGCAAATAAACCGGTGCGCCGCGGTCTTGAAGCACTCGGTTACAAAAACGTCACCGTCGTAAAGGAGCAAGAGCTGCCGGACCCGGATTTTTCAACCGTCAAATCGCCGAATCCGGAAGAGCACGCGGCATTCGAATATGCCATTAAGCTCGGAGAAGAACAAAACGCTGATATTCTTGTCGCTACGGACCCGGATGCCGACCGTCTCGGCATTGCCGTGAAAAACAGCGAAGGCAAGTACACAGTGCTGACGGGAAACCAGACAGGCGCGCTTTTATTGCATTACCTGCTTTCCGAGAAGAAAAAACAGGGCACCCTTCCTGAAAACGGTGTCGTCATGAAAACGATTGTCACGAGCGAATTGGGCCGCGCCGTCGCTTCATCGTTCGGATTAGATACGGTTGACACGCTGACAGGCTTCAAATTTATCGGTGAAAAGATCAAAGAATATGAAAAATCAGGCCAATACACGTTCCAGTTCGGGTATGAAGAAAGCTACGGCTACTTAATCGGCGATTTCGCGCGTGACAAAGACGCGATCCAGGCTGCGCTGTTAGCCGTCGAGGTATGCGCCTTTTATAAAAAGCAGGGCATGTCGCTTTATGACGCGCTGCTGTCCATTTTTAAAGAATACGGATATTACCGTGAAGGCTTGAAGTCATTGACGTTAAAAGGAAAACAGGGAGCCGAGCAGATTTCCGCTATCCTGACTTCCTTCCGAAACGATCCGCCGAAGCAGATGGCCGGAAAACAAATCACGCAGGCTGAAGACTATTCAACGGGAAAACGGACTGTATTTGCCGATCATCATGAAGAGGATATTGATCTGCCGAAGTCAAATGTCCTGAAATATTTCCTTGAAGACGGCTCTTGGTTCTGTCTTCGTCCATCGGGAACGGAGCCGAAAGTGAAGTTCTATTTCGCTGTGAAGGGAACTTCTTTACAAGACAGCGAACAGCGTCTTGCCGCATTATCTGAAGCCGTCATGAAAACAGTGGATGGCATAGTGGAAAAAACGAAATAAACAACAAACCGCCGGAAGCGACATCCGGCGGTTTTTTTATACGTCTCATCCGAAAGTATGAGGAAAATTCATGCTGGAAACAAAGGAATATACAGAAAAGAATTGATATAATATGGATAATTCTGATTGGCCGGAGTGAGGGAAATTGACGAAAACGACGGTAGAAACGTTAAAAACGTTAAAAGCGATTGCGGAAACCTTAAACCAAAGCCACGATTTAAAGGAAGCGCTTGATAAAGTGCTCCGCGAACTGCTCAGCCTGACCGGGCTGCAGACAGGGTGGATTTTTCTGATTGAGCCGGACGGATCTTATACGCTCGCCGCATCCGCTTATTTACCGCCGGCTCTCGGTCAGCGGGAAAATGCACTCATGTGCAGCGGGGAATGCTATTGTCTGACCAAATTCAGCAATGGCGGATTGACAAAGGCCGTAAACATAATGAATTGTAAACGGATTGAATTTGCCGAACAGACGACGAACTGCCGCGATACGGAGGGCATTACCCATCATGCGACCGTACCGCTTGAGGACGGCGGCCGGAAGTTCGGTTTATTAAACGTCGCCGCAAGCGAAAAGACATTTTTCAACGAAGAAGAACTGCATCTGCTTGAAGCGGTTGCATTTCAAATCGGAACGGCGATTCAGCGGATGAAATTGGCCGAATTTGAGCAGCAGAACGCCCTGTTGGTGGAACGAAGCAGACTTGCGCAAGAGCTGCATGATTCCGTCAATCAGATGCTGTTTTCTGTCAGCTTAACGGCAAAAGCCGCAAAGAGCTTTACAAATGATGATCGGCTCCGGCAGATGATTACGTTTATTCAAGAGCTGTCTCAGGATGCGCTAACAGAAATGAGGGCGCTTATTTGGCAGCTGAAGCCGGAAAGTTTGACGAAAGGGCTGTATGCGTCGATCAAAAGCTATGCCGCTCTTATCGGCCTGGAAGCCGTTTGTGAAATGGAGGATGAGCTGGAACTTACAGATGAACAGGAACACGCGCTTTGGCGGATCGCCCAGGAAGCCTTGAATAACTGTAAAAAGCATGCGGGAACGGACCGGGTTATCATTTCCGCCGTTAAAAAGCCGGATTGCGCTGAGCTTCACATTAGCGACCGTGGAGCGGGCTTTAGCGCTGATGCGCATGCTGTGCTCCCATCGCTCGGTGTGGCCGGCATGAAAGCGCGCGCCGAAGCAATCGGAGGCCGCTTTACATTGCAATCCGAGCTTGGCGCCGGAACGATTGTTTCCGTTCGGCTTCCGTTTCGGGACAGGAGGTCTGATTGATGAAAATTGTGATTGCTGATGATCATCACGTTGTCCGCAAAGGACTGCGCTATTTCTTCGCCACTCAGGAAGACATTGAAGTTGTCGGTGAGGCGTCCACCGGTGCTGAAGCGCTTCAGCAAGCTGAAAAGACGGAGCCGGACATCATTCTGATGGATTTATCAATGCCTGATATGGACGGCATAGAAGCGGCAAAAATTGCGGCTGAACGATTTCCGGACATCAGTATCGTCGTTTTGACGAGCTATTCTGATCAGGAGCATGTCATTCCCGCCCTTAAAGCCGGCGCAAAAGCGTATCAGCTGAAAGACGCCCAGCCCGATGATTTAGTAAAAACGCTCCGGGAAGTATATTCCGGACGTTACCGGCTGTCGGCGGATATTGTGCCTCACGTGCTGACCCATATGGTTCAGGATGATCAGGATAAGGAAAAATATTATCAGCTGACCCCCCGTGAAAAAGATGTTCTTCAAGAAATAGCCAAAGGAAAAAGCAATAAGGAAATTGCGGCGGCACTGTTTATTTCAGAAAAAACAGTGAAGACCCACGTGTCCAACCTGCTGTCAAAGCTGAATCTTTCCGATCGGACGCAGGCGGCATTGTATGCGGTAAAATATAATGTTTTTGGAAGGGCGGTAAAATCATGAGCATATTAGTGATCAGCGGAACACCGAGAAAAAACGGGCGGACGAGAATTGCCGCTTCTTATATCAGAGATCGGTTTCATACCGATTATGTTGATTTGAGCGAAAGTGATCTGCCGCTTTATAACGGTGAAGAAGAACAGAACGAGCTGCCTTCAGTGCAAGAGTTAAGGCGGCAGGTGAAAAAGTCGGCGGCCGTCGTCTTATTATCTCCCGAGTATCACAGCGGCATGAGCGGCGCTTTAAAAAACGCCATCGATTTTTTAAGCAGCGATCACTGGGCATACAAACCGGTGGCAATCATTGCCGCGGCGGGCGGAGGAAAAGGAGGCATGAACGCGCTGGCGAATATGCGGACGGTCATGCGGGGCGTTTATGCAAATGTCATCCCGAAACAGCTGGTCTTAGACCCGATTCACATTGACTTGGAGCGCCGGACCGTATCTGAGGATATGGCGGTCAGCCTGAAAGAGATGATCGAAGAGCTGAATATGTTCACAAACACAAGAAATCCCGGCGTCTGACGCCGGGATTGTTTTTATGTCAGCATGGCTAATTGATCTTCATAAGCGAGCTCTGTCGCATGATCAATATACCCGAGAAGAGAATACAGCTCTTTTTCAAGCACCGCATGATCATATTCGAAATGATACGCGTGCAGAAAGTGCTCAATACGCTTTGATAATAAATCATCTTTTGTACGAACCATCAATATTAACAAATTGTCCCATTGAGACCGGTGTGTGTAATACAAGGCTTTGTCATAATCGGCATGATCCATCTAACGCTTCTCCTTTCAATGAGAAGTTCTCCGTTAGTTTATGCCGCTGAAGCCCGGATGCAACGGGGGAAAAGTTGGTGTCCTTATCACTGCGGCATAGCAATATGAGGGAGACATAAAATAAAACCGCATATCCGTCTCTTCTTTGGACACGCTAAGATTGACAAAAAACGACTCAGGAGAACATAAAGATGAAATCCCTTCCATTTGCGCTTGCCCTCTTGTTTTGCGGCATTCTCATTGCCTCTATCGCTGAAAAAGGGCATACAGAACACCTTGATCCATCAGTTGAAAAATGGGAGCAGCTCGCATGGAACCAGCTTGAACGTGAATACAAGGGGGCCGAGCTTACCGATTATTCGTACATGGGCCGTACAAAAGTGAACCGGGAACAGACAAAAGATGTGTTTCGCGTAACGGTGCAAACAGCAAAAGAAACGTTTTCATCCCGTGCTGAAGTGTATTTCCATCCGGTGACAAAACATGTGATCAGCATTAATATTTTCAGACTGTAAAAAAAGCTGCACAGCCTAATTGAGGCCGTACAGCTTGTCAGATATCAGAAGAAACGTTTTGCGCCGAGGTAGCGCTGTTTCCAATAGGAATTGTTCATGCTGGAAATAACGACACCCGAATCGTTGGCATTAATAAACTGGCCGTTCCCGAGATAAATACCGACGTGGGAAGGTCCGGCTTTATAAGTTGAGAAAAAGACAAAGTCACCGACCGCCGGCTGGCTGACTGATGTCATCGTATTCCAGTAGCCTGCGGCTGAAAGTCTGGATACAGAAGTGACCTTATTGAGAACGTAATAAATGAAACCGCTGCAGTCAAAGCCTCTCGGCGTTGTCCCGCCCCATACATACGGTACGCCCAGTTGAGCTTTTGCGGCATCGATCATTACATTAATCTTCGCGCTTGTTGATCCTGTGCCGCCTGTGTTGCCGGACTGATTCGGTGTTGTGTTTGTCTGCTGCCCGGTAATCGTCAGCTTTTGTCCGATTTGAAGAACATCTGTTTTCAGATTGTTTTTCTCGCGGATCTGCTGGGCGGTCACATTGAACTTTTGGGCGATCACCCATAAAGAATCCCCGCTTTTCACGGTATATGTAGTGGTTTTCCCTGTATCTCCGGACTGGTTCGGAGTTGACGGTGAAGACGAAGAGCCGGAAGATGACGTTTTTGTCAGCTTAAGCACTTGTCCGACCCGCAGCATGTCTGACGTCAGTTTGTTGATGCTTCTGATTTGCTGAACCGTCATGTTGTATGCGTTTGCGATTTTCCAGAGTGAGTCTCCGCTTTTTACTGTATAAGATGACGTTTGTGTCTGGTTTTTATTTTGGTTTGAATTGTCTTTTGACGGCGTGTTTCCCGAAGAAGACGTTCCTTTTGTTTTCAGGACTTGGTTTACGTAGATCGTATCCGTTTTTAAGTTGTTTAATACTTTGAGTTCCGCAATGGTCATATTGACGCTGTTTGCGATCTTCCATAGTGAATCGCCGAGTTTGACTTTATACGTCCCGGAAGATGATGACTGCTTTTTGCTGCTGTTTGAGCTGCTGCCCGGTGTGGTTTTTTTCTGATCGGTGCTTGAGGAAACTTTCCCCGTCACTTGCAGCTTCTGTCCGGCGCGGATTAAGTCGCTTGTCAGACCGTTCAATTTTTTCAGTTCCTGTACGGACATTTTAAAATCAGATGCGATCAGCCACAGCGAGTCGCCGCTTTTCACTGTATAAACGCTTTTAGTCGTGCCGCTGTTCTTTGAAGATGGCTTTGAGCTGCCGGAATCTGATTTGCCGTTAGGAATGTTGAGCGTCTGCCCGATAGAAATAACGGTGGATTTTAGATGATTCGCTGATGTAATGGCATCCACGCTTGTATTGTAGTTTTGGGCAAGCTTCCATAATGAATCTCCGCTTTTAACCTTAATCGTTTGTGCTTCTGCCGGTGTTACAGCTAACGTAGACCCGACGATCGCAGATGCAGTCAAACCGACCGCTACCTTTTTTTTCATAATGAATCTCCCTTTTCCTGCGATGATTTTACTATCCCCATTCGTTGCAGCCGCAAGGTGAGGATATCAGTAATGATAATCTTTATATCGGCACTTGTCTGCAATCGTTTATCATATTAATAGAAATAGTCCTTTTTTCTTACGCCGGCATAAAAAAAGAAGGAATGCGGACATTCCTTCAGCTTCTGAGCAGTCTCATAATCTCCTCTTTGTTTTTGACCAGATCCCGTAACGTATATTTGTCTAAAACGGCCAAGTAAGCTTGCAGGGCTTCATTCAGAAGGTTCTTTAAGTTGCAGGCGGGAGATATGATACAGAGATTTTTTTTGGAGTCAAAGCATTCTACGATGTTAAAGTCGTCTTCTGTATTTCGAACGACTTCTCCAATGTTTATGTCTTCCGGTGTCATTCCTAATCGGATTCCGCCTCCCCGGCCCCGGATCGTTTCGACATACCCGAGCTGGCCGAGGCGGTAAATGACTTTCATGAGGTGGTTTTTAGAGATGGAATAAGTATCTGCGATTTCTTTTATGTTGGAAAGTTCGTCGGAATGTTTGGAAGCCAAAAAAATCAAAACGCGTAAAGAATAATCGGTATAGTTCGTTAATTTCATAGAATGACCTCGGAAAAAGAGATTTTGCTTCTGTTACAGTCTATCATATATGAATCTAAAATGAAAAAAAAGGAATTTGCCCCTTTAACTCAAAAAAAAACGTGCGCTCCTTCTGAGCACACGTTTTTTTGTTAAGACATCGGCGGCTTACGATCGTCAGCCGATTGATGTTTTTCAATTTTACGATCCAATTTTGCGAGATAACGGGAGGCAAATTCTTTTCCGCCAAGACCGAATGAAAGTCCGAAGGCAAGCGCGAAACCGCCCAGAATCAGAATAAACGCGGCATTTACGATCGTGTCGGCGACACCGAGCTGATCCAGCGCCATAAAGATTGAGAGAGTGATAATGGTATATTTCGCAAGCGGCGCCAGGAATCTGAATTCCTTTCCGCTCAGCATGCCGGCAAGCAGCCTGCTGACGAGCTGTCCGGCCAAAAGCCCGATTCCGAGAATAAATACAGCGGCCAGAACATTAGGCAGGTAAGCGATAATACCTGTTGCGATAACAACGAGAAATTCAAGATGGACAAGCTGCAGCGCCTCTGCCGTAAAGAGCAGGACGATGATGATCTGAACAATCATGCCGACCGTCTGAGAAAGCGTCAGCTTCGGGGTACCCGCCTGTTCAAAGCCCATTTTACCGAGAAGAGAGTCGAAACCGGCCCGGTGCAAGAGCCCGGATACAATGCTGTTGACCCATTTTCCGATCCAGATGCCGGCGATGATCAGCACGATACCGATGATGATATTAGGGAGCATTGTGAAGACCGTGTGCAGCATGGCTGACGCCGGTTCAGAAATACCCGCCACATCAAGCCGGTCAAGCGCAGAAATGATCACCGGAATGAAAATCAGCACGTAGACAATCGTTCCGATGATTGCCGACAGGCTTGTATCCTTCAGATAAATAGAAAGCCCCATACGTGCGGCGAGCCTTTCCGTGCCGATACTCGCCAGAAAGTTTGTGACGATATCGCGGACGAGACGGGCAACAAGCCAGCCGATTAAAACAATCAGCGCCGCGGCGAATACTTTCGGTATAAAGGACAAAACGCTTTGGATCATATTTGTAAACGGCCCTGATACTCCGCTGATTTGGAGAGCGGCCAAGACGCCGGGCAGGAACAAGAGCAAGACGAAGTAGAAAACGATTCGTGAAGCGGCCGTAGCGGATCTGCTCATCTCCGCTTCTTCAGACACCATTGTCCATTTTCTGAACCGGCCGTTTTCAGCGAGTTTCATGCCCGCTTTTTTGACGAGATAGCTGAAAAGCGAAGCGGCCGCCCAGCCCAACAGCAGAATCAGGCCGGCTTTTAAAATGCTCGGCACAGCCGCCGTTATCGCTGACAGCATGCTGACAAAAGGCGAAGCCACGGTTGTCAGATGCAGAATGTTAAAGAATAGAATAAAAACGATGATTAATGCGATAAAATAAATGACTTTACTGATGACTTTTTCTGAGGAATAGCGCGCCGGCTTTTTTTCGGCGAACAGCCTGTCGTCAATTTTTGTTTTTTGCAGGCCTTTGTAAACGGCTTTTTCAATGATTTTGGCAATGCCCCAGCCGATAAGCAGGACGAGCAGTGCAATGACCAGATTCGGGAGTTTGCTGAGATACGTCGTAAGCATGTCTGCTGTATTCAAGTAGAATCGCTCCTTTTCTTTTTGGGGTATGGTGTGTGTTTTACCCACTTACATATAAAGCAAACGGCGCGGATGTGCCGAAAGTTTTCAGCCGGAAACCGGTCTGTTATTTCATCTTTTGAGAGGAGGGGTCATACATTATAAATAAGTCCAAGTAGGGGGGATTCGGTTGAACGCGGAGGAGACAAAAGGTTTACAGCGGGCAATTGAGGAAATAACCGACATTGCGAAGGGTTTCGGCCTTGATTTCTACCCGATGAGATATGAAATTTGCCCGGCTGAAATTATTTATACATTCGGCGCGTACGGCATGCCGACGAGATTCAGCCACTGGAGTTTCGGCAAACAATTTCATAAGATGAAACTCCATTATGATCTCGGTTTGAGCAAAATTTATGAACTTGTCATTAATTCCAACCCTTGCTACGCTTTTTTGCTGGACAGCAATTCGCTGATCCAAAATAAATTAATTGTAGCCCATGTTCTTGCCCATTGTGATTTTTTCAAAAATAACTGCCGCTTTCAAAATACGAACCGGGACATGGTTGAGAGTATGGCGGCTGCGGCGGAGCGGATTAAGCATTATGAAAGAATTCACGGAATAAAAGAGGTGGAGTCCTTTTTAGATGCCATTCTGGCGGTTCAGGAGCATATCGATCCGTCGCTCGTCAGGCCGCAGCTGCTGTGGAGCGTCGATGACGAAGAGGAGGACGAAGAAGAAACCGCGCCATCGCCTTACGATGATTTATGGGGAATGGATAAGCCGAAGCAGGTGAAAAAGAAAAAAGGGAAAAAACCGTTTCCGCCCCGGCCGGAAAAAGATATTCTGCTGTTTATCGAAGAACATTCGCGGGAGCTTGAACCGTGGCAGCGTGACATTTTAACCATGATGAGAGAAGAAATGCTGTATTTCTGGCCGCAGCTGGAAACGAAAATCATGAACGAAGGCTGGGCATCCTATTGGCATCAGCGGATTATCCGCGAGCTTGACCTGACTTCAGATGAAGCCATCGAATTTGCGAAGCTGAACGCAGGCGTCGTTCAGCCGTCAAAAACGGGAATCAACCCGTATTATTTAGGGCTGAAAATTTTTGAAGACATCGAAGAGCGTTATGACAACCCGACAGATGAAATGAAAAAAACAGGAGTAAAGCCCGGTTCCGGACGCGAGAAAATGTTTGAGGTCAGGGAAATTGAATCGGATATATCATTTATCCGCAATTATTTGACGAAAGATCTCGTGATGCGTGAGGATTTGTATTTATTCCAAAAACAGGGCAGGGACTATAAAGTGATCGACAAAGAATGGAAGGCCGTGCGCGATCAGCTCGTGAACATGCGGGTCAACGGGGGATTTCCTTATCTGACCGTCAATGACGGGGATTACCTGAAGAATAATGAGCTTTATATTAAACATTGGTATGAGGGAATTGAGCTTGATCTGAAATATTTGGAGAAAGTGCTGCCGTATCTGTACCAGCTGTGGGGCAGGAGCGTGCACATCGAATCTGTTCTTGAAGACAGAGAAGTGATGTTTTCTTATGACGGCAAAGGAGTGCATCGGAGATATCTGTAAAAGAAGAAAGGATGCGGGGAAACCCCCGCATCCTTTTTTATTTTCCGTGTTTCAGGATGTGAAAGATCTTTTTGGCCTGGTCCGTGTTGTTTAAAAGCCCCGTAAATGACTCTCTTCCCGGACCGTATGCGTAAACGGGAACTTCTTCGCCCGTATGATCGCCGGTTGTCCAGCCGCTGTTGGTTTTCGCATTAAAGAGCTTAATGATCGCTTTGTAGACGCTCTTGTCAGCATCCTGTTTTGAGGCCGTTTCGATCTGTTTGATTTCCGCTTTTGACCATTTCAGGTCTGTATAACGCGCAAGCACGGAAGATACGGATTTGCCCGCTTTGATTTGGTCAGCCATAAATGCCGGGGTTTTTTTGGCGGCAAGAATTGGTTCAACATGCCAGTTTTTATCGTCATTCGCGCCGATCGTCAATCCCCCGGTGGTATGATCAGCCGTGGCAACGACAAGCGTATGTTTGTCCTTTTTGGCAAATGCGATCGCTGCTTTATACGCTTTTTCAAAATCCTTCATTTCACTCATTGCGCCGACTATATCATTGTCATGTCCCGCCCAGTCAATTTGGCTGCCTTCGACCATTAAGAAAAACCCTTTTTTATTCTTGTTCAGCCTGTCGATCGCTGCCGTTGTCATGTCTTCTAATGAAGGGACGGCGTTTGAGCGGTCGATTGCTTTGTCGAGTCCGCCATCGGCAAACAGGCCGAGAATCTTCTTGTTACGATCCTTTTTGAGCTCCTGTTTTGATGTCACGTAGCTGTATCCCGCTTTTTTGAAATCCTTTGTTACATTGCGGTCTTTACGGATAAAGTTTGACTTGCCGCCTCCGAGGAGCACATCGACTTTCTGTTTTCCGTTGATGCGGTCATCAAAGTAGCTGCTTGCGATGTCATCCATGTTCTTTCGGGATTTGTTATGGGCTCCGAATGCCGCAGGGGTGGCGTGCGCAATCTCCGAAGTTGCGACAAGTCCGGTGGATTTCCCTCTTTGTTTCGCTTCTTCGAGGACGGATTTTACCCGCTTTCCTTTTTTATCGACTCCGATCGCCGCGTTATACGTTTTCACGCCTGTGGCCATTGCCGTGCCAGCCGCCGCGGAATCGGTAATATTGGAATCAGGATCGTCAGGATAAGTCATCATCATACCGGTGAGATTGGGATCGAATGCCGTCAGTTTCATACCATCCGAAGGCTTTCCTTTGTTAATGACCGAACGGTAGGCGTTCATATAGGGAGCGCCCATTCCGTCGCCGACCATGAAGATGACGTTTCTGATCTCGTTTTTGTCAGGCTGTTTTTTTGCCGCAGCCTGTTCGGAGTGCTGAAGCCCCGCGCCCGCAATCAGACCGGCTGTCAGCACGGATACGGCTGCCGCCGGCAGAAGTTTTGATCGAACCTGTTTAAATAGACTCATTCTCACTCGTCCTCCTTTAATCGTGTCTGCATGTCTAATGGTAGGGGGTGTTTGTAAAGAGCGCCTGTTTCTCCTGTAAATTTCAGGTGAAACATTGTTAGAAATGTAAATTCCGGTGTAACTTATGTTTTCAAGAAAGAGTGAAAACCATTCACTTTTTTGAAAAAGATGAGGATTTTTTTAACAAGGATTTATTTGGAAAGCAAACTGCTTTGTTTTTCCAAAATACGATGATCACAGGAAAGAAACATGACAAATTGACTCGTTTTTCGTCACGTTTGAAATCAAATTGAAATATTTAATACCCTTAAAAACTTTTTTCTAAAACGAATTAGTAAGAAATTTGTCACGGGAAGTCAAGTCTATTTCTAGTGGAAATTGAACCTTATAATAGGAAACAGATAAAAACTTTAAAAAAGAGACACATAAAATAGATAGAATCATTCAGGGAGGAAAATATGAAAAAGCAACTTGTTACAGCAACAACGGCAGTGGTTTTGGGGACGACTTTGTTTGCGGGCGCGGCATCTGCGCAAACGATTAAGGTAAAAAAAGGCGATACATTATGGGGACTTTCAAATCGGTATGGAACGTCAATTAATTCCATTAAATCTGAGAACAAATTAAAATCGGATATCATTTACATCGGTCAGACGCTTTCGATTAACGGTAAATCATCCTCAGGTTCAAGCTCAAGCAGCAAGTCATCATCGTCTACATATAAAGTCGTAAAAGGCGACAGCCTTTGGAAAATTGCGAATAAATATAAAATGACGGTAAACCAATTAAAAAGTTTAAACGGTTTAAAAACGGACCTGATCCGCATCGGACAAGTTCTTAAAGTAAAGGGATCAACTTCCGGTTCAACGTCTTCAGGATCTTCGTCATCGTCATCAAAGCAGCCTTCATCCAGCCATAATGCTGCACAGACGAGCCTGAATGTAAACAAGCTGATTTCTGATGCGCAATCTTTAATCGGCACGCCGTATGTATGGGGCGGAACAACAACTTCCGGCTTTGACTGCAGCGGATTTATCTGGTACCTGTTAAACAAACAGACGAGTGTCGGCAGAACGAGCACTGCGGGATACTGGAGCTCAATGAAGAGCGTGTCGAGCCCGTCAAGAGGAGACTTCGTCTTCTTTACAACATATCAGGCCGGCCCTTCACACATGGGTGTGTACATCGGAAACAACAAGTTCATCCATGCCGGTTCTGACGGCGTCACAACAAGTGATCTGAATAACAGCTACTGGAAACCTCGCTACCTTGGCGCGAAAAGATTCTAGCAGCGATAGAAACCCGTTCATCCGAACGGGTTTTTTATTTAGACGGGGCAGAGCTCCATTTGTTTCACCTAAAAATGAAAATGGGATAAAAAATCTAAAAAGGTTTTCTTTTTTTCATTTTCATAGAGGGCGATGGCGTACGCGCCCGCGCTCGGCATCTGGGCGAATTCGCACGGAATTTCAATCATGCTGCCTGCGGCGAGTTCGGACCGTACCGCTGACAGCGGCAGAAATGAGACGCCCAGCCCCTCTTTAATAAATCGTTTCGTAATATGCGTCTGTGTCACCTTCATTGTCCTGACGAAAGGGAACTGTATTCTGACCTGGCGGAGCAAATCATCCCAATAGTCAGGATGGTTATGGGTCAAAAGCAGATATTGTCCGAACAGGTCTTTCACTTCATCCGCCTTCCCTGTCCCGGGTTTTCGGCCGGGCGGCGCGACGAGGACAACGGGGTCATTGTACAGGGGGAGGCAAGTGAGGGAAGATGATTGCACCTTTAAGCAGCTCAGTCCGATATCGGCTGAGCCGTTTCTGATTTGAGAGGCGATTTCTTCCGATTCGAAAATGGTGACCGTCATTTCGGTTTCTTTATTGTCCTCTGTATAACGCTTCATGACAGACGGGAGAACGGTGTCGGCGATAAGCGGCGAAACAGCGAGTGTCAGCGTGTGCGAGTAGCCCTGGCGCACCCTGTGCAGCTCCGCCATGCTGTTTTCATAGTCTTCCAAAAGTCTCATGGCAAACGGCACGTATGCTTTTCCTTCTTCCGTCAATTGTATTTTCCGGCCGCTCCGCTGAAACAGCTTGCAGCTGATTTCTTTCTCTAATAATTTTATATGAACGGTGACGGTCGGCTGAGATAAAAAAAGCGTTTCCGCCGTTTTTCTGAAATTCTCGTATTTTGCCGCGGTGACGAAGGTGTGAAGCCATTTAAAATCCATAGATGCACTCCTCTGATTAAAAGTTTTAATTAATTCCCTTAAAAATATTCATTATTTTTTAAATATTATATTTACTATAATAACAGAAAGAGGATAAGGGGGAATGAAATTGATTTATCGTGGATTGAAAGGGATTACTTGTGCAGAAACGGCGATCAGCCACATTGACGGAGAAAAGGGGCATTTAATATATCGCGGCTATGACGCGAAGGATATCGCATTGCAATTCAGTTTTGAAGAAGCGGCGTATCTCATTTTGAACGGGGCGCTTCCTGATGAGCGGCAATTGCTTGCGTTTCAGGAAGAACTTGCAGCCGAGCGCGGGCTTCCGAAACATTTGATCGGCTTACTGGAAACGCTTCCGGATGAAATGGACGACATGGCGGTGCTGAGAACGGCTGTTTCAGGTTTGGGCACAGATTCATTTACATATCCGCCCAAGCCGGAAGAAGCGATTAAACTGATTGCTGTCACACCGACGATTATTGCGTACAGATACCGCCGTAAACAAGGGCAGGAAGCGTTGTCACCTGAGGCGCGATACGGACACGTTGAAAACTATTTGTATATGCTGACAGGCAGGCAGCCGTCCGTAGCCCAAAAGAAAGCGCTTGAGACGTATATGATTCTGGCGATGGAGCACGGGATGAATGCATCGACTTTTTCAGCGAGAGTCACCGTTTCGACGGAATCAGACTTAGTGTCTGCCGTCACTGCCGCACTGGGTACGATGAAAGGGCCGCTGCACGGAGGCGCCCCTTCAGGCGTCACGAAAATGCTTGAAGACATCGGGGAAAAAGAAAATGCAGAAGCATATTTGGCAGCGAAGCTTATGAAGGGAGAACGCCTGATGGGCTTCGGACATAGGGTGTACAAAACAAAAGACCCGCGGGCGGAAGCGCTGCGCATAAAGGCTGAAGAAGTGGCGGGAAATGATCCGTCGCTTGACTTGGCGCTTTATGTGGAGAAGGAAGCCATCCGTTTGTTAGAGCAATATAAGCCCGGACGGAAGCTGTATACGAATGTGGAGTTTTACGCAGCGGCTGTGATGCAGGCCATTGATGTCGACAATGATTTGTTTACGCCGACCTTTTCAGCAAGCAGAATGGCAGGCTGGTGCGCACACGTGCTTGAACAGTCCGCTGACAACATGATTTACAGGCCGTCTGCGAAATACACCGGCGCTTTTCCCGAAACGGCTCAGCAGCTTTAATTACCGGCATATTTGTCCGTTTAACTCCCCGCACTGCGTGGTATCGTCTCAGTAATACCAATTGCAGGAGTGTGAGAATATGAATCCGATGGACAGACAGACGGAAGGACAAAAGCCGCAGGTGCAAAACCGACAGCCCGGCATTGAGTCAGACATGGAGCCGAAGCCGCTCTTGGAGGACCCGGATGTAAAAGGGGCGGGCAGATTAAAAGGAAAAGTCGCCGTCATCACGGGCGGAGACAGCGGCATCGGCGCATCGGCTGCGATCGCTTACGCGAAGGAAGGGGCGGATCTTGCCATCCTGTACCTAGACGAACATGCCGATGCCGAGAGAACGAAAAAGCGTGCGGAAGAATACCAGGCCGAATGCCTGTTAATTCCGGGAGACGTCGGTGATGAGGCGCATTGTCAGAAGGCCGTCCGCCAAGTCTTAGATCACTATGGAAAAATAGATATTCTCGTTAATAATGCGGCTGAGCAGCATCCGCAAAACGGGATTCTTGATATTACAGCTGAACAGCTGGAGAAGACATTCCGTACAAACATGTTTTCTATGTTTCATATGACAAAAGCCGTGCTGCCTCATCTCAAAAGAGGGAGCGCCATCATTAATACAACGTCGATTACCGCTTATCAGGGAGACACTTCATTGATCGACTATTCGTGCACGAAAGGCGGCATCGTTTCCTTTACGCGTTCAATGGCGATGTCATTGGCCGATCAGGGGATCAGAGTAAATGCGGTGGCCCCTGGACCGATCTGGACCGCTCTGATTCCGGCGACGTTTACTGAAGAAAAGGTAGAAAAGCACGGTCTGGACACTCCGATGGGAAGACCGGGACAGCCTGCGGAACACGCCGGAGCTTACGTGCTTCTGGCTTCAGACGAATCTTCCTATATGACGGGGCAGACCATTCACGTAAATGGCGGCAGATTTATTTCAACATAATACGCAAGTTTTATCCCGCGCTTTTAAAAAGTGCGGGATTTTTAATTTGAACGTACATATGAATACGATTTTTAAAAAATGGAAGTCGCCAGCTGAATCACTAATGTTAATATTTCGCAGAAGAGAATCCGCTGAGTTTTGCTTTATGAAAAATAATATATAGAATTTTCAAAAAAGTTATTTTCATTTTTATATTTTTCGCTATAATATGATGTAGGAGAAAGGGATGATGTGCTGAAACATTTCATGCGAAAAATAAGAATTTAGTCATTATCGTTATTGTTATCTGAATATTCTAACATATATTGATTTACAAGGAGTGAAGCAGATGAAGGGGAGCGTATTCAGAAAGAAAAGCATTCAGGACCTGCTTGCCGCAACGAGCGGGGAAAAGTCGCTGAAAAGAGAGTTAGGGGCCTTTGATTTGACCCTTCTGGGGATAGGGGCTATCATCGGAACGGGGATTTTTGTATTAACCGGAACAGGCGCTGTCACGGCGGGGCCGGGGCTGACCGTTTCATTTGTCATCGCCGCTCTTGCGTGTTTATTTGCGGCTCTGTCATATGCTGAATTTGCTTCAAGCGTCCCGGTTTCAGGTTCCGTCTACACGTTTACTTATGCGACACTGGGTGAACTTCTAGCGTTTATCATCGGATGGGATTTAATCTTGGAATATATGCTCGCCGTCAGCGCGGTTTCGGTCGGCTGGTCCGGCTATTTTCAATCATTCTTGGCGGGCTTCGGCATTCATCTTCCGACCGCATTAACGGCCGCGCCGGGATCCATTAAAGGCACGGTCACATTCTTTAATCTCCCCGCATTTGTTATCGTGCTTGCGATTACATTCCTCCTCTACTTAGGCATTAGGGAATCGAAGCGGGTCAATAATATTATGGTCATTTTGAAGGTTCTGGTTGTTCTATTGTTTATCGCCGTTGCGGCCGTATATGTCAAACCTCACAACTGGCAGCCGTTTATACCGATGGGTTTCGGCGGTGTTTTCAGTGCCGCGGCACTCGTTTTCTTCTCTTTTATCGGTTTTGACGCCGTCTCTTCCGCCGCTGAAGAAACGAAAAATCCGGCGAAGGATCTGCCGAAAGGAATTATCTTTTCATTAATCATCTGCACCGTTCTGTATGTGACCGTATCGGCGATTATGACGGGCGTCGTTCCGTTTGCCCGCTTTGAGGGCGTTGACCATCCCGTGTCTCTCGTCCTGCAGATGGCCGGACAGAATTGGGTGGCCGGGATTATTGATATCGGCGCAGTGTTGGGAATGACAACGGTGATGCTCGTCATGCTGTACGGCCAGACGAGGGTGATGTTTGCCATGTCCCGTGACGGTTTGGTGCCGGGGGCGCTTTCAAAAGTCCATCCGAAGCATAAAACGCCGCACGTGGTGACATGGGTATTCGGCATCCTGTCGGCATTACTCGGCTCGCTCGTCCCGCTTGATGAACTGGCGAAGCTGGTGAACATCGGCACGCTTGCCGCGTTTGTCCTGATTTCCGTGGCGGTTATCGTATTGAGAAAGAAACAGCCTGATCTGCCGAGGGCTTTTAAATGTCCGGGGGTTCCCTTTATTCCGATATTGTCCATTCTGTTCTGCGTGTTTTTGATTATTAACCTCGGCGCCACCACCATATTCCGTTTCTTTATCTGGCTGATCATCGGTCTGGTGATTTATTTCTTATATTCGAGAAAGCATTCGAAATTAAACAGGGATTTGTAAGGAGCGGCACCCGCCGCTTCTTTTTATTTTTCGGAATAATGAAACATATTGAAATGGGCTTAAGTTATCGCAGCGAATAAGGGATAATATAGGGCGGAAGGGAAGTGGAAAGTCGTGTCTGACCAAAAAAGGGTTCAATGGGCCTCAAAAATAGGATTTATTATGGCCGCTGCCGGTTCGGCGATCGGTCTGGGAGCCATTTGGAAGTTCCCTTACGTAGCGGGTACGAACGGAGGAGGCGCTTTTTTTCTTGTATTCGTCCTCTTTACCGTGCTTTTAGGCTATCCGCTTTTGCTCGGTGAATTTATTTTCGGAAGACGGAGCCAGACAAATGCGATTGATGCCTACAAACAAGCCGCGCCGAAGTCGGTATGGCACCTCACGGGTTATGTGGGTGTGGCGGCCTGTTTTTTAGTTTTGTCTTTTTACAGTGTTGTCGGCGGGTGGATTTTGCTTTATGTGTTAAAAGCCGTTACCGGTTCTTTATCCGGGCTCACTCAGGAGCAGTACGGCACGGTGTTCGGGACGGTCATTGAAAATCCGATCCAGACTCTCATTGCGCAGCTTGTATTTATGATCATGACGGTGGCGGTCGTCGCAAAAGGCGTGCAGAAAGGGATTGAACGTGTCAGTGCGGTGCTGATGCCGATTTTATTTGTGCTGTTTCTATTGCTTGTGCTGCGATCAGTCACGCTCGATCATGCCGTTGAGGGGATTAAATTTTTATTGGTTCCGCACTTTGAAGATTTGACGCCGGAATCCATCCTATATGCTTTAGGACAGGCGTTTTTTACATTAACGCTCGGTGTTTCGGTCATGGTGACATACAGTTCGTATCTGCCGAAAACCCAAAATCTTCCGGGTTCGGCGGGTTCCATTGTTATGATGAATGTGCTCGTCACGCTGTTTGCGGGACTGGCCATTTTCCCAGCGGTTTTTTCGTTCGGCTTTAAACCGGATGAAGGGCCTACACTGCTGTTTACCGTGCTGCCGGCTGTGTTTGACCGGCTGCCGTTCGGCTCGCTGTTTTTTATCAGCTTTCTGGCGGTCTTTTTCTTCGCCGCGCTGACTTCGGCCTTTTCGATGGTGGAAATTATCGTGGCGACTGTCGGGAAAGGTGATGAAACGAAAAGAAAGAAGCTGTCGTGGACAAGCGGTCTGCTCATTTTCTTAGTCGGAATTCCATCCTGTTTATCATACGGTGTTCTCGGTGATGTTCATTTGTTCGGAAAAACGTTTTTTGATCTTGCGGATTTCACCGTCAGCAATGTGCTGATTCCGCTCGGCGCTTTATTAATATCAATCTTCGTCCCGCTGAAAATACCGAAGCAGGAGCTGTTTGCCGAGATGAAAAGCGGTTCCGCCATCGGCTATCGTTTCTTTCAGGTGTGGTATTTCCTTCTGAAATATCTCGTGCCGCTGGCTATCATCGTCGTATTGCTGCATTTAATCGGCGTTCTTTCATTTTAAAAAAACAGGCCCCCGTAAAAGGGCCTGTTTTTATGTTTAAAAACCGAATTGCAGATTCGTATCAACCGCAACGATCGTATATACACAGACAATGACGAACAGATTGAGAATGACACCGAGCAGTCCCGGGCCCGTCCGTCCTTTTTTAATAAACAGCTCAATGATGCCGAACGGCACGGCGGCCATCGCAAACGGCAGCATCTGATAAGAATAGAAAGTCACATTGCTGATGATTGCCACGTTCAAAAGCAGCAGCGACAAAATCGCGGTACCGACTGATATCCAGCCGAAAACATTATGCTCTTTAAAAATTCTTACCAATTCCATAATTCCACCTCACCGATGTTTGCTGCTTTTACTGTTTTGTTTTTTAGCAGACGTTCGATTTCTTTTGTCGGCCCCGTCACGACAGAGCCGTATACGTTCATTCCATGATGTTCAACATAGTCGATTCGGCTGCCAAGATTCATGTCTTTGCGTTTCGATATTGCATGCGCCCATTTTTTATGGCGGGACATAAATTCAAGGGCATTGATAAATTGTTCACGGTCTGTCTGTCCTTGCGTTTCGAAAGAGGACACCATCTTTGAATCTTTCCCGGGAAATCCTAACGGCTCGGCATAAGGACTGTCTTTCAGATTTTTCTCCGTTTCGACCGCGTTCCATAAAAACTTCACATCGTATTTTTTAAAAGTCGAATATACTTGAGAAGAAGGGTAGGCCCGGTCATAAGAAAGATAGACCTCCGCCACGCTTCCTTCAGGCAATTTTTTTAAGGTCTGTCCGGCTTTGTCAATCGTGCGTTCCTTTAAGCCGGAAGGATGGGCGAAATAATGCTTTGCCTGTGCCGCGTCTAAATCATAGTAGTTAACGGCAGGCGATTTGACCGTATCTAAAAACATTTCAATCCGTTCTCCGCCGACGGATTTCGTTTTTGTGCCGATCTGCTTTTGCAGCGGAAATTCCGTATTCATTCCAAACAGCTTCACCTGGCTTTTCAGTCCGGAGGTATCGACGAGGACGTTCGGCATTGTTGTCGCCACCGTCACTGCCGCGGTCTCCATTAATTGATTGCCGGTGCTTTCTTTTCCTCCCAGACCGTAATAGAGGTAGCTTCCTAAAGTGCAAAGCGGCAAAATCATCAAAGTGGAGATGACGGCGAGAACTGAAATCCGCAAATAGGATTTGCGTTTTCCGTATGATAAAATGGCCTTCTGTTTTTCCGGGCTGATGCCGACGTCCCATTCCCGGTCGTCCTGCATTTCGCTTTCAATCAACTCCTGATAGACTTCCAGCTTTTCCAGCTCTTCTTCAAAGGCGGCCATTTCCCGGTCGCTCATTTCTCCATTTTTGTATTGGTAAAAACGCTTTTTAAATTCTTCATTCATCATTAACACCTCTATTATAAAGTGCTTTCAGCCGCTGTCTGGCACGAAATAAAACACTTTTAAAATTAGCCTCTGAAATATTCATAATATGGGATGCTTCTTTGTAATTCAGTTCTTTTAAATAATACAGTGTTAAGGCCTCCCGATAATTGTCGGGAAGTTCGGACATATACCCTGTCAGCACTTCCTTGATTTCAATCTGATGAGCCGGGCTTTGAACAGCCGTCTGAAAAAGGCTCCCAATTAAGTCATCGGAAATGGTCACTTCCTTTTTATGTTTTCTGACATAATCTATAAACGCATTTCTCGCCACTTGAAAAAGCCATGGCTTTACTTTGCTGTGGTCGTAGGAGTGAATGTGTATGTATGCCCTCATAAAGGTTTCCTGCAGCAAATCTTCAGCGAGATGCTTGTCTTTTGTCATGGAGAGCAGGAACCGGTAAACATCATTCATATACATTTGGTAAATTTCATCGATCGTCACTGCCTTTTCTCCCCTCTATGTTATACACGCATAAGAAAGGTTTAAAGTTGCACGTTCCATGCAAACGGCTTAAATTCATTTTCACCTCATCAAACACCATTTCTCTATAGTACCCAAAATCCGTCATAAAAGATAGAGATCGGCGGAGGAAAAATATAATTATTAGTACCAGGTAATAAAAAATATTGTTATAATAGAGAGAGAGAACACTTTTGATCATTACAACAAAGGAAGTGCGTTATGTATAAGTTTTGTGCAAATGCCATCAAATGCATTCTATCCCTGCGCGGAGGAGTGAAAGTGTACAATAAAGAGAATCTTCCGTCTGATAAAGGATTCGTTATCGCGTGCACGCATGCGGGCTGGGTGGACGTCCTCACGCTCGGTGTCGGGATATTGCCCCATCAGATTCATTATATGGCGAAAAAAGAGCTGTTTCAGAAAAAGTGGATCGGAAGTTTTTTGAAGAAGATTCACGCGTTCCCGGTTGACCGTGAAAATCCGGGCCCGAGCAGCATTAAAACGCCGATTAAGCTTCTGAAGGAAGGAAAGATTGTCGGGATTTTTCCGAGCGGTACGAGAACATCAGAAGACGTCCCGCTGAAAAGAGGGGCCGTGACCATCGCCCAAATGGGAAAAGCGCCGCTCGTTCCGGCCGCATATAAAGGGCCGTCTACGGGAAAAGCGCTGTTTAAAAAGGGAAAAATGCGGCTTATCATCGGCGAGCCGATTTTTTTGGAGGACTTTTCCGATCTTGCGCCGAAGGAGAGGCTTGCGGCCATGACAGAAGAGCTGAATGCCAGAATTAAAGAGCTTGAGAAAAAACTTGAACAATTGTAAATGAAAAAAAGCTTGCCGTCTGTATCAGACGCGCAAGCTTTTTTGTTATGCTTCTTTTTGTTCGGCGGTTTCCAGCAGTTCATCAAACGCCAGTTTTTTCACTTCGATATATGCGACGTGGTGGCCGTCAATTTCATTAATGATAAATTCACAGCCTTCTTCGATAATCGAGTCGTATTGTTCGACGTCGTATTTCTGGGTAAGGAACCAGCCGCCGATGGTGTCGACCTCGTCATTTTCTAAATGGATGCCGAGGAGTTCGTTCACTTGATCAATCAGGACCTTGCCGTCAAGCATGTAATGGCCGTCGCCGAGTTTGCGGATTTCGTTGATTTCATCGATATCAAATTCATCACGGATTTCCCCGACGATTTCTTCAATAATGTCTTCAACGGTGACAAGCCCCGCGGTTCCGCCGTATTCATCCGACAGAATCGCCATATGAACCCGTTCCTTCTGCATTTTTACAAGCAGATCGTGAATCGGTGCCGACTCAATCACATGGATGATCGGATTGACAAAATCGGTAATCGGCGAGTCGACTGATACTTCGCCGCTGATGCAGGCGGTCAGCACTTCTTTAATGTTAATAACGCCGATAATATTATCTTTGTCACCCTCTTCGACAGGGTACCGGGTATATTTTTCAATCTGAATGATGTCCATCATTTCAGAAATTTTGATATCATGCGGCAGACTGACGATTTCCGTACGCGGAATCATGATTTCTTTTGCAAGTCTGTCGTCAAATTCAAAGATTTTGTTCACATATTTAAATTCAGACTGGTTGATTTCACCGCTTTTATAGCTTTCCGATAAAATGATGCGCAGCTCTTCTTCAGAGTGGGCAAGTTCATTTTCAGACACCGTCTCCAGACCGAACGTCTTCGTTAAAAGACGGGCGGAGTTGTTCAGAAGCCAGATAAACGGGAACATGATGCGGTAAAACCAAATCAGCGGTTTCGAAAACAGCATTGAAACGGCTTCCGCTTTCTGGATGGCGACTGTTTTCGGCGCCAACTCTCCCACGACCACGTGTAAGAATGTAATGATCGCATAGGCGAGAATAAATGAAATAATATGTGATAATGAGCTTGGTACGTTTATCTTTGTGAAAAGCGGATGAAGCAAGCGTTCAATCGTTGATTCGCCTAAGACACCAAGACCGATGGAAGTCAATGTTATGCCGAGCTGGCACGCCGATAAATACTCATCTAAATGGGTGGTCACTTTTTTGACACCGATTGCGGCTTTATTTCCTTCTGCTATAAGCTGGTCAACCCGTGAGCCTCTGATTCTGATTATCGCAAACTCAGATGCTACGAAAAATGCCGTCAGCGCGATTAAAACCGCGACTAAAATCAAATTCACAATGTCCAATTAGAACCTTCACTTCTTTTGGGAAGATGAAGGTAACACCTCCTGTTAATAAGATAATGGTTTAACTTAACAGCAGCATAAATGATTGAAGCACTGCAAGCTTTTCAGGAGCCAGCCTTTTTTTCAGCTGGGCGCGCTCCTCTGGTTCAAGCTTTTCAAACCGATTCAAGATCACGGAGATGTTTTGATTCATGTGATCAATTTCCGATGCCAGATTTCCAATATCGTCAGGCAGGGCTGAAGAGGGAAACTGGTTCTCCAGTCGATCTTTTATATCAGACAGGGCCAATCGCTGCTTTTTACAAGCGACTATAAACTTTAACCGATTAAGTGCAAGTGTATCGTAGTAACGATAGTTCGAACAAGACCTGTCAGGCTTTAAAAGCCCGAGGTTTGTGTAGTAATCCACCGTGCGTTTCGTTACACCGGCAAGCTCTGCTAATTCACTGATGCGATAAGTCTCAGCCCCATCTAAATCCCTCCCCAACCATCACGTTATAGTTATGAGAATAGTTTAATATATGAAGGGGAGTTTGCACAAGTTTATTGTTTTCCGTCTTTCTCCTGAAACGGCGCGGCGGGCTGTCTGAAAAAGCGTTGACTGCGCCAGGTAAATCTTTCATAATCATTGTTAGAAACGGCAGAAAAGGACAGAAGGGACAGATGACAGTGGCCGGTTTATCACGGGAAGTGATACAGAATCTGGAGAAAGGTTCATGGATACGCAAACTATTTGATGAAGGCGCTCGGCTGAAAAAAGAGTTCGGCGCCGATAAGGTATTTGACTTTTCGATAGGAAATCCGGTTGCGGAGCCGCCTGAAACATTTAAAAAGGCGCTTTGCGAAGCGGCTGAAACAGGGCGGCACGGATACATACAAAACCAGGGGCTTCCGGAGGCGAGAGAAAAGGTTGCCCGCTTTTTGTCAGAGCGGTTTCAGACAGAAATTTCCGCCAGGCATACAGTCATGACGGTCGGAGCCGGCGGGGCGCTGAATGTCGCGCTGAAGAGCATTTTAAACCCGGAGGAAGAAGTCATCCTTCTTTCGCCTTATTTTGCGGAATATAAAGCGTATGTTGAAAATTACCGCGGCAGACCTGTCATCTGCCCGCTGACTAACTCATTTGAGATTGATATTGAAGCGGTTAAAGGTGCGATCACTCCCCGTACGAAAGGACTGATCGTTAATACGCCGCATAATCCGACGGGGACTGTGCTCAGCCAGAAAAACCTTAACGAATTAGGCGCCTTATTAAAAGAAGCCGAAGAGCGGAACGGCCAAAGCATATTTATTTTATTTGATGAACCGTACAGCCAGCTGATCTACGGAGAAGAGCAGGCGAATCCGTTTCAGGCGTATCACCGCGTGATTTTAGTCAGTTCGTTCAGTAAAGATCTCGGCATTGCGGGGGAAAGGCTCGGGTATATCGCGGCAGACGCCCAAATGCCTGAGGGCGATCTTCTGACGGATGCGTTCGTTTTCTGCAACCGGACGCTCGGCTTTGTGAACGCTCCGGTCATGATGCAGCGCGCCGTGGCGAAAATGGATGATCTTTCGATTGATGCTGAACCTTACAGAAAGCGGAGAGACCTTATGGTGGACATCCTCACAGAAGCCGGCTTCGAATTTGAAATGCCGAAAGGAGGCTTTTTCGTCTTTCCGAAATCACCGATTGAAGACGAGGTGGCGTTCTGCATGCATGCCGCACAGAAATACAAACTATTGATCGTACCCGGCAGCGGATTTGGAAAAAGCGGCTATTTCCGATTATCTTTCAGCGTGCCTTCAGAACAGATCAGACAGTCGCGCGATATTTTCAAAGCACTGTATCAAGATTTTTCTTCATAGCTTCCAATACATAAAGATGGGAGAACGGACAAATGTCGAGGAGAAATAATGGCACGTCAGACATCAGCATTACAGGAATCGGAGTCTTAACCGCGGTTGGACAAGGCAAGGAGGCGTTTCTCGATGCGCTCATGGAGGGGCAGCACGCCTTTGATGTGATGAAACGGCCCGGCCGGCAGAAAGGCAGTTCGTTTATCGGCGCGGAGCTTAGCGAATTAACGCCGCCGGACGCGCTGTCGAAGCGCTTGTACCGAAGGGCCGCATTATCAGGAAAGACGGCGCTTATCGCTTTATATGAAGCGTGGCATGACGCTCAATTAGACGGCGCTGACCACAGCCGCACCGGTCTGATCATCGGCGGCTCGAATATGACGCAGCGCGAATTGCTGCAGACCTTTGAGAAAAACGGTGAAACGCCGCAATTTGTAAATCCGACTTACGGGCTTTCTTTTATGGATAGTGATTTGTCGGGGCTTTGTACGGAGCAATTCGGGATAAAAGGGCCGGCCTTTACGGTCGGCGGCGCGTCGGCAAGCGGCCAGGCGGCGGTTATCCAGGCTGCTCAAGGAATCAAAGGAGGCCTGTTTGACCGATGTATCGTGATCGGGGCGCTGGCCGATCTGTCGTACATGGAGTGTCATGCTCTCCGTTCTTTGGGAGCGATGGGCACTGATACATACGCTGAACGGCCTGAAGCCGCCTGCCGCCCGTTTGACCGGCATACGGACGGGTTTATATTCGGAGAGGCGTGCGGAGCGATTGTGCTGGAACGCGCTGAATCTGCCGAAGAGAGGGGCGCACGTTCGTGGGCCGGCTTAAAGGGCTGGGGGATGGCTTCCGATGCGAACCGCAACCCGAATCCTTCAGCAGAGGGCGAAATGACGGTGATCCGCCAGGCGCTGGAGCGGGCCGGTCTTTCAGCAAAAGAGATCGATTACATCAACCCGCACGGCACCGGTTCACCGATCGGTGATAAGACTGAATGCCGGGCGCTTTCTGAAAGCGGCCTGTCGCACGCGCGGATTAATGCGACAAAATCGATTACCGGACACGGTCTGAGTGCGGCCGGAACGGTGGAAATCATTGCTGCTCTCTTGCAAATGCGGGAAAACAAGCTTCATCCGATCCGAAATTTAACGGAGCCGATTGACGATTCATTTCAGTGGGTGATCGACGGGCCGAGCGCCCATACCGTACACCATGCGTTAAGCTTAAGTATGGGATTCGGGGGGATTAATACGGCGCTTTGTTTAGAAAATCATTTCCGAAGCAGATAACGGCAGCCTTCTTTTTGAAGGCTGTTTTTTATATGATAAAAAAATCTGAAAATGATGAAAGAATGGAGTTGTGATACAATAAAATATACAAATTACAATCATGCTTTGACTTAGGAGGTGGCAGGATGGGGCCCTCTGTGTAGTCAATCACCCATTTCGTTCCTCTCGCTTAAGAAAAAACGATGAAATCAGGAGGTGACGTCCTTATCCTTCAATTCGGGATAAGGTGAAATGGACGATATTGACAGTTTGATTTTAATCGGTGTGCTCATTGCGTTAACGGCATTTTTCGTGGCGAGTGAATTTGCGATCGTCAGAGTGAGGAGATCCAGAATCGATCAGCTCATCTCAGAAGGGAACAGACGGGCGGTGCTCGCAAAGCGTATCATTACGGATCTTGATGAGTATTTATCCGCCTCGCAGCTTGGCATTACACTCACATCCATCGGGCTCGGCGTACTGGGAGAGCCTGCATTTGAACGGATGCTTCATCCTGTGTTTCAGGGCATGGGGCTGCCGGATTCTGCTGAGCATGTGATTGCTTTTGCTGCGGCGTACGGGCTGATTACGTTTTTACATGTCGTCGTCGGTGAGCTTGCGCCTAAAACGGTTGCGATTCAAAAAGCGGAAAAGCTGACGTTATGGATTGCCGGACCGCTTCGGTTATTTTACGTGTTCATGTTCCCGTTTATTTGGGTGCTGAACGGCTCCGCGAGAATTCTGACCGGTTTGGCCGGGTTAAAGCCGGCATCTGAGCATGAAGGCTCCCACTCTGAAGAAGAGTTGCGGATTCTGCTGTCAGAAAGTTTAAAAAACGGGGAAATCAATCCGTCTGAATATACATTTGTGAATAAAATTTTTGATTTTGATAATCGGATCGCCAAGGAAATCATGATCCCGAGAAAAGAAATCGCGGCTGTTTCCACTGATATGGACGTGCCGGAAATGCTTGATATGATGCTGAAAGACAAATATACGCGCTGGCCCGTAACGGACGGGGACAAAGACAGTGTCATCGGCATGATCAATACGAAGCATCTTTTTTCAGATCTGCTGTTTATGACAGAAGATGAAAAAGCGGAAGTATCCATCACGTCTTACGTCCGCCCGGTGATTGAAGTCATCGAGACGATCCCGATACACGACCTGCTGATAAAAATGCAGAGAGAACGGATTCATTTGGCGATATTGTCTGATGAATACGGCGGAACGTCCGGTCTTGTGACGACCGAAGACATCCTTGAAGAAATCGTCGGCGATATCAGAGACGAATTTGATGAGGACGAACAGCCGCAGATTCAAAAGCTGTCCGAACGCCATTATGTGCTGGACGGAAAGGTTCGGATTGATCAGGTGAATCATCTTCTCGGCGCAGGGATTGAAGAGGAAGTCGACACGATCGGCGGTCTTGTGCTGAAACGGAATATTGACATCCGTGCGGGTGAGTCGATACAAATCGGGGGATATACTGCCCTCATATTAGAAATGGACGGCCGGTTTATTAAACAGCTTGAACTCAAAGAAGAACAGGGCCGCCCGGGCGGTCAGGGAACAATAAACCGCCAGCTGCCCGTGCCTGAAACGGTCATGCTTCATAACGCAACCTTGAGCGAAAAATAAGCTCAAGGTTTTTTTAAATGGACATGATAATGAAGCCGCACCAGAACGCCAAAAGGCTTCCGGCTGCTGAAACAGCGATGTAGAGCAGGCTTTCCTTTATGCGGTTGTTCATCATCAGCTGCACGGCTTCAATACTGAACGTGGAAAAGGTCGTAAACGCACCGAAAAAGCCTGTCGCGATGATGATGCCGGGGGAAGGATTATCCAGGCCCAGTCCGGTGAACATGCCGAGGCCGAAGGAGCCGAGCAGGTTGACCGCAGCCATTCCAAGCGGAATCGGAAAACCTTTTGTTCTTTCTGAAATTGTTTTACCCAGCAGAGACCGTAATACCGCTCCGATACCCGCTGCGATAAGCATCAGGACAATCGTCATGGCGTATCATGCCCCCTTCCCGCTGCGTGAAGGGCAATCCGCCGTCCCCAAAAAATGCCGGCGTATGCAAGGGCAAGACCAGCGAATAAAGTCGCGGCAGCATAACAAAAAGCCGCTGCGGGAGACGATTGCAGCAGAAAAATGGTTTCTTTTGCGAAGGTTGACATCGTCGTGAAACCTCCGCAAAAACCGGTTCCTAAAAAGGCGGTCAAAAGAGGGCGTTTAGCCCGAATGATGAAATAACCCGTAATAAGACCGAGTAAAAGGCTTCCCGCCGCGTTTTCGAGGAAAGTGGCCGCCGGGAAAGAACCGCTGTGAATGTGCGCGTTCATTTCAAAGCGGAGCAAAGCGCCAAGCGCGCCTCCGATAAAAATTGCGATGTATTGTTTCATATCAGCCATCCTTAGAAATAAAATCCGGAAAATCAGTTACAATGCCGTCAACTGCCATCATTTGCAGCTTTTCGGCCGTCTTTTGATTTCTGACCGTCCAGGCAAATACTTTCAGGCCGTGTCTGTGAGCGGTGGAAATCAAGAACCGATTCAGACGGGTATATTTAATATTGACATAATTTACGGCTGATTTGTAGGCGTTCAGCTGGCTTTTGGAAAACATCCCAAAGCTGGGTCTTGCAATAATTGCAGTCGGAACGGACGGATACATGCCGTGAAAGGTCTGAATCGACTTGAGGCTGAATGATTGAACGATAGGGTGGATGGAAAAGGAAAACCTGCTTAACAGCTGGCCGACTGCTTTTTCAAGACCGACTTGAGAAACGTGCCCTTTCAGCTCAATTAAAAATCCGATTTCAGAATGATAACGCTTCAGAACCTCTTCGAGCAGGGGAATCCGCTCCCCTTTAAATTCAGCCCCATACCAGCTGCCGGCATCCAGAGACTGCAGCTTCTTCAGCGTAAAATCTTTTACAAAACCGGAGCCGTCCGTCGTCCGGTCGACTTTGTCATCATGGATGACGACAATCTGACCGTCTTTTGTAAGCTGGACGTCAAGCTCAATGAAATCAGCGTTCATTTCGGCAGCGATATCAAATGCCGCAAATGTATTTTCGGGCGCGTAACCGGATGCGCCGCGATGAGCGATGGTATACAAGCTTGTCAGCTCCCCTCATGGGCATTTCTGTTATTATATCAGATTCGTATATGCACAGCGATTCAAACTGGTGAATGTGCAAAACAGTATTTTTTTGGAATAAAGATAGTGCTTTTTTCGGTTTACAATCCGCAGTGATGATTTATAATGGCAAAAAGGAGGCGAGATCATGGGAAAAGGGAGATTGAAAGTGGAAGAAAGAATTAAGGCCGAAACCGATGCTGAAATCCAAAAAGCGACTCTCCTGAAACAGACACAATCAAAGAAGAAATAGTGCCTGACCCTGTTGTATCTGGCTGAAAGATGAACGAATGTGTGAAAACCCCGGCTGTGCTCTGATGCCGGGGTTTTTCAGGCTGCCTAAAGACATTAAAAGAAGATGATGTCCGAATGTTTTAGTATAATAGATTTTCGACAAGACAAAGGAGCATATGCCATGATGACACAATTTCAGAGCTTTTTTACGCTTGACCATATTTCGCAGATCAGTATCAGCATCGGAATTTTAGCGGCTTTTCTCGTTTTGAGAAAACTGTTTGTCAAATACTTTTTTCAGCTCATTTACAAATTGGCGAACAAGCCGAAAACCGACATATTCAAGCAGATTGCCGTAGCGTTTGACAAGCCGGCCAGATGGTTTTTCGCGGCGCTGGGTCTGTTTTTAGCGATTGAGTATTCACCGTTTTTAGACGGGCAGATGGACATTGTCAAAAAATTGTACCGCTCTCTGATCGTTGCGCTGATCGCCTGGGGGCTTTGCAATCTGACATCGGCGTCTTCGTTTTTATTTCATAAAGTCAATCAGCGCTTTGAGCTTGATATGGATGACATTTTGGCGCCGTTTTTATCCAAGGTGCTGCGCTTTGTCATTCTCGCGCTCAGCGTCAGTGTGATCGCGCAGGAATTCAATTATGATGTAAACGGGTTCGTGGCCGGACTCGGACTTGGCGGATTGGCCTTCGCGCTTGCGGCTAAAGATACGATCAGCAATTTTTTCGGCGGCATTATCATCATTACGGAAAAGCCGTTTACGATCGGCGACTGGGTCGAGACGTCATCTGTGACGGGGGGCGTTGAAGATATCACATTCCGAAGCACAAGGTTCCGGACGGCGCAGGGGGCGCTTGTTACCGTACCCAATTCAACGCTTTCCATGGAAGCCATCACAAACTGGACGAGGATGACGAAGCGCCAGGTCACGTTTTCCGTTCGTGTTTCTTATGCGACGCCGATTGATCGTTTAGAGCGGTGTATCACAAGGCTCAGAGAAATGCTTCGTGAACATGAAGGCGTGCATGATGATACGATTATGGTTAACTTTGACGTGTTTGCGGACAGCTATTATAATCTGTTTTTCAACTTTTACACAAAGACCATCGTCTGGGCGGAAAGCCTGGACGTGCGGCAGGATATCAACCGCCGGATTATTGATATTTTTGCTGAGGAAGGCGTGGAGTTCGCCTATCCGGGCCAGAATGTATTCGTAAAACAGAAAAGCCACGATGATCCGGTTCATGTGAAGGATCATTCCGGAGAAAAAGAACGGGCATAACAGGCGCCGTTCTTTTTTCATGATATGATAAAAAGAAAAGGCGGTGGAAGAGTGGAAGCGTTTATGACATTGATCAATCAGGCGGAACGTATCGTGGTGCTGACGGGGGCGGGAATGAGCACGGAATCCGGCATTCCTGATTTTCGTTCGGCGGGCGGTATATGGACCGAAGACACCTCCAGAATGGAAGTGATGAGCAGGGAATACTTTGAACGCCGTCCGCGTGAATTCTGGCCTAAATTCAAACAGCTCTTTCAGATGAAAATGAGCGGAAGTTATGAGCCGAATGCCGGCCATACGTATTTGGCGGATCTTGAAAAGCGGGGAAAGCAGGTAGACATTTTCACGCAGAATATTGACGGGCTGCATAAGAAAGCGGGAAGCAGCAGTGTCTATGAGCTTCACGGTTCAATTCAGACCGCCGCATGCCCCCGCTGCGGAGCGCGCTACGGGCTTTCTCATCTGCTGAAGGACGAAGTGCCGGAATGTACGGCGGAAATCGGTGATCATGCGGTATGCGGCACCGTATTAAAAACGGATGTCGTGCTGTTCGGCGATCTCGTTCAGCATTTTGAAACCCTTTATGAAAAGCTTGATAAAGCTGATCTTCTTCTTGTGATCGGCACTTCGCTTGAAGTGGCGCCGGCAAGGTTTGTCCCTGAGGATGCGGGCCGGATTCCCGGTTTGAAGCAGGTGATCATTAACCTTGAGCCGACATATTGCGACCATTTATTTGATCTTGTCATCCATGAGAAGATCGGTGAATTTGCAAAACGGATCAGCGCCGCGACATAAAAAAGCCGGATCTATACAGATCCGGCTTTTCTTATTCATGGACGGGAATCATTTGATCCGTCAGAACATCAAAGGAGTAGCCCTGGGCTTTCAGTTTTTGGATCAGGCTAGGCAAAGCGTGCACCGTCGCAGGCAGATCGTGCATTAAAATGACATGCGGCCTGCTCGTATGAACGCTTTCCAAATATGCGAGCTGATTCAATACTTCCGGCACGTACCGTGCGTTTTTGTACTTCCAGTCTTCACTGTCTATCGTCCAGTCCCAGTACACGAATCCGCCTTTTTCGAGATTCTTAATCTGGGCATCCGTCAATGACGGTTTACTGCCGTAAGGCGTGCGGACAAGATCCGTTTTTACTCCGGTGATTGCCTCGAGTGTATCGCGTCCCTGCTGCATTTCGTTCAGCGGTGATGTCGGTGTTTGATAAAACAGGTGATTATCGTGCGTCACGCCGTGCAGGCCGAGCGCGATTCCTTCCTGCTTCGCTCTTTGTACGGAATGCTGATAGGCTTTCATCCGCGGTTCAAGCATAAAAAAAGTGGCCTTTGCGCCATTTGCCTTCAATACATTCAACAGCTGTTCAGTATATGGAGACGGCCCGTCGTCGAAGGTTAAATATACCGTTTTTTTCCCTGGGTCACGCTCTCTCTGCAAATGTTTCATTAAGACGTCGGGAGAATCATTTTTCAGCCGCAGGCTTTCTGCTTCATCCCGAAGCTGCCCGTTTGCGGTCACGGTGACCTGTTTGTTTTTTGCGGCGGAAGCGGAATATCCCATTATGACGATTACCAGAAGCAGTCCGCACAAAACTGCTAAACTCGTAAGTTTAAAAGCCAATGAAAACAGAGAAGGGGAAGCACCTTCTTTTGTGTTGCGCATAACAATCTCTCCAGTAGCATAAGTTTCTGCATAATGCCGATAACAGCGGAGGCTTGCGAAGTGCCATAAGTTAACAGCATATGTATGTCGAATCAAGTATACAGGAACAAAACTGGAAAAGACATAGAAAAGATGTCGAATAATAAGATTTTAAGAAAAAAATAAACTCCGCAGCCGGCTCGTTCAGTATGATAGAATAGTTGACAATAACAGCTGAGAATGCACATCACGGCAGATAACGATGAGGAGGGTTTACATGAAGACATTAGTAAACGGCCAGTTGATTGATCGTGAAGAAGCGGCAGTTGATATTGAGGACCGCGGATATCAATTCGGTGACGGTGTGTATGAGGTCATCAGAGTGTATAACGGCGCCTTATTCGGTCTGCGCGAGCATATTGACCGTCTTTTCAGAAGCGCCGCAGAAATCGGCATCACCCTGCCTTTCTCCGCAGAGGACATAGAATGGGATCTGCAAAAGCTCGTACAGGAAAACAAACTCATTGACGGCGGGGTCTATATACAGACGACGAGAGGGAAGGCGCCGCGGAAGCACCAGTATGACGAAGGATTGGAACCGCAGACGACGGCATATACCTTTTCAGTGAAAAAACCGGAAAATGAACAAAAAGCCGGAGCGCAGGCCATAACGGCGGAAGACAAACGCTGGCTGAGGTGTGACATTAAGAGTCTGAATTTACTGTATAATGTGATGATTAAACAAAAAGCCTATGAAGCAGGCGCTTATGAAGCGGTGCTGATAAGGGACGGAGCGGTCACGGAAGGAACCTCTTCCAATGTATACGCCGTCATAAACGGCACTGTCCGGACGCATCCTGCAAATGAGCTGATTTTAAACGGCATTACGCGGATGAAACTGTTAGAGCTGATGAAAGAAAACGGGATTGAGGTGCGGGAGAAGGCTCTTACCGAAGACGAACTCAGGGATGCGGATGAAATTTTCATCTCGTCAACGACGGCTGAATTAATCCCGATCGTAACCCTTGACGGAAAACGGGTCGGAAGCGGAGTGCCGGGACCTGTAGCCAAAACGATTCAGGAGGCTTTTCAGTCGCACATTCAGCAGGAGCTCGGCGTTCAGTCATAAGCTGAAAAAAGGCCGGAACACATCCGGCCTTTTTGCTTCAGTCAGATAAAAAGAGATTCGATATGCTGAACGAGCACACGGGAGATCTTCTCTTTTGAAAGACGCTCAGGTTCAAGCATGGCATGCAGCGCCAATCCGTCGGCGATGGCGTACATTTTCTCCGCTTCGGTTTCTTTATCAAGATTTGGTTTCAGAAGCTTATTTTCATCCAGCCAGTCAATCAGGCCGCGGATATATGCCAAGATCCCGTCCTGCTGGGGTTGAAACTCTTCTCCCTTATGTCTGGCATAAGCTGTGAAAGCGAACCATACCTCCATTTCAGCCATCGTTTCTTCATCTGTCGGGATGATTTCAAGCATCAGACGCACCGCTTTTTCTTTCGGCGGCAGATCTTTCATGGCAACTTCGTTAATTCTGGCGGCCGCTTTTTCTTTTACGAGTGTCATCGCATACCCTAAAAGCTCATCCTGGGTGGTGAAATAGTGCCTCAGCGCGCCTAAAGAAAGACCCGCTTCCTGGGCGATGTTTCTCACTGTCGCTCCTTCCATTCCCCGCTCCAAAATCGTCCGCCAAGTGGCTTCGGCTATTTGTTTTCTTCTCTTTTCATGATCGATTATTTTAGGCATGGTTCCAGTGTAACAGGAAATATTTTTTCTTGCAATTTTGTAATACAGTTGTATTAAATAAAAAGCAGTGATACAATGCATTTTAGAAAACGATAAGGGGGAACCGGATTGAACGCGATTGCTTGGTTGATTGTCATTTGTGAGGCTGCTTTTTGGGCGGCTGTCATCTTCGGATTGGCGGCGCGCTATATATTCAGGCGGCAAAAGCTCGGAATGTTTTTTTTCGCTCTCATTCCTTTATTGGATGCCGTACTGTTTCTGGCGGCCGCAGCTGATTTATACAGAGGGGCGGCGGCGACTATGGCGCATGCGGTGGCGGCCATTTATATCGGAGTGTCTGTCGCCTTCGGAAAAAGCATGATTCAATGGGCGGATGAGCGATTCCGCTATTATGTGGTCAAGGAAGGGGCAAAACCGGTCAAACGGTACGGACTGGATTATGCCAAACATTATGCAAAAGGGTGGGGAAGACATGTATTAGCATTTGTCATCGGCGGCGTTCTTTTAGCCGGAACGGTATTTCTCATTCAGGACGCTTCCCGCACCGAAGCGCTCAGCGTACTGTTAAAGGGCTGGTCTGTTGTATTGTGCATCGATTTTTTGATCATGGCGAGTTTTTTTGTGATGCCGAAAAAAAGAAGAAACAGCCGGGAGCTGTAAAAAAAGCAGCTTTTGATTAAGCTGCTTTACAGAAAGAATTATTTTACGATCAGCACGGGAATATCGGATTTCGATGACAATTTTTCACTGACACTTCCGAATAAAAGTTTTTTCAGCCTGTTCTGGTCCCGGCTCCCCATGACGATCAAATCCGCCGATATACGGTCGGCATGCTCGATAATGGCATCAGCGGGATCACCTTCTAAAATGTCGATATCCCCGTCAATCTGGCTGTCGTTCATCAGCATTCTCGCTTCCGCAACGATTTCTTCCGTACGGTCTTCATAAATCATCGGATCAGGGGAGATTCTTTCCGCCTGGAGCGGGTCAGGAACGCTTGCAATCCCGCCGCCGATATACGTTGCCCCGGCTCCCGGCCTCGGGGGATCAACAATCGTCCGGGTATCTTTTGCATTGTGGGAATGTACGACCGTTAAATCCGCGTGAAACGTTTTTGAAAGGTCTATGGCTTTTTGGAGCGCTTTTTTACTATCATCACTTCCGTCAAAAGCTGCTATCAACCGGTCCGCGTGAAACATCGGCCTCATCCTTTCAGTAAAAAAGGTTTGTTTTACAATACCCGAATGGCAGAAATGTAAAACCTGCATTGACAAAAAAAGGATTTGTTTATATGATGAAGGAACAATATAGGGAAAAAGGAGGTATGGATCATGTCAAAACTAATGCTTGTCAACTCATCTTCAGTTGAATACCGGCGTGACTCCCATACGGCTTCCGTTTTCTGAACATTTGCTTAAAAACGGGGCAGTCGCGCATAAACGGCGGGTCTGTACCTTATTTATAATAATAAGAGGCATGGAGCTGAGGCTTCATGTCTTTTTTTATACAAAAAAATGAAAGAAAGACAGGTGTGATGCATGTGGCGGTATTAGCGAAAACAATGAAAAACAATCCGGAAAAGCTTGAGGGCGGCTGATTGATGAAAGGGGATGACGGTATTTGTTTACTGTATTAAAAAAGCTCGCGTGGTTTTTTAAAGCCTATTGGCTGCGCTATACGACAGCGATTGTTCTGTTATTGATTGTGAATGTCATTGAAATGTTTCCGCCTAAACTTCTCGGTAACGCGATAGACGATATGAAGGCGGGCGTGTTTACAAAAAGCGGGATGCTGTTTTACATATGTGTTTTTCTCGCATTAACGGCAGCCGTCTATTTACTGTCTTATTTTTGGATGTATCAGCTTTTCGGCGGGGCGAATGTCATGGAGAAGATTCTCCGTTCAAAGCTGATGGGAAGGCTTCTTCAAATGTCACCGCAGTTTTACGAGAAATACAGAACGGGCGATTTAATGGCGCGGGGGACAAATGACTTGCAGGCCGTCAGTATGACGACGGGCTTCGGGGTCTTAACGCTCGTTGATTCGACGATGTATATGCTGACAATATTTTTGACAATGGGGCTTCTCATCAGCTGGAAGCTGACATTTGCCGCGATTATTCCGCTGCCGATAATGGCGGCTGCGGTCAGCCTGTACGGAAAAAAGATCCATGAGCGGTTTACGGAAGCGCAGGATGCTTTCGGATCATTAAATGACAAGGTGCTGGAGTCGGTATCCGGCGTCCGGGTCATCCGGGCTTTCGTGCAGGAAAAAAATGATGTCAGCCGGTTCGGTGATATGACGGCGGATGTATATGAGAAAAATATGAAGGTGGCGTTTATCGATTCACTTTTTGAACCGACTGTGAAACTTCTCGTCGGCCTCAGCTATCTCATCGGTCTCGGCTACGGCGCTTATCTCGTTTTTCAAAACCGGCTGACGCTGGGAGAGCTGGTATCGTTTAACGTGTATCTCGGAATGATGATCTGGCCGATGTTTGCGATCGGAGAATTAATCAATATCATGCAGCGCGGAAATGCCTCCTTGGATCGTGTCAATGAGACGCTTTCCTATGAGCCTGACGTGACGGCACCAAAGCACCCCGCCGGCATCAAGGAGCCCGGGCGTCTTGTTTTTGAACAAGTGACTTTCACGTATCCGAGCGGAGCGGGCCCGGCGGTGTCCGATGTATCTTTTTCCGTTGAAAAAGGGCAGACGCTCGGCATCGTTGGGAAGACGGGAAGCGGAAAGACGACGATTATTAAGCAGCTGTTGCGTGAATATCCGCCCGGTGCGGGAGCAATCACGTTTACAGGCGTTCCGATTCAAGAGATTCCGCTCGAGGAGCTCCGCGGGTGGATCGGCTATGTGCCGCAGGATCATATTTTATTTTCAAAGACTGTAAAAGAGAATCTGCTTTACGGCCGGCAGGATGCAAACGAAGAGGAAATCGGCAGCGCGCTGAAAGATGCGCATTTTGAAAACGATATCGGTATGCTTTCCGACGGGCTTGAGACGCTTGTCGGCGAGAAGGGCGTAGCGCTCTCGGGCGGACAAAAGCAGCGCATCTCAATTGCGAGAGCGCTTTTGACCGATCCGGACATTCTCATATTAGATGATTCGCTTTCTGCCGTAGACGCGAAAACGGAAGCCGCCATCATTGACAGCATCCGTAAAAAACGGCGGCATAAAACAACGATTATCACCACCCATCGGCTCTCGGCAGTTGAACACGCAGATCTCATTCTCGTCATGGATGAAGGCCGGGTGTCTGAAAGAGGCACGCACCGGGAGCTATTGGCGCAGAACGGCTGGTATTGTAAACAATATGAGAGGCAGCAGCTGTCCTCTCTTGAAGAAGGGGGGACGGGCGCATGAAGACCGGGAGAAGATTATGGAATTACGCGCTTCAATATAAGAAGCTGCTGATATGGGCGGTCGTCCTGCTCATTATTGCGGTCGGCACTGAGCTGACCGGCCCGTTTATCGGAAAAAAAATGATTGACGACCACATTCTCGGCATTGAAAAAACATGGGTTAAAGCCTCTGCGGACGATCCGGGCGCCGTCAGGTTCCGGGGGCATGATTATGTCAGGGAGGACCGGCTCAAACCGGGGGCGGACAAAACCGGAGAGGCGCACATTTATCAAGTCGGTGCGGGCTACTATTTTGTTGACCGTCCCGTCAGTTTTGACGGAAACCGTTCAGTGTCTGACGGCCGGCTGACGATATCAAACGGTAAAGAAAGCAGGTCATATCCCGCCATTACGTTATCAAGACAGGAGATTTTTCAATTTTACCGTCCGGAAATAAAAGGATTGCTGACGCTGACCGCCATTTACGCGGGACTGCTCATGTTTTCCGTATGTTTTCATTACGGCCAGCATTATCTGCTGCAGATGGGAGCGAACCGGATCATACAGCGCATGAGGCAGGATGTATTTTCACACATTCAGAAAATGCCGATCCGCTACTTTGATAATCTGCCTGCCGGAAAAGTCGTGGCCCGCATTACGAATGACACAGAAGCGGTCAGGGATTTATATGTAACGGTGCTGTCGACATTTATCACAAGCGGCGTTTATATGCTCGGCATTTTTACGGCGCTGTTTATGCTTGACGTCAGGCTGGCCGCCGTTTGCCTGCTGATTATTCCGATTTTAATGATCTGGTCGGTTGTCTACCGCAAATACGCATCCGTCTTCAACCAAAAAATCCGTTCCATTAACAGTGACATCAATGCGAAAATGAACGAGTCCATTCAAGGGATGCCGATTATTCAGGCGTTCCGCCGAGAGAAGGAAACGATGAAGGAATTTGAAGAATTGAATGAAGCTCATTTCCGCTACAAAAACAAAATGCTGTCCTTAAATTCCCTCATGTCCCACAGTCTTGTCAATGTGTTGCGCAATCTGGCGTTTGTCGGGCTGATCTGGTATTTCGGAGGCGCGAGTCTGAGTGCGGCCGGAATTGTTTCAATCGGTGTTTTATACGCGTTTGTTGATTATTTAAACCGTTTGTTCCAGCCGGTTACGGGGATTGTCAACCAATTTTCAAAGCTTGAATTGGCCCGTGTCTCTGCCGCCAGGGTATTCGAGCTTTTACAGGAGGAGGAAACGGAAGAAGAAGGCGCTCCCGCAGACAGAAAGGCGAAAGGAACTGTGGAATTCCGCGATGTTTCTTTTGGATATCGAAAGGGAGAAGAGGTGCTGAAACACATCAGCTTTACAGCTGAAAAAGGGGAGACGGTCGCCCTCGTCGGCCATACGGGGTCCGGCAAAAGCTCCATCCTGAATCTTCTGTTCCGTTTTTATGATGCCCAAAAAGGGGATATTCTGCTGGATGGTCAGAGCATCTACGGCATGTCGAGGCAGGAGCTGAGGTCGCATATGGGCATTGTGCTGCAAGACCCGTATCTTTTCTCGGGCACGATCGGCTCCAATGTGACGCTCGATGATCAGCGTATTTCTCTGGAGCAGGCGGAAGAAGCGCTTCGCCAGGTCGGTGCGGCAAGCCTTCTGCAATCTTTGCCGAAGGGCATCAGAGAGCCCGTCACCGAAAAAGGCGGCACACTGTCCTCAGGCCAGCGTCAGCTGATTTCTTTTGCAAGAGCGCTTGTGTTCGATCCGGCCATTTTAATTTTGGATGAGGCGACGGCGCACATTGACACCGAAACAGAAGCAGTCATTCAAAAAGCGCTGCAAGTGGTTCATGAAGGGCGCACGACATTTATTATCGCCCATCGGCTTTCCACGATCAGACACGCAGACCAGATTCTCGTGCTGGAAAAGGGTCGTATTATTGAAAAGGGAAGCCATGACGAATTAATGGCGCAAAAGGGGCAGTACCGCCAAATGTATGAATTGCAGAAAGGAACGGCGAAGTCCGCGGTGTAATCGGTAAGGGTGAATCTAAAGATTCGCCCTTTTTTTCATTCAGTAAGCCAGTCCCACCCGTTTTCTGACAAACTGAGGGCTGATCAGCTCCCGGTACAGAAAATGCGCCGTGTCTCCGACGGTGATTTCAGAGCCGTCTTCAGGAAGGCGATCCTGTTCGAACCGGTAAACTCCGGCAGCATCTCCGTCAGGAAGGTAGGTGGGACAGATGATCGTCCAGTCAAGATCCTCTGCCAGCAGCATCTCGTATACGCGGGCGTGTTCCTTTGCGGCTCTTGTTGATTTTCGTTTTGATTCTGCCGATTCAAACCGGTATTGATCAGGCATAAGCCGTGATTGAAGGATACCCGCGGTGCCGATCGTAATCAGACGCTGAACACGATGCCGTTTCATACCGTCTATTATATGGGTCATAGCGGCTGAAAGGGTATCGTCACCGTCCGTGCCGAGACAGCTCACGACTGTGTCCGCTTTGGAAATCAATCGGCTTACATCTTCCCGCCGCCTCGCATTCCCTGTTATGATTTGTCTTTCAGGAATGGGAAGGACTGTTCCGGCTGATCTGACAAGAGCGAATATCTCCATGTGTCCATGTTTCTGCGCTTCTTTTATAAAAGCCTGTCCGACTCTTCCCGTTGCTCCGAGTAAAGCGATGTTCATGTAAAAAACCTCCTCGCCGCTCATTATATCATTCAAAGCAGCGGGGAAAAGAATACCTGTGAATAAACGGGAAATGGTGGGCAACATATTCATTGACCAAAGAGACACTTACGAACTGAATCAGCTCCCAATTGACTAAGGCAATGAATGACATGTTTTCCCTCCTTTTTTCCTAGGGTATGTGGAATAGGAAAAAAGGGTGACGGCATAAAAAGAAGACGCGGTATCCCGCGCCTTCTGTAAGCCATTTATTGAGTTATTGTACGCCTTGGCCGCCCATGTGCTGCTGTGCGAAAGATACTAAACGTTTCGTGATTTCTCCTCCGACAGAACCGTTTGCGCGAGAAGTTGTTTCTCCGCCAAGGTTTACGCCGAACTCAGAAGCAATTTCGTATTTCATTTGGTCGATTGCTTGAGCAGCGCCGGGTACTACTAGGTTGTTTGAAGAGTTGTTGTTTGCCATTTGTATGATCTCCTTTAAAAATTAGTATGGTTGGGTTTGCTGGAATTGCACCAGCCGATGGTTTTCGGAATGAAAACCATTGCCAGCTCGGCTTCACCCAATGCTTGTTTGCCGCTTTGTACTACGTATTATGGTAAAGCAAACGGCATCTCATTCGGAAAACGGTGTGGTAAATAGCGGAAGGAAAAAAGAAAAGCCCAGCCTGGTGCGGCTGAGCTTTTAGCTTTCAGTCATATATGTGATAAAGCATTAATTCATGCAGCTCTTTTACGAGAGCCGGCTCTTCTTTTCCCGGATGTGTGTGTCCCCATTCAATGTCTCCGGACTTATGGTAAATTCCTTCGTAATGCGTACCCTGCCAGTAAAATGAAATCCGCCATCCGGGCAGTTTCTCTTTTTTGAATAACGGTTTCCAGCTGAAGTGCGAAATCATGACGTTCACGCTCCTTATGGGAAATGTTGATCTTGTTCATTGTAGCTCATCGTTCATTGCCTGTCCCGGGTAAACCTAAAAAAAGACAGCCTCACCGCCAAAGTTTTTCCGGGGCGGTGATGGACCGTTCTGATAAATACGACGCGTATTCAAAATTTCTCCGTTTTGTCAGGTAATCGACCGATCTCAGCTTCGGATGGGAAAAAATGCTGCGCCCGGGGCGGGAATTGGCTTCAAACATCCAAACTTTCCCTGAATGATCAACGCCGAGGTCAAAACCGATTTCGCCGATAAAACCTTCAATGTGCTCATTTAACACGCGGCTGACCGCCAAGGCGGCTTTTGAAAGTTTCCGCATCATGCCGACTCTCTCGCGCGGATCGCCGTATAATTCAGCTAACGTCATGACTTCTCCGCCGGTTGCCAGATGCGTTGTGATGCTGTTTTCACCGGAAATTTTTGCCGCAATGGCCGTCACTGTCCATTTCCCCTCGGCGTTTTTATTCGTGTGCACCCTGAAATCGACGGGGCGCCCATCCAGTCGGATCAGGTCAATGCCTTGCTGAATTAAAAATGCGGACGGGTCATTGTTTTCTTTAAATGATGTCATGAAGGATGCCGCATCTGAATACTCTGCCGTCACCACCGTTTTTTCCTCATTCGTGTGTTTGACAGATAAGCCGGCATCTGTTTTTTCCACCTTGTAAATCCCCGTTCCGAGTGCGCCGTCTGCAGGTTTGATATAGACGGTGCCAAATGTGCTGCATAACGTCTCTAACGCTTCCGCATTCGGGTGCAGGACAGATTTTGGCAGAAGTGAAGCGGTGAGACTGTTTTTTTCCAGAAGCTTATGAATGTCCCATTTATTAAAGAATTGCGGATTAAACCACGGAATCTGATAGTCATTCATCAGCCTCTGTTTTGTCTGCTGTAAAAGCGGAACTTCTTCCGTTTTTCGGCTCGGAAGCCTGTCATATACGACATTCGGAAGCGGGACGGCCGTCCGTTTCCAGCTGTTTTCTTTATAAATCAGCGCTTGGACGGTGCCTTCTTCCCAGTTGATCTGATGGGCCCCGAAAACGAAACAATATCCGTTCGCCTGTTCATGAAGAGAGAGCATCTTGGAAAAGAAGGCTGTACGGTCTCTTAACGGGCGGGACGGCGATGATGTGAACCCGGCTGTGAAAACGCCGATCAGCGGTCCGATGTGCACCGTCTGGCCGTGTATGAGAAAGTCAGCCCGGCTTTTATGCGGTATCAACAGCTCCTCAAACAAATCTTCAGAAAGGAGCACGCTTTTTTCAAGTGATTGAGAAAAGGCTACACGGCATTTGACAACCTTGGTCCCGAAGGCAGCGGATAAAAGCCCTTCCCGTTTCATGGAGGAGGGGAGAAACAGCGTATTTTTGCTTTTTTTATCGATGCCGACAATCATCCCTTTATGATTCACGCGGTAATACTCCTTTCCGGCTTTCCTGTGACTGAAGCTCGCGGAAGCGTCTCAGCGGACCCGTATACAAATCCTCTTTCGCCTCCGGAGCCACGCTTAAAATAGCTTTCCGTCCCGGCTTTGAATTGACATCCAAAAGCCAGATGCGTCCGTCTTTGGCATAACAAATATCGAGCCCCAGCTCAAACAGCGGCCCGAACCGTTCGTCAAGGAAATAAGGGACGGATTGGGTGATCGAAAAGACATCATCCAATAAAACGGCCTGCTGCTTTCTCGGAATTTCCTCAAACCATGTGTCAAACTTAATCGGTTCGGATCCTCCGGGCAAATGAGATAAAAGACCGTTCTGATAACCCCTTCTGACCGCTTTTCCGACCGTTTCCCAAACGCCTGACTCCGTTTTACGCATGAAAATGCGGATGTCGCATGGATGCCGCTCTTTATCCTGGATATTTAAGTAGGATTGAAGCAAATAGCGGTGCTGCAACACTTTTTTGCACCAAGACTTAAAAGACACGTGATTGGAAAATGATTTTGTTTGTTTGTTTTTTCCGATATAGTAAGTGGCCGTAATTGCTTTTTTGCCTGTTTCAAGCAGGATGATGCCTCTGCCTCCCGCGCCGAAAGCGGGCTTAAGTATGCATGCTTTTTCCTTGGCTAAGTATGATTGCACCTGTTCATAGCGGCTGACTTCGGCCGTTTCAGGAATATAGGGACTGATCAGATGATGCTTTTGGAGCGCATCCGTGACCGTCCATTTATCAGGAAGCCCCCGGCCGATAAATTCCGTTTTCCGATATTTTTTCAGCCATTCGACGATCGGCTTGGCTTTTTGCGCTTCAGCGGATTTTCCGTAAAAACAGCGGTCGTAAATATATTCGGGAATATCGATTTCCGTTTCGTTCCACTTTCCGCTTTGCGGGTGATAGACGAGCGCTTTCACGCGCAAAGAATCCGGAAATATATCAAACGGTGTAAAGCGGGCTAAGCGCACATTATATTGAGGCGCTCTTTCAGCCAATTCCCCGGCGTAATCTTCTTCGTGCCGGCGGGATACAGACATAAAACCGAGTGTTGTCATATTATTACTCCCCCTTTATTCAAAAAGCCGCTGATGGAACGGCGCTTCCATCCAATAAATATGCTAAGCGCATCATAAAAGATGATCTACTGTAAAGAGTACGAAACAGCATCTTGCCTTATTCCTCACAAACAACAATTCAGGTTCTTCATTTGCCCGCATTCACGCCAGCCTCTATAATACGAATAGATATATCATCAAGAAAAAAGAACATAAGATGGAGGCAGAAGAGAAGGAATGGGCATAGCAGGAACGTTTCTATTTATGATTGTGATCGGAGCCGCGATCGGCGCGGTGACGAATCATTTTGCCATTCAGATGTTATTTCGTCCGTACCGGCCGTATTACCTGTTCGGAAAACGGGTTCCGTTTACACCGGGGCTGATCCCGAAAAGGCGGGATGAATTGGCAAAACAAATGGGGCTCATGGTGACGAACCACCTTTTAACCCCGGAAGGAATAAAAAAGCGGCTTTTATCAGATACCGTTAAAAACCAGGCGCTTCTTTTCGCCGAACAATTCACGCAAAAAATGGCCGCTTCCGAGATGACGGTGCACGAAGCTTTGGCCGCCGCGGGCATCCGGAATCCGCAGGAAAAGACGGATGCCTGGATTGACCGTTTTACCGATGAAAAGCTTTCGGAACTGTACCGGAAATATGAGCACCGCGCCATAAAAGACTGGCTTCCTGATGAGCTTCAGGAAAAGCTGGATGAAAAAGTCCCGCTGGCCGCAGATTATATTCTGAAGCGGAGCATTGATTATTTTGAGAGCGAAGAAGGGAAAGAAAGGCTCGGAAATATGATTGACGACTTTTTGAATTCCCGGGGGATGCTCGGCAGCATGGTGCAGATGTTCCTCGGCAATTCAAGCTTGGCAGACCGTGTGCTGCCTGAGCTGTTAAAGTTTTTGCGCAATGAGGAAACGAAAAAGCTTCTGGCTGATCTGCTTTCTCAAGAATGGGGCAAGCTCAAATCTTATACACTTTATGAGGCCGATGAAAAGTGGAATGCGAAAGATCTGCTGTTCAGCATGAAAAAGCGGGCTTTGGCCGCACTTCAAACTGCGCCCTTTTTTGAATGCCGGCTCGGTGACATCATTTCCCGTTATGAAGGGGAGATTACGGGGACGTACGCGCCGAAGCTGCTTGATGCGGCACTCGGCAGTATTGCCGCTCATTTGGAGGATGTGCTGAAACGGCTGCGTCTTGAGGAAGTGGTCAAAGAGCAGGTTGATCAGTTTCCCGTTGAACGGCTGGAGGAAATGGTGCTGTCGATTTCCAAGAGAGAATTTAAGATGATAACGTATTTAGGCGGTCTGCTCGGCGGGATAATCGGAGCAATTCAGGCTTTGTTTGTCATTCTTTTCTAAGGAAAACATACGCCGATGATGAAAGTCGCTCCGCAGTCTGTTATAGTGGAGTGGTATGTCCGAAAGGAAGAAAGGAGCGGTTACTATGGCAGTTCATTTTTATGATGCAGCATATGATCTTGAAAAAGCTTTGCGAAACAGTGATGAATACAGCCGTCTGAGAGGGCTTTATGATCAAGTAAACGCAGATGAATCCGCAAAACGCATGTTTGATAACTTCCGCAATGTACAGCTGCAGCTGCAGCAGAAACAGATGTCAGGTGAAGAAATCACTCAGGAAGAGGTAGAGCAGGCACAAAAAACGGTTGCTCTCGTACAGCAGCATGAATTGATTTCTCAGCTGATGGAAGCGGAACAGCGCATGAGCATGCTGATCGGCGAGTTAAACAAAATCATTATGAAACCTCTTGAAGAGCTTTACGGCAGCCCGGAATAAGCTCCACACCCCTCCATCTATGAAATGGAGGGGTTTTTTTATTCAACAGAAAAATCAAGCGAACCTTTTACCGTTCCGTTAATGATGACAGACAGAGTGTGAATTCCCCGATAATGCTTGCGGGTGGTTAAATCTTTAAGGGAATGATGTTTGCTGAAGGCTTTTACGTCTCCGTTATCCATGGCGGACTCCGACATCTTAAACACCTTGCGGCTGCGGTGCCCCCTTTTCTTTACAAAATCAATCGCGTATTCAACCCTGACTTTTTGCCGGGCGGATGAGCGGATCTGAAAAGAAAAATGTATGCTTGTTCCGATGGCGGCCGTTTCCGAATTCAATGTAAAACGTTCCAATGAAATCCGGGAGGCGTCTTCAAACCCGAAAACCGCAAGCGCCTGTTTGTCTCCTCTTTTTAACAGTGTCCTGCAGGCGTGCTTCAAAATCCAGTCCGTGTGCGGACAGCTTCCGAACCGCTCGGCTGCGATCTGTGCCAGAAGATCCGGATGTGTTTTGGAGATGTCATTCAGGTTATTCGCCACGCTTTTTCTGACATATAGCGAGTCATCCTGCATCAAGCGGTCCAGAACAGGGAGAATCGGGGAAGGATCGTCAAGAAGAGCCGGAATGGAGATTCCCCAAGGCAGGCGCGGTCTTGAGCCCTCGCTGGCAAGCCTTCTGACATGTTCGTCCGGATGCTCCGTCCAGGAAAGGAACTCTTTGAACATCCGCTCCCGGTCAAGCCTGATATACGGGCGGACCGCAAATTCGGAAGTGGAAAAACGAGTGAAATACTGAAGCGCCTTCATTGATTCGTCCCAGTGATCCGTTCCGTACTGTTGGACATAATCGGGAAAAATAATCCCGGCGAGCCCTGAGAAGCGGGGAGCTGTCTCATATAAGACGTCAAGCGCCCGTATGTAATCCTTCGGCAGTGTTTCATATAAAGAGTCTGTGATCCGGCGCATCCGCTGTTTTAACGTCAGTCCGGGCCAATCTTCCTGAAACATCAGCGCCCGGCACTTATCCCGCTCAAAAGCCGGATACGCCGATTTGATTCTGTTCAGAAGTGCTTCTGCAAATTCTTCGTTATAAATATCTTTTAATAGAGACATGACAGTCACCGCTTTTTTTCTTTTATTATATGAGAATGTATGTTCCCTTTCAACTTTATCATACATTCAGCACAGATATTTCCTCTGATTTTTTTAGTTAAAAAAACCCTTGTTTTTTAACAATATAATTGAGATAATAACTCTGAAAGCGCCTACACTTACAGATGATCTAAGGATACGGTCGCCTATACTGCCTGGTATGTTAAGGGGTAGCAACAGAGAGTAAGTGAAACGAGCGCATCAACGGTCAAATAAGGGGTTCCTGATATATTTCGTAAATAGAAATACACATTGGGGAGAAGGCAGCAAATCGATCGTATCCCAACAAAACGACAGTTCAAAGTCTGCTTGAGGCAGGCTTTTTTGCTGCGGAGAAAAGGTTGTTCTAAACAAAGAGACAGGGTCATATCCTAATGACAAGTACAGTCATCAAGGAGGGGGACTTCTCTGTGTCAAAACAAATGCTGGCGTTAAATATAGACGGAGCGCTTCTTCGCTCCAACGGCAAACTTCATCAGACGACAAAGGATGCCATCGAATACGTCAAGAAAAAAGGAATTTACGTCACACTGGTCACAAACCGCCATTTTCGCTCCGCTCAAAAAGTGGCGAAAATATTAAAGCTGAATGCGAAATTGATTACCCACAGCGGCGCATACATTTCTGAAAAAATAGATGAGCCGTTTTTTGAAAAGAAAATATCAGAAGATCACACGTTTAATATTGTTCAGGTGCTGGAAAGCTATCCATGCAATATCCGGCTTCTTCACGAAAAATATTCGATCGGAAACAAGAAGAAAGTGAACTCCAATCTGGTCGGGAAAACGATGATTCATCCGTCTGACCCGATTTTTTATCCGGTGCAGTTTGTCGAATCATTAAGTGACCTGCTCCTTGATGAGCCGGTTTCAGCGCCCGTCATTGAAGTGCATGCCGAAGATGGCCTGCAGGCTGATATAACGGATACGATAATGAAAGCATTCCCGGCCGTCGATGTGATCCGCGTCAACGGAGAAAAACTGAACATCGTGCCTAAAGGGGTTTCAAAAGAAAGCGGACTTTCGATGGTCGCCGCTGATCTCGGGCTTTCAATGGAAGAGGTTGTGGCTATCGGCCATCAGGAAGATGATCTGCCGATGATCGAGCTGGCCGGTCTCGGCGTCGCGATGGGGAATGCCTCAAATGAATTAAAAAGAAAAGCGGACTGGGTGACAAGGTCAAATGATGAACAGGGAGTCGCCTATATGATTAAGGAATATTTCCGCATGCAGCACCGCAAAGGCTTTCTCGATAAGTTCCATATGAAACGGCCGTAATCAAGAGCCGCAGACGCGAACCGCCGGTCTGCGGCTTTTTCGCGGATTGATTTTAGCCTGTTCTTTCTGTACACTAAAGAAAGTTTTGAATCTGAAAAATAAGGTGATCACATTGCAAATAAAAATAGACGGCATCACGGATGACAGGCTGCATCGTCCGCTGCAAAACATCGCGAATTTGTTTTTTGAAGAGTGTGTTCTTGCGTACGGCGAAACGGAGGAACCCTCTGATCTCGTTATCTCACTTGCCATTTCTCAAGATGCAGACAGCGTGTCGGTATCCGGAGAAATCAAAGGAACCGGCGAAAAGGAACATCATACGAAACCGCTTCTTGCCGGATGGAGCGAAAAAGAAGTATTTAAACAGGTGAAAAACACGCTGTCGTACGTCTACTTAAATCTTCTTCAATCGCATACGGGCATGACACAAAAATGGGGCATCTTAACCGGCATCAGGCCTACTAAACTTCTTCATAAAAAGCTGCAGAGCGGCCTTACAAAAGAAGAGGCGCACGCCGATCTGAAAAAAGATTATCTGATCCATGATGAAAAAATCAATCTGATGCAGGAGATCGTCGACCGCCAGCTCGCTGCGGTTCCCGATCTGTACCGCGTCAAAGATGAAGTCAGCATATATATCGGCATCCCGTTCTGCCCGACGAAATGCGCCTACTGTACGTTTCCGGCTTATGCCATTCAAGGACAGGCGGGAAGAGTCGGCTCCTTTTTATGGGGGCTTCACTATGAAATGCAGAAAATCGGAGAATGGCTGAAGCGGCATGATATCAAAGTGACGACCATTTATTTCGGCGGCGGCACGCCGACAAGCATTACCGCTGAAGAAATGGATCTTTTATATGAAGAAATGGTCCGCTCTTTCCCGGATGTCGCGAATATCAGGGAGATTACCGTTGAAGCGGGCCGTCCCGACACGATTACGGAGGAAAAGCTGGCCGTTTTAAATAAGTATAAGATTGACAGAATCAGCATCAACCCGCAATCTTATGAAAACGAAACGCTTAAGGCCATCGGCAGACACCATACAGTTGAAGAAACCATCGAAAAATATCATCTTTCCCGCAAACACGGCATGAATAACATCAACATGGACCTGATCATCGGCCTGCCGGGAGAAGGGACGGCTGAGTTCAGGCACAGTCTTGAGGAAACGGAAAAGCTGATGCCTGAATCTTTGACCGTTCATACGCTTTCTTTTAAACGGGCGTCAGAAATGACGAGAAACAAGCATAAGTATAAAGTTGCCGACAGACAGGAAGTGTCCCGCATGATGGATGACGCCGTCCGCTGGACAAAAGAGCACGGCTATACGCCATACTACTTGTACCGGCAGAAAAACATTCTCGGAAACCTTGAAAATGTCGGCTACTCCTTCCCTGGTCAGGAAAGCATCTACAACATTATGATTATGGAAGAAGTGCAGACGATTATCGGTATCGGCTGCGGCGCGGCAAGCAAATTCATTCATCCGGAAACCGGAAAAATCACGCACTTCGCCAATCCGAAAGATCCGAAATCATATAATGACCGATTCGAGCATTATACAGAAGAGAAAATCAAATACTTAGATGAGATGTTCGTCAAATCTGCATTATAATATCAAAAACGGCACGGAATCAGCGTGCCGTTTTTTTATGTTTAACCATCTGCAAAAACGGGAAAAGACCATCAGACTGTTATTCGTAAGAGGTGCATAATATGTATGATGTCATAGGAGCGGGAATCGGGCCGTTTAATTTAGGGCTTGCCGCATTGTTAGAGGATATACCCGGAACAGACGCTCTTTTTTTCGATAAAAAGAAAGAATTTGCGTGGCATCCCGGTCTATTAATTAAAGGGACGGATTTACAGGTGGCGTTTCTGGCGGACCTGGTCACGCTCGCCGATCCGAAAAGCCGCTACACGTTTTTAAACTTTCTCCATGAACATGACCGGCTGTACCGGTTTTATACGTTTAATGAATTTGATATTCCGAGACGGGAATTTAACGACTATTTGAGCTGGGCGGCTTCAGAAATCAAATCATGCCGTTTCGGCTCAGAGGTAATCGGTGTGAAAAATGCCGGCGACCATTATGACGTCAGCGTCAAGAACATTGAGGACGGAAGCATCAGTGTCTATCAAACGAAGCATTTCGTCATGGGGACGGGGTCTGAGCCGCTTATTCCCGCAGAGATTGCTGACGAAGCGCGTCAGGACACGATGGTCAGCACGGAATATTTGTTTCGGAAAGACGAGCTCGCCGGCGCCGAATCAATTACAGTGGTCGGCTCCGGACAGAGCGCCGCGGAGATCTTTTCTGACTTATTGCACGATGAACAATACCGCCGCAGCCGGCTGCAATGGGTGACACGCTCCGCCGGATTTCGAGAATTGGAAACCGCCAAGCTCGGGCAGGAAATGTTTACACCTGATTATGTGGAATATTTTAACCGCCTGCCTTTTAAAGAACGGCTGAACACACTCCCTGAGCTGGACGGACTGCGCCACGGCATTGATTCTGACACACTTGCCGCCATTTACGATGCCCTGTATCACAGATCGATCAGCGGAGGTTCGCCTGACGTGTATATTCAGCCGATGGCGGAGCTTGAAAAAATTGAAAAGCAAAACGGGCGCTGCGTACTGAGCTTTCATCAATGGCAGATGGATGAAACCTTTACGGCCGATTCAGAAAAAGTGATATTGGCGACCGGTTTTAAACCTCATATTCCGGAATGGTTTACGGCAATTGCCCCTGATATCGAATGGGAGGATGAGAAACGGTTTAAAGTGACGGCAGATTCCCGTCTTGTCTTTAAGGACGACAGGCGGCATCATTTTTTCACATTAACGAATCTTGATCATGCTCACGGAACGGGCGCTACGAATTTGAAGCTGTCTGTTTACAGAAATCAAAAAATCATTAATACCATTCTGGGAAAAGAGCATTTCTCCATTAATAAAAAAACGGCTTTTCAGCAATTTCTTCCCGCTCAAAAAAACTGACCTCTTATGAAGAGGTCAGTTTTTTTTTATGATTTCTGCGGCTTCTTTTCAGGCGTCTTCCATTTGAATACGCTGTTCAGCAGGAGATATATCCGCTTCGATTCTTTCGTGAGCAAAGGGCCGAAGATGGCCAGTATCAAAACATATAAGGCGGCGAAAGGTTTAAGTGAAGCGGACAGGCCGCCGGCGATGCCGAGATTTGCGACGATAATGGAGAATTCGCCGCGGGACACAATGGTCAGCCCGATATTGGACGATGCTTTATGAGAAAGCCCCGCCCGGCGCCCGGCGATCATGCCGGCGATAAAGTTTCCGGCAATCGTCAGCAGAACGGCGCCGAGGGCGAGCCATACCGCATCTCCGAGTGAAAACGGATCAATGCTGAGGCCGAAGCTGAAGAAAAACATGGCCCCGAAAAAGTCACGGAACGGCACGACAAGATGCTCAATCCTGTCAGAATGGGCCGTCTCCGAAAACACGAGCCCGAGCAAGAGCGCGCCGATCGCTTCAGCGACATGAATCGTTTCGGAAAAGCCGGCAATGAAAAAGAGCGCGGCGAAAATGACGATGACAAATACCTCGTTTGAACGGATATCAAGCAGCTTGTTCAGCAGAGGCGGCAATTTCCGGGCGGCAATGAAAAACAGCAGCATATAGCCGAAAGCGATCACGATTGACATCAGCGCGCCCCCGACAGATGTCGCGTCTCCCAGAACAAGCCCGGAGACGACGGACAAGTAAACCGCCAGAAAGATATCCTCAAACATAATGATGCCGAGAATCAGCTCCGTTTCCGGATTGGCCGTGCGCTTTAAGTCGACAAGCACCTTTGCGACAATGGCGCTTGATGATATCGTGATGACGCCCGCCAATACAAGCACTTCCAAAAAGGAAAAGCCCGTAATAAAGCCGTAGATCAGCCCTAAACTGAAATTAATCAGAATATAAATCGTTCCGCCGGCGGCGATTGAACGTCCGGATTTGACTAATTTTCCGACCGAGAATTCAAGCCCGAGGTAAAAGAGGAGGAACAGGACGCCCATCCGTCCGAAAAATTCAATCACTTCCCGGCTTTCGATAAACGTCAGGTCAATGATGCCCGCTTGGGGCGCGTGCGGCCCGACGAGCATTCCTAAAATGATCAGGAAGGGGATGATCGAGAATTTAATTTTATTGGCGATGACACTCGCAATGGCCACAAGAACTAATGCCGTACCGACTTCAAATACGAGATGGTCCATAAACAGATCACACTCCGTCTCTGGAGAGGAAGTCTTGGATCAGTTTTTTCAGATGCTTTCTTTCACCTGAGAGGACGAGTGTATCGTTTGTTTCAAGGAGCGAATCAGCGCCCGGGTTTAAAAACTTTTTCTGGTCATGCTTAATGATGGCGATAACCGTCACGTCATAGTTTTGGCGCACATCCAGTTCGCCGAGCGTACGCCCTGCCGCTTTTGCCCCTTTTTCAACTTTAAACCATTCGATAATCAGATCGCTGAACGCCATTTCAATCGATTCAAGCGCCTGCGGTTTGTACACCATCCCGCCGATAATCGCGGCAATCTGTCTTGCTTCCGCATCATCAAGTGAAATGCTTGCCAGAAGCTCATCAGGATCGCGGTCATCGAATCTGTAAATTTCCCGCCTGCCGTCATCATGAATGATGATCGTCATTTTTTCATGATTTCTCGTTTCGATTTCGAATTTTTTCCCGATGCCAGGCAGATCGTTTTCTTTAATATTCATAAAAAATCCCTCCGGAATATACTGTTTTTACACCGTAAATACAGATTGGCAATGAGAAATGGTCTGATGCCGGAGGTAATTTGACTGGTATTGTATCGGAATGGCGCATGTCCTTTCCATTGTGGAATCAATGAATTGATCAAGAGGTTTGACAGATAACAGGGAGATCATCCGGGATAACGCACCGTATTCTTTTGACAGGCCTTGCGGAGCGGTTTTGGTTTGAACCGGCGTCTTTGCCGATTCCGTTTCCTGCGGATAAACCGAAATTTGTACATGGCTGTCTGTTTCTGTCACCAATTGGGAAGGAAGAGCGACATCCGAAGGGGGGAACAGCACCATAAAAAAGCTCAGTAACAAGCTGAGTATCACATATTTCATTATCGGTGTTTTTCCCCCCTTTTGTTTTGTATATCAATTTCACTATATAAAAATGTATGTTCAGTTTCAAATGATATGCATTTTTCGGTATCTGTTGACCTTGAAAAATAAAGGAGTTTCGCTTCGGGGAAAGGAATATATCATTTGAACAAAATATGTAAGCGGATTCAAGGGGGATGTAAACATGCAGTATATTCGTTATGAAGAAAAGGGAAAGATCGCAGAGATTGTGCTGAACCGGCCTGACAGTTACAACGCGCTGAATGAACAAATGCTCCGGGAATTGGAAAATGCATGCGTGATGGCAGCCGACAGTGAGGCGCTTATCGTCCTTTTACGGGGGGAAGGCCGGGGATTTTCCGCGGGCGGTGATATTCAGATGATGACGTCGGATCATGATTCAGGAGAATATGAACGGCTCATGAAAATGATCGAATCCATTACGCTGACCCTCTATGATATGAAAAAAATTGTGATTGCCGCCATCCACGGAGCCGCGGCGGGGCTCGGGCTGAGTTTCGCGCTGTGCGCCGATGTGGTGCTCGCCGAAGAAAACGCCCGCCTCGCGATGAATTTCATCGGCATCGGATTGGTTCCCGACGGAGGAGGCCATTATTTATTAATGAGACGCGTCGGTGAGGTCGAAGCGAAAAAACTGATTTGGAGCGGTGAAAAATTGCCGGCTGAAAAAGCGGTGCGGCTCAAGCTGGCCGACGGGCTGTTCAGCGGCGGTCCTGCGGAGGGGGCACAACCGTATATCGACCGATTGCTGCATGCGCCGCTGTCAGCGATGATTGAAACGAAGGCTATTTATCAGAGCCTCCATATCAGCCGGTTAAAAGACGTTTTGTCTCTTGAACGAAAGGCCCAGGAAAATATGAGAAAAACGGATGATCATAAAGAGGGCATCCGCGCCTTTTTAGAAAAACGGACGCCGCAATTTAACCGGTAAAATACAGAAGCCGGAAAGCTTCTGTTATCTGTGGAATAAAATCAGCTTTCCGGCTTCATTTACCAAGCGATGAGTACTGTTCTCAAGCTTTTTTTCCTTTAATAAAGCCTCTCCGGCGGCCTTCGCCTCCGCCTCATTATCCGCTTCGATCCGTTCATTCAGCAGCGTTTCTCCCGACGCATGGAATGCGGTCAATACATATTGTCCCATCATGTCACCCCCTTTATAGAATGATATTCTGATAAAGAATTTAAAATCCTCCATTAATTTTTACCCATTATTAGTATATAATGGGTCAAGGAAGGAGTTGGATTCGTGCTTACAATTGAAAACGTAACGAAAACATTCGGCAGCTTTACCGCTGTTGACAATTTGAACCTGCAAATACCTGAAAGAGAAATGTTCGGGCTGCTCGGCGCAAACGGCGCGGGAAAAACGACGACCTTTCGGATGATTTTAGGTCTTTTAAGCCTGACTGACGGGCATATCACCTGGAAAGGGCAGCCGGTCAATTATTCCATCAGTGAAAAAATCGGCTATCTCCCGGAAGAGCGGGGGCTGTACCCGAAAGTGAAGGTGAGTGACCAGCTTGTCTATCTGGCGAGATTAAAAGGAATGGGCAAAAAAGAGGCGGAAAAAGAGCTCATGACATGGCTCGAGCGGTTCGGCATTACAGATTACAAGAATAAGAAAGTCGAAGAGCTGTCGAAAGGAAACCAGCAGAAAATCCAGTTCATTTCGGCCGTCCTGCATAAGCCTGAACTGCTGATTCTCGATGAACCTTTCAGCGGTCTTGATCCGGTGAATGTCGAGCTGCTGAAAGAAGCGGTCATTTCTTTGAAAAACAGCGGCGTTTCCATCGTTTTTTCAAGCCACCGAATGGAGCATGTGGAAGAGCTTTGCGAGAATTTATGCATTCTCCAGAAGGGAAAACCCGTCGTTCAAGGCAATCTGAAAGACATTAAGCGGTCTTTCGGCAAAAAAAATGTCACCGTTCATTCAGATGATGACCTCAGCTTTTTAAAAACGCATGAAGGCGTCGTGAAATGGAAGGAAACAAATGACGGGATCAGACTGCAGGTCGCGAATGAACCGGTTTCTCAGGATATTTTCCGGGCGCTGCAAGGGAAAGGTTTTATACGGAAGTTCGAATTGGAAGAGCCGTCACTGCATGATATTTTTATAGAAAAGGTGGGGGCCGTTTATGAGTAAATTTTGGATTATGCTGTTTCATACATATAAAAACAAAATCACGACAAAGTCATTCATTATTTCGACCGCCATTACCGTTTTATTAGTATTAGCGGTGACCAACCTGCAGTCGATTATATCCGTGTTTCAATCGGATGACGGCAAGCAGCAAATCGCGGTGATTGATGAAACGGGCGGGCTGTACCCGGCGTTTGCAAAACAGCTTAAAGCGGCGGATACAGACAATGATCTGCAGGCAATGGAGACGAAGGAGTCCGAAAAAGATGCCGTAAAGCGTGTCAAAGACGGTGAATGGGACGGACTGTTTATCATCAGACAAGATCAAAAAGGAACGATAACAGGAGCATACAAGGCGCTGACCATTTCCGATGAATCAGCGTATAAACTGCTCAAGCAGGCTTTAACCCAGACAAAAACCGCTGTCGAAACCGCCAAGCTCGGCATTTCGGCAGAAAAAGTCAGCAGCCTCTACACTCCGCCGGAAGTCAGCAAAGACGCGCTGGAAAAAGGGGCGAAGTCTGAGGAAGAGCTCGGTCAGGTAATGGGGCTTGTATACATCATGCTGTTTGTCATCTACTTCTCAGTTATCATGTACGCAAGCATGATTGCGATGGAAGTGGCGACGGAAAAATCGTCCCGCGTCATGGAAATTTTAATTTCAAGCATGCCGCCGATTCAGCAGATGTTTGCCAAACTGTTCGGTATCGCGCTCGTGGGGATCACACAGTTTGCGGTGCTGATTGCAGCGGGTTATCTCTCACTGAAGCTGAACCCTCAAAATGATGCGTCGTCGCCGATCAGTGCATTTCTCAATTTTACGGATGTTCCCGTCTCGACGATAGTCTATGCCGTCATTTTCTATTTGCTCGGCTATTTTCTTTACGCGACGCTTGCCGCGTTTCTAGGCAGTGTTGTCAGCCGGATAGAGGACGTACAGCAGACGATTCAGCCGATGGTTTTTTTAGTCGTGGCAGGTTTTATGATCGCCATGTTCGGCATCGGCAATCCTGACGCCGGTTTTATTACCGTTACATCTTACATTCCGTTTTTCACGCCGATGATTATGTTTTTACGCGTCGGGATGCTCGATATCCCGTTTTGGCAGGCTGCGGCCGGAATCGCCCTGACACTGCTCACTATCGTGATCTTTGCAGCGGTCGGCGCGAAAATTTACAAAGGCGGCGTTTTGATTTACGGAAACGCCAGCGGATTCAAAGCGATCAAACAAGCGCTGCGCATCTCCAAGAAATAAGTGAAACAGCCCGGAACAGCCGGGCTGTTTTTTTATTTTGCAGAACGTGCATTCGTATAAAAACGGTGCTAAAATAAGGGTAATTCAATTTGCAGAAAGGGGAGGGCGAGATGGCCGATCTGACGTTTATTCATGCCGCTGACCTGCATCTGGACAGCCCGTTTTACGGCATTTCGAATCTGCCTGAACCGGTATATGCGCGTATTAAAGAAAGCACATTTCACAGCGTCCGCCGACTGACGGACGGGGCACTCCGGGAGCAGGCAGATTTCGTGCTGCTTTCTGGGGATCTGTTTGACGAAGCCAACAGAAGTTTAAAAGCCCAGCTGTTTTTGAGAAAACAGTTTGCGAGATTACAGGAAGAGGATATCCAAGTGTTCGTCATATTCGGCAACCATGATCATTTGGGCGGTAAGTGGACGCCGATTGAATGGCCGGAAAATGTACATATCTTCACCTCGGATACACCGGAGGAAAAATCTTTCTTTAAAAACGGAGAGCTTGCGGCAAGCATATACGGATGCAGCTATCAGGAAAGAAGCGTAACGGTCAATCAGGCGGCCCGTTACCGGAAAATGACCGGCGCGCCTTATCATATCGGCATGCTCCACGGCATGTTATCAGGAGCGGAAGGGCATGACCCGTACTGCCCGTTTACGAAAGAAGACCTTGAAAAAAGCGGCATGGATTACTGGGCGCTCGGACACATTCATAAACGGCAGGTTCTGTCCGCCCAGCATCCCGCCGCCATTTACCCCGGGAATATTCAAGCCCGGCATTTAAAAGAAACCGGACCTAAGGGATATTATCTCGTCCGGGCGGCAAACGGTGAGATGTCTTGGGAATTCAAAGAAGCGCATGATGTGTTATGGGAGGAAATTGATCTTGATATCTCCGGAGCTGAACATATGACTTCACTTCTGAAAACCGCATCAGATACATTCTCCGGCTTGCGCGCGGCGGGCCGCCCGGCATGTGTCAGGCTGGTGCTTCGCGGCGCAGCGCCCCGCTTTTGGACGGAGGCGCCCGCAGGCATCGCGGAGGAGCTTCTTTCCGCTTTACAGGAGGAAGAGGCCGAAGAGGAATGTTTCGTCTGGCCGCTTGCGCTTGAGGATCGGACGGACGAAACAGACAGCGTGCCGCCCGATCCGTTTTTTAAAGGGCTGCTTCAGGACATAGAACAATGCGCGGACATGAGCGGTGTATTTGAAGCCCTGGAGCGTCATCCCGTATACCGGCGTCAGATGGCTTCATTTACAGATGAAGAGATACTGGATATTAAGCGGCAGGCTCAAGCCGTTTTAAGACGCCAAATGAAGGAGCTTCAGCGATGAAAATAACGGCGATGCATATTTACCAATATGGAAAATTTTCTGACCGAAGTTTTCAGCTGTCAGATTCTCCCGTGCAAGTGATCTACGGATTAAATGAAGCGGGTAAAACGACATTGATGTCCTTCATCAAAAGCGTGCTGTTCGGTTTTCCGAAATCAAAAAAATACGAACCGAAAAACGGCGGGGTTTACGGCGGCACTGTGGAATTGAAGCATGGCGATCACGGTGCTGTCAAAATCGAACGGACAAAAGGCGCCGCCGAAAAAGTCAGAGTGTATACGGCTTCAGGCGAAATCAAGGACGGAGAATGGCTCAAACAGCTTCTCTCCGATACAGACCGGGCGCTGTACGAAGCGATCTATTCGTTTGATGTATTCGGACTGCAAGAGATTCAAGCTTTTAACCGGGACAAAATCGGCGAGTTTCTCCTGTATTCGAGCTTATTCGGGTCGGAAGCGGCAGCAAAGCTTGACGGGCGACTGGCAAAAGAACTTGACAGGATGTATAAGCCGAACGGGCGGAACCCCCGCTTAAATCAGGAGTTGGATACATTAAAGCGGCTCAGCGCCCAGCTGAAACAGGCGGAAGCTGCGGAAGCGGGCTATCACAGCCTTCTGGAAGAGAAAAAAAGCGCCGGCGGCCGTTTGCAGGATGCCGAAGCACGATTGAAAGACATAACTGAAGAAATCAAAACATTAAAATCGGCGATAGAAGCAAAGCCGCTCGCAGACAAAAAAACAGCCTTGGAAAGCGAACTTTCTTCTTATCCGGAAGCATTGAAGCAATTCCCGAAGGACGGAATGCATCAGCTTGAAAAATACGAATCGCATCTCCATCCGAAAGCGGCCCGTCTTGAGGGGCTTCGGGCAAAAGCGGCTGAACTCAGGCGGCAGGCTGATCTGCTCGCTCCAAATGAGGACTTGCTGCAAAAAGAGCGGCAGCTGCAGGAGCTTTCCGGCGAGCAGCATATGTACGAATCGCGCGGCGAACAGCTTGCCGCCATCCAATCACAGATCCGGCAGACATCTGCCCGCGTTTCGTCAGGATTGCAGCAGCTCGGAAGACATGAGGAGGACGGCATTCTTTCACTGAACACCGATTATGAATATGAATGGCGGCTGCAGGAAGCTGTGCAGAGCGCCGGACAGGCTAGAGAAAGAAAGACACAGCTTGATGCGATTTTCGAACAAGCGCGGCTGGAGCTGGAAGAAGCCGAACGAAAACATGCCGTGACGGCGGAAAACATTTTGGACCCCGCTGTCAGGAAAGAAAAAGAAGCCGCTTTACAAGCATATAAGCAAACGGCTGATACAGAAGGAAACGAATGGCAGGCACATGTACAGCATCTGGAAAAACAGCGCGCCAAACAAAAAAAGCTCTTTCTCTGTGCGGGCATTCTGTTCATTGCGATTTTCGCTATGTTAAAGGAATGGCTGCCCGCCGCCCTTTTTACCGGTGCTCTGCTGCTGTATATGCTGTCAGGCATGCAAAAACCGCTGCCGTCAGAAAGAGGAAGGCCCGGACACAAGAAAAAGAAGCCCACGATCTCCAAAGAAGCGGCTGATCTTCTGCAGGAAGAGCTTTGGCGTGACGGCCGGCACCGGCAGCAGCTGATTGCGGATCAAGCCGTGCTTGAACAGAAAGAAGCGGCATATGAAAGAGTCATCCGCCAATATGAAGAATGGGAGGCCGAAATGGCGCCGTATGAAAAACAGGCGGAACTTTTTATGAATGAACTGGGGTTTTCAGGAAGTCCTTCCCATCTTCTTGACGCATATCATGTGATGAAAGATGTCAAAAAAGAAATCCTTAACAAGCATGAGCTGACCATTGAAGCGGGCAGGCTGCAAAAGCTGCAAAGAGCATTTGAGGACCGGGTCAAAAAGCTGAGTCCTTCAGACGGAAGGGAGCTGTCCGTAAAAGAAAGACTGCACGTTTTGCTGGCTCAGGCGGAACGGGCCCGTGAGGAAGCAAAACGAAAACAGGCGCTCGAAACGGATCTGCTGCATGCACAAGAGCAAATGCGTGAATTAAACGAAGAAGTTCATTACTACGAACAGCAGGTCAAACAGCTTTTCATGGCGGCAGGCGCAAAAAACCGCGAACACTTTTGTGAACTCGCCAGGCTGAATGAAAGCCGCCGGGAAACAGAGCGGCAGCTGCGCGAAATCAAAACGCACTTGTCCGGCATAGGCGGAAAACAGCTGGAGCCGTACATGAGCCGCACAGTGTCCGAACTTGAACATACAGTCGTTCAGAAGGAAACAGAGAAAAAAACGCTTGAGGAAAAAAGCGCGCAGCTCCGTGAGCAAACCGCTTTATTAACGGTGAAGCAAGAGCAGCTGGAGTCCTCGGGGCTTGTATCCGATTTAAAACAGCAGACAGAAATGCAGAAGGAGCGCGTGAAAAAAACCGCTAAAGAGTGGGCCGCATTACAGACGGTCAGACACATTATAAGGGAAAAAATGGAGCGGCATAAAAAAGTGACGCTTCCCCGTCTGTTAGAAACCGCCGGCGCATTATACGGACCGCTTACGGACGGACGCTATCACAAATTGTATTTCTCCGAGGCTGATGATTCCATTATGGTCATGCGGAAAGACGGAACGGTGTTTTCTGCAGGCGAACTCTCACAGGCGGCATGCGAGCAGCTTTATGCGGCGATTCGTTTTGCCCTTGCGTCAGAGAGGGAATCTGCGGTATCACTGCCGTTTTTACTTGATGACAGTTTTGTCCATTTTGACAGGCAGCGGCTGCAGCGGCTGTTTGATGTGCTGAATCAGCTTTCAGAAGGCGGGCGGCAGATACTTTATTTCACCTGCCATGAGCATGTCAGCCGGTCTTTTCACAGCGGACAAGTCATGCGGCTCCTGTCATAAAAGAGTTTATTTTCAAAAAAGAGGTATGTGCTATACTGGTATTATGTAAGATATGGAGGGAGCTTTTAATAGAATGGCAAAAGGTATTATGCTGCACGAGGTCGGCGAGCAGGTCGATCAATACTTTCTGATTAAATCTTCGACTAAGGGAATCGCAAGCAACGGAAAACCATTCCTGACGTTAATGCTGCAGGACCAATCGGGAGATATCGAAGCGAAGCTGTGGGATGCCAAGCCGACTGATGAAGTAACATACGCGGCGCAGACGATTGTGAAGGTGATCGGAGATGTCCATCACTATCGCGGACGAAACCAGCTTAAGCTGAGAAACATCCGGCCGGCCGGCGAGAACGAAAATGTCAGCATTGATGATTTTCTGGAAACGGCGCCGATTCCGAAAAATGAAATGATGGAAACCGTCACTCAATACATTTTTGAAATGAAAAACCCAAACATCCAGCGGATCACAAGACATCTGGTCAAAAAATATGCGGCTGAGTTTATGGATTACCCGGCTGCGGCTAAAAACCACCATGAGTTCGTCTCCGGGCTCGCGTATCATGTAGTGTCCATGCTGAACCTGGCAAAAGCGATTGCCGATCTGTATCCGTCTCTTGACCGGGATTTACTGTATGCCGGAGTCATTCTGCATGATCTCGGCAAAGTAAAAGAGCTTTCAGGCCCCGTCTCCACGACGTACACCGTGGAAGGGAATCTGCTCGGGCACATTTCGATCATGGTGACAGAGCTTTCAAAAGCAGCCGAAGAGCTTCAGATTGACGCTGAAGAAGTGCTGATTCTGAAGCATTTGATTTTAAGCCATCACGGAAAAGCGGAATGGGGAAGCCCGAAACCGCCGATGGTGAAAGAAGCGGAAATTCTGCACTACATTGACAATCTGGATGCAAAAATGATCATGATGGACAGAGCGCTGGAACGGGTGAAGCCGGGCGAATACACAGAGCGTGTATTTGCGCTTGAAAACCGTTCTTTCTACAAACCGACTTTCCATCAATAAGATAAAAAGGCCGATTCTCTATGATCGGTCTTTTTTACGTTCAGCTCTCATAACTTGTCTTTATCAAGCATAGCTTAGAATAAAGACTCTGGGTGAAAAAGGGAGGAAACCGACGTGCTATTTTTTCCTTGGTGGGTATACCTTTGCATTATCGGAATTATTTTCAGCGCTTATAAGCTTTTCACAACAGCTAAAGAAGAGGAAAAGCTTGACCAGTCGTTTATTGAAAAAGAAGGAAGGGTGTATATTGAACGGATGGAACAGGAACGCGAGCGCCGTATGGCGGCGCCCGCAAGTGAAAACGGGGATGCGGAAGAAAACTCCAATCATTCCATCGCATAAAAAAACTGTGCGGCTCGCCGAGAGCCCGCACAGTTTTTTTATTTAGATTGAGAAGATGATGATGTTGAAGTGTTAAACGTGTCTTTTAAGTCCTTGTCTTCAACTTTTACGTCAGCTTTTTTCATGACTTTTTGAATTGCCGCCTGTACAGCTGAGTTGTCGTTTAATTTCTGCTTAAGAACTTCTTCTTTCAGTTCTTTTTTCATGTCATCATATTTGCCGCGTTCTTCTGTCTTTTTGATGATATGATAACCGAATTTGGTTTTGACCGGATCGCTGACTTGTCCGACTTTCAGGCCGAATGCAGCTTTGCTGAATGTTTCATCCATTGACTTTTTATCGAACCAGCCAAGGTCGCCGCCGTTGTCTTTTGAGCTGTCAGTTGAATATTCTTTCGCAAGCGTTTCAAACTTCTCGCCTTTTTTCAGCTTTTTCTCCACTTCGTCAGCTGTCTTTTTGTCAGCGACAAGGATGTGGCTCGCGCGGATTTTACCTTTTAAGCCGTCGTAATATTCTTTCGTATCGGAGTCAGTCACTTTGATGTTGTCTTTCGCCGCTTTTTGCGCAAGCAGTTCGTACTTCACCTGATCTTTCAGGTAATCTTCGCCGTACTGCTGTTTAAGGGCGCTGTACTGATCGCCGAGCTGCGTTTTGTACTCTTTCAGCTTGTTATCGATTTCTTTATCCGATACTTTGTATTTTTTTGCTAATACTTTTTCTTGTACGAGCTGTGTCAGCACACTTGCGCCCGCGGTTTTTTTCATGTTCGTGTAGAGCTCGCCTTTTGTTACATTTCCGGCATCCGTCTTGGCAATCACGTCGTTGTCGCCGCTGCTGCAAGCGCTGAGAGCCAGGACGCTCGTTGCCGTAATAGCTGCTATCGCGATTTTCTTCATTCCATTAAACACTCCTAATCATCCAAATTAAATTGCATATGCGTATCATAACATATTGTGGCTTTCTGTAAAAAGATTTTAAATAAAGGGCATTCGTCTAGTCAAACTTTTTCCTGATACATACAAATATATTGATCATGAAAAGGAGGTAATGAACCATGGGCGGAGGATATTCAAACGGTTTCGCACTGCTCGTAGTACTGTTCATATTGCTTATCATCGTAGGTGCAGCTTACATTTGTTAAGCGAAACGGATCGCTTTTTCCAAAAGCGGTCCGTTTTCTTACCCGGGCGCCTAATCGTTTCAGAAGTAAATTGCATATGATGTAATTGGAAAAATAAAACGTTTTGTAGGAGGTGCTTTTGGAGATGGGTGAAGTATTTGCAGGCGGTTTTGCATTATTGGTTGTTCTGTTCATCTTATTGATCATCATCGGCGCTTCTTGGCTTTATTAAGAAAAAAATATGGCTGTCGGGGGTCAGACCTCCGTCAGCCATATTTTTTGCCTGTTTACACAGTAAAGGAGATCTCGACGAATGAAGAGATCAGTAAAATTAAAATAGATACATTAATAAAACGGAATACCTTATCCTGCCGGTCTTCAGGAATCTCTCTGACAAGGCATAATGTATTTGTGAGCCTGTTTATGAAATAAAGAATAAACAGGGCAGCCACGATAAAATAGAATAAAATGATGGGAGATTCCCCCTCTCTCTGAACTGCTCCCATATTACATTACCAAATATTTATTAAAAAAGATAGAATGTAACCTGAAAAATCAGCGGGACATCAAGACTCCGGCACTTTTTTTACTAAAATATCAAAACCGTCGGATTCCTGGTCAATCAGACATGATTTGGGCGCTTTGACCAGATGGAGCGCAAACAGAAGATCAGGCAGGCAATACCCCGCATGAATACTCGAAATCATATAAAAGTAATGAGCGTGTCTCGGAAATGCCAGTCCGGCATAAAACAATAACGGCGTAATGAATAAAAACGGGCTGATCGTTGAAATCAGCATCGTTGTTTTCGGTATGCCTTTCCATGTCGGCATCCGCAAGAAGTACATTTTCATTTCCTTTTTTCTTTTTTTACAGATCATCGGCAGGACATGTATGACTTTATGTACAAATAAAGTAACAACGAGCAGAACACAAAAAGCAAACACGTGCCCGTCACTTAAACTGATATTCGGACGCAGCAGCCCGAATGCCAAGAAGTTGCATATAAAAAACAGGATCATAAAACCTACAGCAGTCAATAATAAACGAACCGCACCATAATCTTTGATCAGATTAATGGTTTTCCAGCAATTCATCAGAGTCATCCTTCCGTACAAAGATGGAATACAATCTCAAAATAATTTACTCTCTTCAGGAGAAAAAATCAATCCTTTTTTAAAGAAAAAAATAAACCTGGAAAGAGAAGAACAGAAGAGCTCGATGAAACATGGAAATGTACGGTTTAACCTTTCTTCTCCATTCATTATCAGCTAAAATAAGATTAAAGATAGAAAGAAGTGAAACGGATGGATTCAATGGATCAGCGTATCGGGCGTTTAGAATATTACATACAATTGCTGGTGAAAACGGTGGATATGGATAAGTACCCTTTTTATGCGATGATGATTGAAAAAGGGCTGACCGAAGAAGAAGGAGAAGAGGTCGGGCGGATCTGCCGCGAATTGGAGGACGAGCTGGAGTCGCAAAAAGCGCAAGGCTTTGTGACGTTTGACAAGCTCCTTGCGCTTTTTGCGGGACAGCTGAACGAAAAATTAGATGTTCATGAAACGATTTTTGCTCTGTATGAGCAGGGGCTTTATACAGCGCTGATGGAAGAATTTATTGAGATTATGAAGCACTTTGATTAACTGTTGATCGGTTCCAGCTCTTCAGCCGTTTCATGGGCAGCCGATTCGTCTGCTTTTTTCTTCAGCCTTCCGTCTTCACTATCAAAATCATTGTTTATGTTTGTCAATGATTTCTCGAATATCTCCATAAAATCTTCTCCGTAAATGTGGCGGATGACACAGGTTAATTCTTCAACCTCAGGAAACTTCCCGAATAAGTGGTAGATCGGCTGTGAGCCTTTAAACACAGCGTTTCTCGACGGATCAAACTCCTCAAGCAGGCTTTCGAATACATTTTCCCCTTCTTCTGTTAACTGAATGTACGTGTTCCGTTTATCATTCAGCCGCTTGGAAAATTTCAGATATCCCCGTTCTTCAAGCTTTTTTGAAAAGTTAAATGCAGTTGATACGTGCATAACGCCGAATTTGGCGATTTCTGAAATAGAAGCTCCTTTAAGCTGATAGGCAATCCATAATATATGATGCTCATTAATATTAAGATCGTACGGCTTCAGCCAATTCTGCCAGTCTTTCTCGATAGATTTCCAGAGCGCTTTGGACAGCTGCGCCATTTTTTGGGTATAGATTAAAGCTTCTTTTAGATCGTAAGGCGGTTCAACACGATTCAATACAGATCACCTGCTTCACATTTTCTTTTCCTCTATTATGCCAATAAAATAAAGATTAATAAAGATGAAAATTTAAGAATTTTATAATAAATTCTTCATCCGTTGCTGGGAAAGGCTTTAAACCGCAAAAAAAAGTGCGGAACGCAATATGTCCGCACTTTTTTTGGTTGTATAGGATATTAGTTTTGTAAGGTTTTCTCCAGCTGTCTGATTTTCTCTTCGATATCAGCGATTTCCTTTTGGAGATCCTGCTGGTGCGGCTTGATTTCCTCCTGCCACCTTTTAATGCTGGTCTGAAGCTCTCCGCCTACGTCTTTAATGACTTCTGCGCTTTCTTTCGCCGTTTGGACAAGCTGGTCCTTAAGCGCCATTCCGTCTTTTTTTAACCGTTTGATTGTGTCCTCAATTGAATTGCAATTCGCTTTGATTTTGCCCCGCAGCTCTTTTCCGGATGAAGGAGCCGAGAGTAACACCGCTGCGCCTCCGATCAATCCGCCTACGAAAAGGCCTGTTAAAAGGGAACGTCCGTCAGCCATTTGAAATCACCCCGTTTTTTTTCTCATAACTTTTATCATTTTTGTTCAGAAGAATAAACTTCTATACATAGCTTGCTTTATTTTAGCATATTTTTTAAGGGAAAAGGAGGGAGAAGGTTGTCTGTCTTTATGATTGTTTTATCTTGTATGGCTCTTGTCTTTGCGGCGGGCGCCGTTTATTACCTGAAACTGCTCGGCCAGGCTGCTTCTTATCCGCCGAAGCGGGTCGTCCGCCAAAAGGCCATTGTCTGCTCAGCAGGAACCGCCCTCGCATTGTTCCTTATCTTTTTCACAAAACTTCTCGTATAAAACATGCTGAAACACATTAAAAAACCTCTTCCGGCCGGAAGAGGTTTCGGTATGCGGTTATTTCACCGTTTCAATCATATTGGACCGTTTTAAGATCGTCTGCACAATCGGATGCATAATGATAATGGCGATCGTATTCAGCGCAGCCGCCGGAAGGACGACCGCGAGCACCAATGCGGTGAATCCGCCCGGCAGGCCGACAATCAGAAGGGCCAGCGCCAAAAAGAGCAAACCGGAGATGAAGGTGCCGGCTATCGTAATGACGGCGGCGGCCGCTGTTTTCACGTTCTTCTTCACTAAAAGCGCCAGCGCGAGAAACAGAAACGCCGTTACCGGTTTTTCAATGATATTCGGAAGCTGTCCGCCCGGAAAAGATGTCGTGAGTGCGGAAATGATTCCCGTTACAATCCCAATCATCAGCACGTTCTGCACACGGGGGAATAACAGAATACCCATAAACATCATCACAAGCATCATATCGGGTTTCATTCCGAATAATACCGGCGGCATAATGGAATGAAGCACCGCTCCGATTGCCGCAAACAGGGCCATAATGACTAATTCTTTTGTTTTCATACTAAGCTCTCCTCTGCTAAGCTTTTTCGCCATCCAATAATATGCTCGTCATTTATTGCGATGGCCGGAAAAATTGATATGCAAACAGTATATCAAAGGAACCGTTATGTTAGAAGAAATTTATTCGTTTTCCTGCTGGAACTTTCTCATAAACTGAGCCAGTTTTTCACAATCAGCCAGGCTGACGGCGTTGTAGATAGACGCCCTGCAGCCTCCGACTGAGCGGTGGCCTCCGAGTCCGGTCATTTTAGCCGCTTTCGCTTCTTCAACGAATTTTTTCGTGAGACTGCTGTCGCGGAGGGTGAACGTGACGTTCATGTGAGAACGGCTGTCTTTTGCGGCATGCCCAGCGTAAAACCCGCCGCTTGCGTCGATTGTGCCGTACAGGACGTCGGCCTTTTCCTGATTGCGCCGTTCAGCCGCTTCGACACCGCCGTTTTCAGCCAGCCATTCAAGGACGAGGCTCAGCATATAAATCGCAAACGTAGGCGGCGTATTATACAGTGAATCGGCTTTTGTGTGAGTGGAGTATTTCAAAATTTTAGGGACGTTGGCGTTTTCGTTTTCAAGCCATGATTTTTTCATGATGACGACCGTGACGCCGGACGGCCCGAGGTTTTTTTGGGCTCCGCCATAGATGACATCAAACGTTTTGACATCAATTTTTCTGCTCAGGATGTCGCTTGACATGTCGGCTACGAGCGGGATCGGTGAATTCGGGAACTCTTTCCACTGCGTTCCGAAAATCGTGTTGTTTGATGTAATATGCAGGTAGGCGCCGTCTTTGATTCCTGAGAGGTCCGCTTCCGGTATGTGGTTGTGGTTTGAATCTGCGCTTGTTGCCGTGACGGATGTGTTTCCGAACAGTTTCGCCTCGGCGAGTGCTTTTTCAGACCATGCGCCCGTTACGATGAAGTGCGCCGTTTTTTCCGGTGTTAAAAAGTTCATCGGCAGCATGGAGAATTGAAGGCTTGCGCCGCCTTGAAGAAATAAAATATCATAATCGTCGGGAATATCCATCAGTTCTTTCAGAAGGCTTTTGGCTTTTTGGTGCACCGCGTCATATTCTTTGCTCCGGTGGGACAGCTCCATGACGGACATGCCGGTATCATTGAAGTTGACAAATTCTTTTTGTGCTTTTTGCAGCACATCCAGTGGAAGGGCTGCGGGTCCTGCATTGAAATTCGTTGTACGTTCCATGTTTACGATCTCTCCCTGTTTTCCGCTTTAGTGTAAGAAATAATACAATTATCCTATCACAATTTTTTGATTTTTTTGATATAAAAAAATATAATTTATGTTTTTTGTGTTTCCAGACGCAAAAAAACCTCATCTTTAAGATGAGGCAAGCCGTTTTCTGACGGTTGAAGCGATCTCCTGAAGATCGTCAGGCGTATAGTCTTCGGCGTGGGTCTTCCAGACAGCCCCGAAACCGTCGCCTTTTCCGTAACGCGGAATGATATGCATGTGAAAATGGAACACCGATTGGCCCGCTTTTTCACCGTTGTTATTGAGAATATTCAGCCCGATCGGCTCGAATTCATCGCGGATGGCCCGTGCGATTTTCGGCACCGCTTCAAAATATTCTTTAGAAAGCTCAGGCGTAAACTCGTACACGTTTTCGATATGTGTTTTCGGAATCACGAGCGTATGGCCTTTTGTGACCTGGCTGATATCAAGAAACGCCACGACGTGTTCATTTTCGTATACTTTTGAAGACGGAATGTCACCGGCAATGATTTTGCAGAAAATACAATCGTCCGCTTTGTGCATAGATAGTTTTCCTCCCTGAAAAGAAATATATGTATATTCTCATCGTACCACAAAAACGGCCAAAACAAAAAACAGGATGAACGGCTGCGCGTTCACCCTGATGCAGAAGTACGAGCTTTATCACAGAAAATTGAATATGCCTTTTGTAAGCACCTCATTTGTTTTTAAAATGAAGACTTATGGGTCTGCTTAATCATTCCTGGGACAAACACCTCATTTGATTATTTCATCATGAATGAAGAACATCATCAAAGCAGTGTGTGAAGAAATTGTAAGCACAGGACATGTTGATTTTCATCCAACTGTTCTAAGACGTCTTTTATAAACACCTCATTTTCAGTTGATTAAAGCTGTTTCCTTCTACATACATTATGATGTCCGCCAAAACGATAACTATGCACACTTTTCACGTGAGAAAAAAAGGGAATCGTTTCAAATCAGACTTTATTTTTGGTACTATGAAGAAAAACGAATCAGAAGGGGAGAAATTATGTCTCTGCTATCGGTAAAAGACTTAACCGGCGGTTATACGAGAAACCCGGTCTTAAAAAATGTTTCATTCACCCTTGAGCCGAACCAGATTGTCGGACTCATCGGATTAAACGGCGCGGGCAAAAGCACGACGATCCGGCATATTATCGGATTAATGGACCCGCATAAAGGCTCGATCGAGCTGAACGGCAAGACGTTTTCGGAGGATAAGGAAAGCTACCGCTCGCAATTTACGTACATCCCCGAAACGCCGGTGCTGTATGAAGAACTGACGCTCAAAGAGCATCTGGAGCTGACGGCCATGGCGTACGGCCTTTCCAAAGAAACGCTTGAAAAAAGGCTTCCTCCGCTTTTGAAAGAATTCAGAATGGAAAAAAGGCTGAAATGGTTTCCCGCTCACTTTTCCAAAGGAATGAAGCAGAAGGTCATGATCATGTGCGCGTTTCTCGCGGAGCCCTCGCTTTATATCATTGACGAGCCGTTTCTCGGCCTTGACCCGCTTGCGATCAATGCATTGCTGGAGCGGATGGACGCCGCGAAAAAAGCCGGATCAAGCGTGCTGATGTCAACACATATCCTGGCTACGGCAGAGCGCTACTGTGACGCTTTCATTATTTTACATAACGGCGAAGTGCGGGCAAGCGGCACACTGGAAGAACTGAGAGAGCAGTTCGGCATGAAAGACGCAGCTCTAGATGACTTGTATATTGAACTGACGAAGGAAGACGCCGGCCATGAATAATATGTCTACTATTTGGCAGTCCCGGCTTGAAGAGCATATAAAGGAAACCAGAATGTATATGAAATATATGCTCAATGATCATCTCGTCATTGTGCTGATCTTTTTTATTGCCGGCGCGGCGAGCTGGTACAGCAAGTGGGTCAAAGACATCCCCGTTCATTTTCCCTCTTTTTGGGTGATGGCGGTGCTCTTTTCATTTGTGCTGACCGGTTCATACGTCCGGACGCTGTTAAAGGAAGCGGACCTCGTGTTTCTGCTGCCGCTTGAACCGAAAATGGGGACATACTTTAAGCATTCATTTAAGTACAGCTATCTGTCACAGCTGTTTCCGCTTATTGCTCTGTCGCTTGTATGCATGCCTCTGTTTTTCGCTGTAAGTCCGGGGGCGTCGCTTGCGTCGTATGCCGCCGTATTTATTCAGATGCTGGCGGTAAAAGCGTGGAATCAGGCCATGGAGTGGCGGATGACGTTTATGAATGACAGAAGCATGAAAATGATGGATGCGGTCATACGCTTTATCTGCAATATGCTGCTTTTATACTTCGTCTTACAGTCGTTTTATGTGTACGCTGCCGCCGTCTACATTGTGATGGCCGGTCTTTATGTGTATTTCACATCGGCCGCAAAACATAAATCATTAAAATGGGAAGCTCATATTGAATATGAATTAAGAAGGAAGCAGCGGTTTTACAGAATCGCCAATCTGTTTACCGATGTGCCTCACCTGAAAAAACAGGCAAAACGCCGGGCGTATCTCGACTTTTTGCTCAGAATGATTCCGTTTGAGCAGCGGAAAACGTTCTCCTATATGTATGCGCGGGCCTTTCTGCGTTCAAATGATTATCTCGGCATTCAGGTCAGGCTCACGATTATTTTTATCCTGATTATTATGCTCGTTTCCGCCAATCCGTGGATCACGGCGGCGTTAACCGTATTTACCGTCTTTATTACGGGAATACAGCTTCTTCCGCTGTTCGGGCATTTTCATCATCTTTCTCTGCAGGAGCTTTACCCGGTCAATCAGAAAGCGAAGCTGCAAAGTTTCTTTTCGCTGATGAAATCGTCATTAACCGTGCAGGCGCTGCTGTTCTGCGCAGCGTCAGCCTATGCCGCGGGAGTCAGCGGGGCGCTGTATGCGGCCGTTGCTTCAGCCGTTCTGATTTTTGTGATCATGCCATCGTATATGGGCGGAAGATTGAAAAAGTACGGCAAGCTGTAATCAATCGGGTTTTTGAAACCTCAATGAAAGAAGGAGACACAGATGACCGACGATCAGCAGCTGGTACAGGAAGCACTGCAATGGAAAGCGCGTTTTTTGCGCAAAGATTCCATGCTTGAACGCTTTTCTAAAGGAATGCAGGCGAAAATAAATGAGCGGATTCCCGAAAAAATTCATGCCGTCATCACAGAAAGCATTAAAAAAATGACCGAAGCAACAATGGCGGGTTCAAATCTGGTGAAAAGCAAGCGGGATACAAACGGTATGACGCTTGCTGAAAAAGATGCTCTCGCCAGACAAACCATCGCATCGTACCAAAAGGTCGCGGCAGCTGAAGGTATCGGTACGGGGGCCGGCGGAATTTTTTTAGGAATGGCTGATTTTCCTTTGCTGCTATCCATTAAAATGAAATGTCTGTTCGATCTTGCCTCCATTTACGGCTATGATGTGAAAGACAGGGATGAGCGATTGTTTTTGCTGTTTATTTTTCAGCTGGCTTTCTCAAGCGGTGAACAGCGGAAACGCATATACTCAATGATTGAACAGTGGGATTCGAAAAAGCATGATGTCGATTGGAGAGTTTTTCAGCAGGAATATCGCGATTATCTGGACGTGGTGAAATTGTTTCAGCTTTTGCCGGTCGTCGGAGCCGCCGTGGGCGGAGCGGCCAATTATAAACTGCTGTCACAGCTCGGTGAGACGGCAAGGCACGTTTTTCATTTAAGAATTACAACAGCCGGTACGTAATGTACCGGCTGTTTTTTTTTATGTCAGCGGGGGTAGCTTACCGCGGCGCCGATAAGCACCTTGGCGGCCGTCAGCATCGCTTTTTCATTAAAATCAAATTTCGGGTGGTGATGAGGATAAACGGTTTCCGCGTTTTCTAAAGCGGCGCCCGTAAAGAAAAAAGCGCCTTTTGTATGCTGCAGATAATAGGAAAAATCCTCTCCCGCCATCTGCGGCTCTCCTTCAACGACTTTCGTAACGCCGTCTGTTTCCGCTGCGGCTGCCGCCGCGTGCGCCGCTTCCTCAGGATGATTAACGACGGCGGGATAACCGCGCTTGAAACGATATTCATAGGAAGCGGAGTGCATGGAACAGATTCCTTTTACGACGGCTTCTATTTCTGCTTCGAGCAGGCGGCGCACACTTTCGTCAAACGAGCGGACGGTGCCTGAAATGACTGCCTGATCGGCAATCGCATTAAACGGATTTTCAGCGGTGAACGAGCCGGCTGAGATGACGGCCGGCTGCACCGGATTTACCCGCCGGCTGACGATATGCTGAAGAGCCGTGACGATTTGTGAGCCGATTAAAACGGCGTCCTTCGTATCGTGAGGGATCGCACCGTGACCGCCTTTGCCGATGACTTTAATCGTAAAGCCGTCAGCGGCGGCCATTACTGGGCCCGGGCGGCATAAGACCGTTCCGACGGGTTCAGTCGCCCATAGGTGTGTGCCGAAAATGGCATCGACATGTTCGAGGCAGCCGTCCTCAATCATTGCTTTTGCTCCGCCGGGAGATAATTCCTCAGCGTGCTGGTGGATCATCACAAATGACCCTTTCAGTTTTTCCCGGTTGCGGTACAGCACTTTTCCGGCCGCGAGCAGAGCCGCCGTATGGCCGTCATGCCCGCAGGCGTGCATGACGCCGGGAATTTGTGAAGCATAGGGCACATCTTTTTCATCCTGTATCGGCAAAGCGTCAAAATCAGCTCTGAGTGCCACGACCGGTCCCGGTTCACCGCCTTCAATACAGGCTGTGACACCGTTGCCCCCGACATTCGTCCGGATGGGGACGCCGAGCTTTTCATAAAATGAGGCGATGAACGCCGGTGTTTTTTTCTCCTTAAAGGATGGCTCGGGATTCATGTGAAGGTGACGCCTGATTTCAACCATTTCCTCATACAGCCCGTCAAGCTGAGCGTTTAAGCTTTTTTGAAGTGTCGTTAACGTCAAAAGCGATGCCCCCTCGTCTGCTTTTCCCATGATTGTATAGAAAATGTCAGAAGATTTCAATCTTTTTGCTACGGGAGAATGATGATGGCGGCGATGGTCGTGATGATAAGTCCGGCCGCAACAGGGATAAAGTTTTTCCTGGCAAGCTCAAACGGGTCAACTTTACAAATAGCCGCAGCGGGAATCAGTGCCCAAGGGACCAATGTTCCGCCCCCGACCCAGATCGCTGAAATCTGGCCCAGCGCCGTTAAAACGGCCGGGTCCGTATGAAGCGCGGCAGAAAACAGCTTTGCCATCGAGCCTGCAAGAGATATACCGGAAAACCCTGACCCGTCGAGCCCGGTAATCGCACCGACTGCGGCCAGGGCGATGCCGGCGAATTCTCCGGACATCGGAAAAGAATGGGACAGGGCCAGTCCGAGGTCATTGACGATTCCCGCAGACCCTTTCGGCAGCGGGGTGTTCAAAATACTTTTAAACCCCGCGTCACCGAGATAAAAGAAGGCCGCGATCGGAATGACGGGGCCGAATACTTTAAAGCCGAATTGAAAACCGCCGATAAAATACTCGGTGATCTTTTCTAAATGCCGCTCTTTATATACAATGAAATGAATGATCAGGAGAATGCCGATCGCGGTTCCTCCGACGAGTGCCGTCGCATCGTTTCCTTGGAGGCGGTATACGATCATGCAGATAATATCGGCGAGAAAAACAAGCGGAATGAAAACCGCCAGGATCACCCTGAGTTTTTTCGGCAGATACATACTTGTGTCCAAAGAACCGGAGCTGTCCAAGGAGAGGGGGGCCTTCGTTTTTTTTCGATCCCGCATGATGAGGAAGAAAGCGGTGATTGTCGTCGTTAACCCCATGATCAAAACGAGCGGAATACTTGCCTGCATGACATCGCTCACTGGGATGCCCGCGGCATCGGCCGTTAATTTCGGGGCCGCCTGAATGACGTAATCGCCCGATAAAGCGAATCCGTGGCCGAACAGGTTCATCGCCATAGCCGCAGCGATCGGAGAAAGGCCCGCCCGGATCGCTGCGGGAAGCAGCACAGCGCCGATCAGCGCCACCCCGGGTGACGGCCAGAAAAAAAGAGAGATGGCAAACATCAGACAGCCGATAACCCAATACGCGACAGCCGGCCCTTTCATCAGCTTTGCAAACGGAGAAATCATCGCTTCATTAATACCGGTTTTGGTCAAAAGGCCGCTCATCGCCACGATAAAACAAATGATAAAAATCGTCGGCAGCAATTCTCCGGCGGCATACGTAAAGCTGTGAAACAGGCTGCTGACCGAAGCGGAGAATGAATGCGTCGTCCATAGCGCAATCACAAAAATGCCGGCGAGTGAAATAAAGGTTGTATCTTTTCTGAGAAGCATAAAAACGATAATGGCCGCGATAAAAGCAACATAAAGCAGATGTACCGAGTAGACGCCGATCCCCAATTGAACCACTCCGTTTATAAATAGGATTGCTACAGGGTATTCATAGGCGGGCGGAAGGTGCAAAGAAGGATGCGTAAAATCAGGACATCAAAAAAGCCGGAGAATCTCCGGCGGTTTTCAGTCTATTGCGTAATAAGCGGTTACATAAGACGGACGGGAAAAAATAGACGTCGTGTCGATACCGGCAGATGTTCCGCGTTTTTTATGAGCTTCCTGATAAGAGTTTGACTGCTGCCAATCCTGAAAGGCTTTTTCCTCTTCCCACAGGGTCAAAATGACATACGTATCGCCTTCGAGCGGTCTTAATACACGGATGGCTTTAAAACCGGGTTCATTTTCCACTTTGCCGGCGCGGTTTTTAAACCGGTTTTCAAACAGCGGACGGCCTTCCTGGGTAACGGCGATGTTGTTGAGGACGGCGTAGCCCGGATTTTTGATTTCCCCGACGCTGTCGATGCTTTCATAGGAATGGGGCGCCTGAAAAACGGTTTCTCCATTTGTTTCATGAATTAAAACCGCATTATCCTCCCCTTGCATCAGCACCATATTCTCACTCGGGTGTTTCTTGGCAATCGTCTTTAAAAAATCGGCTGTCCCGTATGTAATATAAACCTTCATATCAGCCACCTCCTGCTTGCTAGTATATCAAAAGAGTGGTATAAGTTTCTATTGGCGACTCATTCTGACATAATTCGAAACAATATTTCCCATACTACAAGTTAAGAAAGGCGAGGTGACTTATGCTGAAAAAGAAAAAAAGATTCTTTATTCCGGCTGTAATTGCGGCGGCAACCGCTTTTCTCGCGTTAATCGGATACATTATCATTATATTTCTCGGCCATTATGTCATCGATGAAAAGAAATTAATACTGCACGCATCTTCAAAAATCGTCGATCAAGACGGTGATGAAATCGCGAGCCTCTATACGGAAAATCGTGAGCCGGTATCCATTCAGCAGGTTCCGGAAGATGTGAGAGATGCCTTTATCGCCGTTGAAGATAAACGGTTTTACGAACATCACGGCATTGATGTGAAGTCTGTCGGCCGGGCGGTGTTCCGGGATGTTTTAGCAGGCGGCAAGGTGGAGGGCGGAAGCACGATCACCCAGCAGCTGGCGAAAAACATTTTTCTGACTCATGATAAAACATTTTTGCGCAAGACGAAGGAAGTCATTATCGCCATCAATCTTGAGCGTGATTACAGCAAGGACAAGCTGCTTGAAATGTACCTGAACCAGCTTTATTTCGGCCATGGCGTTTACGGCATTCAAGCCGCGTCCCACTACTACTTTAATAAAGAAGTAAAAGATTTAACCGTTGCAGAAGGAGCCGTTCTGGCAGCGATTCCGAAGGCGCCATCTCTTTATTCGCCGATTCAGCATCCGGATAAAAATAAAGAACGGCGCGATACGATTCTTGCAATGATGAACGATCAAGGCTATATCAGCGCCAAGGAAGCCGTCAGAGCCCAGGGCCGGACATTGGGGCTTAATGTCAAGAAAACATCAGAAACGCCTTGGTTTGACAGTTATATCGATCTTGTCATCAAGGAGGCGGAAGACCGTTATTCGATGTCAGGAGAACAGCTGCTTCAAGGCGGCTATACGATCCGGACGTCACTTGATTCCAAGCTGCAGAAAACGGCATATACCCTCATGAAGGAAAGCGGCTATTTTCCGGGGACGGATCAGGCGGCAGAGGGAAGCGCCGTCTTTATTGATAATAAAACCGGAGGCGTGCGCGCGGCGGTCGGCGGGCGCGACTACGTGACAAAAGGATACAACAGGGTTACGGCGAAGCGGCAGCCGGGCTCAACGTTTAAGCCGATTGCCGTATACGGGCCCGCCATGCAGGAAGACAAGTTCAAACCGTATTCGCTTCTCCAAGACAAACTGACGTCCTACGACGGGTATGAACCGAAAAATTATGACGGACAGTACAAGGGGGAAGTGACGATGCAGGATGCGATCACTTACAGCATAAATGCGCCCGCTGTCTGGACATTGAAGCAGATCGGCGTGGATACGGGAAAATCGTATCTTGAGAAAAACGGCATGAACATTTCTGACAACGGACTCGCGATTGCGCTGGGCGGTCTGTCTGAAGGCGTCACTCCGCTTCAGCTTGCCGGAGCTTATCATACCTTTGCGGCAAACGGAATGTATACGAAGCCATTTTTTATAGAGAACATCACGGACGAAGACGGAGAAACGCTATCCGGGCCTAAAAACGGCAAAACGCGCGTCTTCAGCGGACAGACGGCATGGAATATGACGAGAATGCTTCAGCAGGTCGTAAAAGAAGGAACTGCTTCACAAGGCAGCTATCAAGGTGACCTGGCGGGGAAAACCGGCACGACCACATTTACCGGCATCCCCGGCGCGACAAAGGACGCCTGGTTTGCGGGATACACTCCCGGACTGACGGGAGCCGTCTGGATGGGCTATGACAAAACGGATAAAACCCATTACCTGAAAGGCGGAAGCCAGTACCCGGTCAGACTCTTTAAAGATATCGTCACAAAAGCGGGGGAAAACGGCCGGACATTCAAAAAGCCTGAAAATGTGAAGGAACTGGGCAGCCCGATTGAGCTGGAAGCGGTAAAATCCCTGTCGGCCCGTTATACATTTAAGGCGATGGGACTGATTACGGTTCAATTAAAATGGGATATTCAAAAGGATGATCGGGTTGTTTACCGAATATATGAGAAGAAAGACGGAAAAGACAAGCTTCTGGATTCGGTGAAAGGAAAAGGCAGCTTTGACATACCGTACGCCAATCTGTTTTCAGGGGCTTCATACAAAGTCGTTCCATTTAATTCGCAGACGAATCAAGAAGGAGAGGGAACGGAATACGTTCAGCCGAAGCTTTTTTCTTCTTAATCATGAATTCGGCGATTTTTTGAACATTAAGCCTCAATTCTATACCATTCAGAAAAAACAAGGTATAGTGTAATGGGCGAAGAACACGAACGTATGGTTGCAGGAGGAAAGGTGGAAATTCAGATGAGTAAACGAGAAGCGTTTAATGATACGTTTTTAAAAGCGGCACGGGGAGAAAAAACAAATCACGTCCCTGTCTGGTACATGAGACAGGCGGGGAGGTCTCAGCCGGAATACCGCAAGCTGAAAGAAAAGTACGGCTTAGTCGAAATTACGCATCAGCCCGAGCTGTGCGCGTATGTGACGAGGCTCCCGGTCGAGCAGTACGGAGTGGACGCTGCCATTTTATATAAAGATATTATGACGCCTCTTCCTTATATCGGAGTGGATGTTGAAATAAAAAACGGAATCGGCCCGGTGATCGATCAGCCGGTGCGCTCTGCTGCGGATATTGAAAAGCTCGGCGAACTGAATCCCGAACAGGATGTTCCTTACGTGCTGGAAACGATCCGATTACTCGTAAACGAACAGCTGAATGTTCCGCTCATCGGTTTTTCGGGAGCGCCTTTTACGCTGGCCAGTTATATGATTGAAGGCGGGCCTTCTAAAAATTACAACAAAACAAAAGCGTTTATGCACAGTATGCCGCAAGCGTGGCAAATGCTGATGGACAAGCTCGCGGACATGATTATCGTTTATGTAAAAGCGCAGATTAATGCCGGCGCAAAAGCCATTCAGATTTTTGATTCATGGGTCGGCGCGCTGAACCGCGAAGATTACCGGCAGTTTATAAAACCGGTGATGGACAGAATATTCCGGGAGCTTTCAGCAGAGCAAGTTCCGCTGATCATGTTCGGCGTAGGCGCAAGCCACCTGGCCGGGGATTGGCATGACCTTCCTCTTGATGTCGTCGGTCTTGATTGGAGACTCGGCATAGATGACGCCAGAAAACAAGGCATTACAAAAACGGTTCAGGGCAATCTTGATCCGTCGCTTCTTCTTGCGCCTTGGGAAGTCATCGAGAAAAAAGCGAAAGCGATACTTGATCAAGGCATGAAAACGGACGGGTTTATTTTCAATTTAGGTCACGGCGTATTCCCTGATGTCAATCCGGCAACGCTGAAAAAGCTGACGGCGTTTGTACATGAATATTCCGCGGCCAAAAAAACGGAACAATCTTCCTGAGCAGATCGTTGGTTATAAGAAGATTTTCCTGTCAAAATCAAGGTAGACAGACCATCAAAAGAGGTGTTTAACAAAATGAGCAGCAAAAAGAAAATGGGACTTCTCGTCATGGCTTACGGAACGCCTTACAAAGAAGAGGACATAGAACGTTATTATACACATATCAGACGCGGAAGAAAGCCGGAGCCGCACATGCTTCAAGACTTAAAAGACAGATATGAAGCGATCGGAGGCATTTCTCCGCTGGCAAAAATCACGCAGGAGCAGGCGGAGAAGCTCGCACAGCGTTTAAATGAAATCCAGGACGACGTAACATTCAAAGTGTACATCGGATTAAAACATATTGAACCGTTTATTGAAGACGCGGTGGCGGACATGCATAAAGACGGCATTACAGAAGCTGTCAGCCTTGTGCTCGCCCCTCATTTTTCAACATTCAGCGTCCAGTCATACAACAAACGCGCGAAAGAAGAAGCGGAGAAGCTCGGCGGTTTGACCATCAAGTCTGTTGAAAGCTGGTATGATGAACCGAAATTCGTTGATTATTGGGTCGGCCAGGTGAAGAAAACGTATGAATCAATGCCGAAAGAAGAACGGGATGACGCGATGCTGATCGTCTCAGCGCACAGCCTTCCTGAAAAAATTAAAGAATACGGCGATCCGTATCCTGACCAGCTGGAGGAATCCGCAAAACTGATTGCCGAAGGCGCCGGAATTACCGATTACGCAGTCGGCTGGCAAAGCGAAGGGAACACCCCTGATCCGTGGCTCGGGCCGGATGTGCAGGATCTCACGCGCGAGCTGTATCAAAAGCATCCTTATAAAGCATTTGTATACGTGCCCGCAGGCTTCGTTGCCGATCATTTAGAGGTGCTTTACGATAATGATTATGAATGCAAAGCTGTGACCGAAGAAGTCGGCGCAAGCTACTATCGTCCGGCCATGCCGAACGCACAGCCTGAATTTATCGACGCGCTTGCAGCGGTCGTGCTGAAAGAGCTGGACAAGTAGAATTAAACGGTAAAGAAGGCGATAAAAATGAGTGGCGATAAAAAACATCTGGTCATCATCGGCGGCGGCATAACGGGATTAGCCGCCGCCTTCTACATGGAAAAAGAAATCAAGGAAAAACAGCTGCCGCTTGAGGTCACCCTGATCGAAGCGGGCCCGAGAGCGGGCGGTAAAATTCAGACGGCGCATAAAGACGGCTACATTATTGAGCGGGGGCCGGATTCTTTTTTGGAAAGGAAAAAAAGCGCGCCGCAGCTCGTTAAGGATTTGGGGCTTGAGCATCTGCTCGTCAACAATGCGACCGGCCAGTCTTACGTGCTCGTCAATGAGACGCTTCATCCGATGCCGAAGGGCGCGGTGATGGGCATTCCGACCAAAATCGCTCCGTTCATCTCCACCGGTTTATTTTCTGTACCCGGAAAAGCGCGGGCGGCGCTTGACTTTGTCCTGCCTGCGAGCAAACCGAAGGAAGATCAGTCTCTGGGTGAATTTTTCCGCAGACGCGTCGGTGACGAAGTCGTTGAGAATTTAATAGAACCGCTATTATCAGGGATTTATGCCGGAGATATTGATAAGCTGAGCCTCATGTCCACGTTTCCGCAATTCTATCAGACTGAGCAAAAGCACAGAAGCCTGATTCTCGGTATGAAAAAATCACGTCCGCAGCCTTCGGGACAGCAGCTGACGGCCAAAAAGCAGGGCCAGTTTTTAACGCTGACGACAGGACTTCAAACGTTGGTGGAGGAGCTGGAAAAGCAGCTTACGCTGACAAAGGTGATGAAAGGAACGAAAGTCACCCATATCGGCCGCGAGGAGAAAGGATATTCCGTGACGCTTGATAATGGCAAAGTGCTCTATGCGGAAGGATGCATAGTGACAGCCCCGCATAAAGCCGCGGCGAAAATGCTTTCTGATCTGCCGGCGGTTTCATGTCTCAAAGATATGCATTCTACGTCCGTTGCCAACGTCGCCTTAGGTTTTCCTGAGGGAGCCGTCAAAATGGAGCATGAAGGTACGGGATTCGTTATCTCAAGAAACAGCGATTTCTCCATCACGGCCTGCACATGGACGAATAAAAAATGGCCGCACGCGGCGCCGGAGGGCAAAACACTTCTCAGGGCGTACGTCGGAAAGGCCGGAGATGAATCCATCGTAGATCTTTCAGATAACGAGATCATTAAAATCGTAATGGAAGATTTGAAAAAAGTAATGAAAATAAATGGCGAACCGGAAATGACCTGTGTGACCCGCTGGAACGAAAGCATGCCGCAATACCATGTCGGCCATAAGGAGCGCATCAAAGAGTTCAGAGATGCGCTGAAAGCTTCCTATCCGGGCGTATACGCGACGGGCGCGTCTTTCGAAGGGGTGGGCATCCCCGACTGTATCGACCAGGGAAAAGCCGCCGTATATGATTCACTCGCTTATTTATTTGAAACGTACCAGCCTCCGTTATCGTAAAACGGAGGTTTTTTGCATGTTCCCGTTCTGTAAAGGGAACACCAATAAAGAGAAAAAACATTTGAATCTTCTTTGCGACTGTGATAAGTTATCTTATGTACAAAATGACTAAAACGTTCAAACGGTCAATTTAACGAGGTGGGAAACATGTCCGTCGATCGGAAAAAGCTCATTCTGGAAGCGGCAACGAAGTCTTTTACACAATTCGGCTACAAAGCAACGACAATGGATCTGGTGGCAAAGCTTGCAAATGTGGGGAAGGGAACCATCTACACGTTTTTCAAAAACAAAGAAGAACTGTTTGATGATATTTTCACCACTATTTTAAGAGAAATGAAGGAACACGCAGACGAAGCGATGAAACCGGAGCTTTCATTTCACGAAAATGTTCACCGGGCGCTTGTCGCGATTTTGGAATTCAGAAAAACACACCAGCTGACTATTAAAATTTTTCAGGAGAACGCCGAGATTGGTACAATAGCCGTTCAGGATGTCATTGCGAAAATGGAGCGGGCCATTCTGTCATACATTAAAGAAAAGATAGAAACAGCCATTGAAAACGGAAGCATTAAACCGTGTGATCCGGAACTGACCGCTTTTGTGATGCTCAAGCTCTACATCGCGCTGATATTTGACTGGGAAAAAAACCATCCGCCTCTTGAAAAAGAGACGATCGCCGAATTGCTGGAAATGTATGTTGGTCAAGGATTATCTAAATAATAGATGATCCTTCACTTTTTAGGTGCCGTGACCGTTTTGTCAAATGAGTCAGTTTGCGGAAGGAGGCAACAGGGTTGAATACAATAAAAAGCCAGTGGAAAGACATTGTAACGAACAAGAAACTGTTAATCCCCATCATTGCCATATTATTCGTTCCGCTGATCTACAGCGGAGTGTTTTTGAAGGCGTACTGGGACCCGTACGGCACGGTGGATCAGCTGCCGGTTGTCGTTGTCAACCAGGATAAAGGGGCGGACTACGAAGGGAAACATCTTCAGATCGGTGACGATCTTGTGAAAGAGTTAAAGAAAAATGATAATTTTGATTGGCATTTTTCAAACGATCTTGATCAATCGTTAAAGGACTTATTAAATGCTAAATATTATTTATTGGTCGAGATTCCTGAAGATTTTTCTAAAAACGCCAGCACGGTAATGGATAAAAATCCGAAGAAGCTGGATCTGAAATATCATACGAATGCCGGATCAAACTATGTCGGCGCGACAATCGGCGAAAAGGCGATCGACAAGCTGAAAGCCTCCGTGTCGAAAGAAGTGACGGAGCAATACGCAAAAGTCATTTTTGACAATTTTAAAGATATTGCCAAAGGACTCGGCAAAGCCAGCAGCGGCGCCAAGAAAATAGACGACGGCACGAAAAACGCGAAAGACGGCAGCGCCAAGCTGAAGGAAAATTTAGCGAAGCTTACTGAAAGCACCGCCACCATCGGCGATAAAACGCAGCAGCTTGCAGACGGAGCGGCGAAAGTGACAAGCGGAATTCAAACGCTTGACAGCTCTATCGCAAAACTTCAGAGCGCAAGCGCCGAAATTCAAGATAAATCAGGGCAGATTGCTTCAGGAGGAGGCCAAGTGGCCAGCGGGCTGAAAACGAGCCTTGACGCACAAAAGCAGCTCCAGCAAAAGCTTCCGGATTTAACGAATGGATTAAGCGCGTTAAACAGCAAGGCGCAGGAAGTGTCGCAAAAAGCGGCGGCATTTGAAGATGCGATCAATTCAGTCAACCTCTCAGATATTGAAAAAGCGGTTGGGGAGCTTGAGCAGACTGAAAAGGAATTGCAGCAGTTTAAGAAAAAGCTTTCTGATCTGAAAAACAGCCTGGATGCCCGGGATGACGCGGTCAAAAAGGTGATTAAGGACAGTGATTTCTTAACGGATGAGCAAAAAGCGAAACTTGTTCAGCTTCTGAATGAGAAGCTTCCGAAGGCCGACCTTCCGGATTTAGACAATATCGTCAGCCAGCTTCCGTCCGGCGGAGATATCCAGCTTCCGGATATGTCAGTCATAAAAAGCGCGCTGGCAGATGTAAAAGCGAAGGCTGATCAGCTGAAAGCACTGCCTCAGTCCACATCGAAACTGTATAACGGCGCGGCGGCGGTACAAGACGCGATTAACCAGCTGACGGCTGGAACTGATAAATTGTACAGCGGAGCGCAGACCGTCTTTGAAAGCCAAAACAAATTGACGGCCGGTATCGGCGAATACAACAGCAAGTTCGGACAGCTCAAATCAGGATCAGAAGCGTTAGTGTCAGGGAGCGGCCAGGTGTCTGGCGGCTTAACGAAACTGCTGGACGCGCAAAACAAAATCCATGACGGCTCGTCCAAAATTGAGCAGGGTCAAGCGTCTCTCGGCACCGGTTTAAGCAAGCTTTTAGACGGCACCGGACAATTGTCCAGCCAGCTGAAAGATGCGGCTGATCAAACCGGGGACATTAAGACAGATGACAAAACGTACAGCATGTTTGCCGATCCGGTAAAAACGGACGATAACGCGATTCATTCCGTGCCTAACTACGGTACCGGACTGACGCCTTATATTCTCTCTATGGGCTTGTATGTCGGCGGATTGATGCTGACGGTCGTATTCCCTCTGAGTGAAGCTTCAGGGCGTCCGAGAAACGGTTTTGAATGGTTCCTCAGCAAATTCAGCGTCATTCTGCTCGTCGGACTGATTCAATCCGTTATAGTCGCCACGGTTCTGTTAAAAGGAATCGGGCTTGATGTGGAAAGCACTTGGAGATTCTATCTCTTTACGATGATTACCAGCATCGCGTTCCTGTCGATGATTCAATTATTGGCGACAACGATGGGAAATCCGGGACGCTTTATCGCTGTCATCATTCTGGTGCTCCAGCTTGGGGCAAGCGGAGGAACCTTCCCGCTTGAACTCCTGCCGGGATTCTATCAAGTGATTCACGGGGCACTGCCGATGACTTACAGCATCAACGGGTTCCGTGCCGTCATTTCAAATGGCGATTACGGCTATATGTGGCAGCAGGCATCCATTCTGTTGGGCATCGCCGTTGTCATGATCGCGCTGACCATCGTGTATTTTACGGTGCAAAGCAAAAAAGAACACAAAACGGAAGAAGAAATAACAGCATAAGAAAAAGAGGCGCTGAGCAGATGCTCAGGGCCTCTTTTTTTTGATTTCGATTAAAATCCCCATCTCACCAAAAGTCCGGTATACGTCAATCCGCCGCCGAACCCGAACAATACCAGCGTCTGGCCTTCCGACAGTTTTTTTGCTTTCACAGCTTCATCCAAAGCGAGAATAATAGAAACCGATGAAGTGTTGCCGTAATATTCAACGCTTGTCAATGTCCGTTCAAGCGGGAAGGGCAGTTTTTCACAGATGGATTCGATCATCCGCATGTTGGCGCTGTGAGGAACGAACCAATCCAGATCGTCTTTTGAAAAGCCGGCTTTTTCTAAAAGGGCATTGCATTCCTCAGGCACGGTTCTGGCCGCCCATTTATATACTTCGCGCCCGTTTTGCACCATATTTCCTCCGCCTTTAAGCGGCTCGCCGTTTAATTCTGCGCTCAGTCCCGTGCGATACAGCACGTCCGCGCTTCCTCCCGCTGTTCCTTGCACGGCTGCCAAAAAGCCCGGCGCTGATTCGTCGCGTTCCACCAATAGGGCGCCTGCAGCATCTCCGAAAAGAACGCAGGTCGTCCGGTCAGTATAATCCGTTACCTTTGATAATGTTTCACCGGCAATGACAATCACTTTTTGATGGGAACCGGCGGTAATTAATGCGTCTGCGAGCTGAAGGCCGTAAGTGAGTCCGGCGCATGTGGCGTTAATATCAAGCGCTCCCGTGTGCGGCCAGCCGAAGTAAGCCTGCACGCGTGCCGCGGTGCTTGGAAACGCATAGTCCGCCGTCGTTGTGGCGACAAGAATCATATCGACATCATCAAGAGTTCCGCTGTATCGTTCTGCAAGGTTTTTCACCGCTTCCACACACAAATCCGATGTGAATTCATGTTCGCCGGCAATGCGTCTTTCCTTCATACCGGTGCGCTGGACGATCCATTCATCAGATGTATCGACGATGCGCTCTAAATCCGCGTTTGTTAATCGGCGTGCCGGAGCATATGTACCGATTGCTGTAATTTTAGATTTTGACATGAAAAAATCACTCCTTTATATCAGATTATAACACCTGATATTATTACTTGGTACTAATTTTAATAAAAAAACCCAAGCAGCATCCGCTGTTTGGGGAGCATGAGAATTTTATTTGTAAAACGGGCTTGTGTGAACGATTACCAATGACGGCAGCAGCGGCGGCATGAATGATGATGCTTCTTTTTGTCTTTCTTCTTTTTGTCTTTCTTCTTTTTACAAGGGTCTTCTTTTTTCTTTTTACAGTGATCTTTTTCTTTTTTACAGCACCAGAAGGCTGCACCAGACCAATCATCCTCAAACCAATCCTCAAACCAATCATTATGAAACCTTTTCCGCTTGTGCGGTTTACGGCTGATCATACATTTCCCTCCTATGCTCATGCTCCCTTCATTCTATGAAAAAAGAGCAGGAAAAGATTGGACGGGTTATGGATCAAAAGAGTATATTTTAAGAAGAATAAAATTGATAGGAGGAATGACCTGTGGAAAATATGAAACATACGATGGAACTGATTAAAGAACTGGTGTCGATTCCGAGTCCGACGGGCAATACATACGAGGTTGTCGCCTATACAGAAAGTCTTTTAAAAGAATGGGGCGTCTCCTCTTACAGAAACCGCAAAGGCGGTCTTTTTGTCACAATTCCCGGCCGTGATGACAAGAAACACAGATTGCTGACGGCGCATGTCGATACGCTCGGCGCGATGGTAAAGGAAATAAAGTCGGACGGCCGGCTGAAGATTGACTTGATCGGCGGCTTCCGATATCACTCGATTGAAGGGGAATATTGCGAGATCCAAACTTCTTCCGGCAAAACCTATACAGGCACCATCTTAATGCATCAGACTTCAGTGCACGTCTACAAGGACGCCGGCAAGGCAGAGCGGAATCAGGAGAATATGGAAGTCCGCCTTGATGAGCCTGTCCGGACGAAGGAAGAGACGTCCGATCTCGGCATCAGGGTCGGCGATTTCATCTCATTTGACCCGCGCGTGCAGATTACGCCGAGCGGCTTTATTAAGTCCCGGCATCTTGATGACAAAGCGAGCGTGGCTCTGCTCTTGAATTTAATCCGCCGCATCACGGAAGAGAAAATCGAACTTCCGTATACGACGCATTTTCTGATTTCTAATAATGAAGAAATCGGCTACGGCGGCAATTCCAACATTCCTCCTGAGACCGTCGAATACTTGGCTGTTGATATGGGAGCGATCGGCGACGGCCAGTCTACGGATGAATATACCGTCTCCATTTGCGTGAAGGATGCGAGCGGACCGTACCATTATCAGCTCAGAAAACATCTGGCCGGGCTTGCGGAGCGCTATGGCATTGATTATCAGCTTGATATTTATCCGTATTACGGTTCTGATGCCTCAGCAGCCATCCGTTCGGGCCATGACATCGTTCACGGGCTGATCGGCCCGGGAATTGACGCTTCACACGCTTTTGAACGCACGCATGAATTATCGCTTCTTAATACGGCGAAGCTTTTGCACCGGTACGTTCTATCGCCGATGGCATAAAAAACCCTGCGCGGAAATCATTCCGTGCAGGGTTTTCATTTTAACCTGAAATGGTTGTGTTTTGTTCTGTTTTGGCGAGGCTCATGACCTTCGCGCCTTTAACGGGATCATACTGGCCTTCCCATTTTGACATCACAACGGATGCCAGCGCGTTTCCGGTCAGATTGACGACCGTGCGGGCCATGTCCATAATCCGGTCAACACCGGCGATGAATGCAAGGCCTTCTGCAGGAATGTTGAATGCGCCTAATGTCGCAAGCAGGACGACGAAAGAAGTCCCGGGCACGGCAGCCATTCCTTTGGAAGTGACCATCAAGACAAGCACAAGGGTAATCTGCTGCCAAATGGACAAGTCAATGTGGTATACCTGAGCGAGGAATAAAGCGGCGATAGATTGGTACAGCACAGATCCGTCTAAGTTAAAGGTATATCCGATCGGCACAACAAAGGAAACAATACCTTTCGGACAGCCGATCTTCTCCATTTTTTCCATAACGCGGGGGAGTACGGTTTCGGAGCTTGACGTACTGAACGCTAATAAAATTTCATCCTTCATATAGGCGAGGAATTTGAAAATGTTTACTCCGGCAAGCTTTCCGACGATTCCGAATACAACAATGAGAAAGAAAGCCAAAGCTACATACACTAAACCGACCAGTTTACCGAGTGAAAGCAGGGAACTGAGCCCAAATTTGGAAACGGTAACACCAATCAACGCAAAAACACCAAACGGCGCAACTTTCATGACGAGGTTCACAACATGGAACATCGCATGAGAAACACCTTCAAAGAAGGCCAAGACAGGCTTTCCTTTTTCACCGATTGCCGAGATGCCGAGTGCAAACAGCACGGTAAAGCAGATGATGGCAAGCAGATCTCCTTCGGCTAATGATTGGAAGAAGTTTGTCGGTACGATATGCAGGAATGTGTCTGCGATAGATTTGTTATTTTGTTCTTTTTCTGTTTCAACATATTGACTGATATCTGTCTTTTGAGCTTCATGTATATTAACGCCTGTTCCCGGATGAAACAGATTCGCCAAAGCCAGCCCGAGAATAATGGCAAAAGTGGTAATGATCTCAAAATACAAAATCGTTTTGAAGCCTAATTTTCCGACTTGTTTTCCGCTTCCCGCGCCGGCAACGCCGATGATTAAGCTGGAGACGACAATTGGAATCACTATCATTTTGATTAAGCGTAAAAACAAATCGCCGATAGGCTGTAAATATGTTGGAATGGCGGGATTGCCGTACCAGATGACACCGACTACAACCCCTAGTATGAGTCCGACGAAAATTTGCGTCGCTAGTCCAAAGCGTAATTTTTTCATAGATTACCTCCCGAAGAAAAAAGTGCAATAAGTATCTAAAAAGATAGCTATTAGAACAAATTATAATAGAAAAGAAAACAATCCGTCTATAGAAAAATATAGATTGAAAATACTGAATCTTTTAAAACGTACAGATAATTGCTAATAATGGTGAATAACGCCCTATTCAGAAAGTATAATGACGGCCGAAAAAACAGGCGCCGCACAACTTAGAATTGTGCGGCGCCCTATTGTCACATATCCTTAATTTTCAAGCAGTCATTGCACAGATTAATGTGACACTCATACTGCTCAACAATCTCATTTCCGCATTCTTCGCATTTCTTACCGGGTAAATTTCTGAAAAAATCCGACATCTTTTCCAACATACCCATCCCTCTTTCATTGTTTTGTCTCTACATTGTATTATAACAGTTTTGGAAAATCAACGGCTGTTTTGGCACAATGTTTAAAACATGCAATTTGTACGAAAAATAGGTATATTGGAGGAAAGGATCTTTTTATCCTAAACATTCGGAGGATCATATGAAAATTACAGTCATTGGATGCTGCGGCGGATTTCCGGCCGCAAACGAAGCAACTTCAGGCTATCTGTTTCAGTCCGGCGGCTATTCTCTGCTCGTCGATTGCGGAAGCGCCGTATTATCAAAGCTGTTTGCCTATGTTCCGGCAGAAGAGCTTGATGCCGTCATTTTGTCCCATTATCACCATGATCATATCGCTGATATCGGGCCGCTTCAATTTGCCAAACAGGTCGGCTCCTTTCTCGGAAAAGGGACGCATGCACTGCCGATTTACGGGCATGATGCTGATATAGAACAGTTTGAGCGTCTTACATATAAAACGCATACAAAAGGAGTGGCCTATCAGCCGGACCGCCCGCTTTCTGCCGGGCCGTTCACCATTACCTTTCTGAAAACGGTGCATCCGGTCACTTGTTATGCGATGCGGATTACTGACGGTTCAGCTTCTGTTGTGTATACGGCTGATTCAAGCTACCAGAACGCGTTTATCCCGTTTGCGGAAAATGCCGATCTGCTGATCTGCGAGTGCAATTTTTACGCAGACCAGGACGGCACGTCAGCCGGCCATATGAACAGTTTGGAAGCCGGACGTATCGCGAAGGAGGCCGGAGCGGGGGAGCTGATTCTCACGCATCTGCCTCATTTCGGCGAGCACCGGAAGCTGAAAGAAGAAGCGGAATCCGTGTTCGGGGGCGAAGTGACAATCGCCGCTTCCGGATTGAAGTGGGAGAAATAAAGGAGGAGCACCATGTTATTTATCGACAACCAAAACATAACCGACCCGAGGATCAACCTCGCGATCGAGGAATATTGCGTGAAGCATCTCGACCCTGAACAGACATACCTGCTGTTTTATGTCAATCAGCCGTCGATTATCATCGGGAAGAACCAAAACACAATAGAAGAAATCAATACGAAATACGTAGAAGATAACGGAATCATCGTCGTCCGCAGGCTGTCAGGAGGCGGTGCGGTTTACCATGACCTCGGGAATCTGAATTTCAGTTTTATCACCAAGGATGACGGCGACAGCTTTCACAATTTCAAAAAATTCACCGAACCCGTTATTCAGGCGCTGCGCCAGCTCGGTGTGGAAGCTGAATTAAGCGGCCGAAACGACATCGTCGCAGACGGCAGAAAAATTTCCGGCAACGCTCAATTTTCGACGAAAGGGCGTATTTTCAGCCACGGAACATTAATGCTGGATTCCGCCATTGACCATGTTGTGTCAGCCTTGAAAGTGAAAAAAGACAAAATCGAATCAAAAGGCATTAAGTCAATCAGAAGCCGTGTCGCCAACATCAGCGAGTTTCTTGATGACAAAATGACGGCGGACGAATTCAAAAAGCATCTGCTTCACCATATTTTTAATACAAATGATCTTTCCGAAGTGCCGGAATATAAACTGACCGATGAAGACTGGAAAGCGATCCGGAAGATTTCCGAAGAGCGCTATCAAAACTGGGACTGGAATTTCGGCAGGTCGCCCGCATTTAATCTTCAGCATTCGAAACGTTATCCGGTCGGATCGATTGATCTGCGTCTTGAAGTGAAAAAAGGAATCATTCAGGACTGCAAAATTTTCGGTGATTTCTTCGGTGCGAAAGATGTGAGTGAAGTCGAACAGGCGCTGACCGGAAAACAGTATGACAGAACCGCTATCAGGGAGGTGCTGGCCGGAATCGATCTGAAACAGTATTTCGGCAAAATAGAGCTGGAAGATTTCCTCGAGCTGATTTATTAGAACATTTGCCGAACGCATGATTTGAATCAGCGCCCGTTTTTGTGAAATGATAGAACCATAATGAATGGGGAGGGATCATGATGAAAGTATTTCTCATCGGAGCAAACGGACAGATCGGACAGCGGCTGACCGGGCTGTTTCAAAAAGACGGCACGCATACGCTGCGGGCGATGGTCCGGAAACAAGAGCAGAAAGAAGCGCTTCAAGCCGCGGGAACAGAAGCCGTTCTTGCAGATTTGGAAGGAAGCACGGAAGACATCGCGAAAGCCGCTGAAGGCTGTGACGCGATTGTGTTTACCGCCGGATCAGGGGGAAGCACCGGATACGATAAGACGCTTTTGATTGATCTTGACGGAGCGGCGAAAGCGATAGAAGCGGCAAAGAAAGCCGGCATCAAGCGGTTCATTATGGTAAGCGCCCTGCAGGCTCATAACCGCGGCAATTGGAATGAAGCGCTGAAGCCGTATTACGCCGCAAAGCATTATGCGGATAAAATTCTTGAAGCGAGCGGTCTGACGTATACGATTATCCGGCCGGGCGGGTTATTAAATGATCCCGGCACGGGAAATATCAAAGCCGCGGCCGATTTAGAAAGAGGCTCCATTTCAAGAGACGATGTCGCCAAGACCGTTATCGCATCCCTTGATGAACCGAATACGTATGAAAAAGCGTTCGATCTGACAGCGGGCAGCACGCCGGTCAGTGAAGCGCTGAAACAATTATAGTTTCCGGTTTTACGGCACTCGGGGCTTTTTGCCCTTGAGTGTTTTTCTATATTTTTCTATAATAAAAGTGAACGTTTATTCCGGATAAATGAATGACTATTCATTCATTACTTTTTTAAAGGGGTGGGAAAATGAATCTGGTTTCCAAATTGGAAGAAACGGCATCGCAGAAACCGGAAAAACCAGCTTGTCTGTTTCAAGATCAGTACATGACGTATGAGGAGCTGGCAGGTAAAATCAAAGCATTTGCAAACGGCTTGGAGGACAGGGGACTGAAAAAAGGGGATCATCTCGCGCTGCTGCTCGGAAATACGCCTGATTTTGTTATTGCGTTTTTCGGCGCGTTAAAAGCGGGAATTGTCGTCATACCTGTTAATCCGGCATATACACCTTCAGAAATCGCATACATGCTGAAAAACGGCGATGTCAAAGCGATCGCCGGCATCGACCTTTTAATTCCCGTATTTGAAAGCCTGCACGGCTCGCTGCCGCTGCTGGAGCATATCATGATCAGCCAGACAGCAGAGAACGCTCCATCGACAGAAGACCCTCAATTGCGCTTAAAAATGACAACGTTTACAAAAATGCTCCGCCCGGCGGAGCGCAACAGAACTTATCCGACATTGTCCAAAGATGATACTGCCGTCATTTTATACACCTCAGGGACGACCGGAAAACCGAAAGGCGCCATGCTCACCCATCAGAATCTTTTCTCCAATGCAAATGATGTCGCCGGATACTTAGGAATGAATGAGAAAGACAAAATTGTGGCGGCATTGCCGATGTTTCACGTTTTTTGTTTAACCGTTTGTATGAATGCGCCTCTGATGAGCGGAGCGTGTGTCTTAATCGAGCCGCAATTCAGCCCGGCTTCTGTGTTTAAACTGATTAAAAGCCGTCAGGCAACCATTTTTGCCGGCGTACCGACGATGTATAACTATCTGTATCAATACGAGCACGGCAAGGCGGAGGATTTTGCGTCCGTCAGACTGTGCATTTCAGGCGGGGCCTCCATGCCGGTCGCTCTGTTGCAGACGTTTGAACAAACCTTTGACGTCACCATTCTGGAGGGGTACGGACTTTCTGAAGCGTCGCCGGTTACTTGTTTTAATCCGTTTGACCGGGGGAGAAAGCCCGGCTCGATCGGGACGAATATTTTACATGTCGAAAATAAAGTCGTCGATACACTCGGACGCGAATTGCCCGACCATCAAGTGGGAGAATTGATCGTGAAAGGGCCGAATGTAATGAAAGGCTATTACAAGATGCCCGAGGAAACGGAGCACGCGCTGAAAGACGGCTGGCTGTACACGGGTGATTTGGCGAAGCGCGACGAAGACGGTTATTTTTATATCGTCGACAGAAAAAAAGATATGATTCTCGTCGGCGGATACAACGTCTATCCGCGCGAAGTAGAAGAAGTGCTCTACAGCCATGAGGGCATTAAAGAAGCCGTGGTCATCGGCGTTCCTGACGCCAAAACGGGGGAAGCGGTGCATGCTTATATAGTGCCTGGGGACGGTGAGCTGACAGAGCAGGCGGTTTTTGATTACTGTGAAACACATTTGGCAAAATATAAACGGCCGGCGGAAGTGGTTTTTCTTGATGAGATTCCGAAGAACGCGACCGGGAAGCTGCTGAGACGGGCGGTCCGGGACATGCTTCCGAAATGACGGACGAAAAGCGAAGCCGGGGGGCTTCGCTTTTACATGCTGATCCGGTCAGCTCTGTGATTCTTCCTTAATGATGCTTTGCACAAGCTTCGTATCATGCCGGGTCAGTTTGTAATACGTGTTTTTATACTTGTACATCATATAATTGCCGCTTTCGAGCCACATGCTGAATGAATCAAAACGGTCTTCATGGTATTTGACCGTTCCGTCGTAATCGGGAGATACGCTTTTGGTCAGTTTGACTTGTTTTCCTTGGTTCAAGATATCGAGCATATCTTTTACATTCTGCCTGTCTTTAATTTTGATTTCTTTTTTTCCGTGCTCAGACAGAATAATCAGATCTGCGTTGCTTGATGGAAACACATCGCCGGTCCGGCTGTATACATAGAAGAAAGCAATAACCAAAAGGGCGATTACTACAATAAACGCGATTATTTTTTTCATATTCATCACTCCGTCTTTTAGTCTTTCCCGCTTCCTGTTGTTCCATTCTTTTCTGTTGTGAAAAGATTAACATCCGTTTCGGAGGCTTGGTTCTATTTATTTGCATTTATGCTTACAATAGGAGTAAGTCATAAGGCTAAGGAGGGAGACTTCCATGCGCAAATGGATAGCGGCAGCGGGACTTGCCTATGTGCTGTACGGCCTTTTTTTCTATTGGTATTTCTTTATGACAGGAGACTCCGCCGTCCCGGAGGCCGTAAAGGGAACGAAAGCCGATCCGTCCTCGTTTATGGACCCGGGCCGCCTGGCAGCCGCTGAAAACTTTTCAAATGTAAAGGATTTTTTATTCTTCATCGGAGCGCCGTTAGATTGGTTTTTATTTTTTCTGCTGCTCATTACGGGGCTTGCCAAAAAAATAAAGCACTGGCTCGAAGCAGCGGTGCGCTTTCGGGTGCTGCAAATTGTAAGCTTCGTATTTGTGATTTCACTCATCGTTACGGCGGCTTCGCTTCCGCTTGAGTGGATCGGATATCGGGTTTCGCTTGCGTATCATATTTCGACGCAGACAGCAGCAAGCTGGATAAGAGACCATGTCATTGATTTCTGGATCAGTTTTCCGCTGTTTGCCGTGTGTGTGCTTGTGTTTTACTGGCTGATCACAAAGCATACAAAAAAATGGTGGTTTTACGCTTGGTGTCTTACTGTGCCGTTTACCCTGTTTTTGTTTTTCCTGCAGCCGGTCGTGATTGATCCTTTATACAATGATTTTTATCCGCTGAAAGACAAGGAGCTGGAAAGCAAAATTTTGTCGCTTGCCGACAAGGCCGACATTCCGGCCAGCCATGTTTATGAAGTAAATATGTCGGAGAAAACGAATGCGCTGAATGCGTATGTGACGGGGATCGGTTCGAATAAGCGGATCGTTTTGTGGGATACGACGCTTAACAAACTGAAGGATCGGGAAATTTTGTTCATTATGGGGCATGAGATGGGGCACTATGTGATGAAGCACGTGTACATCGGACTGGCCGGGTATCTGCTGCTGTCATTAGCCGGGTTCTATATCATTGACAAGCTTTATAAGCGGCTGTCCAAATTCTTCGGCCGAATGCTTCATATAAAGGGGCCTGAAGATCTGGCTGCCCTCCCGCTGTTATTGCTGCTCATATCCGTTCTCAGTTTTGCTTCTGATCCGATTACGAATGCCGTCTCCAGATATCAGGAAAACGCCGCCGACCGCTACGGCATTGAGCTGACCGGAAACCGGGAAGCGGCGATTGAGACGTTTCAGGACTTGGCCGATACGGGACTGAGCCGGGTCAACCCGCCGTTTCTCGTCAAAATTTTCAGAGGGAGCCACCCATCGATCATGGAGCGGATTGAACATGCGGAGGAAGAAAAATAATAAAAAAACCGGCGGGGCCATGCCCGACGCCGGTTTTTTTATGTTTTACTGAGCTGCCGCCTGTACGTTGATCAGCCCTTTTCCGTAGTAGAAAGCATCACCAAGTTTTGTAGTGGTGTTTTCTAAACTGCTGCGGACTTGAGTGTTTGTCCAGTTCGGGTGCTTAGAAAGAATCAAAGCAGCCGCTCCGGCAACGTGCGGAGATGCCATTGACGTACCATTGTACGCGCCGTATTTGTTTCCAGGAAGCGTGCTTTGGATAGAGACGCCTGGTGCCATGACATCAAGCTCAGAACCTACGCTTGAGAAAGATGCTCTTTGGTTGCTGCTGTTAACAGCGCCTACCGCGATGACAGAAGGATATTTACCAGGGTAGCCCACTGTGCTTGAGCCGCCGGAAGTGCCTTCGTTACCGGCTGCCGCAACCACTACGACGCCGGAAGCAACGGCTTTGTCAACTGCCGCTTTTAACGCTGCAGAACCAGAAGGTCCGCCGAGGCTCATGTTAATAACGTCCATATTGTTTGCGATCGCCCACTCAATTCCGTTAATGATCCAGCTGTACTGGCCGGAACCGTCAGCGCCGAGAACTTTTACAGCGTAAAGAGATGCGCTTGGCGCAACGCCTAATACACCGATTGAGTTATTAAGAGCCGCAACTGTACCGGCAACGTGAGTTCCGTGGGAGTTGTTGTCTTGGAAAGGATTTGTTTCAGAAGGTACCATGCTGGCTCCGCCTGCTACCTTTAAATCAGAATGAGAAGAATCGATACCGCTGTCGATAACCGCTACTTTAACATTTGATCCGGTGAAGCCTTGAGAGTGCAGAGCAGGGGCTTTAATTTGTGATACGCCGTAAGGCACGGACTGCGCGTACGCTTTTGCAACGTGATCTTCTTCAACGTAAGCGACGCTAGGGTCTTTTTTCAGCTCTTTTACAGCTTTTTCACTTAATGTAGCTGAAGCTGCGTCTACATATTTGAATTGCTTTTGCACTTTCCCGCCTTTTTCAGAAATGACATCTTTTTTCTTGGCGGCGCTCATCGTGCTCATTGTCTGTTTAAATCCGACAATGTATTTCTTTTCCCCGTTTGATTTCCCTGCCGCCTGGGCAGGAGACGTGCTGCCGAACGCCATCGTAAAGATTAACGCTAAAGCAAACAGCAAACTGATCCATACCTTTTTGCCTCTCACTCTTTATCCACTCCTTTTTTCTTTTGCAGAACAACCAATAGACAGATTATTCTGTGGATTAATTGTATAGCATGGAATAATATTTTAGTAGACCCAATTTTTTTCAGTTTGTTTTATTTCTATTTAGGTATATCATCTCTCTTTCGTTTAATAGGAACCCGAAATATTTAAATTTTAATGGAAAAAACCGATGGAAGGACATGAGTATTTGTACACAGCCGCAATCGCTCTCTTGTTTGCTGGGTCGAACGGTTTGATTCCATTTTTGGAAGCTGAGGCAAAAACAGGATAAATGTCACCTTTTGTTGAATGCAGAAGTCTGATGGAAACGAAAGCGGAATGAAATAAAGCGGCCGGCATGAATCAGTCTTCGGCTTTCTTGACAGAGAAAAGCTGTGAAACCATTTTATAAAAATAATGATAATGAATATCATTGATACTTATATTGTCAATGATATAATTGCGGAAAAACGAAAGAGGGGGAACAGATGAAACCAATTTTCAGTATGCTGATGATCGTATCTTTTCTCTTCATAACGGGATGCTCAGAACAGAAACATGAAATCGCCGTCAGGCACGATCTGGGGACCGCGCATGTGACTGCGCACCCGCAGCGCATCGCCGTATTGAATGAGGGCTTTATTGACACCCTCCATGATCTCGGCATAAAGCCGGCGGCCGCCGCGGATAACCGGACGGAGCGAAACGACGGCAGTCCGTCCGTCGGGCCCCCGTCATATCCCGATTTGAAAAAGATCACTTCGTTAAAACCCGATCTCATCATTGCAGACTCAAGCCTTCACAGGGGGATATACCGAAAACTGACAAAGATCGCTCCGACAATCGCTTTAAAAAATGAAGCTGCGGATTATCAGCATGCGGTTGACGCTGCCCTTACTATTGAAAAGGCGGTCGGTAAAGAGGGCATCATAGAGAAACAATTGTCGGCTCAGGAAGAAAAGCTGAATGACATCAAAAGAAAGCTGGATGCAGAAGGCGGCACGATTTTATTAATTGACGCTGCAAATGACAGCATTTCCGTAAAGGATGACCGGTTTTTCACATCCCGGCTTTTGACGCTTGCAGGGTTTACATATGCCGTCCAGACGGATTCCGGCGGGAAATCAGACTCTATCAAAATGACGCCCGGGCAGCTTTTGCATATCGATCCTGATTACATCGTACTGTTGGACGGTGAGAAAGAACTCGAAAAAAATCACCTCTGGAAACAGCTGACGGCCGTAAAAAACGGACACGTTTACCGCGCGGACAGGGCGGTATGGACGGAGCGCCGGAGCATTGACGGTGCGGACGCCATATTACATGATCTGCAGAAAAAAATGCTCGCCAAAAAGGCCCAAAACTGAATTCGGGCCTTTTTGTTATGATTCTGACAGGTGGCTGCTTACATTGTAATCTTTGACGCGCCACTTATTTTCAATTCGTTCGATATTGCTCAGGCACGCATTGACAAGCTTAGCGTTTTGTATGTCGGTATCACCGTCTGAAATGGCGGACAAGAGGGCGTGAATGGCTGCGCCGTGAGCGACGATCAGTACTTTTTGCTCAGGAAACCGCTCCTGAACTTTCACTAAACCGGCAAGCATTCTGTCTGTCAGCTCTTCTGCTGTTTCCATGTTCGGGTAGTTTTTATCCGGGTAGCGCTTTGACCGTTCCGGTAAAGACATTCCTTCCGCATCACCGTAGCTCCGTTCTCTGAAATCTTCCATGACGACAATGGGAAGATTCAAAAACCCGTTAATAATGTCAGCTGTTTTTCTGGCCCGTTTCATCGGGCTTGAGACGATGACATCCCATTCGGACCCCTTTAAGTACTCTCCAGTTTCTTTCGCCTGACGCTCTCCCGTCGCATTTAACGGAATATCCGATTTGCCTTGAAGTTTCTTTTGGGCGTTCCAATCAGTCTCTCCATGTCTTACTAAACAAACGGCAGTCATAAAGTCTCCACTCCGATCAATTTTTTATCGATATCATCTATTATACTGCCGTTACGTTAACACTTCAAAGAGAAGCGCCAGTCCGACTCCCCCTCCGCTGCCGATTGCTGCTGCTGCGTAGCGGGCATCCGGGCGTCTTTTTGCTTCGTAAAAAAGCCGGGTGACAAGCGCCGCCCCGGAAGCCCCGTACGGATGCCCGACCGCCAGAGCGCCGCCCCGGACATTTATTTTAGAATACGGCACTTGAAGCTGCTGTGAAAAAACGCATATTTTGACGGCAAACGCCTCGTTGATTTCGTATATATCAATATCATCCGGTGACAGGTCCCGTTCCTTCAAAAGCTTTTTGACGGCATACACCGGAGCTGCTGACGGATAATGCGGATGGACGCCGCTTACCGCGCTTCCGATAAAACGCAATCCCGGCTTTAAACCGAGAGACCGCGCTTTTTGTTCTTCCATCACACAAACTGCCGCCGCCCCGTCAGAAATTCCGCAGCAGTTGGCGGCGGTGACAGAGCCTCCGGACTGAAAGACGGGTTTGGCGCGGGAGATGAGAGGCTCCATGTTCCGCTTTTTCAGCATGTTTTCGTCAGCGGCGAATCCGTGACAGGGAAGAATTTCCCGGCGGTACAAGCCGTCTTCGTGCGCTTTGACGCTCCGTTCATAGCTGAGAAGGGCATATTCGTCCTGCATCTTTCTCGTTACGCCGTAAGCCTGTGCCGTATACTCGGCCGCTATGCCCATATCAGGATCGCCGATGTGTTCAGGAGAAAAGCGCGCCCGGGATGAGAAAGGGGAACGGCTGCTGCTTTCCGCTCCTCCCGCGATGTACGTGCTCCCCGCGCCGGCTTTGACAAAGTGGCACGCGACCCTCACGGCGTCCAGTCCGGAGCCGCACTGCCTGTCGATGGTCGTACCGGACACGCTCAAAGGAAGTCCGGCGGCCAAGGCTGACAGCCGGGCGAGATTCCCGCCGCGGCCCGTCGCGTTTCCGATCAGGACTTCATCAATGTCTTCGGGCATGTTCCGGCTCAAATGGCGGATCAGCGGAGCTGCCAAATCTTCTGGGAGACAGTCTTTTAACAGGCCGTTTTCCCGGGCGAAAATCGTCCGTTTCGCATCCGTAATTACAGCTTCCATTCCATCATGTCCTTTGCCTGCTTTTGTACGGCGGCACGGGCGATCTTTCCGCCGGCTGTTTCCGGTATTTCTGAAAACAGCCATTTTTTCGGGATTTTATATGCCGCCAGCTGCTCGCGGCACTGTTTCTTCAGTTCCTTTACATTTGCATGTCCGTCGATCACCGCAACGGCGATGCTGCCCCAATAATCATCAGGAATGCCGATGACGGCCGCTTTTCTGACGCCCGGACAGCGGTTGAGCACACGTTCTATCTCTTCAGGGAATACATTCAGGCCGCCTGATACGATCATCCCGTTTTCACGTCCTTCGATATAAAGATAGCCTTCACGATCGATATATCCCATGTCATCAACCGTCATCCAGCCGGAATCATCAGGTTTTGCGCCATTGATGTATCCGGAAAATTTCATCGGGCTGTTCACAAAAATCTTCCCCGTTTCGCCCGGCATGCAGCGTTCTCCTCCGGGGCGGCGGATTTCGATTGTAACATTTTCAAACGGACGGCCCGCCGCGTCAGGCTTTCGGGCGCTGTCTTCAGGCGATAAGAACGCCACGAAACTCAGCTCAGACGTTCCGTAAAAATCGTACAACTGCAAATGGGGATAGCGCTCTGACAGCGCTTGTTTTGATGAAGCGGGCCAGTCTGCACCGGAAGAAATCACCTTGAGCGGTGTATCGGGAAACGCCTCTAGTGAGAGCAGGGCGTCCGTCATTGTCGGAACGGTATATAGAACGTCAGCTTGTCTGAGCCGGTCTTTCATTCCAGCCGGATTGAATTTTCTTTGAAGGATGACGGTTCCGCCGATAAACAAAGTGCTGACGGCGCCGTATAAAAAGTGTGACGAGCGAAGCGTGCCCGGTACCAGCACTTTGTCATCAGGGGAAATGCCGAATTCACGTTTCGTACAAGAAAAGCTCTCCAGCCACGAACGGTGAGAGCGGGTGAAGGCTTTCGGCTTACCGGTCGATCCCGAGGTGAATCCGATAAAAAAGGGCAGGCCGGCGTTTTTGATCAAAGCGCCTTCCGTTTTTTCCGCCTCGATCAAAGGCCTGCATTCATCCCACAGGATGACAGGCGTTTTGACGCCGTCCAGTCTGCCGCTCAGCCGGCGGTCACAGATGACGAGGTCGGTTTTGCTGATGTTCAGCTGATCCGCGAGTTCCGCCGCTGCCGAGCGGGGATCTAACGGAACCGCCGTGCAGCCGGCATGCGCCGCCCCTGCGAAAAGTTGTAAAAAAGGGATGCCGTTCGGCAGTAATATTGCAATGTTTTCCGGCTTACCTGAAAGGCTGCCAAGCCAGTTTGCGGTTTGGTTTACCAGCCTGTTCCAAGTTTGATAGGTGATCTGTTCTGTTTCTGTCTGAATTGCGATCTGTTCCGGCGCTTGTCCGGCTGTATCTGAATATGATGATGTAATCATGATGACTAAAATCAGCTTCCTTTCGTCGGCAAAAGCCGGCTTGCTTGAAGAGTTTTTCTGATTCTTACGGCTGCGAATGAGGCTGCGGCCGCTTTAAGCAGATCTCCGGGCACATAGATGAGGCTGAGCTTTACGGCAGTCAAGATATCAATGTGCATCATAAAAGCCTGAACGGGAATGCCGATGACATACAAAAACAGCACGCCGAACAAGAACTGTCTGATAAACAAATGGGGGACAGCAGCTGAGCGAAGGCCTTGGATGCTGAGGCTCAGCAGTAATGCCGCCAGCGGATATGCGATGAGATATCCGGCGCTCGGCCCGAAAAAAACCCCGAACCCGCCTCTGCCGCCTGAAAGGAGAGGCGCTCCGCATGCCACAATCAGCAAAAACAGCAATTGGCTTAAAAACGCCGCTTTCGGTTTTAGGATGCTTCCCGATAAGAGCACACCGATCGTCTGGAGCGTAATCGGAACCGGCGTAAAGGATAAGAAAAGCGGCGGGAGCAGCCCCAAAAGTCCCATAATGGCGGTAAACACGGCAATATGCATCATTTCTGTCAATTTCATTATGTATTCCTCCAGCTTATCAAAATATGTTTATACAATAAAGCGAGTCTTTATATATGTCAACTCTATTATATTTTGGGTTAACATTAAAAAGACCGGCCCTTTATGAAAAAGGCCGGTCGGTTTATCTTTATTCTTCTGTAAGGATAACAAGTGAATCAACGGAAGATGCAACGTGGGAAACGGCGCGGCTGACTTCTTGAAGGCCGCCGAGAAAGGCCTGCAAATCAACGTCGATTTTGCCTGTCTGGTCTTTGCTCGTTTTCATGCTTTGCACGATGTCATCAAACAGACGGTTGATCTGCGCCATTTTTTCTTTCGTTTCACTTACAAGTCCGTTTACATCTTTAATATGTTTGGACACGATGTCGATTTGTGTATTGGTATTGTTCACGAGCTCTGATACGGTGGAAACGGTTTTTTTCGTATCCTCTGAAAGCTTTCTTACCTCCGTCGCGACAACGGCGAACCCTTTGCCGTGCTCACCGGCTCTCGCAGATTCTATTGAAGCGTTGAGTGACAGGAGATTCGTTTGCTCGGCGATCCCCGTCACGATGCCGAAGATTTTTTCGATCTGCTGGGCGATGTCATTCAGCTTGTCCATTTCTTCTTCAATCTGCAGAAGGCTGGCGTCGATTTTATTCATCTGCTTCTGCTGGCTTTCAAGCTCTTTTTTCCCGCCGATTGATTTTTCTTCGACATGTACGGAAGTGACGGTGCCGGCTTTTGACGCCTCGGAAATGCCCTCGGATTTATCGACCAGCTCCTGCACGGCTCTGCTCGTTTCTGAAAACAAATCAGCGAGTGATCCGGATGTTTCCTGGATTTTTTGATGAAGACGGGCTTTCTTTTCCTCTTGTTCGTCACGCTGGCAGTTATATTCGCTCTGAAATGCTTCAAGGACGAGCTGCTGTTCAAGATTCAATATTTTCGTCGTCGCTTTGATCGCTTTTAAAAGCTCATGCAAATCCGGGATTGCTGCTTCATATATGTTCATCATCGACAGAAGCAGATCCTGAAACGCTCCCATATACCATTTCGGTTCAAGGCCGATCCGCAAGTGGATGGAAGCGATGCGCTGTCTTTTTTCAATGAATTCATCATCAATCGTGCCGGCAAACATCTCATGGATATGACGCCGTAATGTTTTTTTCAGGCGCTCGACCGTGCTGTGGTCATTAATGATCGTCATTAATGATTTTTCGTGATCTAGATTTCGGTAAAAGGAATCGACGATTGTTGAGATATGTTCTTTAATTAACGGCTGCAGCTCTTCAAGCACATGAAGTTCTTCGTTTCCAAGCCTGACCATTTTCAGCTGTTTTTGGACATCTGCATATTGATTTGAAAGCGCGATGCGTTTTTTTTCATCGGCTTCTGAAAAATAAGCTGTTTCTTTTTTGCGGTCTTTTTTAAATAACAATATAAGTTCCCCCAGATATTCTCTTTTTCTTTTTATCGGTATGGAAGGAACTTGAATGAAGGAATCTGATAAAAATATTTTAATGCAGAAAAAATAAAACCATTCGTACAGAATGGTTTAGTCAATCTTGGGTGAGGCGTTTCAGCGGCTTGATGGCGGGACCTTCGGCAACCCCGCCGTCGGGTGTGAACCGGGACCCGTGACAAGGACAGTCCCACGTCCGTTCGCCGTCATTCCATTCAACCTCACAGCCCAAATGGGTGCATGTCGTATCGACAAGATGCAGACAGCCTTTTTCATCTTTATAGGCGCCGGCCCGTTTGCCGTTTACCGTTACGATTTTTCCCTCCCCGGGCCGAAGAGTCTCAGGTGAAGCGTCCGGCCTCTCAAGTTTGCCTGAGATAAGGTGTTTGGCCACGTCGGCATTATAAGAAATCAGTTTTTTCAGTCCCGGATCTGCGTGGAAGCGTGACGGAATAAACAGGCCGGAAAACGGGTTCTTTTTGTTTTGAATATGATCAGCCAAAAGCTTCGCGGCGAGCGCTGAGCTTGTCATGCCCCATTTTTTAAAACCGGTCGCCGCCAAAATATGTTCTTCATCGCCTGAGATGGGACCGATGAACGGAATTTTGTCAATGGTGACAAGGTCTTGTGCAGACCAATGATATGGGATGCTTTCAACCCCGATTGTGTTTTCCGCAAATTGTTTCAGCGCTTCGTAATGCTCGGACATTTCTTTTCCTTGGCCTGTTTTGTGGCTTTCGCCGCCGACAAGAACCAGTTTTTCACCGTTCAAATCGGTGTATCGCAGTGATCTGGACGGCTTGTCTATGCTGAGATACATCCCGTCCGGATACGCTTGTTTCGGTTTTACCGCGAGTACGTAGGATCTGCTGGCATACATTCTGGCGGCGTAAAGCCCGCCTCCGTCATAAAAAGGAAAGTGGGAAGAGCAGACAATGTAGCTGCACTTGATGCCGTGTCTGTTTTTCGTGACCACTTCCGGCTGCGGTTCTTTTTTTATGTCGATCGCAGCCGTCTGTTCAAAAATCCGCGCCCCGTTTTTAACGATCTCTTTGACGAGCGCCGCGCCATATAAAAGCGGATGGAATTGCGCCTGATTCTTCATGGCGAGACCGAGCCTGCAATCAACGGGGACGGGAAGTTCTTTCACAAGCTCGTGTTCAATACCGAGCTTGGTATAAGCTTCCTGCTCGCTGCGGATTTTTTTGACGCCTGATTCTGTATTGGTGTAAAGATATGCGTCTTGTTCAGCCAGTCTGCATTCAATCGAAAGGTCCTGCATAATCTGCTTCATGTCTTCCATGGCGCGGAGATGGGCTTCGAAATACAGCCTTGCGCTGGTCAGGCCGATCTGCTGAATAAGATCGGCATAGATGAAATCATGCTGGGCGGTGATTTTTGCGGTCGTGCCCGCGGTCGTCCCGTTTAAAATCCGGTCTGCTTCAATGACAGCGACACGGAAACCTCTTTTCGTCAGTTCGTATGCCGTTGTCAGGCCCGTAATTCCTCCGCCGATAACCGCAACGTCACATTCCGTATCTTCAGTGAGGGCGGGAAAGGTAGGAATGTCAGCTGTTGCTTTCCAATAGGAAGCCGGTTCCTCGTTTGAAAAAGTAGTCAATTCAGATTTACCTCCTCTGTTGTATATTCTTAATTTTTCCAATAAGACTCTATTCATACATGAAATTCGTATAAGATGCTCAAATTACTCATAATATAGTAATTAATGTAAAGGAGTGATCAAAATGGCTAATCAGAAGAAGAAAACCTTGCCGCCGCAGCATCAAAACCGGCAGCCGGGCTTTGAATATGTAATGGACCCGCGCCCCGTTTTTGACAAACCGAAAGCGGCGAAAAAACTTGAAGGGAAAACGGCGATCATCACGGGCGGAGACAGCGGGATCGGCCGCGCCGTATCCGTTTTATTCGCGAAGGAAGGCGCTAATGTGGTCATTGTTTACTTTGATGAGCATCAGGATGCCGAAGAGACGAAGCAATATGTAGAAAAAGAGGGGGCGAAGTGTCTGCTGATCGCAGGGGATGTCGGCGACGAAGCCTTTTGCAACGATGTCATCCGCCAGGCGGGCCAAGCCTTTCCTTCCATTGACATCCTGGTCAACAACGCGGGTGAGCAGCACGTACAGCCGGGGATTGAGAAAATCACGAGCCACCAGCTCATCAGAACGTTTCAGACGAATATTTTTTCAATGTTTTACTTAACGAAAGCCGCGCTCCCTCACCTGAAAAAAGGAAGTTCAATCATTAATACGGCCTCCATTACCGCCTATAAAGGCCACAAAACATTGATTGACTATTCAGCGACAAAAGGGGCGATCGTCACGTTTACAAGATCTCTTTCCCAATCTCTTGTCACTCAGGGCATCAGGGTAAACGCAGTGGCGCCGGGGCCGATCTGGACGCCGCTGATCCCGGCGAGCTTCTCGGCGAAGGAAGTGGAAGTCTTCGGCTCAGACGTGCCGATGCAGCGCCCGGGAGAACCTGTTGAAGTGGCGCCGAGCTATTTGTACTTAGCAAGCGATGATTCTTCCTATGTCACGGGACAGACGATTCATGTGAACGGCGGCACCATCGTAAACGGATAATGTAAAAAAAGCCAATCCATATGGATTGGCTTATTCACTCTGTTTGAGTGCTGCATATTCTTTTGAAAGCGTGAGGAACGCTTCTTTATTTTTATCATCAAGCGCCTTATTAATCTGCATTGTCAGCATGGCGATCCGGCGTTTATACAAGGATTCATCAAGCACCATTTGAATGTAAATATCGGCCATTGTCACATCGAATTCGTTTGCTTTTTGCGTGTTGCGGGACTTCATGAGCTCAGTGTACGACTTTTTCTCTTTCATAAAGAATCCCCCCAATGCCTTTTTTATAGTATATGGATAACGGCCGGAAAAATCAATTAATTTTTATAATCTTTAGACAACTAATACTTGGAAATATATCGACATATCCTGCAAATTGACGAAAAAACGAAAATGATCATTGTATAAATGAGGTGAAATGAAAAAGAAAAATAATATTTAAATAGTAATTTAAGACTAAATTACAGCTTTAAAAGGTGATTTTTAGCTATATTCAAAAAAAACCTGTCGTTTTCTAATGACAGATGATAGATTATTAGTATAAATTTTCAAGAAAAGGATTGGAGGCTGCACATCATGTGCCAGAAAACACACGCACCCTTAGAAAGCTATGAAGTAAATCGTTCAACCATCGCTGTTTTGCCTGAGGAAATAGACGGTAAAATGGGGTCGAAGGTCATTGAAAAAGACTGCATTCTGTATGTCAACATGAAGCCGATTCACATCATCGACAGAAGCTGCCGCTACTTTGGCTCCAGCTATGCCGGGAGAAAAGCGGGAACATATGAAGCGATTAAAATTTCTCACAAGCCGCCGATTATGGTGGACCCTTCAAATCACATCTTTTTATTCCCTACACTTTCTTCTGCAAGGCCTCAATGCGGCTGGATATCGCATGTGCACGTTAAAGATTTTCAACCGACGGCATTTGATGACACAGCGGTCACGTTCTCAAACGGCAAAACGATGGAACTGGAAGTATCCTATCATTCTTTTGAAAATCAGGTTTACAGAACCGCCTATCTCAGAACCACTTTTCAGGACAGGATGGGCAGTCATATCCCGAAGCGGCAGGAATTCATGCTGTATCCGAAAGAAGAGCGGACAAGAATGATCTACGACTTTATTTTGCGGGAGCTGGGGGAGAGATATTAGAGAAAGCTGTGATGTGAAGGGACGGGTCCTCTCCTTTTGGGGAGGGCTTTTTTCGATTTACATGCCCGGGCAGAGTTGTATCGTGTCCGTCTGTTGGCTATGATGATGTAAAGAGTAATGATATTTCATTTTAGGAGAGATGGGCATGGATGTGTTTGCAAAATATGTATCAGGAATCGATAACCCGGATCACCGTCTCAAAGCAGAGGAAATTTTGTCGTGGACGGCTGGCCAATTTCCGAATTTAGAAGCGCAGATCAAGTGGAACAAACCGACATTTACCGATCACGGCACCTATATCATTATGTTTGCCGCGGCAAAAAATCATTTGAGCATTTTGCCTGAAAAAGAGACGATGGAGCATTTTGCCGATGACATCGCTCAAGCCGGGTACAGCGCTTCTTCGCGCCTGTTCAGAATTCGATGGACTGATCCGGTGCACTATGATCTGCTTAAGAAGATCATCGAATTTAACATCAAGGAAAAAGCTGAAAATCCGGGGTTTTGGCGCTAGCGGACGTGATGTTGAAGGAGGAAGACATGGACGTTTTCAAAGACTATTTATCAAGTATCGACAGCCCTGATCATCGTCTGCGAATGGAGGAAATCCTGTCGTGGACGGCTGACCAATTTCCGAACTTAGAAGCGCAGATCAAGTGGAACACGCCAATGTTTACCGATCACGGCACCTTTATTATCGGCTTTGCGGCAGCAAAGCATCATGTAAGTGTTTCCCCCGAAGAAGCGGGAATTGCGCATTTTGCCGACGACATTGCCCGTGCCGGCTACAGCGCCACTTCCCGTTTGTTCAGAATTCAATGGACTGAACCGGTGCATTATGAGCTGCTTGAACGCATGATTCAATTCAATATTCAGGATAAGGCGGACTGCTCAGTATTTTGGCGGAAATAATGAAAGAAATGTTAAAAAACAACCCTGAGGAGGGCTGTTTTTTTATTGGAAACACATGATCAGCCCATTTTAATCAAGAAGCAATGGATGACGTACTATAAAAAATAAGGAGTACGAAGCAGTGAATGAATTTTATAAGGCGTTAACATATGTAAATAAAATTTTTTATGAACCAAATCACTTAACGATACATGATATTCAAGAAGAAGCTCAAAACTCAGAGTATGGGGCCGGTATGTTTCAACTGAATTCAACATCAGTTCGATTCAGAGTCGCAAAAATAACGCCAAACAAGATAGGACAGTTTGTTGCTTTTTGGGAAAAAGACGGAGATGGTAAAAACCAAGCCTTTTCATATGAAAAAGCTGCTGATTTATTGGTTATCAATACTTTTGCCAGTAATCATCATTTTGGACAATTTGTTTTTCCAAAAGAAGTTCTTGTAAAGCAAAATATCCTTAAAACAGCCGCTGCAAAAGGGAAAATGGCAATTAGAGTATACCCTGAATGGGAAAATCCCACCAGCAAACAAGCTATCGAAACACAAAAATGGCAGTTGGCATATTTTGTTGAGGCGAACGATGCAGATCGTTTTCCGGCACAAGACCTGTTAAAGCTATATTCTAACTAAAATTGGACAGCCCTGAGCCGGCTGACAGTATGTGAAGTTAACCGGTGCGTGAGTTGGAGAATAACGGGGAACCTCAGCAAATGAGGTTCCTCTAATTGTTATATAGAAATCGACATTTTGAATGTAACAGAGTTTGTTTATTAAACGTCATCCGAAAAATAAGGGATTTGCGTATCCGGCAGACCCTCACGAAACGCACGATGTCAGAAATCGTGCGTTCAACATTCTTTATTTGACGACAGACATGCTGACGCTGCTGCCTGACACTGTCAATTTGGCAAAATCCTGTGTATCAATCACAGGTGTGACTGCTTTATTGTCGATCGTGATGTTCGTAAAGGCTGTTGAGAAGTTTGATTTGATGTAAGGGCGCTGATCCTCTGATGTGACCGCGACGGTGGCGAGCGCTTTCCATTTTGAGACAGAGCCTACATTTGTTTGGGCGAGTTCTGAGATGATGCGGCCGGTGTATCCGTCATTATTCGTGCCCCAATATGTGGCGCGGGTATTGCCGTTCAGATTTTTGTAAATGGTCAGCTGTACGGTGCTGCCGGGCCGGAAGCCTTTCGTATAGGTGAATTGGCTTTCTCCTTCCAGATACCGGACCTGGCCTTGTCCCTTTGAACCGACTTTCATGATCGGTTTCCATACATGATAGGTGTCACTGTACTGAAGTCCGATATCAGCCTCTGTGCCTCCGGTAAATCCTGAGTAAATATAGGCTGTCCCATTTGACACCTGAATCGAGCTTGGAAGCTGAATTTTCGTGACGAGAACTGAGCCCGTGCTGTTCAGGTAGGCCCTTCCGCCGATTCCTTTGCTGAGCTGGGACGCCGCTTCCGCCGTATTGGGACTGATCAACCCCGGAATATCCGCCGTACATGCGCCGAATAGAACGGCTGAAGTGAGAACACCCGCAAGAAGCCCTTTTTTCATCATCATTTCTCCTCCTATCATCATAGTCAGATAGCGCTATCAATTCATATTATAAAAGGTTTTGGGGAAAATTCCATAAAAGATATACGGGCGGACGTAAATTAAAACTATTTTCCTATTTATCTTGTAAATGGAGATTATTTGAACTATGATATGTTCAGCAATACAGCATGATTCAGGAAAGGGGATAGGATAGAAATGAAAAAGACGGCAGCTGTGCTTTTGTCTTTCGGTCTGGTGTTCGGTTGTTCATACGGAGCGGGGCAGACGGCAGAAGCGAAAACAAAGGTAAAAACGTATCAAAACTGCAAGGCGCTGAATAAGGTGTATAAGGGCGGCGTGGCCAAATCGTCGAAAGTGAAAAACAAGGGCGGCAGAACAAAGTACAAGCCGTATGTATCAAAAGCGCTTTACAATGCAAATAAAAGACTTGACCGAGATAAAGACTATATCGCATGTGAGAAATAAAAAAACAAGCCTCTTTAAAGAGGCTTGTTTTTTTAAATGGATTCGGCGGTGACGGCGGTTCCGTATCCGATTAATTCGGATGTGTTCTGTCCTGCGGTCAGTTCGAACCGCAGGCCGACGATGGCGTTCGCTCCGAGCTGTTCCGCCTCTCTGATCAGCCGCTCTTTCACCGCTTTTTTGGAGTCTTCCAGCATTTCAGTATAGCTTTTCAATTCGCCGCCGACGACAGATTTTAAGCCTGCAAGCAAGTCTTTGCCGATGTGTCTGGACTGGACGATACTGCTTGTCACCAAGCCTTTCACTTCCGTAATCTGTTTTCCGGCAACGGTTTCGGTCGTTGTCATGATCATGCGTTTTTCCCCTTTCGTGTATCTTACCGCTATCTTACCATTTAAGCCGCCTTTTCGGCTGCGCCGATTTGTTTTTTTCTGACTGCGGCGCTGACTGCAAACATGACGGCAATGTTCAGAACCAGTGCGATGATGCCTGTATTCATATCCTTAACGATCTGCGGAAGAAACGGAAAGAGGGTTCCGATGGTTGATTCGGTCAGTGTAATGAAGGCCACCGTTCCGACCCCGGCCGTTATGCCGGCAAAAGCGCCGTGGCTTGTGATGAAACGCCGCTTCGGCAGGCTGAATAAGAGGGCGGGGAAAAGCTGGGTGACAAGGCTGTAGCCCATTAAAAGCAAGGTGACGATGGTATTTCCGCCTTTCAGCGTAAAATATACAGATATCAGCGCGATGACGGGTACGGCGTATTTTGCGAGCCGTGAGACTTTTTCGTCAGTCGTGCCGGGCAGAATGGCTTTGTACACATTTTTGGCGAACAGCGTGCTTGAGGCCATTAATATCATTGAACCGGGTACAAGCGCCGTCAGAATGCCCGCCGATCCGATCAGTCCGACAAACCAGGGATCAAAGGTTTTCACAGACAGCTTTAATAAGGCGAGATCCGTGTCCGCCCCTTTTAAACCGGGCACCTGCAGAATCGCCGCAAATCCGGTAAAGATGACAAACAGCAGGACGAGCTGATAAAGAGGCATGATGATCGCGTTTTTCCGAAACACCCGCGGATGCTCCGCCGAATAGGAAGCGGCAAATGTATGGGGCCACATATAAAAGCCGAGGGCGGTCAGCAAAACCGTTGAGCTGAACCAGGAAACGCTCTGTCCGGTTTCCGGCAGCGTGAGAAAACCGGGTTTTGCGGCGTCAATTTGTTTGAACATCTCCGTAAACCCGCCATAGTAATGAATGGGCAGATAAATGCCTAAATACAGGACGATGCCTAAAATCATGATATCTTTAACGACTGATATCCACGCTGAACCGTGGATTCCTGATATCATCACATAAATCGTGATGGAGACAGCGCCGATCCAGACAGCGGCTGAGGGCGGAATCTGTCCGTATGACGTTGCTGAAACAATTAATCCGAGTCCTTTCAGCTGCAGGACGAGATAGGGGATGAGGGATGCGATGCCGACGAGCGATACGAGAATGCCGAGGAGCGGGCTGTTGTATTTTGAAATGAAAAAATCTGATTGCGACATCAGTTTGTGTTGTTTGGCGTAAGTCCACACCGCTGGCAGAAGCCAATATGACAAAATGTAGGCAAGGCAGCCGTACGCGATAATATAAAAGGCGGGGCCTCCTTTTCCGTAAGCCCATCCGCTTCCGCCGAGGAATGTAAAGGTCGTGTATATTTCTCCCGCCATTAATAAAAAGACAAACATCGTGCCGAAGCCGCGTCCGCCCACCGTCCATTGTTCAAGGTCCATATTTTTTCCTTTTCGGGCCCGGATTCCGAGATATACACAAAACAGGAGCACGGCGGCCATTACGGGAAATGCTGCGTTCATTCCGCCTCACCCGCCTTGTTTTCTTTGTCCAATTTGTAAACGGCGGCCATCAGAACGGAAGTCAGCACCGCCCAGATGACGACATACGCGAGAATGAAAGGCATTCCGAAAACATAAGGCGTCACCCGGTTGGCAAATGGAATGCCGGCGAGAATTCCGAAAAAGGGCAGGGCGGCGAGAACATGAATCAGTTTCATAACATTCCTCCTTTTCATTGAAAACAGCGTGTCCCGATTATAAAGAAAATCATGTCGAATGTATAGTGTGAATAGTCTGAAATTTATCGACTGAAAAGGAAAAGCAGTCCCGGCTGCTTTTTAAATGGTCGCAAGAGACAGGTAGTATTCCAATAAGGCGGTTACCTGTTCCCGTATTCTCGGGTTGAAATAACGGTGTTTTTCTTCATAGCCGTTAATGGTGCATATATAAAGGGTAAATGCTTCGTCTCTTTCCGCTTCGTATATTTTAATTTTACGCTTTCTTAACTCTTTTCGAACATCACTCAAATCCTTTTGTGCTAATTTTAAAGAGCAGCCGATAAGCTGTTTATAGGGTTGTTTTAATTTGAACGGGCACGAATCAAGCGCTTCGAGGTCCCGGTTCAGGATGGCAGCCGCCATGGGCAGAAACAGCCCTTTTTCGATGAGATCGCGGGTGCCGCTCCGGATGTCAGGCATAAATACTCCTTCTTTCTTAAAAAAAGAGAACGTTTGTTCTTATTTTATACTCGCTTGCACGATATTTCAAGTCGGAAAATCTCGTAAACATTTTCGTTTTTTGGAGATAATGTGTAGAATAAGGATAGACAAACTCGTTAAGGAGTATAAACGTTGGAGCAATTTTTATCATATTTGACTGAGGAACAGCTGACGGAATGGTTCCAAAGCTATAGAGCTTTCGGCCCGGCGGCTGCGGCTGTACTGCCTTTTATTGAAGCGTTTCTTCCGTTTTTGCCGCTCGTTGTATTTGTGGTGGCGAATACGAATGCATTTGGTTTGTGGGAAGGTTTTTTTCTGTCATGGCTCGGGTCTGCGGCAGGATCGATGCTGATGTTTTATGCCGTCCGCCGTTTCGGACAGAAAAGAGCTTTCAGTTTCATCCGCAGGCATCAGACCATAAGGCGGATGATGCTCTGGGTTGAGCGGCACGGTTTCGGTCCGCTGTTTATTTTACTTTGCTTCCCCTTTACGCCGTCCGCTGCGGTTCATATCGTTGCCGGTCTGTCACGGGTGGGGGCGCTGCAGTTTATATCAGCAGCCGCCATGGGGAAAATGGTCATGATCTTTATGATCAGCTTTATCGGGTATGATCTTCACGCACTCATAACACAGCCTTTCAGGATGGCGGGCGCCATAACGGTGATCGGGGTGCTGTGGTATGCCGGAAAGCATATCGAACGGCGTTTACAGACGAGAATCAGTCAGCATGAGAAAGACGGAGGGAGACAGGAATCTTGAAAAAACGATTTTGGTTTATAGCCGGCGTGCTTATCGTTGTTTTGGCCATACAATTAAAGAATGCCATTTTTATTGATTATAAAGTCGAAGGAATCAGCATGAATCCGACCTTTAAACAAGGAAATGAGCTGCTGGTCAACAAGTTTTCCCATCGTTACAAAAAGATCCGCCGTTTCGATATTGTCCTGTTTAAAGGCCCGCATCGCAAAGTGCTGATCAAACGAGTTATCGGGCTCCCAGGCGAGTCAATCGCATACAGGGAGGATCAGCTGTATGTGAATGGAAAACGGGTGGCGGAACCGTTTTTAAAACCGTTAAAGTCATCATTGTCCGCCGGGAGCCATGTGACCGGTGATTATACGCTGAAGGAAACGACCGGTCGCAAAAGCATACCGAAGGGACAATACTTTGTTATTGGCGACAACCGCATATACAGCCTCGACAGCCGTCATTTCGGTCCGATTAAGGATAAAGATATTGTCGGAGTCATCAGTGAATCAGACGCCAAGTGAACGGCGTCTTTTTTTTCAGAAATGATTGTCAAAAAGCAGAGGAAAGACTATAATGAAAATTGTTACGCGCGAAACAAAAAAGAGGCGTTTATTTTTTAGTGATTTTGTTACGTTCGTAACAAAAATATGAAAGAGGGCTGATGAGATGAAAACACAGGCTGCCATTATCGGGGGAGGTCCGGTCGGGCTTATGCTTGCATCAGAACTGGCGCTGGCCGGAGTGAAAACGACTGTCATTGAACGATTGAAGAAGACGGTGCCATATTCCAAAGCGCTTATCATGCATCCGCGCACACTTGAGCTTTTAGCCATGAGAGGCATATTGGAACGCTTTTTGGAAAAAGGGACGAAGGTGTCTTCCGGCCATTTTTCCATGCTGGATACACGGCTGGATTTTTCTCGGCTGGATACGAAGCAGAATTATTCGTTAATGCTGCCTCAGGCAGAAACGGAGCGGATTTTGGAGGAGTATGCATCAAGTCTCGGCGCAGACATCATCCGCGGGGCGGAAGCGGTGGCTGTCACCCAGACGGATGACGGAGTGGAGACGGTGTTCCGGGACGAAAGCGGTATCCGCACTCTTCACAGCTTTTATGCCGCGGGTACAGACGGAGCGGGGAGCATTGTCCGGAAACAGGCGGGCATCGCTTTTTCGGGCACTGATGCCGACTTAACAGGAGCCCTCTGTGATGCCGCTTTGAAACATCCGCCCGAATCTTCCTTTTTTTCAACGTGCCGCCTGGAGGGATCGGTTGTGATTGTCCCTCTTACGGATGGACTTTTCCGCGTCCTCATCGTTTCTCCGCACGCCCCGCAAAAGCGTAAGGAAGAGCCGGTCACCGAAAATGAGCTGAAAGAAGACCTGCAGCGGATATGCGGCACTGATTTCGGATTGAGTGATCCGGTATGGATGTCGCGGTTCGGCAATGCCGAGCGTCAGGCTGAGCAGTACCGCTCCGGCCGGGTTTTTGTGGCCGGGGATGCGGCGCACATTCATTTTCCCGCAGGCGGCCAAGGCCTGAACACGGGGCTTCAGGATGCCTTCAACCTCGGCTGGAAGCTGGCGGCGCAAATGAAGGGGAAAGCGGCGCCTCACCTTCTGGACAGCTATCATCAGGAAAGGCACAGCACAGGAAAAGAAGTGCTGCACAATATCAAAACGCAGATAAAGCTCATGGATTTTACCGAGTCGGGGATGGCATTAAGAGAAACGATGACCGATTTGCTGGATGTTCAGGAGTCCAACCGTTTATTGGCGGGAAAAGTATCCGCGCTTGATCTGCATTATGAACCGGATGCGGAGCTGCCGCCGCATACCCTGAACGGAAAACGTCTGCCGGATATCGAATTGACCCTTCATGATGGGCGGCCGGCCCGGCTGTATGATTTTCTTCATAAGGGCGCCTTTGTGCTTCTGTCATTAAGAGGGAGCATTCCCGCCGGTATTGATACGGACAGTGTGGCAGCTGTCAAGGCGGAGCTTGCTGAAACACGTGCCGATTGGGATGACGTCCACACCGTTTTAATCCGGCCGGACGGACACGCGGCATGGGCAGCCGGCGGCTCGGGACGCGAAGCGGAAGAAGCCGTTCTGGCCGGTTTGGAGAGATGGGGATTCATCTGATACCCTTTTATGCGCCTGTGTGATTGTTTCTTCTGTAACAAAACGTTATAGTAAAAGAAACAATCAATACGGAAGGGTGACTCAGCAGTTGGACAGAAGACAGCCAGACCATGCAAAACACATGATTCTTGAAGGGCTGACAGATATTTTTCAGGAGCAGGAGAGGTGTCAGGAGGACATCAGGGCATCGTTGGCCGGACGGATGGACGAACTCCGTGAAGAAAAAGGGAAAAAATTACAGCTGACCTTGACGGAAATTCACATTTTGTCGTGTATCGGAGATCATGAACCGATCAATGTCACGTCAATAGCGGAAAAAATGAAGACGACAAAGCCGACCGTGTCGAGAAGCTGCGCGAAGTTTTTGGAAGCCGGCTTTCTGCGCAGGACCCGGCTGAGCGACAATAAAAAAGAAGTCTATTTCCGGCTGACTCCTGCCGGGAAAGAGCTGCATTCCCTTCATCATGAATATCATGAATTGATAAAAAAGCGGCTCTTGGCGTTTTTAGACCGCTATACAGATGAAGAACTGTTATTTGCTGAACGGCTGTTCCGTGATCTTTCAGCAAACTGGCGGTCTGTAAATGGCGGCGGAGAGCTGTTCAAATAAAAAACACGCATATGGATGCGTGTTTTTTATTCAGATCATGTTCCTCTTTCTGCCCGGCCTCTTTCGCCGTGTGCCCGTTTCAGCTGAGAAAGGTGGTGCAGCAGCCGATAGAAAGGCGGAAGCATGGCGATGACGAGAACGATCCGGATGACCTGAACCGCGACGACGAAAGTCGAGTCTTCGTGCAGGGTGATCGAAGTCGCCGCCATCTCGGCGATTCCGCCGGGAGAAAAGGCGAGAACAGATGTAATCATGGAGATGCCCGTTAATTTAGAAACCGCAACCGCGCTCAGAATCATGGCGGCGATTAATCCGACGGAAGAAATAAATCCGACGGTCAGCACTCTCGTCACGCCGGTGAACATGCTTTTGTACATTTTTGATCCGATTGTGGTGCCGAGAAAAATTTGTGACAGCTGGTTCGCTTCCGGCGGCCACCAGGCCAGCATGTCTTTGCCCGCCAAGGCGGACACGCCGATTTCCGCAGCAGCAACGCCGATCATGCTGCCGAGCAGCCAAGGGGCGGGGAATTTCAGCCGTTTTGCGCCTTTGCTTGCAAGCCAGGCAGCCAAAATAAATCCGGCCGTTAACAAGACGGGAGTAAGGCCCGGATGTGAAGCTCCTGCCGAAACGGCTCCGGCTGATGTCTGAGCCGCACCGTTTTGTTTGGTAAATAAGAAAATGACGAGAAACGGTATTGTCATGACGACCAAAAGGACGCGCGTCAGTTGAATAAGGCTTACAATCGCGGTGTTTGCGCCGACTTCCTGGGCGATACCCGGCATGGCGGATAAACCGCCCGGCGCCGTGCCTACAAAGCTTGTCATCATGTCCGTCCGGCTGAACCGAAAGAGCACATATCCGGAAACAAGGGCCATCACGATAGAGAAAATCAGCATGAAGCCTACTGGAAGCCAATGCTCCCGTAAAACCGACAGAACGGACAGGTTCAGTTTCTGGCCGAGTTCGATGCCGAGGATCATTTGTCCCGCCGCAAGCCATCTGCGGTGAATCCCTCTTCTGTCAGGCGCCATGAACAGCCAGCGGGGCCTCGTCATGGAGAGGATGCAGCCGGCGGCCAGCGTTCCGAGCATCCAGGCGATCGACATCCCTGTAAGCGAAAGAAGAAACCCCCCTGCCGCACTGATGAGAATAAACCAGATATCCGTAAGGAGATGTTTGTCTTTCTTCAATGAAAACCCTTCTTCCTGAAACATTCATATTAAATTGTTAAGCTCGTTAACCTTACTATTACTATAGTATAGATTTTGAGATAAATAAATAATGAATTATTTCTCATAATCCATTCATTTTTCTTATCACAAACATAAAAAAAGCTCCGGAGATGGGTGAGTGCACCCTACTCCGAAACCTCGCCCGCTTTTCCTTTCCACATAAAGGTCAATCCCAGACCGAGAAATAAAACCACACCTGCGAACAGAAACGGGAAATGAATATTCATATCAAATAAAATACCGCCCAGAGCCGGGCCGAAAATGGTGCCCAAACTCGTGTATGTTGAGTTCATACCGGCAACAAACCCTTGCTGGTTTCCTGCGATTTTCGATAGATAAGTAGTCAGTGCCGGGCGCAGTAAATCAAACGCAAGGAAAATGATGCAAGTGACAGCGAGCACGGGCAAAAATCCTGACATCACCGTAGAAACGAAAGCCAGCACAGCGCCGATGACCAGACAAAGCTGGATGACTTTTTTCTCCCCGAGGAAGTTGACAAGTCTGCCGAACGCGAGCACTTGAATGAGGACCGCCACAATGGAGCTGAACGTAATAATAATGGCGATATCCTTTGGCGTGAAGCCGAATTTATGGTTTGTAAATAAGCTGAATACCGTTTCGTACGCCGACAGTCCGAATGCCAAAACAAAAACGATGATAAAGGCGATCAAGTAGTTTGGATGAATCGACTTTTTCAAATCTTTTAAGAAGGTTGATTCTTTGACGCTTTCCAGCTGCTTTGCGCGTTCTTCTTTAGTTAACGGCTCTTTCAGCATAAAGACAGAGGAAATCACTGCGATAAATGCAATTCCCGCCGCAAAGAAAAACGGCATACGAACGCCGTGATCGGCAATAAATCCTCCTATGCCGGGCCCGATGATAAACCCTGTGCTGATGGCGGCAGATACATAGCCCATCGCCTTCGATCTTTCCTGCACCGTCGTAATATCTGCGACATACGCTGTAACAGCGGGCATGATAAAAGCGGCACTGATGCCCCCCAGCACCCTTGCGAAATATAAAATGGAGACATGTGTGCCCAATCCGAAGGTCAGTTCGGATAATGCGAATAAAAACAGTCCGACGAGAATCATGATTTTTCTGCCGAAGCGGTCAACCCATCTCCCCGCCATGGGGGATGCAATTAATTGCGCGACGGCGAAGGCAGCGACAAGGTATCCCATTGTGCTGCCCGTCAAGTGCATCACATTCATAAACAGCGGCATAACGGGAATGATCAATCCGATGCCTAAAAACGCAATAAATATGTTGCTTAATAAGATGATGAGTACAGCCTTTTGTTCTCTGATCGGTTTTTGCATGTTGTTTCTCCTTTGTCAGCTGTCTTGATTCTGTTGATCAGCATTGATGACTCCGTGAATAAACACAGAGATGGCTTCTTTTTGCAATTCGATTCTTTGCTGAATGGTATCGTTTTTATATAACACATCTAAACCGTAAAAGACGGATAGCAGGATTTTCACTTTTGATTCGACATGATGAATGGACCAGCTGCCGTCTTGATTTCCCTCTTCTAAGATCTCTCTCATCACATCGTCATATTCAATATCAATTTTGTTGAGCCGCTTTACGACCTCCTCTGACGTAAACGCACTCGCATAAAACTCTTCGCTTGCTCTCATAAGCGGGTAATTAATGCTCATCCCGCTGAGCAGCTCCGCAAAGCCCGTCAGCTTTTCGGCAGCATCTTTCAGATCAGCTTCCATTTCCCTCCACGTCTCAATCATCACGCGGTGATCCTCTTCCATGATATGAAGAAACAGAAACTCTTTTCCTTTAAAATGGTGATATAGATTGCCTTTACTGATCTCGGCCGCCTCTAAAATATCCCGAATCGATGTTTCTGAATATCCTTTTTTTGCAAATAAGTCACGCGAAGCGGATACGAGCCTGTTCTTCGTCTTTTCGCTCTTTCCGGCACCGCCTTTTGTATTTGTCACTTCACACAGATCCTTTCCGCCAAATGAGGTTCGGCTCCTTAAAAACCGACCGGTTGGTTTATTTTATTATAAAGGGTTTTTGCTGATTATACAATGAAGAAGTTATCCATTGTTTGGAGGGAGTATAAAAACGGCTCGAAAAGTAAACCCCATTCTCTCATTTTGAAAGAACGGGGTTTGTCTGCGGTCTGAAGACTCCCGGCGGGGGAGCGTGATCTGCCTGAACCGTTATTTTCCGGTATTTACCTCGGTGTAGCTTGTATTCGGCGCGTTTGATACCGTTCCCCCTGTATGTTGGAAAGGAGAGTGGGCCATATCGTATAAAAACCAGACGGCGTGACGCTGCTCGTCAAATGCCGTGCGGGCAAATAACCGCTTCGCTTCCGGATGCACCGCTCTATCGGATGCCTGCAAATAAAAATCATTCGTTTTCTGCTCATCATAAAACGCCGCCCTCAGTCCTTCTCTGTATGTGTGCGGACAATGCTCCGTCTGTTTCGGCGTCAACTGTTTTCCGGTAATTGACGTATACAGAGAAGAAAAAGCGTGCAGGTGGCGCACTTCTTCTTCTCTGATATGTTCGATTCGTCTTCTGATTTCTGCGGTCGGCGCTTTTTCGGCTAATATTGAGTAGCAAATCACAGCGCTGTATTCACCGTTTATGGATTTTACCAGATCCTTGATAAGCACAGAATCGTCACTGCAGATGGCTGTATAATGAAAAAAATTCTCGTGCATTGGACTCACCCCCGGATGTTTATAGGGTATTATACGGCGGCAGCCCGTGACATGTGCGGATGTCATTTTTATTCTTGATCTAGCGGCGATGTAATATGGTCGTCGTATGTGTCGACAAAAAGCCGGCCGTTGCTTCCGCGAACAGCGTATACGACGTCTTCCGGTTTGAGGTTTCTCTTGTCCAATTCTTCTCTCAGCCATTTTTCCGATACGTGGTTTTCCTCCAGGTTTTTCACCACCAGCCGGCCGTCCATAATCAGCTCAACGGCAAAGTTCTTTTCATGTCCGGCAAAGATGCCGAGATCCTGTCTTGTAACGGGCGCAAATTCCGGTTTGACCTCCACTGACATGCTGCCGTTTGTTTCAATGATGGCAGTCTGAACCTGAGAAATGTCAAATACGTCATTTACACGCAGCTGCTGGTTCAAGTAGTCGATGGTATAACGCATCGTTTTCATATTATGCTCAAGTATTTTACCGTTTTGAATGATAATGGTCGGTTTGCCTGCAAAGAAACCCCTAAGAACCCTGTTTTTCATAGAAAGATATGCGACAAGGTAAATGATTGCCACGAAAATAATGTAGGCAATGACATTATAATGAATCGGCAGCTTTGTATTAAACGACAGATTTGCCGTGATGGCGCCGAGCGAGATGGCCGCAATGAAATCAAAAAGCGTCATCTGTGAAATGGTTTGTTTACCGAGTATCCGGGCGCCGATAAACAGAATGCTGAACGACAGAGCCGTCCGTACAATTACTTCGGGATATTCTGACATCATCATTAGTCCTTTTTTCTTTATTTTGGTCAAAAACGAAATTTTTTAAAACAGTCATCCCGTTTTTACCAGCAGATGAGATTGGTCATTTTCGTCAACTTTCGATAAAATGTAGAAAGATAAAAAGAGAGGGGTCTTTTAATTTGGGTGTTGAGTTTTTAGTAGGCAGATCGGGGAGTGGGAAAACGAGGCTGATTATCGACAGCATTCAAGATGAACTGCGCCGGGAGCCGTTCGGGAAACCGATCATTTTTCTAGTCCCGGATCAAATGACGTTTTTAATGGAATATGAGCTTGCTAAAACGCCGGATATCGGCGGCATGATACGCGCTCAAGTGTTCAGTTTTTCGCGTTTGGCGTGGCGCGTGCTTCAGCATACCGGGGGCATGAACCGCCCGTTTGTGACGACGACGGGTGTGCAGATGCTTTTAAGGAAACTGATTGAAGAACATAAGCACGAGTTTAAAGTGTATCAAAAAGCGAGTGACAAAACCGGGTTCACTGAGCAGGTGGAACGGATGCTGACAGAGTTTAAGCGGTACTGTATTGAGCCTGAAGACGTCCGCCGCATGGCGGAAAGCGGAACGGCGTCAGAATATCGCGGAGAGCGGATGCTGTCTGAAAAACTTCATGATTTAGGCATTTTATATCAGCAGATGGAAAGAAGCCTCGCCGGACACTATTTGCATTCAGAGGATTATTTGACGCTGCTCGCTCAGCAGATTCCTTTGGCGGACGTTGTAAAAGGCGCCCGTGTTTACGTCGACGGATTCTATCAATTTACGCCGCAGGAATTAAGGGTGCTGGAGCAGCTGATCATGCATGCTGAACATGTCACATTCTCGCTGACGGCGGACAGCCCTTCGGCGGAACAGGCACCGGATGAACTCGATCTGTTCAGAATGACGGGAAGCACATACTATAAGCTTTATCAGACGGCAAAGGAATTGAATGCTGATATTTCCTGCAAGGAACTGCATGGCACGAAGCGGCATCAGCATGCGCCGGAGCTTGCCTGTATAGAGTCGCAGTACGATGTGCGTCCCGCCGCGGCGTATACCGGCGGACAGGAAGCTTTTACCGTCATGCAGGCGCAAAACAGAAGAGCTGAGCTTGAAGGTATTGCCCGGGAAATTCAATCGCTTGTCCGGGACGGAGGATACCGGTACAAAGATATGGCGATTCTCATCCGTCAGCCGGAAGATTATAAAGATTTGCTGAAGGAAGTGTTTGCCGATTACGGGCTTCCTTATTTTATTGACGGAAAAGCTTCTATGCAGCATCACCCGCTTATTGAATTCATCCGTTCAAGCCTCGATGTCGTGAAGGGGAACTGGAGATATGAAGCGGTGTTCCGCTGTGCGAAAACCGAACTGTTATTCCCGCTTGATCAGCCGGAGCAGAAAATAAGAGAGCAGGTCGATCAGCTTGAAAATTACTGTATCGCCTACGGCGTTAAAGGGGAGCGCTGGACGAGCGGCGAGCGGTTTGTATACAGGCGCTTCGTATCGCTCGATGAGGATTTCGCGCAGACGGATCAGGAAATAGAGATGGAACACATGCTGAATGAGACGAGAGAGTGGATGGCCGCGCCCCTTGTCCGGCTTCAAAACCGGATGAAAAAAGCGAAAACGGTTCAAAGCATGGCGGAGGCTCTTTATCTCTTTTTGGAAGATACCGATGTTCCCCTGAAGCTGGACCGGAAAAGGCAGCGGGCCGAAGAGGCCGGAAACATGATCGAAGCGCAGCAGCACGGCCAGGCGTGGGATGCCGTTATCCAGCTTCTCGAGGAGTTTGCCGGCATGATGGGTGAAGATAAAATATCTTTGGAGCTGTTCCAGCAAATGCTTGAAACGGGAACGGAATCGCTTCATTTTTCTTTAATTCCTCCTGCGCTTGACCAAGTATTTGTAGGGAATATGGATCTCTCAAGAATGTACGGCACGTCCTGCACATTCGTCATCGGGGCCAATGACGGCGTTCTTCCGGCGCGCCCGGATGAAAACGGCGTGCTGTCTGATGATGACCGGGAGTGGCTGAAAGCGGTCGGAGTGGAGCTGTCTTCCGCGGGGCGTGAGCGGCTCCTTGATGAGCATTTTCTCATCTATATGGCGCTGTCGAGTCCGTCTGACCGTCTTTATGTGTCATACCCGATTGCCGATGCGGAAGGAAAAACGCTCCTGCCGTCAATCGTTGTAAACAGGCTTGGCGAGCTGTTTCCCGATCATCAGGAAAAGCTGTCAGCGGCTGATCCCGAGCAGGTAAGCGAAGAAGAGCAGCTTCAGTATCTCGTCAATAAACAGGTGGCTCAGACATATACGGCAAGTCAGCTCAGGCTGTGGACAAGAGAGTACGAGATCAGTGACGTATGGTGGAGCGCATACAATGTGCTGATGAAAGAGTCTGATCAACAGCGCGCGAAAAAGCTGTTTTCAAGCCTGTTTTTCCGTAATGAGGCGAAGCGTCTTGAACGCCCTGTTTCGCGCCAGCTTTACGGCGAGCATATTAAAGGAAGCGTCTCCCGGATGGAGGCGTTTAATGCCTGCCAGTTCTCTCATTTTGCATCTCACGGGCTTCAATTAAAAGAGCGGCAGTTTTTCAAGCTGGAAGCGCCGGATATCGGCCAGCTGTTTCACTCCAGCCTGAAGCTGATTTCAGACCGGCTTCGTGAGCAGAAGCTGGAATGGCGCGATCTGACGAAAGATCAGTGCCGGAATTTCTCCTATGAAGCGGTGGAACGGCTTGCGCCAAAGCTGCAAAAAGAGATTCTGCTCAGCTCAAACAGACACTTTTACGTGAAGGAAAAACTGCAGAAGATCGTCACGCGTGTTTCTGGCATATTAAGCGAGCATGCGAAGGCGAGCGGTTTCGTCCCGGTCGGTCTTGAACTCGGTTTCGGCGGAAGCGGGCCGCTGCCTCCGCTCACTTTCACGCTGGAAAACGGCTGTACGATGGAACTCGTCGGACGGATCGACCGCGTGGATAAAGCGGAAAGTTCAAAAGGCCTGCTGCTGAGAATCGTTGATTATAAATCAAGCGACAGGGGGCTTGATCTAGCTGAGGTGTATTACGGGCTCGCTCTGCAAATGCTCACATACCTTGACTTATCGATTACACATTCCGCGGATTGGCTCGGCATGAAAGCGACCCCGGCAGGCGTTTTGTATTTCCATATCCATGATCCGATGGTTCAGGCCAGTCTGCCGATGGGGCTTGATGAAATCGAGCAGGAAATTTTCAAGAAATTTAAGATGAAAGGCCTTCTCCTCGGTGACCGGGAGGCGATCAGCCTGATGGACACGACCTTGGAGGAAGGGCGTTCAAATATCGTCAATGCCGGTTTGAAAAAGGACGGGTCTTTAAGATCCGACTCAGCCGCGGTCAGTGAACAGGACTTTCATCTGCTGACAGACCATGTGCGGCGGACATTTGAACAGGCGGGCGAAGCGATAACGGACGGGCTTGTGTCCATTACCCCGTATAAGCTGAAAGATAAGACGCCTTGTACGTACTGTGCGTTTAAATCGGTGTGCCAGTTTGATGAGTCGCTTAAGGAAAATGAATACCGCAGCCTGAAAGCGGAAAAAGACGGCACCATACTGGATTGGCTGAAGAAGGAGGCGGATGATGATGCAAATTCCTAAACCGAAAGACAGCATATGGACGGATGACCAATGGAACGCCATCGTTTCTTCCGGCCGCGATATTTTGGTCGCTGCCGCAGCCGGATCAGGTAAAACGGCCGTGCTTGTGGAACGGATGATCAGAAAGATAACTGCGGAAGAAGATCCGGTTGATGTTGACAGGCTCCTTGTGGTGACCTTTACAAACGCCTCAGCAGCGGAGATGAAGCATCGGATCGCGGAAGCATTAGAAAAAGAGCTCGCCAAAAATCCGGGATCTCTGCATATCAGACGGCAGCTCTCTCTATTAAATCGGGCGAGCATTTCGACGCTTCACTCTTTCTGTCTGCAAGTGCTTAAAAAATATTATTATATGATTGATCTTGACCCCGGTTTTCGGATGGCTGACCAGACGGAAGGCGAATTGCTCGGAGACGAAGTGCTTGATGAGCTGTTTGAAGATGAATACGCAAAAGGGAATCAGGCGTTTTTTGAGCTTGCGGACAGGTATACGACAGACAGGCATGATCTGGATCTTCAAGACCTTGTCAAACGGGTGTACGAGTATTCCCGGTCGCATCCTGACCCGGAAGCGTGGCTGCAAAGCTTTGTCCGCCTGTATGACGTGACGGAAGAAAGCAAAATGGAAGAGCTTCCGTTTTACCAATATGTGAGAGAAGATGCTGAAATGGCGCTCTTCGGGGCAAAGCAAAAGCTTGAAAAGGCGCTTGAACTGACAAAAGCGCCCGGCGGGCCGGCCCCGCGCGCTGATAATTTTCTGGATGACCTTCAGCAGATAGAAGAGCTGATCAGCTGCCGGAATGACTTCGATGCGCTGTATGAACGGGTTCCCGCAGTCTCATTTAAGCGGGCGAAGGCGGTAAAGGGTGATGAATTTGACAAAGCGCTTTTGGACGAAGCGACCGATTTGCGAAACGGCGCGAAGAAACTGATCGAAAAGGTAAAGACAGATTACTTTACAAGAAGTCCGCAAGATCACTTAAAGAGTTTAGCAGATATGAAGCCTGTCATCGAAACGCTCGTTCAGCTCGTGATATCGTACGGAAAACGATTTGAAGCGGCGAAACAAGAAAAATCAATTATTGATTTCTCAGATTTGGAACATTACTGCCTGGCGATTTTAACTGCGGTTGATGAAGAAGGCCGGCGGGTGCCGAGCGAAGCGGCCGTTTATTATCAAGACCAGTTCCATGAAGTTCTGGTTGATGAATATCAAGATACGAACCTTGTGCAGGAGTCTATCCTGCAGCTTGTTAAAAGCGGGAATGAAGAGGCGGGAAATCTGTTTATGGTAGGCGACGTCAAACAATCGATCTACCGTTTCAGACTTGCTGAGCCGCTGCTGTTTCTCGGGAAATATAAAAGGTTTACAGAAAGCGGGGAAGGCGCGGGGCAGAAAATTGATCTGAACCAAAATTTCCGCAGCCGCTCCGATATTTTGGACAGTACGAATTTCTTGTTTAAGCAGCTGATGGGCGGAAAAATCGGCGAAGTGGACTACGATGAACAGGCGGCATTGAAGCTCGGCGCATCGTATCCGCCGAATGACGCGGCAAAAACGGAATTGCTGCTCATTGACAGCGCTGATGGCGCAGACAGCTCCGAGGATGCCGAAGACTTTGAAACCGTGCATTGGGAAGCGAAAGCGATAGCCGGGGAGATCCGAAAGCTTGTCTCATCTCCGTTTAAGGTATATGACGGCAAAACAAAAACACACCGGAATATCCAGTACCGGGATATCGTAATTTTGCTGCGCTCCATGCCGTGGGCGCCGCAATTAATGGAAGAGCTGAAAAACCAGGGCATTCCGGTGTACGCCAATTTGACGTCGGGTTACTTTGAAGCCGTGGAGGTGGCTGCGGCGCTTTCAGTCTTGAAGGTGATTGATAATCCGTATCAGGATATTCCGCTTGCTTCCGTGCTGCGCTCGCCCATCGTCGGATGTGACGAAAATGAACTTGCGCTGATACGCCTTGAAAAGAAAAAAGCGCCGTTTTATGAAGCGCTTAAAGCATATATAGCGAACGGTGACAGGCATGATGACCTGTATCAAAAACTGAGAACCTTTTATGACAGTCTGCAAAAGTGGCGGTCATTTTCGACGAATCATTCGGTGTCTGAGCTGATTTGGGAAGTATACCGCGATACCGGATATTTTGACTATGCAGGCGGCATGCCTGGCGGAAAGCAGCGCCAGGCCAATCTGCGCGTCTTGTATGACCGGGCGCGCTCGTACGAAGCGACGGCGTTCCGCGGGTTATTCCGCTTTTTGCGGTTCATTGAACGGATGCAGGAGCGCGGCGATGATCTGGGGACGGCCCGGGCGCTCAGCGAGCAGGAGGATGTCGTTCGGCTGATGACGATCCACAGCAGCAAAGGACTTGAATTCCCCGTCGTTTTCACCGCCGGACTCGGCAGAAGTTTTAATATGATGGATCTCAACAAATCATACCTGCTTGATAAAGAGCTCGGTTTCGGCACGAAGTACATTCATCCGGAACTCAGAATCAGCTATCCGACTCTTCCGCTTGTGGCGATGAAGAAAAAGATGCGCAGAGAGCTCTTATCCGAAGAATTGCGTGTATTGTATGTGGCGCTGACCAGAGCGAAGGAAAAGCTGTTTCTCGTCGGTTCCTGCAAAAACCGGGAAAAACAGCTGGCCAAATGGCAGGCGCAAGCAGACCGGGCTGATTGGCTTCTTTCTGAATTCGACCGCTATCAGGCGTCATCTTATTTGGACTTTATCGGGCCTGCGCTCATCCGCCACCGTGACATGGAGGCGCACAGGACGCCGGGACTTTCTTCGACTGAGGATATCGCGCGCGACCCGTCGCGTTTTCACATCCGGATGCTGCAGCAAAGTGAATTGCTGGAAGAGAATCCAAAAGAACGTGCAGAAGAAAAGAGCAAACGTCTCAAAGCGATTCAGCAGGGCGAGCCGATTCCTGATTCGTTTTCATTTGATGATCAGGCGCGCCGTCTGCTTGAATGGGAATATCCGTACCGAGAGCTGACGGCTATCAGAACGAAGCAGTCAGTTTCTGAGCTGAAGAGAAAGCAAGAATACGAGGATGAATACAGCGGCCGCTCTCTCATCAAACCGTCAGGAGACACGCTTTTATACAGGCGTCCCGGTTTTATGATGAAAAAAGGGCTGACAGCCGCCGAAAAAGGGACGGCGATGCATACGGTGATGCAGCACATACCGCTGACGCACGTTCCGACTGCCGAAGAAGCGGAGCAGACGGTCCGGATGCTTTACGAAAAAGAGCTGCTGACAGAAGAGCAGCAGGAAGCCATTGATATAGAAGAAATTGTTCAGTTTTTCGAAACTGAAATCGGGAAAGACCTTCTCGGGGCGCTGCGGATTGATCGGGAAGTGCCGTTCAGTATGGCGCTTCCGGCCGGCGAGGTGTACAAGGATGCCGAAACGGCCGGTGAACCGCTGCTCGTGCAAGGGATTATTGACTGCCTCTACGAAACTGCGGACGGTCTCTATTTGCTGGACTATAAAACAGATCGGATAGAGGGGAAATTCCGGAACGGATTTGAAGGCGCGGCTCCGATTCTGCAAAAAAGGTATGAAACACAAATCGAATTGTATACAAAAGCGGTTGAACAAATTACAAAAACGAAAGTGAAAGGGCGTGCGCTCTATTTCTTCGATGGAGGTCACGTTCTTACACTGTAACAAGATCCGAAGCTCCTTTTTGGAGCGGATCTTTTTTTCTATCAAAAAGTGAGGTGAATGCGGTATGCGCATTTTACATACAGCTGACTGGCACCTCGGCAAAACGCTGGAAGGCAGAAGCCGGCTGAGCGAGCAGGCCGAGGTATTGGAAGAGCTGAATACCATTGTCAAGGAAGAAAATATTGATGCGGTCATTATGGCGGGGGATGTATTTGATACGGTCAACCCGCCTGCGCTCGCTGAACAATTGTATTACGAAAGTCTTTCCGCGCTTTCTGACGGCGGAAAGCGCCCGGTTGTCGTCATTGCCGGAAACCATGATAATCCTGACAGGCTGGCGGCGGCTTCTCCGTTAACAAATGAGCGCGGTATTCATTTAATCGGCTATCCGCGGACAGAACCCGTGCATATTGAGGTGCCGTCGGCGGACGAGCTGTTAGCCGTAGCCGCGCTGGCATATCCGTCAGAGGCGAGATTAAACGAAGTGCTTTCTGATACGTTTGAGGAAAAGCTTCTTCGCGATCATTACGATGTCAAAATCAGAGAGGCGTTTGCTCACATGTGCGGACTGTGCCGGAACGATGCCGTGAAAATCGCGGCGAGCCACATTTATGTCGCGGGGGGAAATCAGACCGATTCAGAGCGTCCGATTGAAGTCGGGGGCGCTTACACGGTCGCCGCTGACAGCCTGCCGGCTGATGCGGCTTACGTGGCTCTCGGCCATCTCCACCGTCCGCAAACGATCAAGCGCGCCAAGACGGCTGCCCGTTATTCAGGCTCTCCGCTCGCATACAGCTTTTCAGAAGCCGGTTATGCCAAATCGGTGACGGTGGTAGAAGCGAAGCCCGGCGGAGAAGCGAAGTGGGAAGAGATTTTCCTGTCTTCCGGTAAACCGCTCGTCAAATGGAAAGCACAGGGGCTGAGCGAGGTTCACGGCTGGCTCGATGAAGGGCGTGACCGGAATGCCTGGATCGATCTTGATATCCATTTGACGGATCAGCTTTCTCTCGAGGAAATTCATCGGCTGAGAAAGGCGCATCCCGGCTTTATCCATATCAGGCCGGTTTTTGAAGAAAAAGAGACCGAAAATGACCGGATTGAAGTGAAACACACATCAATTGAGGATCGATTTAAGAAGTTTTATGAAAAACAAACGGGCGGCGGCGTGCCGGATGAGGAGATGGTCAAGCTGTTTTTAGAGCTTGCGTCAGCAGATGATGAGGAGGATGCGACATGAAGCCGATTCTGTTAACGATAAAAGGGCTCCACAGTTTCAGGGAGGAACAGACCATTGATTTTGCCGGACTGTCAGGAGCCGGGGTGTTCGGGATTTTCGGGCCGACCGGAAGCGGGAAATCGTCGATCCTTGATGCCATGACACTCGCTTTATACGGAAAAGTGGAGCGCGCCGCAAATAATACGCACGGCATCCTGAATCATGCCGAAGATCAGCTCGCCGTCTCATTTACATTCGCGCTTCAATCCGGTCACCGGGTTTCCTACAAGGTCGAGCGCGTTTTTAAGAGAACGGATGAAACGAAAGTAAAAACCGCCCTCTGCCGCCTGATTGAAATCAAAGATGAACAAACGGTGCTGGCCGATAAAGCGAATGAAGTGAACAAAAAGGTGGAAGAGCTTCTTGGCCTGACCATTGACGACTTTACAAGAGCCGTCGTGCTGCCGCAAGGAAAGTTTGCCGAGTTTCTGTCGCTTAAAGGCGCGGAAAGAAGACATATGCTCCAGCGCCTGTTTAATCTGGAACAGTACGGGGACAGGCTTGTCAAAAAATTGCGGCGGCGGGCGCAGGAAGCGGCAGCGAAAAAAAATGAAATGCTGGCCGAACAATCCGGCCTCGGAGACGCAGGAGAAGATGCGCTGAAGCAGGCTGAACAGCAGTTTCACGAAGCGAACGAACGGCTTGAAGAAGCTGAGAAGAAACGGGTCCGGGCAAAAGAGCGTTTTGAGAATCACCAGGAAATTTGGAACCTGCAGACAGAAAGAGATGAATATGAGCGCCGGGAGAAAAAGCTTGAGGAAAGACGCCCGTACATCACGGATTTGACTGAGCGTCTTAAAGAAGCGGAGACCGCTCTCGCCCTTGAGCCGTACGCAGACCGCTGCACAGAAGCCGTCCGCCGGAAGCAGCGCGCCGAACAGGAACACGAACTGGCCAAACGGAAATCAGAGGCGGAAATCGTTTCATTTACCCGGCAAAATGAAGCCTATGAAGCATGGCGGGCCCATAAGGCCGAACGGGAGCCGAAGCTTGTCAAGGAAGAAGAGCTGTATCAAAGACTTTCAGCCATTGAACAAAAACTGCTTGAAGCGAAAAAAGAAGCGGAAAAAACAAATGCGGAACACAGCAAAAAAGAGGAAGAATACGAAGCCGCCTCGAAACAGCTGGCCGCAGTGAAAGACCGCCTGACCCGCGGCCAAAACAGGCAGAATGAGCTGAAAGAAGAGCTGAAAGCAGTTCAAGTGACCGCCGATGAACGGAAAAAATGCCAGACCGCAGCACAGCTGGCGGCGGGCTTTCAGCAGACACAGGAACAAATCACGAAAGAACGGGCCAATCTGACAACGCAGCTGAAAAACATGGAGAAGCTGAACGGAGAAAGCGAGTCGCTCACAGCGAAAGCGAAAACGGAAGAGGAAGACATTACGCGCGCTTATCAAACGCTTCAAACCGTTTACCATATGGTCTGTGAAACGGAGCGTTCACTGAAAGCCGCAGCCGAACGGGCTGACAAAACGCAAGCCGATCTCCGCAGGCGCTCAGAGGAAGCGAGAACGGCTGCATTAACAAAAGAATTATCGGAAAAACTAATCGAAGGAAAGCCTTGTCCTGTATGCGGCTCGACACAGCATGACCGCCCGCGTTCCGCTCATGAAACATTCTTGCCTGATACAGCTGTGCAGGAACAGTTGCAGCAGGTTGAAGCGCTGCTTTCTGAGGCGGCGGCTCTTTCTCAGGAAGTGCTGACAGCCAAGGTTGCATTAGAACAACAGTCGGGGCGTTTTACCGAAGAATGTCCGTTTCTGCAAAGCGCCCGGGTTCCGGAGCTGGAAGCCGCTTCTTCCATCAGCGGACGCCCGCTTGATGAAACGTTCAGCGCCGTCCGCTTGGAGTGGAAACAAATGAAACAGGATATGCTGTCGGTAAAAGAGAAGGTCACAAGACTGATCAGCGCGCATCAGCAGACGGTGAGACAAGCTGAGCAGCTTGCCGAACGAATCCGCTACGAGGAAAAAGAAGCCGACCGTCTCAGACATTCATTAGAAGAGCTTGAATCGCTGTCAGAAAGCCGATTGAATCAGTACAACGAAGTCTGCGGTGATATTCCGCCAAACCGGATTGACGCCTGGCAGACTTCGATAGATGAGAAGGACAGGCAGGCAGAAGAATGTGAGAAGCGCATTGAAACAAGCATCGCATTCCTCAAGGAACATGAAGAGGAGAAAGAACGCCTGCAGGAGATGAAGCATCGGCTTGAACGGGAACGGCTTGAGCTTCACTATGCGTCTGAGCGCCTGCAGCAGGTGATTGACGGATATGAACAAGAGCTCGGAACAGCAGCTGAAGAAACATCAATTTCCGCAAAGCTTGAAGCGGTGCGGCAGGAATTACAGCTGTTAAAATCGAAAGAACAGTCCTTATTCGACGCGCTGAAGCAGGCGCAGCAATCACTGAATGACGCAAAAGGCCGGGAATCCGGCAGTCTCATGTCACTCAGGGATGCTGAGACCTCCCTTGAGAAAGCGCAAAACGACTGGCGTGTGAGGTCAAAAGACACCGGGTTTGCCGAGCCGGACCAAGTCAAAAAAAGTCTGCTTCCGCAAGGGCGTGCAGAGGAAATGAAAAAAGAAATTGATGAGTTCCTGGACACCTCAAAACAGCTATCGGCAAATATCAGCCGTGTTACTGATAAATTAGCCGAGCGCCGGATATCGGAGGAAGAATGGACAGCATCCGTTTCTCTGCTGAAGCAGGCAGAGGATGAGTCAGGCGCCGCCATGGAGGAAAAAGGAGCACAGGCAAAAGCCTTCGCGGTTATGCAAAAACAGCATAAGCGCTTTAAAGAGATTGAAGCCGAACTGAAAAGCTGGCAGACACAGATTGACAGGCTTGATAAGCTCCAGTCTGTATGTAAAGGCAATACATTCGTCGAATTTTTAGCGGAAGAACAGCTGGAAAGCGTGGCTCGGGACGCCTCTGCCCGTCTCGGAGCGCTGACAAGGCAGCGGTATGCCATATTAGTCGATTCAGAAGGCGGTTTCGTCATGCGTGATGACGCGAACGGAGGCGTCAAACGGCCCGTATCAAGCCTTTCCGGCGGGGAGACGTTTCTGACATCGCTGTCGCTTGCGCTTGCCTTGTCCGCCCAGATTCAGCTGCGGGGGCAATACCCGCTGCAATTCTTTTTCTTAGATGAAGGATTCGGGACTCTTGACCAAGGGCTCTTAGACACCGTTGTCACAGCGCTCGAAAAGCTGCAATCGGACAACTTATCCGTCGGGGTGATCAGCCATGTGCAGGAGCTGAGAGCGCGTCTGCCGAAAAAATTAATCGTTCATCCGTCCGAACCGGGCGGGAAAGGCACCCGGGTCACATTGGAGATCATGTAGAAAGGAGAAGGAATCATGGCCGATTCTGCCGAGGGCACATGTGAATTATGCGGCCGCCATCATGTGCGGCTGACGGAGCACCACTTAACGCCTAAGGAAGAAGGCGGGACATTCCTTCCGACCGCAATGCTCTGCATCCCTTGTCATAAACAGGTTCACGCGCTCTATACGAATCAGGAGCTTGCGGCAAGGCTCGCGGGAATAGAAGAGCTGCGGCGTGACCCGAAACTCGCGCGGTTTGTGAAATGGATCAGAAAACAGCCGCCGGAAAAGCTTGTAAAAACAAAAAAAGCAAATGAACGAACATAACGCTGAACCAAAAGCAGCCCTCTTCTGAAAGAGCGGCTGCTTTTTAGGCGTTTCCGACCACATTTTGATCGCTGACATCGGGGTCTATATAGTTTGTCGCATTGACAACGTTGTTTAATAACAGGAAATCTCCGGTATTGCCTGCTCCCGAACCGAGCGCAGATTTAGAAGAGCTTTTTGGAGAAAGGTAAAAGGAATCACCAAAGTTTACGACTCCGCCCGATATGGAATTGATAGCTATAGGTCCGGTAATTGCTGGCATAAACGACACCCTTTATAGAAGTCTCACCGTCATTATATGTCAGGGCTGCTGTGATTGTGAGCTTGGTGTGACAATCTGCCTAATATGTTTCAGCCGCGAATCTCCCAGAACGATCGACGTCGATCCGATTTGAACCACGGACGCTGACGATACCCCTTGAACTTTCAAATTCCTTACCCGAATTGAAGGGTTTTCATGGCAGAATGCGCTTTGGACTCCCGTTTCCGGTAACGGCATGACAGCCGGCTGCCGAAAGATCTGGTATTCTTTTTTGTTAAATGAGCCTTCATCGTCTCTGTATAAGGCAATAGTACGCTGATCGGCCAATACTTTGATCCGCATATTGATTTCATTCGTATCGCCTGCTTGAAAGACACTCGCAATCCCGACTGAATTGATTTTGGCGTTCCGGAGGCGTGAAATGCGCTTTAGCATTATTCCGGCGCCAGCGGCACATAAGGCCCGATAATAAGAGATTCCGGAGGTGTGTCAAAGATGGAAGACAGATAGACGGAATCGGTGTCGCCGATTAATAATAAGGAAGAACTGGACACACCGGTAGACCGGATGTCGCCGACTTCAATATTCCGGTTAATCACTGTAAAAATCATGACGGATCATCACCTTTCATTTCACCAGGTATGTGTTTAATAAAGTGCTCGACAGCCCTGACAATATCACGCTTCACATGTTCGGCAATCTGCTCGGCATATTGCGCGGGCGCCGTGTTTTCTTCTTTCGGGACATGGGACAGATAATACTGAATCCGGCTGTCCATCTGCTTTCTGATATCTTCAATAATATGATATTTGTTCGTTTCGTCCAGCCTGCTCTCATACTGAGTTTCGAGCTGTTCTAAAAGCGCGGGGATTTCTTCATTCAGGTACATATCGACGTTTTGACGGATTTGCTGCATTTGCTGGCCCGCCTGTTCCTGCTGCATCATTCCGACCTGCGGAGATGTCTGGCCGACTTCGAAGTTTTGCACGGCATTCGGATCAGTCGGATTCAATCCGATATTCAGCGTTCCTTCCAGCCGTTCAATTTTCAGCTGATCAAATTTATACTCGAGCCGATCGATTCTTGTAGAAGGCTGCTGTTTCAGCGTTGAAATTTCATTTTGGAATTCTTTCAGCTGCCGTTCGAGCTCCTGAATCTGCTGCGCCTGCTGCTGGACGAAAGAATTTAAATTCTGCAGGTAGGATGAAACGGATTGATCATACATGACATTCACCTCGCGTCTCGTTTCCTTCATTAAAACTACCGGCTTGGCGGCTGGAGCGGTACAAATGATGAGGTGCCGGGACCTCCCCCTGTTGTTACAGTCTGCTGCCCCGCGGTGACAGGCGGCGCCGGCTCAACATAACTCCCTGTATTGTACAGATTGGAAAGAGATTTAATTGAACCGGCGCTTCCGATTTGCAGTATGGAGGAATTGCTGACAGATTCTACACGCATGTAATTGATATGGATCGACTGATTGACGTAAAAATTCATACGGCGCCTCCTTTATGCGTTTCCTGCCATCGGCTGATCGATTACATCATTATCGTACACATTCGTTGAATTCCTGTAATTTGTCAGTGTGAGATTGTCTCCGGTATTGAAGCTGCCCGCTCCGGCAAATGTCTTAACCTCTGCTTTTGGAGAAATGGTGATGCAGTCGCCTATATGAACGACTCCGCTCGTACCGACGGCATTAATTTTAAACGCTCCGACAATTGCGGGCATACGAGCACATCCTTTTCGTGAAGATTTTCATGACTGCACTCCAGGAGCTTATCTGGGCTGCCTGCCTAAAATAGCTTATGACAAATGCACATTTTTGTGAGCGGAAAAAACTTTAGACGTAAAAACACCGGCGCTTTATGCATGCCGGGTCTTATACATAAATGATACAGATTTATATACATATCACGTTTATGAGAAAACCTCTTTTTTTCCTGCGGTGCGGCCGTGCTCAATCTGTGCGGACGGGTTCAGCCCGCTGTCTTTCGTTTGTTGAATGAGCCCGCCCCGGCACCCGTTTAAAAGGCTGTCCAGCTCCTGGCTGCACCTGATGGTCTCCGTCGCATTGATTCCGAATTTTTGCGCTGTCTCGAATAAAGTTAATCTTTTTTCTTCAATTTTGTTCATCGTGTGATCTCCAATTCTCGATTATTTTGGAAAACATAGGATGATAATAGTATAACCCATTTTGTGCAAGAAGGTTTTATTTCGTCAATATGACTAAAAAAGTGACAATTTTTGATACTCTTTTACACTTATTTTCAGCCTGTTTAAAAGAGGAATTTCCCGCCCGGAGGAAGAATACATAAAGGAATGCCAGATTTAAAAATGATGGGGGATTAACATGAAATTTGCGACAGGGGAACTGAACAGCCGAACATTTGTCGGTCTGATCATTGATGATGACAAAATCTTAGATCTGCAAAAGGCTGAAAAAAAATTGTTTGAACTTGAGACGATTCCGGGTTCGCTGATCGAGTGCATTCAAAAAGGAGATAAGTTTGTCGCGCATGCCGGACAGCTTGCGGAATGGGCGAAAAAACCGAATGACGAGTCGGGTTCATTTATGTATGCGCTGTCAGACGTAAAGCTTTGTGCGCCTATTCCGAGACCTTCAAAGAACGTGATCTGCATCGGGAAAAATTATCGTGATCATGCCGTTGAAATGGGGAGTGAGGCGGATATACCGGAGCATCCCATGGTTTTTACGAAAGCCCCCGCTGCCGTTACAGGACACGGAGAAACAGTGGACAGCCACTTGGACGTAACGGAGCAGCTTGATTATGAAGGGGAGCTTGCGGTAATCATATCAAAAAGCGGATCGCACATCTCCAAAGAACATGCGCTTGATCATATATTCGGCTATACAATTGTAAATGATATAACAGCGCGCGATCTGCAGAAAAAACATAAACAGTTTTTTATCGGCAAAAGCCTCGATACGACATGCCCGATGGGCCCGGTCATTGTACATAAGTCGGCCGTCAGTGATCCGCAAAGCTTGAAAGTTGAAACGCGGGTGAACGGAGAACTGCGCCAATCAGGATCAACGGGTGACATGATTTTTCCGATAGCTGAATTAATCGAAACACTGTCAAAAGGAATGACGCTTGAAGCCGGTGACATTATAGCGACGGGGACGCCGTCCGGTGTCGGAAAAGGATTTAAGCCGCCGAAATTTTTAAAGCCGGGGGACCGCATTGACATTACAATTGAACCGATCGGCACGCTGTCGAACCAAATCGGATAATTGTGTGTCTTTCGCACGATTGATAATGCTCCGATCGGCTTGTTGTGGTACCATAAGTGAGGCAGATTGATCTGATAGGGGGAATTGAACATAATGACACATTGGCATATTACTTCATGGGTCGTTGCGCTTATCCTGGTGTTTGTCAGCTACGGGCTGTACGGTTCCGGAAAAGCGAAGGGCGCAAAAATTACGCATATGATTCTGCGCTTATTCTACATTATTATTATTCTGACCGGAGCTGAGCTTTTCGTCCGTTTTGCGAATTGGAACGGTGAGTACGCCGGAAAAATGCTGCTCGGCATCATTACCATCGGACTGATGGAAATGCTCGTCATCCGCAAGAAAAAAGGCAAATCAACCGGCGGACTGTGGATCGGTTTTATTATCGTACTCGTCCTGACGGTGCTGCTCGGCCTTCACTTGCCGATCGGCTTTCACGTATTTTAATCAATCGCTTGAAAAACCCGGATGCATCCGGGTTTTTTTAGTTGCGCATACATTTTGCGCAACTGTGCCGCTGAATGAGAAATGCCGTGACAGGGGGATGTTGATGAGGCGAAGGAGATGTGCAGGATGCCAAAAGCGCCAATCACTCTCGTTACCGCAAAAGCTACGGCTGTGAAGGGTAAAAGCAAACGCCGGCCGTCAATCAGCGTGAAAAACAAAGCTGAATACATCAGGCGGCACCTATTTAAAAGGTGCGGCCTGTTTGTTACGCGGTGCCGTCTTGTCTTGCCGCTGAATACATAATGGAGCGCCGCCCGTCAGATGCCGTCCATTCAAATCTGTCGTGTTTACCCGAGCTGCCGCGGTGATGCTGCAGGGCGCATTGTGCGTCATCCGCCGAGAAGTGATAAAACGAAACGCCTTCACCGGAAAACAGCGCCTGATTGTAGGAAAATACGCAATCATATACAGACAGGCCGAACCCGTGAAGATGGCTGAGAAACAGCAGAAACGTTTCATCGTCCAGCGAATCGAGCAAGGTTAACAGCGGCCGTTTGACCGCCTTTTCATAACGGATTTCTTCCCCGCCGAGCAGGGGGATGGTGTCTGCGCCGATTTCGGCCGCACCGCCGCAAATCCGTGCCGGCTGCCATCTGCCGCCGCGTTTCATCAATACGTCTGCGTTTCCTAGACTGTCTGCAAGCAGGATATCGCCTTCATCGTTTTCGACGAGGCAGATGCCGTCCTCTATCATCAGGGTGCCGCGCCCCCATTTGTTTTTTTCTGAGAAAAGCTGTTTTCGTTTCATAACCGTGCCGGTCTCCTTTGTTTGTTTCTTCTCTTCCGTTCTTTCCAAATCGGGCTTGTCTCATACAACTCTTAGTGGGACAAATCAACTATCTGCGTTTCTTTGCATAAACTGGGTAAAGTGCTGATAGAAACGAATTTGATACCGACAGAAACGGGATTGGAGCTGATATCACATGTGTGGAATTGCGGGTTGGGTCGATTTTCAAAAGCAGCTCGTCCAAGAGAAACATATTATGAACAATATGATAGACACTCTTTCAAAACGAGGGCCTGATGATTCAAACGTCTGGGGAGAGCCCCATGTTTTATTCGGACATAAAAGACTTTCGGTCGTTGACATTGAAGGCGGCCGCCAGCCGATGGCCTGCACGCATCAAGAGGAAACGTACACCATCATTTATAATGGCGAGCTGTATAACACGGAGGAATTGCGGAAGGAGCTTCAGGCGAGGGGCCACCGTTTTGAGAGGACCTCTGATACAGAAGTGCTGCTGCACAGCTATATTGAGTGGCGGGAGGAGTGCGTGGACCGCTTGAATGGTATTTTCGCTTTTGCCATCTGGGATGAAAAGCGCAAGCGGCTGTTCGGGGCAAGAGACCGGCTCGGCGTCAAACCGTTTTTTTATAAAGAACACGGCTCTTCCTTTCTGTTCGGGTCGGAATTGAAAGCCATCCTTGCTCATCCTGATGTGAAAGCCCGCACAGACAGCGGCGGACTTGCGGAAGTATTCGGACTCGGGCCGTCCAGAACTCCGGGCTGCGGGGTGTTTAAAGGAATTCACGAGGTGCGTCCCGCCCATGCGTTCACTTTCTCAAAGGACGGTTTGTCCATATGGCGTTATTGGAATGTAAAGAGCGAAAAGCATACAGACAGCCTCGATGAAACCGCGGCTCACATTCGGTACTTATTTCAGGATGCAGTGACACGCCAGCTCGTATCTGACGTGCCGGTTTGCACGTTTTTATCAGGGGGGCTTGATTCGAGCGCGATAACCGCGATAGCCGCCGCTCATTTTGAGAAACAAGGCAGAGATCCCCTTCATACTTATTCAATTGATTATGAGGAGAACAGCAAATTTTTTAAAGCGAGCGCCTTTCAGCCGAATGATGACGGCCCGTGGATCGATAAAATGACAAATGCATTCGGCACACAGCATCATAAGTGCGTGATTACGCAGGATCAGCTGGTTGAACATCTGGAAGAATCCGTTCTCGTCAGAGACCTTCCGGGCATGGCTGATGTTGATTCCTCGCTATTATGGTTCTGCCGGGAAATTAAAAAAGATTTTGTCGTGAGCCTTTCCGGAGAATGCGCGGACGAAATTTTCGGCGGATATCCGTGGTTTCACACCGCGGCAGAAGAAGACGGATTTCCTTGGATGAGGTCGACTGAGGAGAGAATCACGCTCTTGGATGAAAAGTGGCAAAAACGGCTGAATCTTAGAGAATACGTGAATGCGAGATATGAAGAAACCATTGCGGAAACGCCGCTGTTAGATGGTGAGACGGGAACAGATAAAGCGAGACGGCAGCTGTTCTACTTAAATATGCTTTGGTTTATGACCAATCTGCTCGACCGCAAAGACCGCATGAGCATGGGCGCAAGTCTTGAAGTACGGGTGCCGTTCGCCGACCACAGACTTGTGGAATACGTTTGGAATATTCCTTGGGAAATGAAAATGCATGGCAGCCGGGAAAAAGGCATCTTGCGGAAAGCGCTTGAAGGACTGCTTCCTGAAGATATTTTGTACCGCAAAAAAAGCCCTTATCCGAAAACGCATCACCCGAAATACACCCAGGGGGTCACAGAATGGCTGAAAACGATTTTACAACAGAAAGATTCTGTGCTTCACACTCTGCTTGACAGAAAGAAGCTGGAAATGCTGTTGGAGACAGAAGGTTCATCTTTTCAGGTTCCGTGGTTCGGCCAGCTGATGAAAGGCCCGCAGCTGATCGCCCATCTTGCCCAGATCCATACATGGTTTGAGGCGTACCGTATCGATATAGAAGAATAACAGTGCTACGACCGGTTTCCGCTGAAGGATATCGGTCTTTTTATTGTGAAACATATGGTACACTAAAAAACAGAGGAGTGATACCATGACCGAATACGAAACATGCGCCCAGCTTGCCGAGGCGCACTTTCCTTTATATAAACGGACTTTCTCATCCCTGCCGCCAAAAAACAGGCGGGCCGCATGGGCGGTGCTTGCTTTGTTTCACGAAGCTGATCGGCTTGATGTGCAGGAACTTGGAGGATTTGAACAGGCGGCACAAGACTTTCTGAACGGGACACACGCCGACGGCTTTTTGTGGGAGGCGCTCACCGATGTGCGGCAGCAATTTGCGCTTGAAGAAGAGCCGTTACGTGAGTTTATCGCCGGCCAAATCTCTGACAGAGAAAAAGTAACTTATCAAGAGTTTGATGACCTGCTGATGTACGCGGGCCAAACAGGCGGAGCCCTCGGCCTGCTGCTGCTGCCGGTTTGCGCGCGCCGGAACCAAGAGAAACTCCGCCATGCAGCCGTTTCATTAGGAGCTGCCATTCAGCTGACCCGGGTGCTTCTGGGGGTCCATACGGATGAGCGGGCGAAAAAGCGTCTCCCGCGCCAGGTGATGAAGCAATTCGGCTATACGGAAGAAGAGCTGGAGAGCCATACCGTCAACAAAGCTTTTATGAATGTATGGGAGTACATCGCATTCGAGGCCGAGGCATATTTCGAGGAGGCGTCTGAAGAGCTGGAGCTGTTTCCGTTATACTCAAGGCCCGCCGTTACCGGTTTGCTGGCACATTACCGGTCAGAGCTCGGTGACATGAGAAAACAGCTTTCACAAGCATAAAAAAACGCCCGGCTTCATAACGAAGCTTCGGGCGTTTATGCAATCCCTTTTTGAATCCAAATCCGCGACCGCCATCTTCTGTACATAAGAATGCCTCTGACCCATTCATCCGCGATAAATGAAATCCAGATGCCCATAAGCCCTAATCCGAAATGAATGCCGAACAGATAAGCGAGCGGCAGTCCGATACCCCACATGGAAATCATCGCCATGTAGACGGGGAATTTTGCATCTCCGGCAGCCCGCAGTGAGTTGATGATAATGACATTAAATGAACGGCCAGGCTCAAGAATGATCGTCATGGCGATCAGCATGCTCGCCGTCGCAATAATGTCAGGGCTGCTTGTGAAAATTCCGATCAGCTGCTTTGAAAACAAGGTCATGATCACGGATGTCAAAGCGGCAATGCCAAGCGCCCAGTACAGACTTTTCATGCAGCGGTCATAAGCGTCGTCAAACCGTTTGGCGCCGATATATCTGCCGATCAAAATCTGTGTGCCCTGGCTGATCGCCGTTCCGAACAGCAGGATAAACATGGTGATGTTTTGTGTATAAACCTTTGTTGTAAGCGCCTGAGCGCCCATAATGGCGATAAAATAAGTGACAACCATTTGTGAAATGTTGTAAGACAGCTGTTCGCCGGCAGACGGAATCCCGATTTTCAGGAGTTTCCGCAAGTGCTCTTTATGGACGTGAAAAATCTTTTGCCATGTCAGACCGAGTCCGATGCGTTTTTTGACGATCACAATCATCGCGATCAGCCCGATGAACCGCGCAAAGGACGTTGACATCGCAACACCGGCGACGCCTAACACCGGAAGGCCGAGCGGCCCGAAAATGACAAGAAAGTTTCCGGCAATATTTAAAATATTCATCCCGATCGTAACGAACATCGTATCCTTCGTATGACCGTAGCTTTTTAAAATGGCGCTGAACGTCATAATCAAAGCCTGAATGAAGGACAGCCCGCCGACCACCTGCAAAAAGACTTTAGCATCCGGCATCAATTCATTGGAAAGACCCATCACATGAAGCAACGGAACGGCCGCAAAAAATATGGCGGCGCTGATGGCGAGACTGATGACAAAGTTCGCTCCTATTGATACATAAGCCACTTCCTGCGCCTCTTTTTTCTGTTTAGATCCTAAAAACTGTGAAATCACAATTGTCGTACCCGTTGCGATAAAGCTGAACATCACGATAATTAAATTTAAAATCTGATTGCTGACACCCACGGCCGCCACACTGTTGTCAGAGTATTGGCTAAGCATAAGAGTGTCGGCGTTTCCCATAAACATATATAATGAAACCTCAATAAATATCGGCCAAGTCAGCGCGTATAATGAGAGTTTGTGATCAGAGGATTGTTTGAATGCAGCCCGTTTTAAAATCGCTTGTTTCATTTCTTTTAACCCCTTTCCTGAAAAAATCAACGTTTAAAAGTGTACCTCCATTTTCTTATAATAAAAAGGGAGAGAAACGAAACTTCTTGCAAAAATCCGACTTAAAAAGGAGGGCCGGAAATATGTCCTTTCTCGAGTTCACAGTCCCTCCGTTCCCGGTCTTTATCGCTGCGGGAGAAGGAGTGTTCAAAAAAGGCGAAACCCATGTGAGACGGGTCTTCCCGGTGTTTGATCTGCTGTATGTGAAAGAAGGCGTCCTCTACATTACAGAAGACGAAAACGCCTTTTCCGTTGAAGCGGGAGAATATATTCTGCTTTCTCCCGGGCTTGAACATTACGGAACAAAAGGCAGTGAAGAAACGACATCCTATTCGTGGCTTCATTTTGAGGGAGCGGATTATGAGGTGACGGAAACAACCGGGAACAACTGGTCAGAGCTGAGGCGAAAAAAAGGGAGCTTTGAAGAGCCGTCCCGCTACCGCCTGTCCCTGCCGCAAAAAGGGAAGGTGAGACGTCCGCAGTTTATGGCCGGGCAATTCAGTGTGCTGACAGATGACAGCGCCGAGAACTCCGACCTGCCGCTCAGAAAGCAGATTCTGTTTGAAGAGCTGCTGCTCCATCTTCAGAAGGAGGCGTTCCAAATCCCGTCCGCAAAGGAAAGAGTCGCATGGGAGGCCGCCCGGTACCTGCAGGAGCACTATCAGGAGAAAATAACCATCAAAGCGCTTTCATCGGCTCTTCATTACAACCAAGACTACGTGACCCGCTGCATGCAGCAGGTGCTCGGCGTCACGCCCGGCCAGTATACGAATAAAGTCAGAATGACGGAGGCGAAACGTCTTTTGTCCGCAACCAATGACAAAATGGGGACAATCGCGGATGCCATCGGTATGGAAGACCCGACCTATTTTTCCAAACTGTTTAAACAGATTGAAGGCATTTCGCCGCTTGAATACCGCAAATTCGTAAGCCGGAAAACGGACTGACCTAATACCAGAGAACAGAAAGTAGGAGGCGGTCTGACCCGGTATACGACGCGAAAAGAAGAATCGGCGCAGGGGAAATCGGCCGACCCATTTATTATAAAGGATTTACAAGAGATCAAGGCGCACCGCCCGCGGAATTTATCAAACATAGCGGAGGGCTTTTCATTGACTGTTCGATTCATGATTACGACATCGCGAGATATCTCATGAATGCCGAAGTTACGTCCGTGAGCGGGCACGGGAGAATGTTAAAGCACCCGTTCATAGAAGAGTGCGGCGACGTTGATCAGGCATTAACATATCTTGAGTTTGATTCAGGCGCGGCCGGCGATGTGGAGGCAAGCCGAAATTCTCCGTGCGGCCATGACATCCGCGCCGAAGTGATCGGGACGGCGGGAAGCATCTTGGTCGGTACGCTGCGGAAAAGCCATGTCACCATTTTAACGGAGTCAGGCAGCAGCTGCGAAATTATTCCGGATTTTCAAGCACGTTTTAAAGACGCTTACCGTCTGGAGCTTGAGCATTTTTCCGAATGTGTGAAAAAAGGGGAAACGCCGATTGTGACAGACATCGATGCCGCGATTAACTTAGAAATCGGGATCGCCGCGACGGAATCTTTTAAAACCGGAAGGCTTGTAAAGCTCACCCCGGGCGCCTCCGGCTATGCCGGATTATGATAGATTCGAAGTAAAAAAGCAAAGGCCCGGGAGGCCTTTGCTTTTTTATGATTCGTATGAGAAAAAAATGTAGTCAGTCGGCACGCCTTTATAGCCCATTTGGTGAAGCATCGCGGTGATATTGCCGCGATGGTATGTGCCGTGATTCACAACATGCCGGATCACATCGGCATATGTCGTCTGAAGCGTCCCCAGGCGCGGATGAGAAATAGAGATCGGATCTTCCGGGTTCTCCATTTCTTTTAAAAATTCGCTGAATTCTTTGTCTAGTTCAGTCATTCTATGTTCAATCGCCTCAAAATCTCCGTCAAGCTTTTCAAATTGATCAAACTGCGAGACGATTTGTTCGAAAGTTTCTCCGTAAAGCACGTGAAGCCAAATGTAATCAGCCCGGTATATATGCACAAGCACGGCGTTCACAGTCGGAAAAACACTATCCAGTTTCTGCTGTAAGCTTGCCGCGGGGAGGGTCTTCAAATGCTGAATAACTTGCTCATTTGCCCATCTGTGGTAGTGATACAGTTTTAAAATGTCTGACATTCCAATTCCCCCTCTTCCTTCCGGTACATTCAACATAGCCTGGCCGAATTCCTTTTATCGAAACAAAAGCGCCGCAAAATAAAAAGCAGCACCCCACATTACCAATGCCGAGCATTTATTCAGGATGCCGACCGCCGTTTCGTTTAATAAAAGATCACGTCACAATGGCTCCGAGCGCTTCTGCGAATGTCACGGCATGCGCCGGAGAGATGCGGCATCCTTTCAGCTTATCAAGTGAGACGTGCAGGTGATCAAATGTGCACGTGCTGATATCCATATTAAAAAGAGACGTGCCGATAAAATTTGAGCCGTTCAAATCACAGGCGTCAAGATCTGTGTATTCAAGAACGGCATCATTCCACTCACTTTCTGAAAGGCCGCACGAGTCAAACCGGACATGCTTCATATTGGAATAGCTGAAGGAGCTGTAATGTGCGAGGCAGTCTTCAAACCGTACATGACGCATGGCGGAATCCGCCAGATTCAAGCCGAGAAGTTTTGAATGCTGAAACGCTGTTCTATGGATGATGCTTCCGCTGAAATCAGCGTTTGAGACATCACATTTTTCAAACAGGACATCCGTACATTCCATATGTCTGAAAGAGACATCCGTAAAAACGGTGTTTCTGAAAATGACTTTTTCGGCGCGCAGGCCGTCCAGTTTGCCGCTTATCACGGCGTTTTCTATGACGACTTCTTTGATGAGGTCGTCCTGAAGCGCTTCTGTGAAAGAAAGCACCGGCAATTCTTTCGGGATTTTCGGTTTTTGGATCGTATTCATCTCATACTCCCTTTTCTAAACATAATAGCTGAAATCGGCAATTGACAGATATCGTTTTCTGCCTGCCATTCTTGTTGTTGCGTAAAAGCGGGAAGGCGTCAATAATGTCGCATATAAAAGCAGACGTGACATTAAAAGTAATGCCCTTAGAGACATGTCCCCAAAGGCTTTAGTCTGTTTCAGGCGAGTTCTTTATACATGATCACATGCGGGCCGATGCCGGGTATGTCAAAGGGGCTGCCCGTGCTTTTCCAGCCGAGCTTTTCGTAATATCCCTTTACGTGACATCTGGCGTTGCACCAGACAAGCGCTGCCCCCATTTCTGCCAGTTTCCGTTCTGCATAGGCGATTAACGTGCTTCCCGCTTTTTGCGTCCGGTATTCCTCTAGCGTCGCCATGCCGCGCAGCTGGTAGGCGGGCGCTGCCTGTAAAGCCTGTTGGTTCTGCGGGTAGAAAGAAGCGATGCTGATCAATGTCCCGTCGTAAAAACCTCCGAGATGAAAGGCTCCTTTGACGCTGTCCTGATCATATTTACAATCCTCAATCGTCTGATGGGGGCGCAGCACACTGTGTCTGATCGCGTATGTGTCTTCTGCGGTGATGGGTTTTACTTCAACCATGAAAAAATCCTCCTTTGCTTGATTCTTTTTCTGTATCGTACCACGAAAAAGCCGCCTGTCATATCAGGCGGCCTCTTCCGCGTCAATGCAAATATACATCAGCCCGCTTTTCATCCTTTTGCTTAATATAAGCTGCAAGCTCTGACGTCAAATCAGAACGAAGAAACGGGGTGATTAAATAAATTCCGTTAAACAGTTCGCACGCCGTGTCGAGAAGCGATTTGGCGATGGCGAGGCCTTCGGCTTTCTGCTTTCGCTTGTCTTCACCGGCGAGCGCCATTTTTTCGCGGATGCTGTCTGACAGCTTAATGCCCGGGATTTCATGATGAATGAACTCTGCGTTGCGGCTGCTCGTTAACGGCATGATTCCGATATACACCGGTGTTTTGAGATGCTTCGTTTCATGATGAATGTCAATGAGCTGCTGCTCCGAGTAGACAGGCTGGGACACGAAGTAGTCAGCTCCGCACTCGATTTTTTTCTCCAGCCGTTTGACTGCCTTATCCAAATGGCGGACATTCGGATTAAACGCCCCGGCTACGGAAAAGTTCGTTTTCTTGCCGAGCGGTTTCCCTGATAAAGAAATACCCTCGTTGAATTGTTTAATCAGCCTGATCAAGTCAAAGGACGTTAAATCATAGACGGAAGTAGCCCCCGGAAAGTCGCCGATTTTTGAAGGATCGCCCGTGATGGCTAAAATGTCGGTGAGCCCGAGCGTATCCAGCCCCATTAAATGTGACTGAAGGCCGATGATGTTGCGGTCTCTGCATGTAATGTGGACGAGAGAACGGATATCAAGGCGCTCTTTCAGCAATGAACCGCAGGCGGCATTGCTGATCCGCGGTGTCGCCAATGAATTGTCGGCGAGCGTCAGCGCTTCTATGCCGGTTTCTTTTAATTCAGCCGCTGCTTGCATAAATTTTTCAAAATTCAATTTTTTCGGAGGATCAAGCTCCACGATAATTGACCGTTTTTGAGCGGCGATTTCGTTTAAACCCGGCTCGGTCCGTTCGTTGCTGACTGAGATGACTTCTTCTTCCCGTCTGATTTTCACTTCTTTCTCAGTGACGGGGGAAAGGCCGCGAACCGCTTCAGCCATGGCTCTGATATGGTTGGGCGTCGTACCGCAGCAGCCGCCGATAATGCGCGCGCCCTGAGTGCGGAACTGTACGGCGCTCTCCCGGAAATAGGCATCGTCCGTATCATAAACAAGCCGGCCTTCTTCTAAAGACGGAAGGCTGCTGTTCGGATAGACCGATAAATAAGCGTCACGGAAAATCGGCACTTCGGTGAGCGCTTCAATCATGTGGTACGGGCCGAGCCGGCAATTGATTCCCGTTATGTCAGCGCCGAGATCGGCAATTGACCTGAGGGCTTCCCGAAGCGGCGTTCCGTCCTGCAGCACGCCCTGTTCGTGCATGGATACGTTCAGCATAATCGGAAGTTCCGTTTCTTTTCTCGCTATCTTCAGCACTTCGCGGGCCTCTTCTAAATCATAGTATGTTTCCAGAAGCAGGCCGTCCGGCTCTTCGTGCAGCAATAAATAAAGCTGCTCACGAAAGCTGCGTTTAATCTCCTCCAGGCTGTAGGCGTTTTTGTTAAAGGTGCGGATACCGCCCATCGTTCCCAATACATAAGCGCCGTCTGAGGAAGCGCGCGCGATTCTGACCGCCTCCTGGTTGATTTTTTTCGTTTCATCCTCAAGTCCGTATCTTGAGAGCTTAATAAAATTCGCGCCGTACGTATTTGTCTGGATGATGTCTGCCCCGGCTTCCACGTAAGCCTTATGTATCCGCTTGATTTCTTCGGGCTTTGATACGTTCAGTTCCTCAAAACATCTGTCAATGCCGTAGGAATAGAGGAGAGTGCCCATCGCGCCGTCACCGATTAAAATCCGTTCTTTTAAGTCTTGTAATAGTCCCATTGTTTGCCTCCTTCGTCACATTCAGCAAGGAAAAAAGAGAAATAAAAAAAGTCTTCTTAAGAAGAAGACTTTGTAATCATTTGTCTCTCTTCTTATCTTCCAAGCTGTTTTTAGCTTGCTGGATTTAGCACCTTGGTCATGGTTTGGGTAAACCACTACACCGGTTGCTGAAGCGTCGTCGGGCCAGTCCCTCGGCTTCTCTTGATAAGAACGTTCATGTAATTGTCATGGGTTTCCAAAACTTAACCGTGAAAATCCCTTTCTCCAAATTTACCGAAAATAGAGACAATAATCAATAGGAATCACATAATTTATCTAAAATTAATAAATTGAACGTCAATCGGCAGGTCTGCTCCGCGGACGGCTGCGATAATCTGCTGCAGATCATCTTTATTTTTTCCGGTGACGCGTACTTGGTCGTCCTGAATCTGCGACTTGACCTTCAAGCCGGAGTTTTTGATCACCGCGTTGATTTTTTTGGCGCTGTCTTTATCAATGCCCTGTACAAGCTTCGCGCGCTGGCGCACCGTGCCTCCCGAGGCATTTTCGATTTTGCCGTATTCAATGTTTTTCGTCGGCACGTCCCGTTTGATCAGCTTGCCGCTCAGCACATCTTTGAGCTGATTCAGTTTAAACTCGTCATCAGAAATCAGGACAAGTTCTTCCTTTTCTAAAGTTACATCGCTTTTCGATCCTTTAAAGTCATAGCGCGTGCCGATTTCTTTCAGCGTCATCTGAATCGCATTCTGCACTTCGGGAAATTCAACTTTCGATACAATATCAAAAGAACTTTCTTTTGCCATGAGAAAACCTCCTATAACATTTCACTTATGAGTTGATTATAGTAGAATAAAGAGAAATGTCCAACAGCATAAAGCATGAATTTATGCATATTGGAAAAAATGAGAAAAACATCAGCCTCATACGGGCGAATCAGGAAGGACGATAACATGAGACCAGGGCAGCAGCTCACGCTTAGTATAGATCACCAAACCGATTTCGGTTATTTTTTAACCGACGGCGAGGATACGGTTCTTTTACATAACAGTGAAATCACAGAGGATATCGAAGACAGAGATGAAGTGGACGTATTTATTTACGTCGATCATCAGGAAAGACTCGCGGCGACGATGAAAAAGCCGCTCATCAGCTTTTATGACTACGGATGGGTGGAAGTGACGGACGCTGTGGAAGATATGGGCGTATTCGTCGACGTCGGTCTGTCAAAAGACGCGCTCGTCGCAACGGAGCACCTGCCTCCGTACAAATCCGTCTGGCCGCAAAAAGGAGACAGACTGTATTGCATGCTGAAGGTGACAAGCCGCGGGCGCATGTTTGCCAAGCCGGCGCCTGAAGATATCATCAGTGAATTATTTACGGATGCAGAGGAAGACGTCATGAATAAAGACCTGACAGGCACGGTGTACAGACTGATCGCATCAGGATCTTTTCTGATTACCGATGAAGGCATCCGCGCGTTTATTCACCCTTCAGAAAGAAAAGATGAGCCGAGACTCGGCAGCCGCGTGACAGGGCGTGTCATCGAGGTGAAGGAAGACGGCTCGGTCAACATGTCTCTGCTGCCGAGAAAGCAGGATGCGCTTTCGGTTGACGCGGAAGAGATTCTGACCTATCTGAGATCAAGAAACGGCGCGATGCCATACGGAGACAAAAGCCACCCTGACGATATCCGCGAACGGTTTCATTTAAGCAAAGCCGCCTTTAAGCGGGCGCTCGGGCACCTGATGAAAAACGGCAAAGTGTATCAGGAAGACGGCTGGACATACGAAAAACAATAAATTTTCTGCAAAAACATCGGTGAACCAAAACCGATGTTTTTTATTTTCTCAAAAGCTCCTATGGCCCTCATTTGTTTATCACCCTGCCGAACATACATATTTTATTGAAATAAAATATTCTGACATCCGAACCGATATATAACTATAGAAAAAAAACAAAAGGAGAGTTTCAATGAGAAAAATGGCGATATTTGCGGCTGTACTGCTGCTTGCGCTCAGCACGGCGGGATGTGCCGGCAAATCTGAGGAAACGGCGGCCGAAAAAACGAAAACAATCGGCATCATGCTGACAGACAACGGTCTCGGCGACCAATCATTTAATGATTCAGGCTTTCAAGGTTTGATGAAAGCGAGAGACGAGCTCGGCATCACATTTGACTATCGGGAAATAAAAGATACCGGTACATACGAAAAAGGACTGACCCAGCTTGTCCGGGAAGGCAATGATCTTGTGGTGGGGCTCGGTTACAGCATGCAGGCGGATTTAGAAAAGGTCGCCAAAAAATATCCGAAGCAGCGGTTTGTGCTGATTGATTCCGTATCAGACCTGGATAATGTTACCTCCGTCACATTTAAAGAGGATGAAGGAAGCTACTTAGCCGGAGCGCTGGCGGCTATGACGAGCAAAACCGGCACGATCGGATTTATCGGCGGTTCAGATGCCGACGTCATTAAACGGTTTAAGAAAGGCTACCTGAAAGGGGCGAAATCAGTCAAACCGAATATCCGCGTGCTGTCGGACATCAGCGGTACGTTTGACGATGATAAGCTCGGGAAGCGCATCGCCCAAAACATGATCCGAAAAAAAGCCGATGTCCTGTTTACGGCGGCCGGCTTCACGGGCGTCGGCGCTCTGAAAGAAGCGGAGGCGCAAAAAGTATACGCCATCGGTGTTGACAGCGATCAATATTACACCGCCGAGCACGCCGTTATCTCTTCTTTAGTGAAAAACGTCGACCAAGTCATCTATGAATTAGCGAAAGATTTAAAAGACAACAAGGAGATCAAAAGCGGAGAGATCGTTTACGGACTGAAGGAAAACGGCATGGACTTAGCTAAGATCAGAGTTGTCAAAAACGCAGGCGGGCTGACGAAAAAGATCACGGATATGAAAAACAGTCTGATTGAAAAAGGAGGCGATCTGAAGTGACATTACGGACAAGGCTGCTCGTTAACGCAGCCGTTACGATGATTTGCTTCGCCGCCGTCATCGGCTTTACCATTGTAAACATGATGAAGATTCAGGCTTCAAATGAAGATGAAGTGGACGCGCTGTTAAACGTCCAGGAAGCAAAAGCTGACCTTAATACGTTAAAAGAAAGCATCACCGGCTATTCCTATACGCTCGCAGACGCCCAGAAAGAAGATGTGCGAAGCTATATGAAAAGCAGCTCAGACAAACTGGCGGCGCTCAAAAAAACGATGACGGACGATGCGGACAAAGCCGCTTATGACAAACTCGCCAAAAAATACGAATCATGGCAGGCGGAGGCGGACGCTGCTCTTGATTCGAAAAGCCCGGCTGAAGCGACAAGGACGGCGGCCCGCATCAACGGTCTTCTGAATGATATTTATATGCTGAATCTGAAAAGCCGGGATCACTATGAAGACATGCAGAAGCAGACGGCTGACCAGATTCAGTTTATCGTTTACAGCGCAGCCGTGCTGACCATCGTGATACTTGCCGTCACCGTCATATCTTCCATCAGGCTGACGAAGAGAATCGCAGGGCCGATCCGCCGTATGGCTGAAAATGCCCGTCGTATTGCAGGAGGGAACCTTGCTGTTGAAATGCTTGATTATAAAGGGAAGGACGAACTGAAAGAGCTGAATGACTCATTCGGAATGATGGCTGAACAGCTCCGCACCTTAATTCAGGCGATCGGAGAGGTCGGCCGTGAAGTCGAGATTTTCGCGGAAGGTTTGACGAAGGAAAACCAGACGCTGAAGGACATGACCGAGCAGGTGTCCGTGTCGACGGAAGAAATGGCGCAAGGCTCCCAAACCATTTCAGAAGATCTGCAGCATGCGGTGCAATTCATTGAACAAATGGATGAACATTCAAAGGCGAACGCCGAACGTTCAAAACAAACGACGAGAAGCAGTGAAGAGACGATTGCGGCGGTGGCTGCGGGGCGCGGTGCTTTAGCCGAAACCAAGCAAGCCATTGATAAAAGCAATGAGACATCAAAAGAGATTTCCGAAGCCGCCGGTCTCTTCATAGAGCATGCGGCAGGCATCAGTATGATGGCGCAGACCGTTTCTGACATTGCGGGCCAGACCAATCTGCTGTCATTAAACGCCGCAATCGAGGCGGCCAGAGCAGGCGAGGCCGGAAAAGGATTTGCCGTCGTTGCCGAGGAGATACGGAAGCTCGCAGACGGATCAGCCAAAGCGACCGCGCAGATTTTCGATATGGTAAAGCAAATTGAAGCCGGCATCACATCTATTACCGGAGCTGTCACGACCGGCGTCGCTTTAGCGGACAGACAGCAGGAGCTGATGGAGAAAACATCAGAATCATTCGCCCATATTGAACAAAAAGCCGCCCATATTAAAGCGGAGCTTACTCAATTGGACGGACGGATCATCGAATCGAAACAGCTTGGTGAGCAAGTGCTGCATCATGCCGAGAGCATCAGCGCCGTCGTTCAGGAAACGGCTGCGGGAAGCGAAGAGATTTCTGCCTCCGCGCTTGAGCAACTGTCTTCTTTTCATAAAATGGCGGAAAGCGTCAATAATCTGGTGAGCCTGACAGAGCGGTTAAACGATCAGGTCCGCCGGTTTACTTTGTAACGGGCTTTTGCCCCGCCCCTGATTTTTGCAGCCTGACATGAGTAACTTCTGAATGAAACACAAATACTGAATATATATGTGTTTATATTTATTCTTTTTCGTGAAAGGTGAAAAAAGAAGGGAGGAATCGGGATGGATGAACAAATTCCGCAGGAAAAGGGTCTTGATAATAGTCTGGCTTTATTACGCGATGGTTATGTATTTGTGAAAAACCGAGCGGAGAATTATCGCTCAGATGTGTTTCGCGCCCGTTTATTAGGGAAGACATTCATTTGTATGAGCGGAGCGGAAGCCGCAAAGCTTTTTTATGACACAGAACGATTTCAGCGGCAGCAGGCCCTCCCCAAACGGGTGCAGAAAACGTTATTCGGAACAGGGGCAATCCAGGCAATGGACGGTGAACGGCATAAGCACAGGAAGCTTCTATTTATGTCGCTGATGACGCCGCCCCGGCAAAAACGGCTTGCGGAAGCGGTGGCAAAACAGTGGAAAGCATCTGCGGAAATGTGGGAGGGTTCAAACCGAATTGTCCTTTTTGATGAAGCGAAGAAAGTGCTGTGCCGGGCTGCCTGTGAGTGGGCCGGCGTCCCGCTGAAAGACTCAGAAGTGAAAGAGCGGGCGGAGGATTTCACCGATATGGTAGACGCATTCGGCGCTGTCGGACCGCGTCATTGGAAAGGCAGAAGGGCGAGGCTGAAAACGGAGAAATGGATAGAGGAGGTCATTGAGGATGTGCGGTCCGACAAGCTGCAAACGCCGGAGGGCTCAGCCTTGTATGAAATGGCTTTTCATACAGAACTTGACGGGAACAGACTTGATTCTCACATGGCTGCTGTTGAGCTTATTAATGTTCTGCGCCCGATTGCCGCCATTTCTTACTTTATTACGTTTTCAGCTCTTGCATTGCATGATTACCCTGAATATCGGGGCAAACTGAGATCGAGAGATGATCAGGAGGCCGAAAGATTTGCACATGAAGTTCGGCGGTATTACCCGTTTGCCCCGTTTTTAGGAGCCGTTGTGAAAAAAGATTTCGTATGGAAGAACTGTGAGTTTAAAAAGGGTGCCTCCGTCATGCTTGACCTATATGGGACAAACCATGATTCCCGGCTTTGGGAGAATCCGAATGAATTTCGCCCGGAACGTTTTCAGGGGCGGGAGGAAAATAAATTTGATTTCATTCCCCAGGGCGGAGGTGATCCGGCTAACGGCCACCGCTGTCCGGGTGAGGGAATAACCGTGGAAGTCATGAAAACTTCCCTTGCGTTTCTTGCCAATGAAATAGAGTACGATGTTCCGTCCCAAGATTTGAGCTTCAGCCTGTCCAGAATGCCGGCATTGCCTGAAAGCGGATTCGTGATAAGTGATGTTAGACGCATATAGGACAAAAAACAGCCCTCTATCTTCATACACAAGAGGGCTGTTTTGCTTTTACAGATGGTCCGGTTTTTTGGAATTCTGGTTTTTTCCCGCCTGCCGGTTTTTTTCGGCAAGCCGGTTCTTTTTCTGATTTACGGCGTTATTGTCCAACGGTTTTTTGTCATCATCTTTCATGCGGCAAAGCCTCCCTTCTGTCCGTTAGGATGCCCGCCCGCATTGAAATTATGGCTTCAGGAAAAAAATCGCGAGCGTGCCCGGCCCGGAGTGGGCGCCGATCGCAGAGCCGATTGAATGAAGAATGATCTCTTTCGGATGGAACGCTTCTTCAATCATTTCCTTCATCCCAATCGCCGTCTCTTCATTATCTGCATAGCTGATTCCCACGGTTTGATCCGCCCAATCGCCGCCTTCTTCCTTCATCATTTCTATAATCCGTTTAAACAGTTTCTTCTGTCCGCGCAATTTTTCGAGCGGCACGAGCCTGCCGTCATCCACATGCAGAATCGGTTTGATGTTCAAAAGCCCCCCGACAAAAGCGGACGTTTTTGAAATTCTGCCGCCCCGTGCGAGATAGGCGACGTCATCGACCGTAAATATATGTTTCATCCGTGCGCAAAAGTTCTTTACAGACGTTTCGATTTCTTGTATTGTATTCCCGTTAACACAGAGTGTTTGCGCGTGCATCACCGCGAGGCCGCAGCCCAATGAAGCGCATTTGGAATCTACAATCCGTAAATCAAAATCGGGAAATTCCTCTTTTACTTCATTGGCGATCATTACGGCCGTCTGATAGGTGCCGGAAAGACCTGAGGAAAAGGCGATGTATATCGCCGGTTCTCCCAGTTCCGCGTATTGTAAAAATACTTTTTTTATCGTATCCGGTGATGCCTGGGATGTTTTCGGAACTTTCCCGTCCCGCATCGCTTGAAAGATATGATCCGCCTGAATGGTGACCGCGTCCTCATATTCGTTTCCGTCAAGTGTTACGTGCAGCGGAATGAACCCGATCCGGTTTTCTTCAATATAAGATTTCGGCAGGTCAGAGGCGCTGTCAGCAATAAGGTGAACTGTCATCATAATTCCCTTCTTTCCGGTTGGTGAGAGTGATGCCAACTATATCATATAAATTTGGCAAAATAGTGTTCAAAACTTTATTTTAAGGGAAAAGCTAATAATGAAAATGAGCGGAGGAGCAAGCCATGGTACTAGAACAAGTAAAAAAATTAGCAATCGTCGTCATCGGCGCGTTTCTGTATGCGGCGGGACTGAATTTATTCCTGATACCGGCGAATGTATATGCCAGCGGTTTTACCGGTGTCGCCCAGCTGCTGTCAAGCGTCGTTGATCAATACGCCCCCTTTTATATTTCGACAGGAGTTCTCATGTTCCTCTTAAACATTCCCATCGGTGTGTTAGGGTGGCTGAAAGTCGGCAGATCATTCACCGTGTACAGCATATTAAGCGTAGCGCTGACGTCCGTCTTTATGGGGATTCTCCCGGAAATGAGACTGTCACACGATATTCTTCTGAATACCGTATTCGGAGGAGTCATCTCAGCTATCGGCATCGGTTTAACGCTGAAATTCGGCGCTTCGACAGGCGGTCTTGATATCGTGTCGATGGTGCTGGCCAAATGGAAGGATAAACCGGTCGGCACATATTTCTTCATTTTGAACGGGATTATCATTTTGACGGCAGGATTATTGCAAGGATGGGAGAAAGCATTATATACCCTTGTCGCTCTGTATGTCACAACAAGGGTGATTGACGCCATTCACACGCGCCACATGAAACTGACCGCCATGATCGTTACAAAAAAAGCTGATGAAATCAAAGAAGCGATTTACGGGAAAATGGTCCGAGGCATTACGACGGTGCCGGCAAAAGGCGCTTACACAAACGAACAGAAAGAAATGATGATCATCGTCATCACGCGGTACGAATTGTATGACCTTGAGAAAATCGTGAAAGAAGTCGACCCGAAAGCCTTCACAAACATCGTGCAAACGACGGGGATCTTTGGTTTCTTCAGAAAAGACTGATAGGAGCGGATAGAATGAAGTGGCTGTTTGGCCTGTTATTACCGGTCATTTTATTGATCGGATGCAGCAGTCAATCCGGGCAGAAGGAGCCCGCTGAGGAGGTATCCGGAGAGATGAATGAACAGCAAGCGGAATTAGCCGTAAATCCTGTGCAGACAGATCAGCAGATCGAATTTCAAATGTCTTTAAAAAACAAAAGCGAAAGCCCGATCGATTTCACATTCAGCTCAGGGCAGAAATTCGAACTGACCGTACATGACCAACATCACAAAGAACTGTACCGCTATTCAAAAGACAAAATGTTTACCCAGGCGTTTCAGACCGTGACCTTAATGCCGAATGAAACGTATGACTTTTCAGATGTGTGGAAGAACGTGCCCGGTCCGGGAACATACACGGTGACGGTGACGTTTTTAGGGAAGTCCGATCAGATCGGAAAAAGACTGAAAACGGTAAAAACATTTGAAGTAAAATAAAAAAGCGGCGCCCTCATCTCAAACGGGGCGCCTTTTTTTATTGCAATTTCTCCAGCTGATCCTGAAATTGGTGCAGCTGCTGACGTTCTGCATCCGTCGAATTGGCGTACGCGGAAGACACGGCATTTTTGGCGCGTGAGACAGCTTTTTCCTGGTCGCCGTCCTCGAAACCGTTAGCAATCATGACGGCCTGCTGGACAAATGACTTGGCTTGAGAAAACAGTTCGTTTCTCATTAAAAGTCAACCTGCCTTTCAGCCGAATCTTTTGCTGCATCATGCTGTGCTTCCTCTAATGTAGACCGATATGGAAATCTTGCGTCATGAAGACTGACAGAGTCCTTGCCTTGCTGAATAAACCGTTTTGATTTGTTTCGTTTACCCATTGCAAATGTCCCCCTTCCATATTTAGACGAGATGAGTCGTCTGTTTTAGTATGGGCGGAAGGTTTTGTGTTATGAGCGGGAAAACCTCACAGGGAGAAATAGGATTTTAAAAATTCGGCGATTCCGTCCGCTTCATTTGAACCCGTGACGCGATCGGCGGCCTGTTTGACTTCATCCGTGCCGTTTCCCATCGCTACGCCGCACCCGGCAAATCGGAGCATTTCAAGATCGTTGTCTTCGTCGCCGAACGCGATGATCCGTTCTCTCGGCACTTGGTAATAGTCGCTGATTTTCTTCAGGCCGACCGCTTTATTCATCCCGTGTTTAATAATTTCAATCACATGCCAAGGAGCCGCCCATCTTCTGTGGTCAATGACCTCGGCGTGCACATCGGATAAATGCGCGCGTATGTCCGCGACGTCCTCTTCCTTCGCGTGAATCAATACGGACGTCACATCCTCTTGGACCGTTTCGCGCAGATCGCCGAATGTGACATTCGCCGTATTCATATGAAACGCCTCAATTAAATGCTCATCATGATAATGGAAGTACACATCATCAATGATCTCAGCGAGCACATTATGTATTTGGTAGGTCTCTGTAAGTTCGGCAAGCTGTCTGACCACATCGACAGATAAAGACGTGTGGTATCGTCCCCATGACTCGTCTTTCGGGTGGTGGACAAACGCTCCGTTAAAATTGACAATCGGCGTTGTCAGCCCAAGCTCGTCATAATACATCGAACTGGAACGGAAAGGGCGGCCGGTTGAGATGCAGACATGATGGCCCGCTTCTTTCAGCGTCTGAATCGTCCGTGCCGTTTCAGGGGAAATGGTTTTATCATCTTTTAATAAGGTTCCATCCAGATCTAAGGCGATGAGGTAAGGTTTTGTCTCCATAAATAACTCCTTTTGTCATATAATTTGCTGTTTTTCTCTTATGTACAGTGTAGCTTTTTACCATCTTTATTGTCTACATGTTACACTTATGATTATGGTTATCCTAAGGAGGGAGTCAACGTGATTCTTATTGATCATCAAACCGTATCAGGCATTCCGTTTTTACATATTGTAAAAGAAGAAAATCGGGACCGTCCCGCTCCCCTTGTTTTCTTTATTCACGGTTTTACAAGCGCGAAGGAGCATAATCTTCATTTCGCTTACCTGCTTGCTGAAAAGGGTTTCAGAGCCGTGCTGCCGGAAGCTCTTTACCACGGTGAACGCGCTGAACAGCTGTCAGCAGAAGAGCTCGCCGTCCATTTTTGGGACATTGTCTTAAATGAAATCGAGGAGCTTGACGTGCTGAAAAAGGATTTTGAAGCGCGCGGTCTGATTGAAGACGGGCGGATCGGTCTTGCGGGGACGTCAATGGGCGGAATTACGACATTCGGCGCGATGGCCGCGTATGATTGGGTCAAAGCCGGCGTCAGTCTGATGGGAAGTCCGAACTATACGGCATTTTTTCAGCAGCAGATTGACCACATTCAAAAGCAGGACATCGACATTGACGTCACAAAAGAACAGGTCGATGAACTGTTTGCGCGGCTCAAACCGTTCGATCTCAGTCTGGAACCGGAAAAACTCCGCAGCCGCCCGCTGCTGTTCTGGCACGGTGTTCAAGACAAAGTCGTTCCGTATGCACCGACCCGCGGATTTTATGAAACGATTAAACCTCATTACAGCAGCCGGCCCGACCATCTTCAGTTTCTGAAAGACGAACGGGCTGATCATAAAGTCCCGAGATACGCCGTTTTAGAAACCGTCGCCTGGTTCGATAAGCATTTATAAAGCACAAAGGTGTTAACAAAAGCCGCTTTTACGTTATACTGAGGAAAAAGGAGTGATGGAACGTGGAAGAAGCATTAAAAGAAAACATCATGGGCGCCTTGGAGCAGGTTGTTGACCCTGAGCTCGGCGTCGATATCGTCAATCTCGGCCTTGTATACGACGTTGATATGGATGACGACGGCCTGACGCACGTTACGATGACACTGACATCAATGGGGTGCCCGCTCGCTCCGATCATCGTCGACGAGGTGAAAAAAGCGCTCGCCGACATTCCGGATGTAAAAGAGACGGAGGTCCACATTGTCTGGAATCCGCCGTGGACAAGAGACAAAATGTCACGCTACGCAAAAATCGCATTAGGGATTCAGTAATAAGAAAATGCACCCCGGATTTTAGGTACATCCTAAAGTTTGGAGGTGCTTTTCTTTTGTCTGCATATAAGCGACAGTGAGGGCTTGTTTTGGATCGCAAACGAACCCTTATATATAAAATTTCATATGAGGTTTATCTTTTTTGTAATAGGACAGTCTGTCCTGGAGTGTACCTGTGCGGAATTCAAATTTATGTCCATCGGGATCAGTAAAATAAATTGACTTTTGATCTTGCTTATCCCTAGGACGCCCATTTAATATATTTACATTTAGATTTTTTAACCTTTGAAGTATTGCATCAAAATCTTTTGGGTCAATTGTAAAGGCCGTATGCGTATAGGATTTATGTATTTCATTTCTTGGTATATCCGCCTCTAAGTTAAGTGCAAGCCAAAGCCCGTTCAGATCAAAATATGCTGTTTTTTGCCCTTTAACCAGAAGTTGTGCATGAAATACTTTCTCATAAAATTCTATAGATTTTTCCAAATCTGAAACAGAAAAAAGAAGATGATTGATCCCTTTTATGTTCATTTTCCCCACCTCATTTAACATCTTTGTTTTAAACAATCCCTTTGGTAATACATCTGCATATATATCGATTATATACTGACTAAAAAATCATTTTTAGGGATTTCTGTGTATTTTTTATGCCCGGTGTTTTCCGGATGACCGTTTTGAACTGTACTAAACATGATTCTGCCGGACGCGTCTGCTTTGTCGCTGCAGACCGGCGTGCGGAAAGAAGGGCAAGTCACTAAAAAAAACAAGTTTCCCGCCATTCGGGGTTTTTTGCGGTATCGGGTTAAAAAGGAAAAAAACGGACGGAGGCATGATATAATAGACCGGCTGCATGCGAGGGAGGAACCCATGAAGAAAAAATTACTTCTCATTATCCTTAGCATTCTTGTTTATACGGCGCTGTTCGCTGTTTCCGCCTTTCACAAAGAGCCGGAGCGGCAGGCAGGGACAATGACGGATGTCAGCCGTCTCATGCCCGTGAAAATTAAGCAGACGGTCAAAGGAAAAGAGAAAGAAACATTGGTCGAAACGATTAAGGAAGCAAAGAGAAAGCATTTGAAGATCTCAATCGCAGGCGCCCAGCACTCAATGGGCGGCCAGACGTATTATGAAGACGGTATCGTTCTCGACATGACGGGCTACAACAAAATACTCGGTCTCGACCGAAAGAAAAAAATCATCAGAGTGCAGGCGGGAGCGACGTGGAATGATATTCAGCGCTATGTCAATCCGTACGGGCTCGCGGTAAAAGTCATGCAATCGCAAAACATTTTTACGATCGGGGGCTCACTGAGCGCCAACGCCCATGGCCGGGATATCCGGTACGGTTCGCTGATTGATACGGTCAAATCGTTTCATCTTTTAAAGGCGGACGGCAAAGTCATCACCGTTACTCCGAAAGATGACCTGTTTTCAGCCGTCATCGGCGGCTACGGCCTGTTCGGCGTCATCCTTGACGCGGATATTGAGCTGACGGATGATGAGCTTTATGAAATGAAAACGAAACGCATGAACGCTGATACATACAGTCAATATTTTACGCAGCATGTTCAGCGCAACCCCGCCGTGCGCATGCATCTCGCGCGGATCGCAACAGGGGATAAAGGCTTTTTGCACGATATGTATGTGACTGATTACACACTCTCAGACAACCAGAAAGAATTAAAGCGGCACAATGAACTGAAAGAAGATGAGCATCCGGCGCTGACGAAATTCGCGCTCGGCCTCTCCCGCCGGTATGACTGGGGCAGAAATTGGTTCTGGTCAACTCAGCAGTCTTATTTTCTCAGCCAAAACGGCGTGAAAGTCTCCAGGAACAATGTCATGCGGTCAGAGTCGAAATTTTTGGAATATGAAAACACGGACAACACCGACGTGCTACAAGAATACTTCGTACCCGTCGGCGAATTTGCGCCGTACATTCATGATTTACGCAAGACGCTGTCACATGAAGATCTCAATCTCGTAAATATTACGATCCGCTACGTGCAAAAAAATGAAAAAGCCGATCTGTCATACGCAAAGGAAGACATGTTTTCACTCGTTCTTTTAATCAATGAAGGGTTTTCAAAAGACAGCCAGGCGAGTGCGGCGCGGATTGTCAGAAAAATGACGGATACGGCATTGCGCCACCGCGGCAGTTATTATCTCCCGTATATGCTGTATCAAACGAAAGAGCAGATGCGCGAGGCATATCCGAAAAGCGATATGTTCTTTCAGAAAAAACACAAATATGATCCGGATGACTTGTTTATGAATTATTTTTATCAGAGGTACAAATCATGAAACACAACCATTTAAAATGGCTGATCCTGTCACAGAGCAGTGTCTTTTTTGCCGGCAGCCTGATCTTTCCGTTTTATATTTTATTTATTAAAAACATCGGTTCCAGCTACACGCAATTCGGTCTCTCATACGGCTTGTTCGGCCTGAGCGGCGCATTGATTCATCCGCTGCTCGGCCGGCTGTCGGCAAGACTGGATCCCCGCTGGTTCCTTATGGCGAATTCGTGGGGGATGGCGGTGCTTCTTCTGACGCTCCCGCACATTACCGGCGTGCACCAGGTTTATGTTGTGCAGGTGCTTTTGGGCCTGTTCGGCGCGATGCAAAAACACGGCGAGAAAATCATGATCGCCGATTACACCGACGGCGGGGAGCGGGGAAAAAAAGTCGGCAGCTATCATTTCTGGACGGCCGTATTTTCAGCTGCCGCCATTATTCTCGGCGGGTTTCTCGCTGATTTCTTTACGGTTTATATTATTTTTTACGCCAGCTCCGTGCTGTTTTTTATAAGCGGGCTGATGATGCTGAAAAAAACAGGCTGATCCGATCAGCCTGTTTTTTGTCCGCAAAAGCAGATGGAAAATGAATGAAAAAATATTAAATATACAATTGAATTAATTTTTATTCATGTTATAATGTTAAATAATTTCACAAAAACCAAGAAGGTGAACCCGTTGAAAATAGGTATTATAGGCGCTACTGGTTATGGAGGCGCCGAACTTGTCAGGATTCTTAACCATCACCCTTATGCAGAGGATTGTATATTATATTCATCGAGCGACGAAGGGAAAGAATATGCCGCTTCATATCCGCATTTGAGGAATATAGCGTCACAATCACTTCAGCCGCTTCATATAGAAACGATCCGAAACGAAATTGATGTCATGTTCATAGCCGCGCCGCCCGGCGTCTCCGGAGAGTGGTCGCCCAAGCTGGCGGAGGCGGGCATTCCGGTCATTGATCTATCCGGCGATCTGCGGATTCAAAACCCGGCCGTGTATGAAAAGTGGTATAAGCGGAAGGCCGCTCCGAAAGGAACGATTCAAAGCGCGGTTTACGGTTTAGCTGAATTGCAAAAAGAAGAGATTCAGACTGCAAAGCTGATTGCCAATCCGGGATGTTTTCCGACTGCTGTACTGCTCGGGCTCGCCCCGCTGGCGAAGAATAAGCTTTTACAAGATTCATTTCTGATTGTTGATGCGAAAACAGGCGTATCCGGCGCCGGCCGAAAAGCATCAATGGGCACTCATTATTCTGAGCTGAATGATAATTTCAAAATTTATAAGGTTAATGAGCATCAGCATACTCCGGAAATTGAACAGCAATTAGCGGCTTGGCAGCCCGGCACAGGCCCGATCACGTTTTCCGCTCATTTGGCGGCGATGACAAGGGGCATTATGGCGACGATGTATACGGAGGCTCCTCCGGGTATGTCTGCTGCACAGGTAAGAGAATTGTATTCCGAATTCTACAAAGATTCATATTTTGTCAGAATCAGGCCGGAAGGTGAATTTCCGGCGACGAAAGAGGTATACGGCAGCAATTTTTGTGATATCAGTGTCACCGTGGATGAAAGAACAAACCGTGCCACCATCGTTTCTGTCATAGATAATCTGATGAAAGGCGCCGCAGGGCAGGCGGTTCAAAATTTAAATATCATGAATGGCTGGCAGGAAGAAACGGGACTTACGATGACGCCAGTCTATCCATAGAACGAAAGAGGGATTCGAAAATATGATTCAGCTGAGTGAGGAAATCACGAAAATAAAAGGCGGCGTATCCTCGCCGAAAGGGTTTGAGGCAAAGGGCGTGCACTGCGGTCTGCGCTATTCAAAAAAAGATCTCGGAGCGATTATCAGCGAAGCGCCTGCAGTCAGTGCAGCGGTATATACGCAGAGCCATTTTCAGGCAGCGCCCTTGAAAGTGACGCAAGCCAGCCTGAAAAAAGAGGGTGTGCTTCAGGCGGTTATCGTCAACAGCGCGATTGCCAACGCCTGTACGGGAGACCAAGGATTAAAGGACGCCTATGAAATGCGGGACGGCTTCGCGAGCCAGCTCGGCATTGAGCCGGAGCTTGTTGCGGTTTCGTCAACCGGGGTGATCGGCGAGCTTTTAGACATGAAAAAAATTCAAGCGGGTATTGAACAGCTCGGTCAAGCGCCGTCCGTGTCCGGAGCATTTGAAGAAGCCATTTTGACGACGGATACAGTGACGAAACAGACGTGTTATGAACTGGTGATCGGCGGAGACATCATCACGATCGGCGGAGCAGCGAAAGGCTCCGGCATGATCCACCCCAACATGGCGACAATGCTCGGCTTTGTCACAACGGACGCGGCCGTGGAAGAACAGGCGCTCAAAAACGCGCTCAGAGAGATTACGGATGTTTCATTTAACCAAATCACCGTTGACGGAGAAACATCGACGAATGACATGGTGCTTGTGATGGCGAACGGCTGCGCAGGGAATGATTGCCTGACGGAGGATCACCCTGACTGGCCGGCTTTTAAAAAGGGATTAAAGCTTGTATGCGAAGACCTAGCCAAAGATATTGCCAGAGACGGTGAAGGAGCGACGAAATTAATTGAAGCCAGAGTCGAAGGCGCGAAAAATAACCTTGAGGCGAATATTATCGCCAAAAAAATCGTCGGTTCAAGCCTTGTGAAGACCGCCGTTTACGGCACAGACGCCAATTGGGGGCGCATCATCGGCGCAATCGGGCACAGTGCGGCAAGCGTAACGGCCGAACAAGTGGAAGTTTTCCTCGGCGGTCAGTGTCTGTTTAAACACAACGAACCTCAGCCGTTTTCGGAAACTGATGCCAAGGAGTACTTATCAGGTGATGAAATTACGATTGCAGTCCGCCTGCAGGAAGGCTCCGGCAGCGGCCGGGCATGGGGCTGTGACTTAACCTATGATTATATCAAAATCAATGCGAGCTATCGCACATAACAAAGGGGAGCGGCATGAAGAAAACCATCGTTTTTAAGTGCGGCGGAAGCGTAATCCGCGAGTTATCCGCCGATTTTTTTCAAAATGTAAAAGAGCTTATGCAATCGGGCTGGAACATTGCCGTCGTCCATGGAGGCGGCCCGGACATTTCAAGAATGCTGAAAACATTGCAGATTGAAACGGAATTTGTCGATGGACAGCGGAAAACGACCAAACCGGTGCTGGAAACAGCGGAAATGGTCTTGTCAGGGACGATCAATAAATTTTTCGTAACCGAACTCGCGAAAAACGGGCTGAAAGCCGCGGGAATATCAGGAAAGGACGGCGGTCTCCTTCAAGCATCCTATCTTAATCAAGACAAATACGGAGAAGTCGGCGAAATACAAAAAACCGATCCGTCAATCATTCACGCATTAATGAAAGAAGGCATCATTCCCGTTATCGCTCCGCTTTCCATGACAAGTGATTTCGAAACGCTGAACGTCAACGCAGACGCCGCGGCATCGGCCGTCGCTTCAGCCTTACACGCCGATAAACTTTTATTTGTCACGGATGTCGAAGGAATTATGGACGGAGAGAACAGGCTGGATACTTTGACGCCGCAAGAGATTCAGGCCCTCATCGATGACGGCGTGATTTCAGGGGGGATGATTCCGAAGGTAAACTCGGCATTATCGGCACTGAGTGAAGATGTCGAGGAAGTGATGATCGTAAACGGAAAAGGAGCGTTTTTCACCGATCAAGCCTTCCAAGGAACAAAAATCGTCAAAGAAAAGGAGAGCGTGTCATGAGCAGTTTATTTCAAACCTACAGCCGCTGGCCCATCGATATCAAAAAAGCGAAAGGGACAATTGCAGAGGATGAAAACGGAAAAACGTATCTCGATTTCATTCAGGGCATCGCCGTTTCCAATCTCGGCCATTGTCATGATGCGGTGACAGAAGCGGTGAAAGCACAGCTTGACAGCGTATGGCACGTTTCCAATCTGTTTGAAAATGACCTTCAGGAAAAAGCCGCGGCAAAGCTGGCCGAACATAGCGCGGGGGATCTCGTTTTCTTCTGCAACAGCGGGGCCGAAGCGAATGAAGGCGCCATTAAGCTTGCCCGTAAAGCAACGGGAAAGACAAAAATCGTAACATTTCATCAATCCTTTCACGGACGGACCTATGCGGGGATGGCCGCCACCGGACAAGACAAAATCAAGACCGGTTTCGGACCGATGCTTCAAGGCTTTCACTATCTTCCGTTCAATGATCCGTCGGCATTCAGCACGCTTTCAAAAGAGGATGATATCGCCGCCGTCATGCTTGAGACGGTGCAGGGAGAAGGGGGAGTCAATCCCGCCGATCCGGAATTCATCGAAGCCTTACAGACATTTTGCCAAGACAAACAGGCGCTGCTTATCGCAGACGAGATTCAAACCGGAATCGGCCGGACGGGCAAGGCATTCGGCTATGAGCATTTCGGCATCTCTCCGGACATCATCACTGCTGCGAAAGGGCTTGGAAACGGTTTTCCCGTCGGAGCCGTGATCGGCAAAAAGAAGCTTGGCGACGCCTTTACGCCGGGTACGCATGGTACGACTTTCGGCGGCAATAAGCTTGCCATGGCAGCTGTGAAAGCAACCTTGGACATTGTGTTTCAGCCGGACTTTCTCCAGGCGGCGGCAGACAAAGGATCATTTTTAAAAGCGCAGCTGAACCGTGAACTGACAGGGCTTTTTGTAAAAGAAATCCGCGGAAAAGGGTTATTAATCGGCATTGAATGCGCAGGTCCCGTGTCTGGCATCATCGGAGATCTGCAGGAACGCGGACTTCTCGTGCTTCCGGCTGGACCGAATGTCATCAGGCTGCTCCCGCCGCTTACGGTTTCTGAAGAAGAAATGCTGTCGGCCGTCAGTATGCTGAAAGCAGCGATCGAAGCGCATTCGGCAGTGAAACGGTAATTTTTTTCGATATAAGAGTATAAAAATTCATATTTTTAATTAATTATTCATCAAGAGGTGGGCTTTAGATGAAAGGCTATTTAGTATTGGAAGACGGAACATCATTCGGCGGTGAACTTGAAAAAGAGGCCCGCTGTGTTGGCGAAGCTGTTTTTTTCACCGGTATGACGGGCTATCAGGAAGTGCTTACAGACCCGTCATATAAGGGCCAGATCATCGTCTTTACGTATCCGCTGATCGGAAACTACGGAATTAATGAAAAAGACCTTGAAAGTAAGATTCCTCAAGTCAAGGCTGTTGCCGTCTATGAAGCGTGTGAACATTTTTCTCACCATGAAGCAGTTTCAAGCTTGAGAGAGTATTTAAATAAATGGAACATCCCGCTCTTAACCGAAGTGGACACACGGGCCGTCGTCAAAACCATCCGCTCCGGCGGCACGATGAACGCTGCCGTGTCAACAACAGGAGAGATTCCCGCAGCATCCGGAACAGAAAACCCGGCGGAGCTGGCGCAGTCTGAAGACATCACATCAATGGGGAACGGAGACCGGCATATTGCGCTGATTGATTTCGGTTATAAAAAATCAATCGCCTCGTCACTTGTAAAGCGCGGCTGTAAAGTAACGGTCATTCCGTATCAGCAGATGAACGCTGTTTACGACATTCAGCCTGACGGAATCGTGCTCTCAAATGGCCCGGGCGACCCGAAAGCGATTGCGCCGTACATGAACCGGATTACATCATTACTCAGTGATTTCCCCGCACTCGGCATTTGCCTCGGGCATCAGCTGATTGCCCTGGCTTTCGGAGGAAATACGTATAAGCTGCCGTTCGGCCACAGGGGTGCCAACCATCCCGTCATTGACCGGAAAACGAAACGGGTGTTTATGACAAGCCAGAACCACAGCTATGTCGTCGATGAAGCATCAATTGACGAAAACGAGCTGTCCATCAGATTTCATCATGTCAATGATACATCAGTGGAAGGGCTCATTCATAAGCGCCTTCCCGTATTAAGCGTCCAGTTCCACCCTGAAGCTCATCCCGGACCGGCTGAGAGCGAGTGGATATTTGATGAATTTCTAGAGAAAGTGATACCAGCAAGGAGAGAAATCGCTCATGCCTAAAGATACAACCATTTCCAGCATATTAGTCATCGGCTCCGGCCCCATCATCATCGGCCAGGCGGCAGAATTTGATTATTCAGGAACGCAGGGCTGCATGGCTCTGAAAGAAGAAGGATACCGTGTTATTCTAGTCAACAACAACCCGGCAACGATTATGACGGATGAGGCGTTTGCCGATGAAATATATTTTGAACCGCTCACAACCGACAGCATCGAGGCTATTATTGAAAAAGAAAAACCGGACGGTCTGCTTGCCAATTTGGGCGGCCAGACTGCATTGAATTTAGCCGTTAAGCTTGAAGAAGCAGGCGTGCTGAAGAAGCATCACGTCAAGCTTTTGGGAACATCGGTGGAAACCATTCAAAAAGGCGAAGACCGGGAGCAGTTCCGCGCCCTGATGAAAGAGCTCGATCAGCCCGTTCCGGAAAGCGAAATCGTCGACAACGAAGAAGACGCCCTCCGCTTCGCTGAGTCTATCGGATTTCCGGTCATTCTGAGACCGGCGTACACGCTAGGCGGAAAGGGAGGCGGAATCGCGAAAACGAAAGAATCGTTTCAGACGCTTATTAAACAGGCGCTGTTAGCAAGCCCGATCAGCCAATGCCTCGTCGAAAAAAGCATCGCCGGTTTTAAAGAAATCGAATATGAGGTCATGCGCGACAGCAATCATACATGCATCACCGTCTGCAATATGGAAAACATTGATCCCGTCGGCGTGCATACAGGGGACTCCATCGTCGTCGCACCGTCCCAGACGTTAACGGATGAAGAATATCAGATGCTGCGTTCAGCAAGCCTGGCGATTATTTCGGCGCTGGATGTAGTCGGCGGCTGCAACATTCAATTTGCGCTGGATCCGTTCAGCAAACAGTACTATGTCATTGAAGTGAACCCGCGTGTCAGCCGCTCTTCAGCTCTCGCGTCAAAAGCGACCGGCTATCCGATTGCCAAAATGGCGGCGAAACTTGCCGTCGGCTATACGCTTGATGAACTGAAAAATCCGCTGACGGGCTCTACTTATGCAAGCTTTGAACCGGCGCTTGATTATGTCATCGTCAAATTCCCGCGCTGGCCGTTTGATAAATTTAAACATGCCGACCGCACGCTCGGAACGAAGATGAAAGCGACGGGAGAGGTCATGGCGATCGAAAGAAATATGGAAGCGGCTATTCAAAAAGCGGCGGCCTCCCTTGAGCTGAAAACGATCGGCACCCGCCTGCCTGAACTCGGCGGCTGTAGGATCAATCAGCTGTGGGAATTAGCGGTAACGCCGGATGACCGGAGATTTTTCGTCGTCATGGAACTGTTAAGCCGCGGTGAAACGATAGAAGACATCCATGCCAAAACGAAAATTGACCCGTTTTTTCTCCATGTATTCCGAAATATCATCACATTGGAAAACAAGCTGATGGAAGAAGGGGATCATCTGTCTGTGCCGCTTTTAAAGCAGGCGAAGGTAAAGGGCTTCACGGATGTCATGATCGCATCTCTCACGGGAAAAACGGAAGAAGACATCCGTGCTCTCAGAAAGAAATCAGGCATCGTCCCGTCGTTTAAAATCGTAGATACATGCGCCGCTGAATTTGATGCCAAGACGAATTATTTCTACTCCACCTACCTCGGGGAAAGCGACGGAGATATCAGCCGAAAAGAGAAAAAACGCGCTCTCATCATCGGCTCCGGCCCGATCCGCATCGGTCAGGGAGTGGAATTTGATTACAGCGCCGTCCACGGCGTTCTGACCCTGCAAAAGCTGGGGTATGAAACGATTATGATCAATAACAATCCGGAAACAGTAAGCACGGATTATGAAATCGCCGACCGGCTTTATTTTGAACCGCTGACGACAGAACATATTTTGAACGTGGCGGAACATGAAAACATTGATTTTGCCATCGTCCAGTTTGGGGGGCAGACCGCGATCAATGCCGCTGAACCGCTGGAAAAAGCGGGCATTCCGCTGCTCGGAACATCCTTTGAAACCCTTGATGCGCTGGAGGATCGGGATCTGTTTTATCAGCTGCTTGATGATCTTGACCTGAAACATGCCAAAGGCGAAACCGCTTATTCAAAAGAAGAAGCAACGGAAAAAGCAAGCCGAATCGGCTACCCCGTGCTGATCCGTCCGTCTTATGTCATCGGGGGGATGGGCATGATTATCGTTGATTCAGAAGCGCAAATGTCAGAACTGCTGGAAAATGAAGCGGGCATGCCGTATCCGATTTTGATCGATCAGTACATTACAGGAAAAGAATTGGAGATCGATCTGATTTCCGACGGACATGAAGTATTCGTGCCGACTTACACAGAGCACATTGAGCGCGCCGGCGTCCATTCGGGCGACAGTTTTGCGATTCTTCCGGGTCCGTCTGTCACACCTGATATGCAGCGGAATATAAAAGAGGCCGCCAAAAAAATCGCGGTAAAACTGGCTTTTAAAGGCATCATGAACATTCAGTTTGTCATTGATGACAAAGGGGATATTCTCGTTCTTGAAGTGAACCCGCGGGCAAGCCGCACAGTTCCTGTCGTGTCTAAGGTGATGGGGGTGCCGATGATTCCGCTTGCCGCCAGATTGCTGGCCGGCGCTTCCCTTAAAGACATCAAGCCCGAGGTTCAAAATCAGCACGGAACGGCTGTGAAATTCCCGGTTTTTTCTTCTCACGCCATTCAGGATGTGGACGTAAAGCCCGGACCGGAAATGAAGTCTACCGGAGAAGGCATGTGTGTCGCGTTTGACGCAGAAAGCGCCCTGAAAAAAATCTACGCGCACGTCTGGGAGAAAAAAGGCAGCATCTATCTGGAAGGCTGTGATGTGGAATTGGAACGTCAGGCTCAAGAGGCGGGATTTACCGTATGCAAAGATGCGTTCCCGGCATGGGCAGAGCGAAAGGATAAAGCGGTCCATATCAATTTCAATCACTCTGAAGAAGCGCGTAAACAACGGATCGAAGCCATGACGCACGGTGTGACGGTCTTTACTGAACCGGAAACCGTAAAGGCATTTTTAGCAAGCGGCTCCGGCAAACCTCAGCCTGTATCGCTCAAAGATCTTTATCAAAAGGAAGTGGCATCATGCACACAATAAAAGCGGAACACACATTAACCCATTTGTACGGCAAAGATTTTCTTTCCTTAAAAGATGTCAGCCCGTCAGACATCAATGCGCTTCTGACAGAAGCTTCATTATTAAAACAACATCCGATACAGCCGATTTTCCAAGGGAAAACATTGGCGATGATTTTTGAAAAATCTTCAACCCGCACACGCGTGTCTTTTGAAGCGGGAATGGCCCAGTTCGGGGGAACGGGACTATTTCTTTCAAGCAGCGACCTGCAGCTTGGGCGGGGGGAGACGGTCGCGGATACGGCGAAGGTGCTGTCCGGATTCGTTGATGCCATTATGATTCGCACCTTTGAACATGAAAAAGTCGAAGAGCTTGCCGAGCATGCAGACATTCCCGTCATAAACGGGCTGACCGACCGGTATCACCCGTGTCAGGCACTCGCGGATCTGTTAACGATACAAGAAATAAAAGGAGAACTGAAAGGAGTAAAAGTTGCCTATATCGGTGACGGAAATAATGTGGCGCATTCACTTATGATCGGCTGCGCAAAAATGGGCTGTGACATTGCGGTTGCTTCGCCGAAAGGCTATGAAGTAGAGGAAGAGGCGGTGAATGCCGCAAAAGAAGCGGCGGCTGTTTCCGGAGCGAAAATCACCCTTACCGAAAATCCGCAGGAAGCAGTGCGGGATGCAGACGTGATTTACTCCGACGTCTTCACGAGCATGGGGCAGGAGGAAGAGACGCAGCAGCGGCTGAATGTGTTTGCCCCGTATCAAGTCAACGCCTCACTCGTCAGTCTCGCCAAACCCGACTATACATTTTTGCATTGCCTGCCCGCGCATCGGGAGGAAGAGGTCACGTCCGAGATTATCGACGGCCCGAACTCTGCGGTATTTCAGCAGGCGGAAAACCGGCTTCACGCGCAAAAAGCGCTCCTGAAAGCTCTTCTTTACAAACAGGATGAACAAAAAAACCGCTGAATCTCATTCAGCGGTTTTTGATATTTCTCCGCATACAAGCGCATACTACATAAAAAAGAAAAAGGAGGAAATGACGTGGGACAGCAACATCAATTCCGCCCGGGACAAAAAGCGCCGAATAACGGTGTGTACGTTGAAATCGGCGAAACGGGAAGCATGGTCAAAAACCCGCAAAAAATCAAGCTTACGGTGGGAGAAATGTTCCCTGAAACTTCAAACCACAACAGATTGTGGACGTATCAACGAAAACCGTGAACACAAAAAAACCTGCTGAATAGCAGGTTTTTTTATTTAATGCTGGCTTGCATCCTGTTTGACAGGCATGATCTCCGCAAGAACAAAGACAAGCACCGCAATAACTACGGCAATAACGGATGATTGCTTGAAATTGTACGCCGCGCTGTTCATGGAGGCGACCAAATAACAGGCCATATGTGTTAAAAGGAACGTCCAAATAAAACCGATAATAAACCGCACGTTTCCACCTCGTCCTTCATTTTATTCTACGTTGTATCATACCATACATAAAGCGCGGGCGGAAGGTCATTTTCTCATCAAAAAGCGCGCCTGAAACTGACATGTGCCCGCCTGTCCGGCCGTCTGACGGAAAATTCGGTTCCTGTGCTTGGGATAATAGCCAAAACATAGCAGCAAATAGGAGTTTATCCGATCCGTTTTCATTCTTCTTACATATGATAGCCAATAGAGAGATTAGGAGTAAAAGGAGGCGGGCAGGCATGGGGATAACGGAAAGATTTTTCCACTTCGGATCTGAGCTGAACGTCATCCATCTGCCGTATCGGCCGAACGGCTTCTGTATCTTTATTCTGGGGGACAGAACCCACTTTGTCAGCCGGGACTCAAGCTTTTGGCTCGAACATGAAGGGAGAAAGCAGCTGTTACATGTGCTGCTTGACAGAGGGTACACCATTTTTAACAGCAATTTATACGGACGGCATTGGGGTTCGGAAAAAGCCGTCCTTTACGCCAGACAGCTGATGCATTATGTGCTGAAACAAGAAACCCTCAATCCGAAAATACACTTGCTCGCAGAAGGTATGGGCGCCCTTATCGCCGATCAATTGCTGCAGTCTTCACCGGAGCATATCCGTTCAGCCGCAATGTTAGATCCTTGTCTTGACCTTCAAGCCCATTTTGAATCAGAAAAAGAAAATAAGTTTTTTTATAAGCAGTTCCTGAGGGAAACGGCACAAAGCTTCGGTGTTTCTGAAAAAGAGGCAAGCTCACTGAGCTATCAGACCATTACCGGCTGCCGCACCCGCGTGCCGGTACATATATGGCAAAGAACGACCGGAGCGCCGTACCCGTACACCCTGCATGCGAACGCGTATAAAGAAGCCCGGGAAAAGACCGGAAGCAAGACTGATATCACGTATCACCTGCTTGAGAACCCTGCGCGTATGTACAGAGCCATCTGCCGGTTTTTCCGCAGTCATGAAAAAGACCTGTAATGAATAGAATACAACAGCCATCTCTTTTCAGAGGGCTGTTTGGCTTGTGTGCGAATGAAAAACCGGAAAGGCGGCAGATGTGATGAAGACAGCGCTGATCATTGGAGCAGATGAATTTCTCGGCCTTTCATTGTGCGAACGGTTGATGGATGAGGGTGTGCATGTCGATGTCATTTTGGCAGAACCGGAGGACAAAACGAGGCAGCTGTATTTAGAAGAACGTTTAATGTGGCTCGCGAGAAACGGGCTTTTTCAAATAATAGATGAAATCGGTGAAAAGGAATACGATCGTATCTGCGTTCAATACGGGAGCGGGTGTCTGCCTGAAGAAAGGGCTGAGCCTTTATATTGGATTGTTTACAGTGAGGATCACGGAGACTGGGAAAAAAACGGTCAGCGGGATACGGCAAAAGCGATTATCCTTCCTCCCCTTTACGGTCCGTGGACTGAAGCAAAAGAAGATGGCGAAAGCAGGATCTTTTTAGAAGACGCAGTCTGCGGGCTGATGAATCAGCTTGAGGCTGACGGCACAGAAGACGAAAATCAGATTATTACCCTGGAAATAAAAGAAAAAACGCAAAAAACGGAAGCGGAAGAAAAAATTCAAGAGTGGAAAAGACAATTTTCATCAATATTCGACAATTTTTAAGAAATACCTTCCATGTTATGTGCATTACCGCTACAATAAACGTATATCAATTATATATGTTATGAGTTTGAAAAGGGGTTGAACATGGCTTGATCACCAGGCTTGTCATGATCTTTTCTCTCCTCCTTTTATTGAGCGGATGCGCACAAACTCCGTTTAAAGGAAAAATTGAGAAGGTCGGAATGCTTTTTCCCGATACCATCAGTGACTTGGTATGGGGCACAAAAGGTTACAAAGGTTTATTAGCGATACAATCTGAATTTAACGTTGACGTTTATTATAAAGAAAATATCAGATCCGATGAAGATATTTTAAAAGCGATAGATGATTTTCATAAAAAAGGAGTCAATCTTTTATACGGGCACGGAAATGAATACGAGGAAATCTTCAATATGATCAGCAAGGATTATCCCGACATGGAATTCGTCGTCGCAAACGGAACGGCGAAAAGCGATAATGTCACAAGCGTTCACCTTATGGGTGAAGCAATGGGCTTTTTCGGGGGAATGACGGCCGCCCATATGTCAAAAACCAATGAGGTAGGCGTCATCGCCTCCTTTTTGTGGCAGCCTGAAGTAGACGGCTTTATCAAAGGGGCGAAATATGAAAAACCCGATATCACCGTCAATACTGAATTTACGGACCACTGGGATAACGGCAATGAAGCGCTGCATCTTTACGAAAAGTTAAAAGCGGAAGGCACGGATGTTGTATATCCGGCCGGAGACGGGTATAATGTTCCTGTCATTCAGCAAATCAAAAAAGACGGGCTTTACGCCATCGGCTATGTCGCCGAGCAATCGAATCTCGGCAAAAACACGGTGCTGACAAGCACGGTGCAAAACGTAGATAAAGCCTATACATTAATTGCCGAGCAATATAATAAAGGTACGCTCAAGAGCGGAGATCACAACTTTGATTTCAGGGAAGGAGTCGTTGAAATGGGGACGTTCAGCCCTCTGGTGGACAAAGCATTTCAAGACAAAATCTCAGACCTTGTAAAAACGTATAACCGAACAAATGAACTGCCGTCAAATGAATAGAGGTGGATACACATGCAGCATGAAAAGTCTCTTGAATTTATGCAGATCGCGATGAAATACCTGCCGGAAGCAAAGGCGGAGCTTGAGAAATCCGGCATAGATCTGTCTATGGAAATGATTCAGCCGTTTATGGACCTGTTTACATCGGTCATGGCGGAAGCGTATGAGCTTGGCAGATCTGATGCCGGGGAGCTGAATAAATAAAGAGAGCCACTTTTCATGAAGTGGCTTTTCACATGATTTTTTTCTTTATAGCGGACACCATCGGCGCGAAGTCTTTAAATACGGGCTTTAATTGATCCAGAGAGTTCATGATGGACCCCAGCTGATTCATCACGTGGTTGTAATCGATTTCTTCTTCGTTTTCAGCCTGAGGCTGCTCCGGGTTTTCTTCCGGTTCTTTATCCCGGTCTCTGGAATCGCCGAACATCATTTTGGAGAAAATATCCATAGTGAAGCCTCCTTTCGTCTTCCTTTTATTCTATGAGGAGAAGCGTCCGATAGTTTAGACGAATATATTGCCAACAGAAAAAAAATAGGGTAGAATTAGTACCTGATACTAATAATTGATCATAACTAATTAGTTTTAAATTCATTATAAAAAAGGAGTCTTTTCCAATGAAAGCTGGAATTCTTGGCGTCGGCCGTTACATCCCGGAAAAAGTGCTGACAAATCATGATCTTGAACAAATGGTAGATACATCGGACGAGTGGATTCGTACGAGAACAGGTATAGAAGAAAGAAGAATCGCCGCGGAAGATATGTATTCATCCGGCATGGCCGCTGAGGCTGCGCAAAAAGCGCTTGATCAGGCCGGCATTTCCGCTGAGGAGCTTGATATGATCCTCGTGGCGACGGTTACTCCTGACCAGTCTTTCCCGACCGTTTCCTGTATGATACAAGAGAAGCTCGGGGCCAAAAAAGCGTGCGCGATGGATATCAGCGCCGCGTGTGCGGGTTTTATGTACGGTATCGTAACCGCCAAACAATTCATTGAATCGCAAACATACAAACATGTCCTCGTGGTCGGCGTGGAAAAGCTCTCAAGCATTACCGACTGGGACGACCGCAATACGGCTGTGCTGTTCGGAGACGGAGCCGGAGCGGCGGTCATCGGACCGGTCAGCGACGACAGAGGCATACTGTCATTTGAGCTCGGAGCAGACGGTACAGGCGGCCAGCACTTGTACTTAGATGAAAAAGGGCATACAATCATGCATGGAAGAGAAGTATTCAAATTCGCCGTCCGGCAAATGGGTGAATCGAGTGTAAATGTCATTGAAAAAGCCGGCCTCTCCAAAGAGGACGTAGACTTTTTGATTCCGCATCAAGCAAACATCCGCATCATGGAAGCGGCACGGGAACGTTTGGAGCTTCCGGTTGAAAAGATGTCTAAAACAGTCCATAAATATGGAAACACATCCGCAGCATCCATTCCGATTTCATTAGTAGAGGAACTGGAAGCAGGCAAAATTAAAGACGGCGACGTCATCGTCATGGTCGGTTTCGGCGGAGGATTGACATGGGGCGCCATAGCAATACGCTGGGGACGATAAAAAAAAGTGAGGTGCACACAAGATGAGTAAAAAAAGAGTAGTCGTTACAGGGCTTGGAGCCCTGTCTCCGCTTGGAAACGACGCCGAAACAAGCTGGAAAAATGCAATCGGCGGCGTATCCGGAATCGGACCGATCACACGTGTGGAATCGGACGAGTATCCGGCGAAAGTAGCTGCTGAACTGAAAGATTTCAATATTGAAAATCACATGGATAAAAAAGAAGCGCGAAAAATGGACCGCTTCACGCAATACGCTGTCGTAGCCGCGAAAATGGCCGTTCAAGATGCCGGTCTTAACATCACAGACGAAATCGCGCCGAGAGTCGGCGTTTGGGTCGGGTCCGGAATCGGCGGTCTTGAAACGCTTGAATCCCAATTCGAAATCTTCCTGACAAAAGGGCCGAGAAGGGTCAGCCCGTTCTTTGTTCCGATGATGATTCCTGATATGGCGACAGGCCAAATCTCAATCGCTCTCGGAGCAAAAGGAGTCAACTCCTGTACGGTGACGGCATGTGCGACGGGAACGAACTCTATCGGTGACGCGTTTAAAGTCATTCAGCGCGGCGATGCCGATGCGATGATTACGGGCGGAACAGAAGCGCCGCTGACAAGAATGTCATTTGCGGGCTTCAGCGCAAACAAAGCCCTTTCTACAAATCCTGATCCGAAAACGGCAAGCCGCCCGTTTGATAAAAACCGTGACGGCTTTGTCATGGGAGAAGGCGCGGGGATCATCGTGCTTGAAGAGCTTGAGCATGCCCTTGCCCGCGGTGCGAAAATCTACGGGGAAATTGTCGGCTACGGCTCAACGGGTGACGCCTACCACATTACCGCGCCTGCCCAAGACGGGGAAGGCGGTGCGAGAGCGATGCAGGAAGCCATCAAAGATGCGGGCATCAAGCCTGAAGAAATTGATTACATCAACGCTCACGGCACAAGCACGTACTACAATGATAAATACGAGACAAAAGCCATTAAGACCGTTTTCGGTGATCATGCGTACAAGCTTGCCGTCAGTTCGACAAAATCAATGACGGGTCATTTGTTAGGCGCTGCCGGAGGAATTGAAGCAATCTTCTCCGTCATGGCCATTAAAGACGGCATTATCCCGCCGACGATTAACATCGAAACACCTGATGAAGAGTGTGATTTAGATTATGTACCGGACAAAGCGCGCGAGCAGGATGTCAACGTCGTTCTCAGCAACTCGCTCGGCTTCGGCGGACATAATGCCACTTTGATCTTTAAAAAATATCAATAATACAGTTTTGACCGGCTGCCTGAAAAAGGTGGCCGGTTTTTTTGCGCGTGCATATGATAACAACAAGAGGAGGCGAACCGGTATGAGCGTCAAGCAGACATATCAATGGATGGAAAAGGCGGCATCCGTAAATGATCTGGCCCCGCATCTTTTGCCGCTTTTTTCAGGGGCCGATAAGAAAGAGTGGAAGCCGATACTCGGGATGCTGCAAAACCACGGCATGTTCCGCCATTTGAAGGATGGCGTCAGGACCAGTAAACGGCTGAAAGAAAAAGGATGCTACAGTCATATTCAAAAGGAGGAAGCCTATTTAAAGGAGAAGTGGAACGGGCCGGACGTGCCGATCGTAGTTTTGCCCGTCGATGAACGAAACCGGAAAATCCGTCAGGAATTCGGATCAAAATCCGGTCTGGCCTTTCGGGACAAAATGTTCCTCTTTCTATCGTCGGATAGTTCCAATTCAGCTGTATCCGCCCTTATGACACATGAATATAATCACGTCTGCCGGTTAGAACATGTGACAAAGGACGAAAAAGATGAGACATTTCTTGATACAATCATGATGGAGGGGCTGGCAGAATATGCTGTATATGAGCGGTTCGGCTCAAGTCTTACGGCGGAATGGACGTCATACTATACGCCTGAGCAGCTTGATTTTCTGTTTGAAAAAAGAGTCAAGCCGAACCTCCGCTTAACGAGAGACAGCAGAATGTTTTCCCAGCTGTTATACGGAAAAGGATACTTCCCCTCAATGCTCGGCTATGCTGTCGGATTCAATATAGTAAAAAAATATTTAACCGACCATCAAAAAACAGTAAAAGAAGCATTGGCCATCCCTTCAAAAACCTTTCTGGAGGCAACGCATTAAAGATTAAAAGAATGGAAATTATTTAACGATATTACATTTATCCTAAAAAATTCTTGCTTTTGTAATAATGATGTAATAATATACAACTATAAAATTTTTCGACTATTCTATATTTTGTGATAGCGAAACGTATGTTTCCCTCTGCTTCAGCGGAATGAGAAAGGGGCGTATCATGAGCACACTATTAGAAGTGAATAATTTAAAGACGTATTTTTTCAGAAAGAAACAGCCGATCCCCGCAGTCGACGGGGTTGATTTTCACATTAACAAAGGCGAAACCGTCGCTCTTGTAGGAGAATCCGGCTCGGGCAAAAGCATCACCTCGCTTTCTATTATGGGACTTGTCCAAGGCTCGGGCGGAAAAATTATGGACGGCTCGATTAAGCTTGAAGGCAGGGACCTGGCCTCCTTCACCGAAAACGAATATTGCAAAATCCGCGGCAATGACGTCTCTATGATCTTTCAGGAGCCCATGACTTCCCTGAATCCGGTGCTGACCATCGGCGAACAAATTACCGAAGTGCTTGAATACCATAAAAAAATGAATAAAAGAGAAGCGGCTAAAAAAGCCGTTGAGCTTCTGGAACTCGTCGGATTCTCCAGAGCGGAACAAGTGATGAAAGAATATCCGCACCGTCTTTCCGGAGGGATGAGACAGAGGGTGATGATCGCCATCGCGCTCAGCTGCAATCCGAAGCTTCTGATCGCTGATGAGCCGACGACGGCGCTTGATGTGACGATACAAGCCCAAGTATTGGAGCTGATGAAAGACCTCTGCAAAAAATTCGATACTTCCATTCTGCTGATCACTCACGATTTAGGTGTTGTTTCCGAAGCCGCCGACAGGGTGATCGTGATGTACTGCGGACAAGTCGTAGAGAGCGCGAGTGTGGAGGACTTATTTTTAAACCCTCTTCATCCGTATACCGAAGGGCTGTTAAACTCCATACCGGTGATAGATGGAGAGATTGATACATTAAAAGCGATCAAAGGCAGTGTCCCGACACCGGATAATCTTCCGGAAGGCTGCCGATTCGCCCCGAGGTGTTCAAAAGCGATGGACAAATGCAAAACAGGGCAGCCGGCGCTGATAACGCATGAAAGCGGCCGTTCTGTAAGATGTTTTTTATATGAGGAAGAGGGTGCCCAATCAAAATGACAGCTGCAGGCCAAGAAACGATTTTAGAGCTGAAAGACGTAAAAAAATATTTCCCGATCCGCTCCGGTTTTTTTCAAAGGAAAGTCGGTGATATAAAGGCTGTTGACGGCGTTTCTTTTTCATTGAAGCGCGGGGAGACGCTCGGCATCGTCGGTGAATCAGGATGCGGCAAATCAACGGCGGGAAGGACGATGATCCGTTTATACAAGCCGACAGACGGCCGGATTCTTTTTAAGGGTCAGGATATCTCCGGCTTATCTGAAGAAAAGCTGAGAAAAAGCGTCCGCAAAAACATCCAGATGGTCTTCCAAGATCCCTTCGCATCCCTTAATCCGAGAAAAACGCTGCGCTCCATTATTAAAGAACCGTTCCAGACTCACCATATGTACAGCATGAGCGAGCGGAACGAGCGAGTGGAGGAGCTGCTGGCGAAAGTCGGCCTTCATCCGAGCTTTGCAAACCGCTATCCGCACGAATTTTCCGGGGGGCAGCGCCAGCGGATCGGGATTGCGCGGGCTCTGACATTGAATCCCGAGCTGATTATTGCGGATGAACCCGTTTCCGCACTCGATGTCTCCATTCAGGCCCAGGTCATCAATCTGATGGAAGAACTGCAGGAAGAATTCAACCTGACCTATTTGTTTATTTCTCATGATTTGAGTGTTGTCCGCCATATCAGCGACAGAGTCGGCGTCATGTATCTGGGGAAAATGATGGAGCTGACCGATAAACACGAGCTGTACGGCAATCCGCTTCACCCTTATACGCAAGCGCTTTTGTCTTCAGTGCCCGTCACGAGAAAAAAAGACGCCGTCAAGCGGGAACGAATCATCCTGAAAGGAGAACTGCCAAGCCCGGCAAACCCGCCGAAAGGCTGCGTGTTCCACACGCGGTGCCCGATGGCCAAACCGATCTGCAAGGAACAAATCCCGGCATTTGAAGAAGCCGCTCCCGGCCATTACGTCGCCTGCCATTTATATGCCTGAAATGACAAGCATCGAGAGGGGGTATGCCGGATTACATAACCAGTTTGCTGCATATATATCACAAAGGGGGAATTGATATGAAATTACGTAAAAGCGCACTGATGATGCTAAGTGTTTTTATGGCGCTCGCCATCTTCCTGTCCGCCTGCTCCGGCTCAAAATCCACAAGCACCGAATCCAAACCGGCAGGAAAACCGCAAAAAGGCGGAGATTTGGTTGTCGGGTCAACCGGGGAACCCACACTTTTTAATCCACTTTATTCTACCGATGTTGCAAGTTCTGATATTGAAGGAATGATTTACAGCACATTATTGGAAACTGATGAGAAATTAAACGTCAAGCCGTCGCTGGCTGAAAAAGTAACAGAAGCAGACGGGGGATTAACGTATAATGTAAAACTGAAAAAAGGCGTTAAATTCCATGATGGAAAAGAGCTGACGGCCGATGATGTTGTTTTCACCTACAGCATCCCTCTTAACAAAGATTACAACGGTGAGCGTGGCTCGGGTTTCGAGTCCCTTAAATCCGTAACGAAAAAAGGAAAATATGAAATTCAGTTTAAAATGAAGAAAAAAGATGCCTATTTCTATAATGTTGTTCTCGACAGTTACGGCATTTTGCCAAAACATATATTGGGTAAGGTGCCGGTTGCAGATCTGGGAGAGAATGAATTTAACCGTAAAAATCCAATCGGTTCCGGTCCGTTTAAGTTTGTTGAGTGGAAAAAAGGTGAGTATGTCAAACTGGAAGCAAATGATGATTACTTTGGCGGCAGACCTTACCTTGATACAGTGACAGTCAAAACAATTCCTGATTCTAACGCGGCCGTGGCCCAGTTAAAAGCGGGAGATATTGATTTCTTCGTTGTGCCGGGCACAGATTTTGATACGGTTAAAACGTTTGGAAACGTGAAGGTCAAATCTGATCTTGGCTTAAACTACAGCTATATCGGCTGGAATGAGAAAAAAGAGCTTTTTAAGGACAAAAAAGTGCGTCAGGCATTGACTTACGCTCTTGACAGGCAGGCAATGGTGGATCAAGTGCTGAACGGAGACGGTAAGGTAGCGGATGTTCCTGAGAGTCCGCTGTCATGGAATTATCCGAAGTCTAAAGTGCCGACATTTGATTATAATCCGAAAAAAGCAAAGCAGCTGCTAAAAGAAGCCGGATGGGAAGACCATGACGGTGACGGCTACCTTGATAAAGACGGAAAAAAATTCTCATTTGAAATTAAAACGAATCAAGGCAATAAAATTCGTGAAGATTTAGCTGTTGTCGTTCAGCAGCAATTAAAAGAAGTGGGAATCGAGGCTAAACCGCGAATTGTTGAATTCAGTGCGTTAATCGAACAGACAAGTGCCCCTAATTGGGATTATGACGCTCTTCTTCTCGGATGGAGTCTTGCAACGTTCCCGGATCAATTCTCTATCTTCCATTCAAGCCAATCGAAAAACGGGCTGAATAATATCTGGTATAAAAACCCGAAAGTCGATAAGCTGCTTGAAGAAGCGAAGACAATTACAGACAGAAAAGAATACCAAAAGAAGTATGAAGAGATATACAAATTGATAGCTGAAGATCAGCCGTACAGCTTCTTATTCTATTACAATTACCACAGAGCGATGCCGAATAATTTACAAGGCTATGTATTCCACCCTAAAAATGACTTGTACAATATTGAAAAATGGTGGCTGGATCAAAAATAGCAAAAGCCCTGGAGAGGGAAGGAGGTTCCTTTCCTCTCTTATCCTATTTAAAAAGGGGACAAGAATATGGTTACATATATTTTACGGCGAACATTAATGTCCTTGCCGATTCTCTTAGGCATTACAATTTTGTCGTTTGCCATCATGAAAGCAGCGCCGGGAGACCCGATGTCACTTATGATGGACCCTACAATCAGTCAAGCGGACAGGGCGAAATTCATTGAAAAATACGGGTTGAATGATCCGGAACCTGTTCAATATGTGAAATGGCTGGGGAATATGCTGCAAGGGGATTTTGGGACTTCTATCGTCAAGAAAGGCACTCCGGTTTCTGAACTTATCTTATCCCGCTTACCGAATACGATTGTGCTTATGCTTTTCTCAACCCTTGTCGCTCTTCTGATTTCTATTCCATTTGGTGTTCTGTCAGCGAAACGTCCTTATTCAAAATTGGATTACGGGATAACTGTTACTTCATTTTTAGGGCTTGCCATTCCGAATTTTTGGTTCGGTTTGATTTTAATCATGGTTTTATCTGTAAATCTGGGGTGGTTTCCCACTGGCGGAGTAAGCACTTTGAATGCTGACTTTAACATATTTGACCGATTGCATCACTTGATTCTGCCTGCTTTTGTGCTCGCCACGGCAGACATGGCAGGGATAACGAGATACACAAGATCCAGTATGCTTGATGTGTTAAAACAGGATTATATACGAACGGCGCGTGCGAAAGGATTCCGAGATAATAAAGTGATTTTTAAACACGGTTTGAGAAACGGACTTCTTCCTGTCATCACTATTTTTGGTTTGATGATACCGTCATTTATCGGGGGAGCGGTAGTGGTAGAACAGATTTTTACTTGGCCGGGTCTCGGCAAATTGTTTATTGATTCAGCCTTTTCGCGGGATTATCCGGTTATCATGGCCATGACGGTCATTTCAGCTGTTTTGGTTGTAGTGGGGAATTTAATTGCGGACATCTTATATGCGCTGGTTGATCCCCGCATTGAATATTAACAAAGAGAGGTGAGAGGTCAAATGTTACAGCCAAATACCGGCACACCCCCCAGCGAAGTGAAATTAAAGGAAAATATTCAATCCAAACCGGAAACAATGACGAAGATTTTTTTCGAAAAGTTCTTTCAAAATAAACTAGCTGTAATCGGAGCCGTTATATTAACCATCATTATCTTGTCAGCTTTATTCGCTTCGGTAATCGCTCCTTACTCTCCGGAGAGTCAATCTCTCATCAATCGTTTGAAGCCGCCGAGCTTAAAACATCTAATGGGAACTGATAAATTCGGAAGAGACATCTTTACGAGGGTTCTGTACGGGGCGCGCGTCTCCTTGCTTGTCGGATTCGCTTCTGTGATCGGCGCGATTACAATCGGGACAGTTGTCGGAGCCGTTGCCGGATATTTTAAAGGGTTTGTCGATGCCGTTCTCATGAGAACCGTTGATATCGTATTATCCATACCTGATATATTTTTGCTTATTACACTTGTTACGATTTTTCAGCCCGGAATGGATAAATTAATTTTAATTTTCTCCCTTACAGGCTGGACAACAACGGCACGCCTTGTCCGAGGAGAGTTTTTATCGCTTCGTTCCAGAGAGTTTGTATTAGCTGCAAAGACGATCGGTACAAAAAACCATCACATCATCTTTTCTCATATACTGCCGAATGCGCTCGGACCGATTATCGTCTCAGCCACATTAAAGGTGGGAACGGTTATTTTGGCGGAATCTACATTAAGTTATCTCGGTTTCGGGATTCAGCCGCCGATCGCAAGCTGGGGCAATATGCTTCAGGATGCACAGAACTTTACGCTTATGATTCAGGCTTGGTGGTACCCGTTATTCCCGGGTTTGTTGATCCTTCTTACCGTATTGTGCTTCAACTTTGTCGGAGACGGGCTGCGTGATGCGCTTGATCCGAAAAATGTGAAATGATCTCCCGGACGAACGGGAGATTTTTTTGTTGCAATGCAGTCGGAAATCCAGCTCCGTAAAACGGAAATCTCATATTGAAATGGAATAATTTATCTATCCCTTGCCTATACTGTGGACAACAGTTTTTATAAAGTGAGGGGTCGAATATGTTATTTCTTCATGATGTATGGGTTAATTGGTTTGAAGGGGAAGAAAACGGCTACAATGTATGCCATTTTCACGAATGGCGGAAGGAAGACACGGTTGAGCTTTTGGATCAGACGCCGCTGCTCAGAGTGCCGTCGGTATTATTTCATTACATAGAAAACGACTTATCAGAGCTTCCGAAAGAGCTGCTTGACCAAGTCCACCAGAAGTCATACGTGCGAAAAAATCATGAGCGGACAAAGCTGGAGTACTGTTTTGTCGTGACAGACGGGATCGGCATCATTGCCGTGGATACGATCGGGTATACCATTCCGGTCAGAAAGAGCCGCCTGATTCCGAGACAGGAGCAGCTTGTTTATGAAATGGTAAAGGATGTAGAACCGGAATCGTTTCAATTTGAGCCGTCGCAATTGGAGTCTTCAAAGGAATATCACATTTTGTCATTGGCGCCGGAGCATGTCAGAGGTCTGACGAGAAAAGAGCGGCAGATCAAGCAGCTGATGTTTATGGCGCTCGACCAGCTGAAAGGGCTGAAAAACCGTGCGGAAATTGTGTATTGGTACACGGAATGGAATCCGCATATGTATGAGCAGATCAAACGGATGAGTTTTGAAGAGATCTGGGACATGCTTTACAATGAAACAATTGAAGGCTGGTCGGATAAACATCTTGCGTTCTGTGAAAATTTGATTAAAGGGCAGCCGTTTTTCGAAAAGCTTTGGGAAATGGAACAGGAATCAAAAGTGAACTAAAAAAAGAGGCGGGAGAATCCCGCCTCTTTTCTTTATCTTCTTTTCCGTCCGAGACCCATGGCGTTTTCCATTTTCTTTACCATTTTGCCGGCCATTTTGTTTGCGCGCGCCGCTCCTTCGTCGAGAATACGGTCAAGCTCGTCGCTCTCAATTAATTCACGGTAGCGCTCTTGGATCGGTGTCAATGCGCCGATAACGACTTCGGCTAAATCGCTTTTGAATTCACCGTACCCTTTGCCTTCATATTTAGCTTCTAATTCTTCAATTGATGTGTTTCCTAAAATAGAATAGATCGTCAAAAGATTAGAAACGCCCGGTTTGTTTTCTTTATCATACTTTACAATGCCTTCAGAATCAGTCACGGCGCTCTTGATTTTCTTCTCGAGCTGCTTCGGCTCATCAAGCAGCGTGATGTATGCCTTTTGGTTCGGATCTGATTTGCTCATTTTTTTGAGCGGATCAGCCAGTGACATGATGCGCGCGCCTGATTCGGGAATTTTCACCTCAGGAATCGTGAAGATGTCATTGTATTTTTTATTGAAGCGTTCCGCCAGGTTGCGGGTCAGTTCAAGATGCTGTTTTTGGTCTTCTCCGACCGGAACAAGATCCGTTCCGTACAGTAAAATATCGCCGGCCATCAGCGGCGGATAGGTTAACAGTCCTGACACGACGGCTTCTTTGCCCTTTGACTTATCCTTAAATTGCGTCATCCGCTCAAGCTCGCCGATATATGCGACGCATTGGAGCATCCACCCCGCCTGGGCATGAGCGGGAACCTCGGATTGGATAAAGAGGGTCGCTTTCTCAGGATCAAGTCCGACGGCCACGTAAAGAGCCGCGAGATTGCGGATGTTCTTCCGCAGTTCAAGCCGATCCTGCGGAACCGTAATCGCATGCTGATCGACAATGCAGAAGTAGCCGTTGTAGTCATGCTGCAAATCGACAAATTGTTTCATTGCGCCGATGTAGTTGCCGAGGGTAACGGAACCGCTCGGCTGAATGCCAGAAAAAATCGTTTTCTTCATAGTTCTTACCTCATTTCTTAAAACATAATAAAAAAAGCCCATTCTTCCCGTAGAAAAAAGGGACGAATGAACCGTGGTGCCACCCTGATTATTCCATTACAATGGAATCGCTCGAGACGTTGGTAACGGAGGCTGCTCCGGCTGGGCCTACTAACGTTCGGTCAGCTGCTCAGAAGTCCATTCCACATCGCCCGTTACCTGCTCCCAGCACCGCAGACTCTCTTCAAACGGATGAAAATGTGTACTATTCTTCATCATCGCAATCACAACAAATGTATTTGATTGATCTATTATAAATCAATTATAGCCAAATGTCATCAGAGGAATACAAGCTTATTTCCAGTTTGCTTAAGGGCTGGAAATCCTCAAAAAGAACTGAAAATGCTTAAATGATAACGTATATCAACATTTCGTATAACGAATATTATATGTAAAAAGCAATATGAACTGGAAATTGCAATAAAAAAATTTAGTTAGGTCATGCTTTAAACTATAGAAGTGTATCACCTTTTTGACAGAAAAACTGACCAAATTTAAATATTTTAAATTGAGAAAATAGTATTGCAATAAATTATTCATTTCATTATAATGAACTTGTTCACTCTATTGTTACAGCTTCTTTACATAAAATAATCAGAAAAGACGGAACACAATTAAAGTTTAGAAAAATATTAAGTTATTTTGTCTGATATTTCTGAGTATTTAGTAGTAAAGGCTGAAAAATTTGATTAGGGGGTTAGTGCATGAAAAAGCGTTGGTCTATTGTAGGTTTAATGCTTATCTTTTCGCTTGTATTAAGTGCGTGCGGCGGATTCAGCGGCGGATCAGGCGGCGGTAAAAAAGACACCAAAGGACAGACTTCACTTAATATCAATATTAAAACCGAGCCGTTCTCACTGCATCCGGGTTTAGCGAATGATTCCGTGTCAGGAGGCGTAATCCGACAGACTTTTGAAGGATTGACACGCGTAAACTCCAAAGGTGAGCCTGAAGAAGGAATGGCATCTAAAATTGAAACAAGCAAAGACGGAAAGACCTATACATTTACGATTCGTGACGGTGCGAAATGGTCTAACGGCGACCCTGTGACGGCGCAGGATTTTGAATATGCGTGGAAATGGGCGCTTGACCCGAACAACGAATCACAATACGCTTATCAGCTCTACTACATCAAAGGCGCTGAAGCTGCCAATACAGGAAAAGGCAAGATTGATGATGTAGGCGTAAAAGCCGTAAATGACAAAACATTAAAGGTTGAACTGAATAACCCGACACCTTATTTCACGCAATTAACTTCATTCTATACGTATATGCCGGTCAACAAGAAAATTGCGGAAAAACATAAAAACTGGAACACAAACGCGGGCGAAAATTATGTGTCAAACGGCCCGTTCAAAATGACGGCCTGGAAACACAGCGGTTCCATCACGCTCGAAAAGAACGATCAATATTGGGATAAAGACGCTGTGAAATTGAAGAAAATCAACATGGTGATGATTAACAATAACAACACCGAACTGAAAAAATTCCAGGCCGGTGAGCTTGACTGGGCAGGAATGCCGCTCGGCCAGCTTCCGACTGAATCTCTGCCGACATTGAAAAAAGACGGATCTCTTCACGTTGAACCGATCGCAGACGTGTATTGGTACAAATTCAACACAGAAGAGAAACCGCTGAACAATGTCAACATCCGTAAAGCCCTTGCTTATGCGATCGACCGCTCGTCCATCGTGAAAAATGTAACGCAGGGCGAACAAATCCCGGCCATGGCTGCGGTGCCGCCGTCAATGAAGGGATTCAAGGATAACACAAAAGGTTATTTCAAAGACAATGACGTCAAATCAGCTAAAGAATTCTTAAATAAAGGACTGAAGGAATTAGGCGTCAAGAATGCCTCTGACCTTCCGGCGATCAAACTGTCCTACAATACGGATGACGCGCATGCGAAAATCGCGCAGGCCGTACAGGAAATGTGGAAAAAGAACTTGGGCGTCAAAGTTGAGCTTGATAACTCCGAATGGAATGTTTACATCGACAAGCTGCACAGCCAGAACTACCAAATCGGGCGTATGGGCTGGCTCGGCGATTTCAACGATCCGATCAACTTCCTTGAATTGTTCCGTGATAAAGAAGGCGGAAACAATGATACCGGATGGGAAGATCCTGAGTTTAAAAAGCTGCTGAACCAATCTCAGCTTGAAACGGATCCGGATAAACGTATCGAAGAGCTGAAAAAAGCAGAAAAGATCTTTATTGACGCAATGCCGGTCGCGCCAGTTTATTTCTATACGGATCCTTGGGTGCAGGATAAAAACCTCAAAAATGTGATCTTGACAGGAACAGGCGAAGTTTACTTCAGAAACGCTTCTTTTGAATAAAAGACGGTTCTGAAAACAAAAGACCAGGTATATGGGGAGGATGTCCCCATATACCTTTCTTACTGATTAAGTATAAAATTGTAAAAAACATGGAGGTGTTCACCTTGCTGAAATATATCGGTAAACGATTCATTTACATGATCATCACATTGTTTGTGATTGTGACCGCCACATTCTTCTTAATGCAGGCAGCGCCGGGCGGACCATTTTCCGGCGAAAGAAAGCTGCCGCCTGAAATTGAGGCAAACTTAAACGAACACTATGGCCTGGACAAGCCTCTTTTCGTTCAATATGCCAGCTACTTAAAATCTGTGGCGATGTGGGACTTCGGACCTTCTTTTAAATATAAAGGCCAAAGTGTTAATGATTTAATCAATTCAGGCTTCCCCGTCTCATTCACTCTCGGTGCAGAAGCTATTCTCCTCGCTTTAGCGTTCGGTGTGCTTTTCGGGGTGCTTGCTGCCCTGTACCATAATAAATGGCAGGATTATACCATTGCGATTTTAACGATCTTTGGGATCTCAGTTCCGAGCTTTATATTGGCGACGATTTTGCAATATATTTTCTCAATTAAATTAGAACTGTTCCCGGTCGCAGGGTGGGAATCCTGGGCATACACCTTTCTGCCCTCTATTGCGCTCGCTTCCATGCCGATGGCGTTCATTGCCAGACTCTCCCGTTCAAGCATGATTGAAGTGTTAAACAGCGATTACATACGGACTGCAAAAGCTAAAGGACTTTCCCGTCCGTCAGTCACCGTGCGCCATGCGCTGCGAAACGCGCTTTTGCCGGTCGTGACATATATGGGGCCGATGGCGGCATCCATTTTAACGGGAAGTTTCATCATTGAATCCATTTTCGGAATTCCCGGTTTAGGCGCGCATTTTGTAAACAGCATTACAAACCGTGATTATACGGTCATTATGGGAGTTACCGTGTTCTTCAGCGTGCTCCTACTTTTATGCGTATTAATTGTAGACGTGCTGTACGGATTAATCGATCCGAGAATCAAGCTTTCCAAAGCAAAGAAAGGAGCCTAGACCATGCAGAACATTCCTAAAAATATGTTTGAACCAGCTTCAGCTAATGCCGGCGATGCCGAAAAAATAAATAAAAAAAGCCTTTCCCTCTGGAAAGACGCCATGCTCCGCTTCCGCAGCAATAAGCTTGCGATGGTCGGGTTCGTACTGATCGTTCTTATTATTCTGATGGCGATTTTTGCGCCTGTCTTTTCAAGGTATGATTATGCGACTACCAATCTATTAAATGCGGATAAAGCGCCGTCGAAAGATCATTGGTTCGGCACGGATGACCTTGGAAGGGATATATTCGTCCGGACATGGGTGGGCGCGCGGATTTCCATCTTTATCGGTGTCGCAGCTGCCGTGCTTGATTTATTAATCGGCGTAATCTGGGGCAGCATTTCCGGATTCCGCGGCGGACGCACAGATGAAGTGATGATGCGCATCGCCGACATTCTGTGGGCTGTTCCTTCATTATTAATGGTTATTTTGCTGATGGTTGTCCTGCCGAAAGGATTGCTGACCATTATCGTCGCCATGACAATCACGGGCTGGATCAATATGGCGAGGATCGTCCGCGGACAGGTGCTGCAATTAAAGAATCAGGAGTATGTGCTTGCTTCACAGACACTCGGCGCCAAAACCGGCCGGCTTTTGTTTAAGCATATCGTTCCGAACGCGATGGGCTCTATCCTCGTAACAATGACACTGACGGTTCCGACGGCGATTTTTACAGAAGCGTTTTTAAGTTATTTGGGCCTCGGCGTACCTGCGCCGCTTGCGAGCTGGGGAACGATGGCCTCAGACGGATTGCCTGCATTAACCTATTACCCTTGGCGTCTGTTCTTCCCTGCCGGCTTTATCTGCCTGGCGATGTTCGGCTTTAACGTTGTCGGCGATGGGTTAAGAGACGCGCTGGATCCTAAGTTACGCAAATAAGGAGTGATATGAGTGACACGTTTGCTAGAAGTAAAAGACTTAGCCATTTCATTTAAAACATACGGCGGAGAGGTACAGGCAATCCGCGGCGTGAATTTCCATTTGAATAAAGGAGAGACGCTTGCGATCGTGGGGGAGTCAGGTTCCGGAAAAAGTGTGACCTCCCAAGCGATTATGAAGCTGATCCCGATGCCGCCGGGCTACTTTAAAAGAGGACAGATTCTTTTTGACGGACGCGATATCGTGCCGATGTCCGAAAAAGAAATGCAGGCCATCAGAGGAAAGGACATCGGAATGATTTTCCAAGATCCGATGACCTCTCTGAACCCGACGATGAGAGTCGGCAAACAAATTACGGAAGTGCTTTTCAAACATGAAAAAATCTCAAGTGAAGCCGCGAAAAAGCGCGCCATAGAGCTGCTTGATCTCGTCGGGATTCCGATGCCCGAAAAACGGATCGGCCAATTCCCCCATGAATTTTCAGGCGGGATGAGACAGCGTGTCGTCATCGCGATGGCGCTTGCGGCAAATCCGAAACTGTTAATTGCCGATGAACCGACAACAGCTCTTGATGTGACGATTCAGGCACAGATCCTTGAGCTGATGAAAGATCTGCAAAAGAAAATTGATACATCTATCATTTTTATCACGCATGATCTCGGCGTTGTCGCCAATGTCGCCGACCGGGTCGCCGTCATGTACGCGGGTCAGGTCGTCGAATCGGGCACGGTGGATGAAATCTTTTATGATCCGCGCCATCCGTATACGTGGGGGCTGCTTGCCTCAATGCCGAGTCTGGACAGCACCGATCAGGAAAAACTGACGGCCATCCCGGGTACGCCGCCTGATCTGACGAATCCTCCGAAAGGGGATGCATTTGCGCTCCGCAGCTCATATGCGATGAAAATTGACTTTGAACAGGAACCGCCGATGTATAAAGTGTCTGATACGCATTTTGTGAAATCGTGGCTTCTGCATCCTGATGCGCCTAAGGTCGAGCCGCCTGAAGCGGTGAAGGCTAAAATCCGTCAGCTTCCGAATACGTATCAGCATCCTGTTTTAATGAAGGAAGGTGAAAAAAATGACTGAGAAACTTCTCGAAATCAAACACTTAAAACAGCATTTTTTCACGCAGAAAGGAACGGTAAAAGCCGTAGATGATTTGTCATTTGATATTTATAAAGGCGAAACGCTCGGCCTTGTCGGAGAATCGGGCTGCGGTAAATCAACGACGGGCCGCAGTATTATCCGGCTGTATGAGGCAACCGGCGGGGAAGTTCTCTTTAACGGGGAAAATGTCCACGGGAAAAAATCCCGCAAGAAGCTGCTGGAGTTTAACCGGAAAATGCAGATGATTTTCCAGGATCCGTACGCATCTTTAAATCCGAGAATGACAGTCGCCGACATTATTGCCGAGGGAATAGATATTCACCGCCTGGCAAAAACGAAAAAAGAGCGGATGCAGCGGGTTCACGAACTGCTGGAAACGGTCGGTTTAAATAAAGAGCACGCCAACCGCTACCCGCATGAATTTTCAGGCGGACAGCGCCAGCGTATCGGAATCGCCAGAGCGCTGGCGGTTGATCCGGAGTTTATCATCGCGGACGAACCGATTTCGGCGCTTGATGTCTCCATTCAGGCGCAAGTCGTCAATTTAATGAAAGAATTGCAGAAAGAAAAAGGGCTTACTTACCTGTTTATCGCCCATGATTTATCAATGGTCAAATACATCAGCGACCGCATCGGCGTCATGTATTTCGGAAAATTGGTGGAGCTTGCGCCGGCGGATGAGCTTTACGAAAACCCGCTTCACCCATATACGAAATCATTGCTGTCCGCTATCCCGCTCCCTGATCCGGATTATGAAAGAAATCGCACGCGAAAGAAATACGATCCGGCAGTTCATCAGCTCCAAGAAGGAGAAAAAATGGAATTCAGAGAAGTGAAACCGGGACATTTTGTCATGTGCACAGAAGCTGAATTTAAAACCTATCTATAAACGTATCATCCTCCAAGACTCAGTCTTGGAGGATTTTTTTGCGCACATTCAAGTTTATTAAGCCTGCTCCCGTTTTTCTATAATGGAAAAAAAGGGGGAGATCAGTATGAAAACCATTTTTTGCGCCATTTGTGCGGGACTGTTTATCAGTGCAGCCGCTTATCCGGCCCATGCCGCTGTGAAAGAGGAGCAGCCGCTTGTAAAAGTAGCACTGGCTGAAAAAGAACTGCCGAAATCAAATGCACGGTTCGCTTATCCGTCAGGGCTGCATTTTTCACAACCTGATAAGGTGCGGGGCATTTACGTCACAGGGCATTCAGCGGGAGGAAGCAAATTCGGGGAGCTGACAGACTTTGTGGACAAAACGGAGCTCAATACAATGGTCATTGATGTCAAGGACGACAACGGGAACCTCACCTTTAAGCCGGACGGCCATTCTGAGTATGCAAAAATCGCCAAGCCGTACATCAAAGACCCAAAAAAGATGATGAAAAAGCTGGAGGAAAAAAAGATCTATCCGATCGCGCGTATTGTCGTATTTAAAGACAGCGAACTCGCGAACAAAAAGCCCGAGTGGTCCTTTAAAGAAAAAAACGGAAGTGTCTGGAAAAACGGCCGCGGCGAATCGTTCGTCAATCCGTTTATGAAAGAAGTATGGGATTACAATGTAAAGATTGCAAAACAAGCCGTAAAGATGGGTTTTCAAGAAATTCAGTTTGATTATGTCCGTTTTCCTGAAGGGTTTGAAAAACGTGATGACGAACTGACATACGGACACGGCGATTACGGAAAAACAGCAGACAGCAATGTGCAAAAACGCGTTCACGCCGTCACCGATTTTGTCGGTTATGCGAAGAAAAAACTCAAGCCGTACGGCGCGGATGTGTCGGTTGATATTTTCGGCTATTCAGCCACGCTGCCTGAAGCGCCTGGTATCGGCCAGAATTTCAGCAAAATTTCAGACCAGGTCGATGTCATTTCATCCATGATTTATCCGAGCCATTGGACAAGCTATTTCGGCATTGATAAACCGGATCTTGAGCCCTACAATGTCGTCAAAGAATACGCGAAGTTGGAAAATAAAAAGCTGTCCAAGCTGAAACACCCGCCTGTATCGCGTCCGTGGCTTCAGGACTTCACGGCATCTTATCTCGGCAGCGGAAATTATCAAAAGTACGGGAAACGCCAGGTGGAGGACCAGGTTAAAGCGTTGCATGATGAAGGTATTGACGAATTTTTATTGTGGGACGCGGCAAACCGTTATACCAAAAACGTCGATTACACACCATTTTAAAAAAATTGAAACCATGGTAAAGGATCACACGTCTTAATAGATGTAAGATTGTTTAAACAATCGGAAATGGGGTATATCTAAAAGTGTGAAGACAACGAACCCATAAGGAGCAAATGAATGAACTGGTACGAAAAGCTGAGTGAATATTTTCCGATTGAAGAAATGAAATCAAAAGCGCATATGGAAGCTCTGTTAAAGGAGCAAAGCGATGTTTATCATAAAGAAGAGGGGCAGTACCACGTGCTGATGTATGCGGAATTTGACTCTTTCATCTTTATTGATTACCTGTTTGTGTCAAAGAAATCCAGAGGACAAGGCCTCGGAAGCAAGCTGATCGGCAGACTGAAAAAGAAGAACAAGCCGATTCTGCTTGAGGTGGAGCCTGTTGACGAGGATGACACGGATACACAGAAACGCTTGCGTTTTTATCAAAGAGAGCATTTCAAGCACGCGCAGTCAATCGGGTATCGGCGCCGGTCATTGGCTACGAATGAAGTGAACAAAATGGAGATTCTGTACTGGTCACCTAAGACGGAATCAGAAGAAGAAATATTTGAAGCGATGAAACAGACATATGAAAACATTCACACTTATAAAGATGAAAAATGGTACGGAGAATCATACGAAAAAACGGATGAAGTTCTCAAAGTCATTGATGAGAAAAAACAAAAAAACATTTTCGATCAGCTGAGCTAATTGAGAATGGAGAAAAATCCTCCAGCCGTAAATTTGCCGGATTGACACATTTTTTTCTCAGGAGACTGTTCACACTTACTTTTTTATAGTATAATACCTATAAAGATTCCTTTTTTAAAGTCATTTCAATTTGAGAATACAAACATGTTCATCCTACTAATTAGAGGAGTGAAGATTAATGGTTACATTATACACATCACCTAGCTGTACGTCATGCAGAAAAGCAAGAGCTTGGCTTGAAAAGCACGAGATTCCGTTTGTAGAAAGAAACATTTTCTCCGAGCCGTTATCAATTGATGAGATCAAGCAGATTCTGCGTATGACTGAAGACGGTACGGATGAAATTATCTCTACCCGTTCTAAAGTATTCCAGAAACTGAACGTAAATGTTGAATCTATGCCGCTTCAAGACTTATATACTTTGATCAATGAGCATCCGGGACTGCTCCGCCGTCCGATCATCATTGATGAAAAACGTCTGCAAGTCGGCTATAACGAAGATGAAATCAGACGATTCCTGCCAAGAAAAGTGCGTTCTTTCCAATTAAGAGAAGCACAGCGTCTTGCCAACTGATATAAGCTTACGATAAGCATGAAAAAAGCCCAAAACCATCGCGGTTTGGGCTTTTTGTTATTTTTCAGTCTGCTGGTAAATCATACTGGCGAGGATAACAAAAACGACGGTCAAAATCGGCAGCATCATCTGTATCATGCCGTGTTCTGCCATGAAAAATGACAGCTTGCTGTCTCCGGCAATCATTTCACCGCCGGTAAATGCGAGAAGACCGCTCCCGGCATACATCAATAAAGGCATTTTTTCCATGGCGGCATGAACGAGCTTGCTGCCCCAAATAATAATCGGCACCGAGATGAAGAGACCGATCACTACTAGTGTCAGCTCACCGTGAGAAGCGCCGGCTACTGCGATGACATTGTCAAGCGACATAAAGATATCAGCCAGAACGATTGTGCGGATGGCTTTCCAAAGAGAAGAACTGCTTTTCACATGCTGCGCATCTTTCTTCTCAATCAGAAGCTGATAGCCGAGATACAATAAAAATACCCCGCCTGCGCATTGTAAAAAAGGAACATTCAATAAATAGACCGCAGCGCTCGTCAGAACGATTCTCAAGACGACTGCGATAAATGTTCCGAAGATGATCGCTTGCTGTCTTTGTTTATGGGCCAGATTCCGGCTGGCCATCGCGATGACGACGGCATTGTCACCGCCGAGAATAAGGTCAATCCCGATAATAAGCAGAAGGGACAGCAGATAATCGTGCGGCATGGTAACACCTCGCTTATAGATCGATTGCTTGTACAGCTAATATATGAAGCAATGCGCTATTTATGATGGGAACCGGGAGAAAGCCTGTTTTTCGGTGTGAAAATGCTTTTTTATTTCTTTTATAACTGTTTTATCATAAAATAGAAATATAAAGAATTTGCGCTGTCTTCTATAAGGTTAAGATGTGGACGGAATGGGTAAAGTGTAGTAAAGTACTATTCATCGGGAGCTTAGATGTCCCTTCAACATCTTATAAAGAAGGGAAGGTTGGCAAAATGGAAATAGAAAGAATTAATGAGCATACTGTAAAATTTTATATGTCTTATGGTGATATTGAAGATCGCGGTTTTGACAGAGAAGAAATCTGGTACAATCGCGAGCGCAGTGAAGAACTGTTCTGGGAAGTCATGGATGAAGTGCATGATGAAGAGGAATTCGCTGTCGAGGGTCCTCTTTGGATTCAGGTTCAGGCATTGGACAAAGGACTGGAAATAATCGTAACAAAAGCCCAGCTTTCCAAGGACGGACAAAAACTCGAACTGCCGATCCCGGAAGATAAAAAACAAGAGCCGGCAGATGAAAATCTCGATGCTTTACTTGATGATTTCCAGAAAGAAGAGCAGGCCGAGAGCCGGGAAGATAAGGAGCAAAAGCTTCAGTTCACTTTGCGGTTCGATGATTTTGAGGATCTCATCTCGCTATCAAAATTGAATCTTAACGGAATCAAAACGACCCTGTATTCGTTTGAAGACCGATATTATTTATATGCAGATTTTTATGAGCAAACTGATGAAGAGGTTGAAAATCAGCTAAGCATCCTGTTGGAGTACGCGCACGAATCATCAGTCAGCATTCACCGTCTTGAAGAATACGGAAAATTGGTGATCGCTGATCATGCGTTATATACAATAAAAAAACACTTTGCATCGTAACAAACCGATTTCTCTCAGCAGAAATCGGTTTTTTTTGTTCTGAATGACAGGATGAACGGCTGAAAACCGTATAACGGCTCTCATCCGCAAACAGGATTATGCCTTCTTTCTGCTGAATACAACAAGATTCAGGAAAGGAGAAGATGCAACATGTTCAGTGCAGTGACTGCCGGCGGGCGGCTCATTCAGCTGGCCGGAAGCTATTCAAAGGAAAAAGCGGCGGAGCTGAGAAAGAAACGCTGGTTCTGCCCCGTTTGCAAAAGTGAGCTTGATATCAAACTGGGACGCGAAAAACTGCCGCACTTCGCTCATAAAAAAAGCAGGCTGTGTCCCGGGGAATCCGAACCTGAAAGCGAATACCATCTGGAAGGAAAAAGACAGCTTTTTCTCTGGCTGAAGACACAAGGGTGCAGTGTCAGCCTGGAACCGTATCTGACTTCCGCTGGACAGCGGCCTGACTTGACGGCAGAAAGCGGAGAAGAAAGGCTGGCTTTTGAATTTCAATGTGCGAACCTTTCGGCGGACTCTTTAAAGAGCCGGACGGCAGGCCTGAAAAACGCCGGGTACCGGCCGGTCTGGATCATTGGGGCAAAACGGTTAAAACGGATGGCCGCGCAATTTTTCCGGCTTTCTGCTTTTCACTGGCAGTTCTTTGAAGTCAATTCATTTTCCTCCTTAATGTTTTACTGCCCCGACGCCCGCTCCTTTTACAGGCTGCATTCCATCACTCCGTTTTACACCGGCTATTCTTATGCCGGCTTAACCGCAATCCCTCTTCACAAAGCAAACCTGAAAGACATTTGTCATCCGGAAGGGCGGCACAGCGTCAGACTTTCCTCGTGGGGGCGTGCCGTTGCCGGATTCCGCAACAAAGGCGGGCGGTTTTTATCTGAAGATGCCGGTCTTATCCGGCGTCTTTTTTACGAAAGACATCAGGTTGCATTTCCATTTCTCCCCTCTGAAGTGTTTATTCCCGTTTCAGCAGGCTTTGTGTTTGCAAGTCCCGTTTTTGTGTGGCAGGGCCATTTATACTTGCGGCTTGCGGAACTTTCTAAAAAAGGCGCGCCGATCCGATTATCCGGCATGGTTCATGATTTACGGCAAAAAATCAGGCATAAGGAGATCCGGATGCGGTATGGTTCACAAGACAGCCTTATCGGAATGGCGGTAAAACAATATGCTGATTTCTTATGCTTGCAGGATTTTTTAAGGGAAATTGAGAATGAAGTATATATGCCCTCATCTCAACGGAAGCTCCCTCAAACGGCAGAAGAGCTGCGCCGGCGGGATCTGCTCTTTTTTGGGGAATGAGAATGCTTCATTTCGTTCACCCTAACGTCAAGGTGGTGGCGAATGTGAGGGGCGTACAAGCATTTTGTTTTCGTTTTTTCACTGTATTATTGGTATGCTCGGTCTTATATGCCGCATATGATTTGACAAAAGGCAGTGAAAAGCCGGAAGATAATCACAACACAAGTTTTTGGAGAAACAATCGTTTTTTCAATTGGCTTGAAGTAAAGAAAACGAGGGGGATCACCATGACTGAGGAAAATAAAGCAGCACAGCTGCCTGACAGAAGTGAAGTAAAGGCAGAGCATACATGGAGACTAGAGGATATTTTTCCTAGTGATGAGGCCTGGAATAAAGAATTTCAAGCAGTTAAAGAATTAATCCCGAATTTATCTTCTTTTAAAGGCACGCTTGCTCATTCGGCTGATAATTTATACGCTGCGCTTACGGCACAGGATGAAGTGACGAACCGCCTTGGGAAACTTTATGCATACGCGCATATGCGCTCAGACCAGGATACGGGAAATTCTTTCTACCAAGGGCTGAACGATAAAGCCGCAAGCCTGTATTCTCAGGCTGCCAGCGCGACTGCTTACATTGAACCGGAAATTCTGGCGATTCAGGAGGACAAGCTGCACCAGTTTATTCTGGAAAAAGAGGAGCTTAAGCTTTACTCCCATGCAATTGAAGAAATTACAAAACAGCGTCCGCACGTGCTGAGCGAACAAGAAGAGGCCCTGCTTGCGGAAGCCTCTGAAGCGCTGTCGTCGCCTTCCAATACATTCAGCGTTTTAAATAACGCCGATATTACGTTTCCGTCGATTAAAGATGAAAACGGCAAGGAAACTCAAATTACACACGGCAACTTTATTAATTTCCTGGAAAGCAGCAATCGTGAAGTCCGCAAAAACGCATTTGAAGCCGTATATAAAACATACGGACAGTATAAAAACACGATGGCGACTACACTCAGCGGCACTGTGAAAAAAGATAATTTTTACGCCCGTGTGAAAAAGTATAAATCAGCACGGGAAGCGGCTTTATCCAATAACAGCATCCCTGAAGAAGTTTACGATAACCTTATTAAGACGATCAATAAACATCTTCCGTTATTACACCGTTACATTGACCTGCGGAAAAAGGTTCTCGGCCTTGATGAAGTCCATATTTATGACCTGTACACACCGCTTGTAAAAGATTCGGGAATGAAGGTCACATATGAGGAAGCGAAAGATTATATGCTCAAAGGACTTGCTCCGCTGGGCGAGGAATACGCGTCTATTTTAAAAGAAGGACTTGAAAACCGCTGGGTCGATGTATACGAAAACAAAGGAAAACGCAGCGGTGCTTATTCGTCCGGTACATACGGCACGAATCCGTACATCTTGATGAACTGGCATGATAATGTCAATAATCTGTTTACGCTCGTTCACGAGTTCGGCCATTCCGTGCACAGCTACTATACGAGAAAATATCAGCCGTATCCGTACGGTAACTACAGCATTTTTGTCGCTGAAGTCGCTTCAACGACTAATGAAGCGCTGCTCGGTGAATATATGCTGAACAGCTTAAAGGATGAAAAACAGCGTCTGTACCTGCTCAACCACATGCTTGAAGGATTCAGAGGCACAGTGTTCAGACAGACGATGTTCGCTGAATTTGAGCATCTGATTCATACGAAAGCGCAGGAAGGCGAGCCGCTAACGCCTGAACTGCTGAACGAACTTTATTATGATCTGAATAAAAAGTATTTCGGTGACAACATGGTGATTGATAAAGAAATCAGTCTGGAATGGTCAAGAATTCCGCATTTCTATTACAATTATTATGTGTATCAATATGCGACAGGCTACAGTGCGGCCCAAGCGCTGAGCAGCCAGATCTTAAAAGAAGGCAAGCCTGCGGTGGAGCGCTATACCGAATTCTTAAAAGCGGGAAGCTCGGAATATCCGATCGACATACTGAAAAAAGCGGGAGTCGATATGACATCGCCTGAACCGATCGAGGCGGCCTGCAAAATGTTTGAAGAGAAACTGAACGAAATGGAAGAGCTTCTTTCGAAAGTGAACCCTTCGTAATTCAAAAAAGCCTGTGCATAAGTTGCGCAGGCTTTTTCTAAAACCCTTTAAACGTTTTTCTGTGATTCAGCCGGTACAAGGCAAACAATATGGACAGAAACAGCAGGGGAGATGTAATGTAAATCGGCAGCATGTGCATCATGGCCAGCAGATTTAAAAAGAAGAAAAACACAATCATTCCGATGATCAATACAGTGCGGAGCATTGATTTCCCTCCTTGTTTTTCATTGATATATTCTATGAAAACAAGCAGTCAGTTATGTTTTGTGACAAAAATATGAACATTAATCTTATGGCTTGTCAAAACTCGACAAGATTTGATATGATAAGGATGTGAAATTGATCACAAACAAACATTACCCCTTTGTTTGACCGTGAAAAATTTCTCCCATCCCCTTTGTTGTCGTTAAGACATATGAAACCGCGCTTATCCCGGCGCGGTTTCTTTATTTGCACAAAAAAAGCCGGCTCCGTAAGGAATCAGCTTTTTTTAATGATCACAACAGGTGACATCCTCCTGGGTGCCGGAAAGAGACTTCCAAAACAGACCGTGCTTTGCTTCCACTCTGGCGACCTTTTTCGCGAATGCCAGTTTTTTCATTTCTTTTTCAACTTCTTCTAGACTCAAATCATAAACGAGTGCGATTTCTTTCGATGCGACAAACCGGAAATATTCAATGAAACATTCCAAAGGCGGCGTTTCAGAAGGCTTCGGTTCATCCCCGAGCATTTCGAATAAGATCTCTTCGTACACGTCATAAGAATAGTTGCCGGGAACCTTCAGCCCTTCATCATCATGCAGGCTGTTAAAGAACGTCAATGTCGGGTTGACGGTGACATCCATTTCCGCCGCGATTTTCATATCGCACTGAAGCGCTTTTACCGCGCTTTGCGAATGGAGGTCGCGCTTGAATTCTTCAACATCTAATTTCGTCTTTTCGGCAATTTCTAAAAGAACGTCTTCATCCGTAATATTCTGCTTGGAAACAAACAGGCTTTCCTGCATGCTGCGGAGAAACAGAATGCCCGCTTTTCTTCCCTGCAGTTCGGCCGCTTTTAAAGCGAGTGCGGCAAGGTAGGGCGATGAAAGAGGCTGATCTTGCTCAAGCCAAAGGCTTCCGTCACAGGGCATCCCGGAACGGTTCGCAATTTTTTCCCAAGCTTCGGCAAGAAGGTGTTTTTTCCGCTTTTGCTTATTCAGCGATGTAATGCTCGCGGAAACAATGATCCGCAGCGTAAAAAAACGTCCGTATTTGATTTTTAATTTTTTTATGGCGGGCTCCAGCGACCAGCATTCAGGACATAAAGGGTCGACAAACATGTAAATTTCGAGCGGTTTTTTTGGATGTCCGTGGCAATGGGCGAAGTATTGCTCATGCTGATAATTCGTCAATATGATCGATCCTCCGCTTCTGCCTGGTTTACCATATGCCTGGCCGTTAGTTCCAGACGCCCGTACAGAAATTCACGAATATCGCCCTCCAGCCCGACATCATCCATCGCTTTGCTCATACAGCTTAGCCACGCATCAGCCCTCTCGTCCGTAATCGGAAAGGGGAGATGCCTTGCCCTGAGCATGGGGTGTCCGTGCTCTTCAGTATAAAGAGGAGGTCCGCCCAAATACTGGGTTAAAAATTGCTTTTGTTTTCTGGCCGTTTCAGTCAAATCACTTGGAAATATCGGCTTCAGCAAGGGATGAGACGAGACACGCTCATAAAAAGTATCAACAAGTTGCGATAGAAGTTCCTCTCCAATCGCTTCATATGGTGCGTTAAACGATTGTCCCATGTTGACTACTCCTTTATATGGCTAATAGGAATCATAATTCCCATTGCGAATTTATCTTTCAGTTTTACTATCTTCAGTTACTGTATATTTTAGCAATAACATTTTATTTCTACAAACAAAGTGCCTTTCTGTCAGGCGCTTGTATTTCATATCATATCACATCGCCTTCATTCATGTGTAAGATTTCACTCCGCAAAAAAACCAGAGGGCGAAGGAAGCCTCTCTGGTTTACGCGTAATACTGTTTGGTTATGTTTTTAACATATTGCTGTGTTTCCTTAAACGGCGGAATGCCTCCGTACCGATCTACGTTGCCGGGGCCTGCGTTGTAGGCGGCTAACGCCAGAGATACATTTCCGTCGTATTTCGTGAGCATCTGCTTTAAGTACTTTGTGCCGCCCTCAGCGTTCTGGACGGGATCAAGCGGGTTTGACACCCCGAGTGATTCTGCCGTGGAAGGCATGAGCTGCATCAGTCCCATTGCCCCCGCACCGCTGACCGCTTTCGGATTAAAGCCTGATTCCTGTTTAATAACCGCGCGGATCAGCTTTTCGTCCACTCCGTATTTTTCGGCCGCTTTCTGAATGGCGCTGTCTATTGAAAAGTTTCCGGTGCTGATATCAGATGCCGCATCCGGAGACTTTATGCCCGGGGAAGCGGTCTGTGAAGCAGCCGCGGAGCCGGATGAAACGGGAATTCTCGGTGAATATGAAGCGTGAGCGGTCCGCACACCGTTTAAAATTCCTGATTCCGGCTGCTGCCGGACGGCTGTGTCCGTATACTGGCTGAGAAGCGCGCTGAAATTGGCAAGCGGGCTTTCTGAAGATTGTCCGCCTGAAGCCGTGCTTGTATGAGAGATTGATTGCAGCGCCACTGATTGCAACTGGAGAAGGGCCGCCCAATTCGTTATATTCACTGTGTCATTCCACCTTTTTTTGTTTCTGTTCATAAAAACGCTGGATTTTATTTTTCGTGATCCGCTCTGGGATGCAGAATTGCTTGAGCAATTGTTCAAACGCCCGTTTTCCTTCATCCCAGTCAGCAGCTTCGAATTCCAATTCAAAGTCTTCTTTCTCTAAATATCGGCTGTGATCTAAAATGATTAAGCCTTTTTCTGATTCTTTTTCCGAGCGTGCGGTCGACAGCGTCCCGAAATAGCAAATGTGTTCTGAGTTGATTCCGAGACCTTCCAGCTGACGTTTGACGGGGCCTTCCGGAATCTTGAAGACGTCAAGATCAGGTGCCGCAAGCTCTTGGTGGGTTTCCAGCAGACCGACCGCGGCAGGCTCTTTTAACGTCAGAACGAACGCGCCGTCTTTTTCTCGGATGCGGAGTGCTGATTTTTTTTGTTTCAGGGAAAAATCTTTCGTGTCGAAATAATGATTGACCTGCTGTTTAAAATCATGTTCTTTCATGCAGAGTGCTTCACTCAGCTTCAGAAATTCTGATTTTGTCAGCAGGTTTTTGAATTCAATTTCTATTTCTTGGGTCATGACAGTCTTCCTTTCAGGACGAAAAATTGTATAATTCCCATTATCTCTTTAGAGGTTACGTTTATCAATATCGACCTTGATATGATAAAATAAATGCTGTACTTTGTTAAAAAAGGAGAACATTATGCAAAAGAGAATTGAAATCCAAAATGCATCATTAACAGAAGACGCGCTCCGCTTAAAGTGCGGAGAGGACTTAAGCGGAGCGGAACGCAAAGCCTCAGGTCAAATGCTTGTTGATTCCGATCACTTTGCTTTTGTATACATACTTGAATCAGCTGACTCTTTTGAATATGTCATTATAAAAGAACATATCTGGCCGGATCTGAAAGAAGCCTTAGACCAAAGAAAACCGGCGGTCCTTGAGGCCGGCGGAAAAACGGTTGAACTTTCAGGGCTGCATGAAGAACTCGATTATCTTCTTGAAAATATTAAAGATAATGCAAACTACGGAGATATGGAAGAAAAAGTGAAAAGCGTATTTCTTTAGAACAGGTTCGGAATTGGGGGATGTACGATGGATGACAAACAATGGGAGCAATTTCTAGCGCCATACCGCCAGGCTGTTGACGAATTAAAGGTGAAGCTGAAAGGCGTCAGAACCCTTTATGATTATGAAGATGACCACTCACCGATTGAGTTTGTTACAGGCCGCGTGAAGCCGGTGGCGAGCATACTTGAAAAAGCGAGACGAAAAAGCATACCGCTTCATCAGATTGAAACGATGCAGGATATCGCGGGGCTGCGTATTATGTGCCAATTTGTCGATGATATCCAGATCGTCAAAAATATGCTGTTTGCCAGAAAAGATTTTACCGTTGTCGATAAGCGGGATTACATAGCAGAGCATAAGGAAAGCGGATATCGGTCTTACCACCTTGTCGTTTTATATCCTTTACAAACAACGTCCGGAGAAAAGCACGTTCTTGTGGAAATACAGATTCGGACGCTTGCCATGAACTTTTGGGCAACCATTGAGCATTCACTGAATTACAAATACAGCGGGAACATTCCCGAAAAAGTAAAGCTGAGGCTGCAGCGGGCCTCAGAAGCCGCATCACGGCTCGATGAAGAAATGTCAGAAATCCGCGGAGAAATCCAGGAAGCCCAAGCCGCGTTCTCGCGAAAGAAAAAAGCGGGAGACCACCAGTAGGAAAGGAGGGGAATGGCATGAAATTTGCCGTTTCTTCAAAAGGAGACGAGGTTTCAGATACACTGAAAAGCAAAATACAGGCGTATTTACTCGATTTTGATATGACCTTGGATGAAAAGGAGCCGGAAATCGTTATTTCCGTCGGCGGTGACGGAACGCTTCTTTACGCATTTCACAGGTACAGCGACCGTCTTGATAAAACGGCGTTTGTCGGAGTTCACACGGGGCATTTGGGTTTTTATGCCGATTGGGTTCCGCAGGAGATAGAAAAGCTCGTTCTGGCCATTGCCAAAACGCCGTATCATACCGTGGAGTATCCCCTTCTTGAGGTGATTGTCACTTATCATGATGAAGAGCGTGAGGAGCGGTATCTGGCTTTGAACGAATGTACGATCAAAAGCATAGAAGGCAGTCTCGTCGCTGACGTGGAAATTAAAGGCCAGCTGTTTGAAACGTTCAGGGGAGACGGTTTATGTCTGTCCACGCCTTCCGGAAGCACGGCTTATAATAAGGCGTTAGGCGGCGCAATCATCCACCCTTCCATCAGGGCGATTCAGCTTGCGGAAATGGCATCCATCAACAACAGAGTGTTCAGGACTGTCGGCTCGCCGCTTTTGCTTCCCGATCATCATAACTGTGTCATCAAACCGAGAAACGACGTCGACTTTCAAGTCACAATTGATCATTTAACCTTGCTGCATAAGGATGTCAAGTCCATTCTATGCCGTGTGGCAAATGAAAAAGTCAGATTTGCAAGATTCCGCCCTTTCCCGTTTTGGAAAAGGGTGCAGGACTCCTTTATCGGAAAAGGCGAATAGAAAGAGGAAACGGATTGGACAACTTTTTTATCCAAAAGAACATGACTGCCCGGGAAGCCGGCATGACGGTAAAAGAATATACGGCGCAGCTCGGCATTTCAAAGCGGCTTCTCGCTGACATTAAATTCGGCGGGGGAGACCTGCTTGTGAACGGAGAGCATGTAACCGTCCGCACCGTGTTAGCGGACGGAGACGTGCTTAAGATTGAATTTCCGAAGGAGCATGTGAGTGAAACGCTTTTGCCTGAGCCGGTTCCGCTTGATATTCTTTATGAAGATGACCATGTGCTTGTGGTCAATAAGCAGCCGTATGTCTCCTCAATTCCATCAAGAGAACACCCGTCGGAAAGCATCGCTAACGGAGTGATCAGCCACTACCGAAAAAGCGGCGTGCAATCAACGGTTCATCTTGTCACCCGCCTTGACAGGGATACATCGGGGGCGATGCTCATCGCCAAACATCGGCTTTCCCATTCTCTTTTGTCGGCAGCGCAGAAGAAGGGGCTTGTCAGCAGGCGGTATCTCGCTGTCGTACACGGGATCATGCTGCAGAAGGAAGGAACGGTGGACGCGCCCATCGGAAGAAAACACGACAGTATTATTGAGCGGATGGTAACGCCGGAGGGACAACGAGCGGTGACGCATTTTCAAACGGAAAAAGCGGGACATGCGTTTACGCTTGCAGCCCTGCGGCTGGAAACGGGGCGGACGCATCAAATCCGGGTGCACATGAGCTACCTCGGCCATCCTTTAGTCGGTGATACACTGTACGGCGGAAAAAATGAGGGAATTGCGCGGCAGGCTCTTCACAGTGAGCGGCTTTCATTCGTACACCCCATGACCGGAGAAACGCTCGTTTTTCACGCTCCGGTGCCTGACGATATGAAAACATTAATTGAACACATGTAAAGCCCGAACCGTTTACCGGTTTCGGGCTTTTTTTCATGCCTGCCTTCCGTGATCCTCGCGAAATCGTGAAGCGTCATAGGGCATTGAGCTTTCCACAGAGACGGTTTCATGCTCCGGAAAGCGAAAGCCTGTCAGCTGATTCCCGAAGACGCATCCTGTATCAATGTTGATTGTACGGTTGATGATCCGGGGGCGTTTTACCGGGGTATGCCCGTAAACAATCCATGCCTTGCCTTCGTAAGCGGCGGCCCAGTCTCTTCTGACGGGCCTGCCGTCGGGATACGTTTCACCCGTGATATCGCCGTACAGAACAAATTCTTTTACCTTACGCGAGTATTTACCGATATCGTCAGCTTTTATGCCGGCGTGGGCGACAACGAGATCGCCATTATGTAAAATGTCATAAAGCGGCGCTGACTCATATAATCGGATGAATTGTCTGGAGACTTCCGTTCTGTCGGCGGGAGACAGCTCTTTCAGTTCGGCTGCCGTCGTTTCCAGTCCGTGCATCACTTTTACGGGGTTTCCTTTTAAGTAACGATACAGTTTGTTGCAATGATTTCCCGGGACATAACGGACGGCTCCTTTTTCATATGCTTTTGCCGCAAAACGCATCACTTCTACGGATTTTGGGCCTCTGTCCGTTAAATCCCCCGCAAAGACAAGCGTCCTGCCTTCAGAATGAACGGGCGTTCCGTCTTTGACTTCATATCCGAGCTTTTGCATTAACGCGATCATTTCGTCATAACATCCGTGTATATCGCTGATGATGTCATAAGCCATTCGTGTCAGCCTCCTTATTAACGGTTTTTTATTTATTATGGGGCTAATTCCTATACCTAATTACGCTGTTTTTGCACAAATTAAAAAAAGAATTAAAGAAATAAAGCCTTATCACTTTTTTTTCGCGTTCAGCCTTGTTAGAATATGCGTTATGTTTTTAAAAAAAAGTAAGGTTTCGCCCGCTTTAAGCGGGCTTTTATAACCCTTGTTTTAAGGAGGTATTTACGAATGGAACACACATCAGTCGCATCTTTAGTCGTCGTTCTGATCGTCGCTTTTTTGACGCCGCTCCTTTTACATCGGTTTAAGCTCAGCATCCCCGTCGTCGTCGCGGAGATCATCATGGGGCTTATTATCGGAAAAAGCGGCCTGAATCTTGTCGTTCAGGGAGATACGTGGCTGGAGACGCTGTCTGTTCTCGGCTTTATCTTTTTAATGTTTTTAAGCGGCTTGGAAATTGATTTTTCTTCATTTGAGAAAGGAAAGAAAAAACAATTCCTTCCGAATGGCAAGGAAGCGCCCAACACGTTTTCTGCCGCACTGATTATCTTTTTCGGCATCTTTATTTTATCATTGCTGCTGTCCTATGCCTTTGTATTAGCCGGTTTTATACAAAACGCATTTTTAATGACGCTTATTATTTCGACGATATCACTCGGTGTGGTGGTCCCGACTTTAAAGGAAGAACGGATCATGAACTCCAATATCGGCCAGATCATCCTGCTTGTCGCCGTTATCGCGGACTTGGCTACGATGATTCTGCTCGCTTTTTTCTCTTCTCTTTACGGAGAAGACAGCGGAAATATGTGGCTTCTGTTGATTCTCTTTGCCGCGGGGGTCGTGCTGTATTTCTTCGGCAGGATCTTTAAACACCGTTCATTTGTGCAGTCGATGTCTAAAGGCACCGTGCAGATCGGGACGAGAGCCATTTTTACACTGATTATCGTGCTTGTCGCTTTATCGGAATCTCTCGGGGCGGAAAATATTCTCGGCGCGTTTTTGGCAGGCGTTCTGGTATCGCTTCTGTCTCCGAATAAAGAAATGGTGGAACAGCTGGATTCATTCGGCTACGGGTTTTTAATTCCGATCTTTTTCGTCATGGTCGGGGTGAAATTGGACATTTGGACGCTTTTCCAAGATCCGAAAACATTAACGATGATTCCGCTGCTTCTGCTTGCGCTGTTTATCAGCAAAATGTTTCCGGTGTTTTATTTAAAGAAATGGTATGACAAAAGAACCGTGTTTGCTTCGGGCTTTTTGCTGACGTCCACGCTGTCGCTTGTTATCGCGGCGGCTACGATCGGAGAAAGGCTCCACATTATCAGCGCCAATATGTCCGGCGCGCTGACTTTAGTTGCGGTTATTGCCAGCATCATCACGCCGATCGGCTTTAAGAAATTATACAAACGGCAAAGTGCGCCGCAGGAAAAAAAGCGCATTACATTTATCGGCGCCAACCAAATGACGCTTCCGGTTACGCTGGAATTGCCTGAGGAGGAATATGAAGTACGGGTCGTCCATGTGTTTCAGGAAAATGCCGGGGAAACGCTTGCGGAATCCGTTTTTTCGGTTGACACGATTTCTGATTACGAGCCCGGCACGCTTGAGTCGCACGGTATTTTCAAAACGGATATTCTTGTCGTGGCGACGGGAAATGAAGATGTGAACGCCGAAATCGCCTTAATAGCGAAAGAGAAAGGGACTGAGCGTATCATCGCAAGCGTCGGCTCGGTTGAGCATGAAACAAAACTGAAAGAAGAGGGCATCAGTATTTTTTCTATCCTTCTGTCTACAAAGACACTCTTGCGCGCATTAATTGAGGCGCCGGGCGTGATGAGCCTCCTGACGAATGAGGAGTCTTCGTTATATCAGATCAATCTGGAAAACCCGGCGTATAACGGCATCATTCTGCGGGAATTTCCGCTGATGGGCGATGTGATTTTCGTCCGGATTTTCAGAGGTGTGGACAGCATCGTTCCGCACGGAGACACGCGGCTGAAAACAGGAGACCGTCTCATCGTCACGGGCTCGCGCAACTACGTGTCGGAACTGAGAAAAATTCTTGAAGCTTGACCAAATTGCAATTCGTGATAATATAGAAGGCATAACAAATAAATCATTAATCGTATGACCACTAGGGGTGTCCTTCATAAGGGCTGAGATAAAAGTGAGACTTTTAGACCCTCATAACTTGAACAGGTTCAGACCTGCGTAGGGAAGTGGAGCGGTATTTTTTTTGGGTTCCTTTTATCCATTTAAATTCCAAACCACTTTTCCGATGCGGGAAAGTGGTTTTTTTATTTTAACAGGGGGGAAGACATGATGACATTTTCTGAAGAATGCAGACAGGCGGCTTCCGAATGGTGGGACGGAAGTTTTGTTCATCCGTTTGTAACGGGAATCGGTGACGGAAGCCTGCCGATAGACCGTTTCAGTTATTACGTGCTGCAAGATTCCTACTATTTGACGCATTTTGCAAAAGTTCAGGCGTTCGGCGCCGCATATGCCGAAGACTTGTTTACGACGGGCAGGATGGCGGGCCACGCTCAAGGGACATATGAAGCGGAAATGGCGCTGCACCGCGAGTTTACGGAGCTTTTAGGGATTACGGAAGAAGAGCGTGCGGCATTTAAACCGGCACCGACCGCCTATTCTTATACGTCTCATATGTACAGATCGGTGATGAGCGGCAATTTTGGAGAAATATTAGCTGCGCTTCTGCCCTGTTATTGGCTTTATTATGAAGTCGGCGAACACTTAAAAGAGTGCAAACCGGAGCATCCGATTTATGAAAAATGGATCGGTACATACGGCGGAGACTGGTTCAGACAGCAAGTCGAAGAACAGATCAGCCGTTTTGACGAGATTGCTGAAAACAGCACAGAGGACATCCGCGCGAAAATGAAAGAGAATTTTGTGATTTCAAGCTATTATGAATATCAATTTTGGGGAATGGCCTATCAAAAAGAAGGCTGGTCCGAGAAGGGCGGAAAAGAGGTGGAATCTTTTGGAGCTGCACGCGGTAACTGATAATCGCAAACCCGTTGCCGAGCTGGCCGAGGATATTCTTTCGATTCAGCGCGAAGTAAGCTTTATCCATATCCGTGAGCGGGATAAAACAGCGGGAGAAATCATGCAGCTTTTGTCCCTTTTGAAAAAGGGCGGTGCGGATAAGGACAAATTGATCATCAATGACAGGGCGGATATCGCGCTTTTTGCCAATATACACCGTGTTCAGCTTCCGTCCCGCAGCTTTTCCGTAAAGCAGGTGCGAAGCAGATTTCCCCATCTTCATATCGGACGTTCGGTTCATTCGCTGAAAGAAGCCATCCAAGCTGAAAAGGAAGATGCGGATTATGTGGTGTTCGGCCATGTATTTGAAACCGAATGTAAACAAGGACTTGAAGCAAGAGGCATCAGCCTGCTTTCAGAGATCAAACGCACGCTTTCCATCCCCGTCATCGCAATCGGCGGAATGACACTGCAGACGATCGGACACACAAAGCAGGCGAAACCGGACGGAATTGCCGTCATGTCAGGTATTTTCTCAGCTGAAAATCCTGAGGAGGCGGCAAAACGGTATGCACGCGCGGTAAGGGAGGCCGATTATGAAGAAGCACTATGATACGGCGGTGATCGGCGGCGGAATTATCGGGTGCGCCATTTCTTATGAGCTGGCGAAGACGCAGCAGAACGTTGTCTTGTTTGAAGCCGGGGAAGTCGGCCGAAAAACGACAAGCGCTGCCGCGGGAATGCTGGGCGCTCATGCGGAATGTGAAAACCGGGATGCGTTTTTTGATTTTGCCATGCACAGTCAAAGGCTGTATGAAGCGGCGGGGCAAGAGCTTGAGGAAGCTTCCGGCATTGACATCAGGCGCCATAGCGGCGGAATGCTTAAACTGGCGTATACCGAAGAAGATATCGCCCGTCTACGGAAGATGGATGATCTGCCTTCCGTCACCTGGCTTTCAGCGGAAGATGCCTTTGAAAAAGAGCCTTACGCTTCAAAAGACATTCTCGGCGCAAGTTTTATAAAAGACGATATCCATGTCGAACCGTACTATGTCTGCAAAGCGTATGCAAAAGGGGCGCGTCGCTATGGCGCTGATATATATGAGCATACACAAGTCACCTCCGTAAAACGGGTGAACGGAGAATATTGCATCACAACGTCCGGCGGGGATGTTTACGCTGACAAAGTCGCAGTTGCAAGCGGGGTATGGAGCGGCCGGTTTTTCAGCCAGCTTGGCTTGGGACAGCCTTTTTTTCCTGTGAAAGGAGAATGCCTTTCCGTGTGGAATGACGATACCCCGCTGATCAAAACCCTTTACCATGATCATTGTTATGTTGTCCCGAGAAAAAGCGGCCGGCTTGTCATCGGCGCCACGATGAAACAGGGTGACTGGAGCGATACGCCTGACATCGGTGGAATTGAGGCCGTCATTGCAAAAGCGAAAACCATGCTTCCCGCCATCGAACATATGAAAATAGACCGGTTTTGGGCGGGTCTCAGGCCGGGAACAAGAGACGGAAAGCCGTTTATCGGGCGGCATCCTGAAGACAGCGGCATCATCTTCGCCGCCGGCCATTTTCGGAACGGCATCCTGTTGGCGCCGGCAACGGCTGAAATGGTGCGGGATATAATCTTGGGGCAACAAGTCAAACAGGAATGGGAAGAAGCGTTTCGAATTGATCGCAAGGAGGCTGTTCATATATGATCCTTCAGCTGAACGGAAAACAAATTAATTGGAATCGAAAAGAGGGGACGGTTCAGGATTTGCTTGAATCGTACCAGCTTGATCAAAGAATCGTAGTTGTGGAGAGAAATAAAGAAATCATTGAAAAAAAGAATTATGAAAATATAAGTTTGTGTGACCGCGATGTCATAGAAATTGTCCATTTTGTAGGAGGCGGATGAGGATGTTAACAATAGGCGGAAAACAGTTTCAGTCAAGATTGCTGTTAGGAACGGGAAAATATCCGAGTTTTGAGATTCAGAAAGAGGCGGTGGCCGTCTCGGAATCAGATATTTTAACCTTTGCGGTGCGGCGGATGAACATCTTTGAACAGTCTCAGCCTAACTTTCTCGAACAGCTTGATTTGTCTAAATACACGCTTCTGCCGAATACGGCCGGCGCCGCAACGGCTGAAGAGGCGGTCCGAATCGCAAGGCTTGCCAAAGCTTCAGGGCTTTGTGACATGATAAAAGTAGAAGTCATCGGATGCAGCCGATCACTTTTGCCTGATCCGGTTGAAACGCTGAAAGCATCAGAACAGCTGCTCGAAGAGGGATTTATCGTGCTTCCGTATACGTCAGACGATGTCGTGCTCGCAAGACGTCTTGAGGAGCTCGGAGTGCATGCCATTATGCCGGGCGCTTCGCCGATCGGTTCCGGTCAGGGAATTTTAAATCCGCTGAATCTATCCTTTATCATTGAACAGGCGAAGGTGCCGGTCATTGTCGATGCCGGCGTCGGATCTTCAAAAGACGCAGCCTACGCGATGGAGCTCGGGGCTGACGGCGTGCTGTTAAATACCGCTGTGTCAGGCGCTGATGATTCGGTCAAAATGGCCAGGGCGATGAAGCTTGCCGTAGAAGCGGGCCGCCTTTCTTATGAAGCCGGGAGAATTCCGGTGAAAGATTACGGAACTGCAAGCAGTCCGCGAGACGGTCTTCCGGTATGACGGACAGATATTCCAGACAGGAGCTGTTTCAGCCGATCGGTCCCACCGGCCAAGAGAAGCTCCGGTCGTCTCATGCCGTGATTATCGGCGCAGGTGCGCTTGGGACGGCAAGTGCGGAGATGCTTGTCAGAGCAGGGGTCGGGAAGGTAACGATCGCTGACAGAGATTATGTGGAGTGGAGTAATCTCCAGCGCCAGCAGCTTTATACCGAAGACGATGTCAGACAGGAAATGCCGAAAGCCGCGGCGGCTGAAAAACGGCTTCGGTCTATAAATAGCGATGTAGAGGTCGAGGGATTTGTCATGGATGTCACTGCGGAAAACGCACCCGGATTGATTCGTGGCGCCTCCCTCATCGTGGATGCCGCCGACAACTTTGAAACGAGGCTGATTGTGAATGATGCGGCTGTGCAGAAAGGGATTCCCTTTCTGTACGGCGCCTGTGTCGGCAGCTACGGGCTCTCTTTTACCGTCATTCCCGGTGTCACGCCGTGCCTTCACTGTCTGCTTGAGACATTGCCTTTAGGCGGTATGACATGCGATACGGCGGGAATCATCAGCCCGGCTGTATTGCAGACGGCCGTTTTTCAGGCAGCAGATGCGCTGAAGCTGTTAACGGGCGGATCTATCGAGCATGTTCTCCGTTCCTTTGATTTATGGAAAAATGAACGGTCAGAAATAAACGTTGCCCGTCTTAAGTCGGCTGATTGCCCAAGTTGCGGCACAAACGATTTTCCATTTTTATCCTATGAAAATCAGACAAAAGCGGCGGTTCTGTGCGGGCGGAACACGGTGCAGATCAGAACGGGGATCTCCGAACAGTTTGATCTGCAAAAACTTGCGGGACAGCTCAGACAGGCAGGGCTTGATGTTTCAGCCAACCCGTATTTAATTTCGTTTTGCACAGACAATTTCAAGATGGTACTGTTTCGTGACGGCAGAGCATTAATACACGGCACAAGTGATATCAGCAGAGCGAAATCCTTTTATCATAAATGGATCGGATAATGCGAAAGGAGAGAAAAACATCATGAGCATATGCAAAGCATTGACGATTGCCGGATCAGATTCAGGAGGCGGCGCCGGTATACAGGCGGATCTCAAAACCTTTCAGGAGCTCGGCGTTTTCGGGATGTCAGCCATTACAGCGGTAACCGCCCAGAACACTTTGGGCGTCCACGGCATTTATCCGCTCACCCGGGAAGCGCTGGGCAGCCAGATTGACGCGGTGGCGGAAGATTTGCGGCCTGACGCTGTAAAAACGGGAATGCTGTGGAGCGCGGAAATGATTGCGGAAATTGCGGAAAAAACGGATCAGTACGGGCTTGATCATGTCATCACCGACCCCGTTATGATTGCCAAAGGAGGCGCTTCCCTGCTGCGTGAGGAATCTCAGGCCGCGTTAAAAGAGCTGTTAATTCCGCGCAGCTATGCGGTGACGCCGAATGTTCCGGAAGCTGAGGTGTTGACGGGAATGGAAATCCGCACGTTTGAGGACCGGAAAAAAGCGGCCGAACGCCTTTGCAAGCTTGGTGCAAAGCATGTCATCATAAAAGGCGGACATCAGCCTGAACAGGGGAGAATCGTTGATTTATTATTTGACGGTTCGTCTTTTACCCAAATCAGCCACGCTTATATTGACACGAAACACACCCACGGAACAGGCTGCACGTTCGCAGCCGCGCTGACGGCGGAAACGGCAAAGGGGAAAAACATTCAGACCGCGTTTGAGACAGCCGTCAATTTTGTGCGGGAAGCCGTGGAACATACGCTCGGCATCGGAGCGGGACACGGCCCGACCAATCATTTTGCCTTTAAAAGGAACAGTCTGCAGACGAGATAAAAAAGAGACCGCTTCAACATCCGCGGTCTTTTTCCCATGCTTTCAATCTGGACAAGGTTATGATATGATAAAAATTAAGATCAGGTACTAAAACTATGTCTTTAAGACGATTACAGGAGGCTTTATACATATGAATTTCTCACTTGAAGGCCGCAACATCGTTGTGATGGGCGTTGCCAATAAACGCAGTATCGCATGGGGAATCGCCCGTTCGCTGCATGAAGCCGGAGCGCGCCTCATTTTCACTTACGCGGGAGAGCGCTTGGAAAAATCAGTTCATGACCTTGCGGCTACATTAGAAAGAAATGATTCTATCATCCTTCCGTGTGATGTGACAAATGACGCTGAGATCGAAACTTGCTTTGCAAGCATTAAAGAACAGGTCGGCGTGATTCACGGCATCGCGCACTGCATCGCGTTCGCAAACAAAGAAGAGCTTGTCGGCGAATATTTAAATACGAACCGCGAAGGATTCCTGCTTGCGCATAACATCAGTTCTTACTCTCTGACAGCGGTCGCAAAAGCGGCGCGTCCGATTATGACTGAAGGCGGAAGCATCGTTACACTCACTTACCTCGGCGGAGAGCGCGTCGTTTCAAACTATAATGTAATGGGTGTGGCAAAAGCGTCTCTTGATGCGAGCGTGAGATATTTAGCCGCTGACCTAGGAAAAGAAAACATCCGCGTCAACAGCATTTCAGCAGGACCGATCCGTACGCTGTCTGCAAAAGGAATCAGTGATTTCAACTCTATCCTGAAAGAAATTGAAGAGCGCGCGCCGTTGCGCCGCACGACAACACCTGAAGAAGTGGGCGACACGGCTGCATTCTTGTTCAGTGACCTGTCAAGAGGCATCACGGGCGAAAATCTTCACGTTGATTCAGGATTCCATATTACCGCACGTTAAATAACAAGCAGTCCCTTTCAGGGATTGCTTTTTTCTTTCTTCTGATTTTAATCATTCCGTCATATAAATAAAACATGACAGAATCGGAGGGATGAAGATGTCAAAACAAAACAGAAACGCGGAAAAAAAACCGCTCATGTATATTGTTCAGGCGGATTATTCAGACACGCAATCATCAATGCAGGACATATTAATCAAAAAAAGGAAAGCGCCTCAGCCGCCGGAAGAAGAGCCGATGCATGGAAAGCGGGAGGAAGAATGTAAAACTCAGCCTGAAGGAGCAGTGGCTGTCGAACCAGAAAAGCAAGTACCTGAACAGCACAGCCGCGCAGAAGAAGCCGTTCAAGAAGTTCCGGCGCAAGCGGAGCAGGACAATGCCAAGCCCGACGCCGCTGAAAAAGAGCCTGAAGCGGTTCACAATGCCGCCCCAGAGGAAAAGGTTCCGCCAAAGCGCGTGAAAAAGCCGATGAGCAGAATGTCCATTCTTGAAAAAATTGATTTCTTAACGAAGCTGCCGCATAATATGCCGCGGACCCTTTGTCTGATAGAAGCCAACGGGAAAACCTACAGAGGCGTAATCGTCGGCAGGAAAAATAATGCGATCTTCCTGCGGACGACAAATAACGGAGCGCCGGCAGAACTCGCAATAGACGATATTACCTCGCTGCATCCGCTTGGATTTTAACCATACAAAAAGCTGCCTGAATTCTTTAATCCGGCAGCTTATTTTTATGCTTTTTGATTTAAGAATGTGTGCGGTTGATCAGTCTCGGGTTCAGGCAATTGATGGCGCAGAAGCTATGGAGATCGACTTCAACGCAATAGTTCGTTTTTTCTAAACGGAATACATCGCAGAGAGAGTCTTTATCTGTAAAATCAAGAATGTGCTTATGCTCGTCAAAAGCAATAAGCAGGCTTAATGTGGCACAGCCGTCACAGACCCTTTCAACTCTGAAAAAAACGGTGTTAAAACACGGTCCGTTATCCAGCTCGCCGACATTTCCGAATGCGGTAAACGGTGATGATTTAGAAGTGAAAAGCACAAACGGCACTGTATCGCCTAATGAAAAACCCGGCGATAAAAGGTTGGAATAGCATCCGGCCGGGCAATCTTCCTCAACCGCATTTTGCAGGTCTTCAATATTTTCTACCGCTTCACGCACACAGTATGTTGTATGCTTGCTCATAATATCCCTCCTGACTTCACGTTTTATATACCGGATTAAACGATATCGGAGAGTCAGCCGCCCGGAAGTCCGGGCGGGCTGATGATTGCATCTGTAATAGAAGGTTGGAAGGGGATTCTTCTTTAGGAAAGATGCGAATCAATGACTATCCGTGATGCTTTTTCTCTTTGTGCGGCTCAGGCCGGTCAACAAGCTCCGGTGAAAGGCATTGAATGGCGCTGAAGCAGCTCAGATCAACTTCAATGCAAAAATCTGTTTTTTCTAAACCGAAGAAATCCGGGTCACAAGGATGGCAGACGCTGAGGGTGTCGCCGTGCACATCTACGGGGCGCAATACTGAAAGCGTTGCGCAGCAATCACAAACTCTTTCTGCCCGGAAGAAAATAGACTCGAAGCACTGGCTGTCATCCGCAAAGCCTCCGACGTTCCCGAATGTGGAGAACAAACCGCCTTTTTTATCAAACAAGAGAAACGGGATGGTATCTTTACCGGTAACCGTCGGGCTTAACAGATTGGTATAGCATCCAGTCGGGCATTGTTCTTCAACAGCCTCTTGTTCTGCTAAAATCTTCTCGACTGCATCGCATACACAACTTTCATCTCGGCCATGGTGTTTTCCGCAGCTCATGGATTTCAGCTCCTTCTTTTAGGGTATTTGACTTTTGTCTTTAACAACATATGTACGCGAGCCTCACTTGGTGTGGGTGAACGTCTATATATTCATCATATGCGGAGAAAATAAGAAAAAGCAGAGCATTTTTAGCTCTGCTTTTTCTTTTTAGAGGACAAGGGTGATGACTAAGACGGCAATCAGTAAATTTGTCGCTGTTGAGATCAACACTGCGATATCGGCATCTACTGTTGTCACGTTTACGCCGCGGGAGTTTTCGATGAGCAGTTTTTGACGGTTGATTTGTTTGTTAGCTGTTAGCTGCAATAAGTCTTGTGCGACCAATTCAGCGATGACTCCGTCAGCGATTGAAGTGAGAGTGGCCGTTACGACTGCTGCATTAATCGCTGTCATGACTGAAGCGACTGCTTGAACGTCTGTTGACGTCACGTTAATATCACAAGAGTCTCTGATAATAATCGCTTCTTCAGAAACTTGTTTGTTGATATTCGCCTGAGCCAGGTCTTGGTCAAGGAAGGCATTATCTTCGCCGAATCCGTTTCCGTTACAGCAAACACTGCATCTTCTGCCTTCTTTTTCTTCTTTTTCTTCTCGCGGATGTTCGCATTCAGGATCAAGTGCAACCCAAGAGTATGGTCTGCTTTCCATATCTATTCCTCCTTTTCTTTTACTATTATTAAATGAGCCGGCCCCTTATTTTGACTCAGGCATCTATCCTGATAAAAATCACTATTTTTTAGTTATTGACCGGGATTTTGGCGTCTTTGCCGGAGCTGTTCGATTAATTGTTCTCTGCGGGTTTGCGGATTGGTCGGCTGATCTTGCGCTTTTTCCTGCTCTTTTTTCTGTTTCTGGCTTTCAAGAAAAGCTTCTGTTTTTGCCTGCATGTCTTTGACTAATGCGATCAGCATTTCTTTTTCTTCATCAGGTATTTCCCGCATTTTATCTTTTGTCACGCCATGTTTTTTGAAGACATTGCTGACAAGCACTTTTAAAAGCGGATCCACTTCTGGTAGATTTTCGAGTTCTTTTTTTAATTTTTCGTTATCTGCCATTTGTTCTCACCTCTATTTAAATATTTGAAAAGAAAGAGTTAAAGGATGTCTAGTTCAGCAAAAAGTATATTTAATAATTGAAACAAAATTTGTACAAAGGCCATAATATCGTCTGCAGTCAGTGTGATTTTAATATTGCGGCTGTTCAGGACTTGAATGACGGTCCTCTTTTTGATTTGGCAATCATCCAGGATCAGCAGTTCGGTTGCTATTTGGTCGGCTGTGTCTTCATCTGCGATCGCGAGCTGTGTCGCGAGGATAATCGCCGTAGTAACTGAGGCTTGTATAGAAAGAGCGGCCGTTATATGTGTTGTATCTATTGTGACATTTTCGCAATCAATCACTTCGATCGTCTGCTCGAATTCGTTGGATAATTGTTCGTATATTTGCGGTTGCAGTGTTTCGACTTTTTCTTCAAACGACATAACCTTCACTCCTTTCTCATTCATACTTTATATAATGCAAATGAAACGCCGAGCGGAATAAGAAAAACAACTAAACCGCACCTATTTTTTTACCGGACAAGGTGCGATTCATGAAGATCAGGGTTTTCGCATATGTATAAAGAGGTCAAGTTTTGAAAAGGAGTGAACAGGTGGTTATCAATTGGCTTTCATTTATTCTGTTATCGTTTGCCGTTTTCCGGCTGGCCAGGCTTTTCGTATTTGACACCATTATGGCGCCGCTTCGGAGCCTTTTTCACGAGGAAAAAACAGAAACCGCACCCGACGGCACGACAGAAACCTACATTGTCATAAAAGGAAAAGGCATCAGGGCATTTATCGGTGAACTTCTCAGCTGCTACTGGTGTACGGGCGTGTGGTGTGCCGCCTTTTTAATTGCGGCGCAGATTGTGGTGCCCGAGGCCGCGCAATGGCTGATTTTGCTGTTAGCCATAGCCGGCGCGGCCGGGATCATTGAAGCTGCGGTTTCTCGTCTTCTGCAGGAATAAGGCGGTTCCACCAGCAACTTACCGTCACTTTCGGCATAAACTGGCATATATGACATAAGGAAAGGAAGGATCACCATGAATCAATCAAGCAAACCTTCCCAACATTCTCCATACAAAACAACTGTGCATCAGCCTTACGAAAAAAAAATTAAGAAAAAAGGCTGCGGCTGCGGCCAAAAGAAAAAACCGAAATAGCCGTTCTCTAAAAAACCGGAGCTTCCGGTTTTTTTGTTTTTTGCCGAACGCCGGCCTCTGTTCGGCATAGATCATAGGAGGAGGGGATGTTATGAATATATTTGAATCATTCATAAACGGTAAATACCGCCGGCACAATCAAAACCAGCGGGAGCATGACAAATATATCTTATCTATTGAAAAACAGCTGTCTGAGTTTGATGAAGCGGGATCGCGCTTTGAGGAATGGATAGATGTATTTGCCGCCGAAACAGAAGCAAAACTGAAGAAAAATGAGCATTCTCACTAAAATGAATGAAATCCGCACCGGCCCTATGCATTTATCCAAGCCAAACAAGTCGGCTCACATAGAGTATAGAGAGTAAAGGAGGTGCTTAGATATGGGATTCGGATATGGCGGATTCGGCGGCGGCTACGGCGGTTATGGCGGCTGCGGCGGATACGGAGGCGGCTATGTCGGAGGCGGATACGGCTCAACATTTGTTCTTGTTGTCGTATTGTTCATCCTTCTGATCATTGTCGGTGCATCCTTTTTTGGCTAAACCTTAGCAAGAGCTTGGATAAGCGCGGGACCGTTCAGTCCCGTGCTTCCCTGATGTATGAAGGAGTATAGAGACGGGCACTCGGAATTTTTTCCTTGTCTTACGGGCACATGTTCCGCTCTTTATTCATACAATATCGTATTACTCCACAAAAGGAGGCACACCATGGATAATCAATTTTTCAAAAATATTGAGAAGAAAACAGGCGTCAGCATGAAGGATGTCATGAACCTTGCAGGATCATTGCAAAATGCCAATTTCAAAGATGAAAACACGGTGAGAGGCGTCATTCAGAAGGTGTCCCAGCTGGCTAACAAGCGTGTTCCGAAAGAATTGGAAGACAAAATCGTTCAATCTATTACAAGCGGTAAAGAGAAACTTGATTTTGGCACCATTTCTAAAATGCTGAACAATAAATAGGCGTCAGCCGGCCTTGCTAAAAAGGCCTTTTTATGTGAGAAGAACCCGGCAGTGATCTGCCGGGTTCTTTATATCCTGAGTGCGCTCCGTCTGTCCGTCCGAAGAAGGGGCTCGAGAAATCTTGAGCTGCGCGCTGTTTTTCCCCGCCTGTACGCGGGACAAGATACATATAAATGCTGCATGGCCCTTGTCATTGCGACATACAGAAGCCGTCTTTCTTCTTCGAGCGGAGCGGGATCGCCCTGTCTCGCCGTCTCAAGCGCGAAGTCGTGGGGGATCGAGCCGTCAGCCGCGCCTAAAATATAGACCGTATTGAATTCAAGACCTTTAGAGCGATGAATGGTCAGCAGTTCGACGCCGTTTTCATCGGTTTTCAGATTCTCAGCGGCGCGCATATGATCGACATGCGCAAGAAAATCGGGAATGGTTTTGAATTTTTTGGCGGCCACTTTGACATCCCTGAGATCATCAGAGCCTTTTTCCAGTTTGTTTCCCTCATTGCCCCGTTTTTTTAAATACTCGGAAAAACCCATTTTGCTTTCTGCAAAGGTGATGGCTTCAACCGGCTTCATTGTCCGGATGCTTGCGAAAAACGGAACGATCTGCTTGATCTTCCCTATTTGAAAAGGCTTCAGGTCAGGCAGTTTCGTCAGGGCCTTAATCATCGTGCAATCTTCCGTGATTGACAGCGCCTTTAACGTTTGCAGGGCGGATTGTTTTAAAAATAAGGCGGGCAGCAGGTCTTTCACCGCATCCGGATCATCTTCATTCTGACTCGCATATAAGTAGGCGAGGATCTGGCGTACGATTCTGCGGCTGTAGAACGTCTGCACGCCCCGGTCGGCATGATAAGGAATCGATGATTGATGCAGTCTTTCATAAATGGCCCGTCCGGCGCTGTTTGTCCGGTAAAGCACGGCAAAATCGTCAGGACTCGCCCCGTTTTGAATTTTCTCTTTCATATCTGAAACAATCATGGTCGCTTCTTCTTCTTCATCGTAAGGATAAAATATCACGGGATTGTGAACGCCGTCTTTGACGGCAGATAGTGTTTTTTCATACCGTTTTTTATTTTTCTTTACGACGGCATGAGCGCTTGAGACGATCGGATGCGGCGATCGGTAATTTGCCGTTAAGTAAATGGTCTTTGCTGCCGGATAATCCTTTTGAAAATCAAGAATGAAAGACGGGCTGCTGCCGCGGAACGCATAAATGGATTGGTCGTCATCACCCACGCAGCACAGGTTATTCTCTGGGCTTGCGATCATTTGCATAATGTTGTACTGGACAGGATTGATATCTTGAAACTCATCAATCAAGATATGAGAAAATCTGTTTTGGTACTGCGCGAGAATATCAGGCCGGCTTTGAAACAGTTCATAACAGCCTTGGGCCATGTCATCAAAATCAAATTGGTGTTTTTCCCGCTTCTGCCGTTCGTAATGTTCGTAGAGCCTGTACACTTTTTTCTCCCAGTCGTCCGCAAGCGGAATGGTCTCATGGGGGAGATACGTGTTTTTCCAGCAGCCGATAAGCTGAAGCGCCTGGTCGACGGGAAACTCTTTTTCATCCAAATTTTCTTCATATAGCGCCTTTTTCACATATTGCTCTTTTTGCCATTCCATTTTTAAAAGCTGGCTGCCATTCCATTTTGAAGAATCATAATGATAGAGTATTTTATAGAAAAAACTGTGGAATGTTCCGGTCACGAGACGGGAGACTTTTCCGGCTGCCAGACCGTACTCATTCGCCATCCGCTCTTTCATTTCGGCGACGGCTTTTGTCGTAAAGGTCACAAGCAGCATATTCTCGGGTGAAATGCCGAGGTGTTCAATCATATGGGCGGCGCGTGCTGTCAGCACCCTTGTTTTTCCGCTTCCCGCTCCGGCAAGCACTAACAAAGGCCCGTCCGTTTCAGTAACTGCCTTCATCTGTTCACGGTTCAGGCCGATGCCGGGGAACAAAGATGTATCAGCCGCCTCGGATGTTGGTGAAAACGGTTCGGCCGCAGGCACTTTTTTCGGGCTTTTCCATTCTGAGACGATCGGTTTCGGATTCTCTGAAATCGCTTTTCCTTTCGGCAGGCGGAACATGCCGGCTTCCTTATACTCTTCTTTTTCTTTCTCCGCTTGCGGTTCCTCGGCCGCGCATGCTTTTTCACAGGCGGTGAAGTCTCCCTTTTGCCGGTGATAAAATGCCGGCTGCTCTAAAATCGAAAGCCGCATCAAGACGGGCTGGTCACAATGTGCGCAAAAAATATTTCCTTTTTGAGCTTCTTCAAAAAGGAATTGGTAATGTTCTCTGGAATATGTATGTAAATGTATCGTTCGGTTATTCAGTCGGGCGCATTTCAAAAAGGGGTCCTCCCATTAAAAGGTGTTCATCCATTTGATAGACAAAGAATATCATAACAAAAGAACAGCGTTTCAAAAAGTAAGATTAAGGGAAATGAAAAGCGAAGGGGAGGGGTACATATGATTTATGCAGGACGGATTCAAAACCAGCAGTATTCTCAATACGCAAACCGGGCAGCGGGTTATAAGCCTGATTACGCCGGCATTACGAAAGCGGCCGCCCTCGCCAATGACAGGTTGTACAGAGAGGTGGAGCGCCGCCAGGAAAACACCGCAGCCGCAGAAAAGAAAGTACATGAGGAAAAACGTAAGCGCTCTCTTTCCCGTCTGCCGCAAATCATGGGAAAAGGCCGGCTGATAAATCAATACGTGTGAAAAAGCCCGGATATATCCGGGTTTTTTTTGGGTCGTATATATGAAAGATGCGGAAAGGAATGATTCAATTTGAGAAAGCTTTCATTATTAATTGCGGGGTTATTTCTATTCGGCCTCTTTACTGCCGGAATGAAACCGGCACACGCGGCGGAGAGCTTCGCAGCAAAAGATGTCACTCTCACACAGCTGGCGCCGCATGTCTGGATGCATACAAGCACCGGTACGGCAGACGGAAGTCCCGTCCCTGCGAACGGATTGCTTCTTGAGACTTCAAAAGGAATCGTACTGATTGATACTCCGTGGAATGACAGTCTCACAGGGCAGTTAATGACACAAATAAAACAGCGGTTTCCCGGCAAAAGGATGACCGATGCCATTGTGACACACGCCCATGACGATCGTATCGGCGGTCTGAACTCCCTGTACAAATACGGTGTAAAGGTGCACAGCACGAAGCTGACCGCCGACTTCGCCCGACAGCAGGGATATGACCGGCCGCTCGGAGATTTGAAAAACGAGACAAAGCTGCAGTTTGGCGATATGAAAATTGAAACGTTTTATCCGGGAAAAGGGCATACGGAAGACAATATGACCGTCTGGCTGCCTGAGGATAAGCTCTTATTCGGCGGATGCTTAATCAAGGCTTTGGAAACAAAGGAAATCGTGCCTACTCCGGGTTTTTATCCGGATCAGTGGCCGCGCGCCGTCAGCAAAGTCATGAAAAGATATCAGGACATCAGCATTGTCGTTCCGGGCCATGGCAGTCCAGGGGATGACCGTCTGCTGCCGCATACGATAAACCTTCTGAAAGAAACGTAATAAAGAAGACCTGCGCTCCCATTACGGAGTGCAGGCTTTTTTTATCTCTTCCTGATTTTCATAAAACTGAGGAAAGCAAGTGCAAGCGCCAAAACGGTATATCCCGTTATCGGCCAAATATGCTGATGAAAGGAAGAATAATCTCCGGATATGACTTCCTGGGCCAGCTCGATCGAGTGAATAAACGGTAAGGCATAAGCGATATGTTTGAATGTGTCACCGAGCAGGCTCACCTCCATCCAAGCCCCGCCCAGAAATTGCACGAGTGTAATATAAATCGTTCCGATACCTGAAATTTGTTTGTCCGTAAACACAGCCCCTAAACATAAACCGAAGAAAACGGACATCATCGCAATCGGCAGCAAGACAGCGATACCTGCGAGAAGATTCATCCACTCGGCGGATAAACCGGCAGCCGCTGCTGCGATAAAACAAATGACGATTTGTAAAATGGCTAACGGCAGCATCGGCAGTGCATAACCGATGACATAATCGGCTGTTTTTAAAGGGGAAGCAAACAAACGGGTCAAAAGGGCGGTCTGTTTGTCTTTTGCGATCAGCAATGCAGAGAACATCGTAAGGAAAGCGAAACCGAAAACAATGAGTCCGGGTGCTAAGTGCTGAATTTTAAAGGTATCAAGCGGCGCATTTTTTTCAATCGCCGTAAACAGAAACAATAGAATAACAGGCAGTGCGATTCCAAGGATAATAGACAGGGGGTCACGAAAAATTTCTTTGCGGTTGCGAATGGCGAAATCAAGCATAAAGACCCGCCTCTCCGTCACAAATCGCTAAAAAGGCATCTTCAAATGTGGCTGAATGAGTTTGCTTTTTCAAGGCCTCCGCCGTGCCCAGTGCTTTTAAAGTCCCATTTTCTAAAATGCAAATACGATCTGCCAGGGCTTCAGCCTCTTCTAAATAGTGTGTCGTTAAAATAATCGTCATGTCACCCTTTAATGCCTCAAGATTTTTCCACAACTCACGGCGTGAACGGACGTCCAGCCCTAATGTCGGCTCATCTAAGAAATAAATATCCGGTTTTGTAATCATTCCCATTGCGATGCTGAGGCGGCGCTGCATTCCTCCTGATAATGTTTTTGTTTTTGCTCTTTCTTTCTCTTTTAATTGAAACAATTCGAGCATCTCATCTGTTCTTTTTTTTGCTTCTTTTTTTGGAATTCCGTAGACTCCGGCTATAAACTCTAAGTTTTCCCGTACGGTTAGATGAGGAGCGATGGCTGTTTCCTGCGGGGACATATTCAATTTCGGTTTTATTTTATCCAAATCAGTCAAAATACTGTGTCCAAACACTGATGCATCACCGTCATCCGGAGAAAGGAGTCCGCAAAGCATACTGATTAATGTCGTTTTTCCGGCTCCGTTCTCACCGAGTAAAGCGAAAAATTCCCCTTTCTCAACTGAGAATTCAAGACGGTCAACGGCGGCGGTTTCTTTATAATGTTTCGTTAATTGCTTCAGCTCAATCGCGTGCATTTACTCATCCTCGCTATCTTCATCTATTTGCTTAGCGTTTAAAATATCTTTTGCAAATTCGAAAAAGAGTTCTTGTTTAACAAGTGCGATACCTTGCTGGTCATCCCCAAGCATAAGCAGTGAATCCCCCGGATTTATATCGAAAACATCTCTTGCTTCTTTAGGAATGACAATCTGTCCTTTTGTACCCACTTTAACAGTCCCGAATATGTGTTTTCCTTTTGGTGCCGTCATGTTTATCCCTCCGAAATATGAATTGTATTTTTTGTATGAATTGTAATACTTCGTATACTAAACATACATTAACCTTCCATAAAATGAAATAAATTTCATGAAATAGTATGATTTTCATAAAAAAAACACTCCTGTTTATAGCAGGAGTGCTTTTGATTTTATCGTTTGTGTTCCTTTATCATTTCCAGATGGGGGATGCCCGCATCGAGAAATTCTTCGCCGGATGTGACGCGGTATCCTTGTTTTTCGTAAAACGGAACTGCCTGCGTCTGCGCATGTAAGATAAAGCTGTCGGCGCCCTTGGCTGCCGCCGCTTTTTCAAGCGCCTGCATAATGATGGCTCCGACGCCTGAAGAACGATGGCTTTTCATCACGCAGATGCGTTCTAATTTTCCATGCCCGTCTTTCATGCGCCATCTGCCGGCTCCGACCGGCTGGCCGCCGTCATATATGACTATATGCTCTGACGTGTCCTCGAATTGATCAATCTCTTCTTCTTCCGGAACGTGCTGTTCTTTAACGAAGACCTCTTTTCTGACGAAAAAAGCGTCGTCTAGCTGTTTTTCAGTTTTTGCGATGATGGATTCCAAACAGTTATTCTCCTCCGCCTAATAAAAATGTTTCGTACACAGTCCATGAGCCGTTATCCAGCTGATAGAGCAAGTGAAAACGGTCGATGACTTCTTCGTGGGAAATGTCCTGCATTTTCAGCTGTCCGAGTACGTCGGAATGTTCATCTGACGACAGCTTCTGGCCGACCGTGACATGCGGAACGAAGCTGTATTCCGGCTCGCCGGATAATGCTCCTGAGTAGCATTTCTCACTCAGAGATTTTAATTCCTCCGTCGGCTCCGCTTTCATATATATCACATTATTCACAGGAGAAAACGAGCTGTATTTTGTGATTTTCAGAACGAGCGGATGCGACTCTTTCGCCGTCTGTCTCAGCTGTGACACGACCTGCTCGATTTCCTGTTCTGTCGCTTCAAACGGATCTCTTAGCGTCAGGTGCGGAGGAATGAGCGCGTAGCTCGGGTCGTAGCGTTTCCGGTACGAATTTGCGAGATCCTGTAATTTTTTTGATGGAAATAAAACAATACCGTATTTCATGAAAGTTCCCTCCTTAAATGAATGGTTACAGCATTTTTTTCAGCGCCGGCGTGATGAGCGGCTGCCAGTAGGTCCATTTATGATCCCCGTCGAAGGTTTCATACGTGTATTCAGACTGTTTGCTTTCCAGCAGCTGTTTGAGCTCTTCGTTCGGCACGGTGAAATCAAGAACCTGGCCGTCTGTCGTGTGAACGCCGGTTTCTTTTTCTCCGATTTGATGATAAACGGAAATCTGTTTGAGATCCTCCGACTGCCGGACGGCATCCAGCACGTGTCCGTCAACATACGGAGACTGCATGATGACGTTTCCAAACATGTTCGGATAGTCAATCGCCGTCATGAGCGAAACGGTTCCGCCGAGGGAATCCCCGATCATGGTGCGGCCGTATCCGACTTGATAAGTCGGGTATTCTTTGTCGATAAAAGGAACGAGCTCATTTGCGATAAACCGCTTATATGAGGCGAACTTAGAGCCTTCTGGATGGTATGTGTTTCTTCGCTCCCGCACATTTTTATAAGGGACGCCGATAATGATGCAGCGGTCAATCTCCCCTTTTGACATAAGCTCTTCCGCCTGCCGCCCGATTCTCCCTAATCTGAAATAATCATGGCCGTCCTGAGCGATGACCGTATGATATTTATACAGGGGGGAGAAGGTGGCGGGCAGGTAGACCAAAACGGTCATTTCCTCTTCAAGCTCATGGGAGAAAAGTTTTTTCTCATGAATGATTCCGTTTTTTGATGCCACATCGCATTCCTCCAGGCCGCTTCTTGTCTTGATGGTTTTTTCCTATTGTACCATGAATTATTAGAAATTTCTTTCTTCAGATGCACTTCTTGCGAGAGTTCAGATAAATAAAAAAGTTATTGAAATTCATTTTATAGTGCGTTAATATAGAACAATCAGAAAATACAAAACAATATTCTTATCACGAGAGGTGGAGGGACTGGCCCTTTGAAACCTCAGCAACCGGTTTGCTTTGCCGCGGGAAGGCAAAGTGCCAAGGTGCTAAATCCAGCAAGCGATTCACATGCTTGGAAGATAAGAGGAAGAGAAAAGCTCCTTCTTCTTATGAAGAGGGGGCTTTTTTATTTTTGAAAAAGGATGGTGCTTACTGATGACGCAGCATGTTGATACAAAATTAGCCCAAATCGGAAATAGAAGCGAAGAAGCAACGGGAACGGTCAGTCCGCCGATTTATCTGTCCACCGCTTACCGCCATAGAGGAATAGGAGAATCTACAGGTTTTGATTACGTGCGCACGAAAAACCCGACACGCCAGCTCGTCGAAGACGCCATCGCCGTGTTGGAAAACGGTGCGAGAGGATTTGCCTTCAGCTCGGGAATGGCAGCCATTCAAACCATTATGGCGTTGTTTAAAAGCGGGGATGAATTGATTGTATCCTCCGATTTATACGGAGGCACGTACCGTTTGTTTGAAAACGAATGGAGAAAATACGGCTTAAGCTTTATTTACGATGATTTCAGCGATGAAGACTGTTTACGCTCCAAAATAACGGAAAATACGAAAGCGGTATTTGTTGAAACACCGACAAACCCGTTAATGCAGGAGGCGGACATTGAAAAAATCGCCCGGATTACGAAAGAAGCCGGCCTGCTTTTAATTGTGGATAATACGTTTTATACCCCGGTGCTACAGCGCCCGCTTGAACTGGGAGCGGACATCGTCATTCACAGCGCCACAAAATATTTAGCGGGGCACAATGATCTCCTTGCCGGTCTGGCTGTCGTTAAGGATGAAGAGCTCGGCGAGATCATGTTTAATCACCAAAATGCGATCGGCGCGGTTCTCCCGCCGTTTGATTCGTGGCTTTTAATGAGAGGGATGAAAACACTCGGACTCAGAATGCGCCGTCATGAAGAAAACGCCCGTGAACTTGCAGAATTTTTAGAACAGGAAGAAGAAATCGCCGACGTGTTATATCCCGGAAAAGGCGGGATGCTGTCTTTCCGGCTGCAAAAAGAGGAATGGGTCAATCCGTTTTTAAAGGCGCTGAAAACGATCTGTTTCGCAGAAAGTCTCGGCGGGGTGGAAAGCTTTATTACATACCCCGCGACACAGACGCACATGGACATTCCGGAAGACATCCGTATCGCAAACGGCGTCTGCAACCGTCTGCTGAGATTCTCAGTGGGCATTGAACATGCAAAAGATTTGAAGCGGGATGTAAAGCAGGCATTACAGCAAGTAAAAGAGGGGGCCGTGTCATATGAGTAATCACAATTGGACGCTGGAAACCCAGCTCGTGCACAATCCATTTAAAACAGACGGAGCCACCGGAGCCGTCAGCGTCCCGATCCAGCATGCTTCCACATTCCATCAGTCTTCATTTGAAGAATTCGGGACATATGACTACAGCCGCTCAGGCACACCGACAAGAACAGCGCTTGAAGAAACGATCGCAGGTCTTGAAGGCGGAACGAGAGGTTTTGCTTTCAGCTCAGGAATGGCGGCGATTTCGACGGCGTTTCTGCTCTTATCCCAAGGCGACCATGTTCTCGTCACGGAGGATGTGTACGGCGGAACATTCCGCATGGTGACTGAGGTTCTGTCCCGTTTCGGAATCGAACATACCTTTGTCGATATGACGGACACAGAAGCTGTCGCGCGCGCCATCCGGCCGAACACGAAAGCCATCTATATGGAAACACCGTCAAACCCGACGCTCGGCATCACGGATATTAAGGGCGTCGTCAAACTGGCAAAGGATCACGGCTGTCTGACATACCTTGACAATACTTTCATGACGCCTGCTCTGCAGCGTCCGCTTGATCTCGGCGTAGATATCGTGCTCCACAGCGCGACGAAATTTTTAAGCGGCCACAGTGACGTGCTGTCAGGCCTTGCCGCCGTAAAGGATGAAGAGCTCGGCAATCAGCTGTATAAGCTGCAAAACTCATTTGGAGCGGTGCTCGGCGTTCAGGACTGTTGGCTCGTATTGAGAGGCTTAAAAACATTGCAGGTCAGACTGGAAAAAGCGAGCCGGACTGCTGAGCGGCTGGCTGCCTATTTTAACGGGCATCCTGCCGTCAAAAACGTTTACTATCCCGGCCTTGCCGGACACCCGGGAGCTGATACCCATAAACGGCAAGCGAGCGGTGCGGGCGCCGTCCTGTCCTTTGAATTGGAAAGCAAAGAAGCCGTCAAAAAGCTGGTCGAAAACGTATCGCTTCCGGTATTTGCCGTCAGCCTCGGCGCCGTCGAATCCATTCTCTCATATCCTGCAGCCATGTCGCATGCCGCCATGCCGAAAGCAGAGAGGGAGAAACGCGGCATTACAGACGGCCTTCTGCGCTTGAGCGTAGGAGTCGAAAACGCCGAAGATTTAGAACGGGACTTCGAACAGGCATTGAAAAAAATAACCCCCGCCCAAGTGAGATCATAAACGAAAAGGGCGCCGTCAATTTTATGACGCGCCCTTTTTTTATTTTAGATAAAAAAAGTGTTGACGAATGAGAAACCAGGATATATAATTATAAATGTCAGAGAGACAACAACATACCCAGCAACACATACATATCATGATTCCGTAGCTCAGCTGGGAGAGCGCTACCTTGACAGGGTAGAGGTCGCTGGTTCGAGCCCAGTCGGAATCATAGCCAAAACCCTTGCGTAGCAAGGGTTTTTATTTTTGTCTTTAGTATTTTTATTTATCTAAATAGGGACGGAACTGCTTTTTTGGGCTGATTTTGAAGTACATTCGCTGTATACTGCAAGGGAGATGAACATCGCCTTTAAGGCGGCGGTCTTTGCCGAAGCCTGTTCATTACAGAGAAATACAAAAATTCTGTATCACTGAACGGCTAAAGTGATAACTATCAGCAGTTGGTTAATCCTGCTGTTTTTTGGCATTTGAAAAACAGAATATTTAGTTTAGTTTTGTATGACAAATACAGCGGCAATCCGAAAATCATTCACAATACAAGAAATGACGCCGGCGGTCTCCAATGAAATCAGAGTTATATGATCGGTAACAGAATAGATGAGCTGTCATTTTGCCCTCGGTGATATAGAAGTGATTCAGGGAATTCCGCTGAACCGGAATGCTTGGCACTCTGGCGACGGCACAAACGGAACCGGGAACCGTAAGTCTATTGCAGTAGAAATCTGCTACAGTAAGTCAGGTGGCGCGCGGTACCGGACAGCAGAGGCGTTGACGGGATCAGAAAGCCACTGGACTGGAATGGAAAATACTGTCCGCACCGTATTTTAAATGAGGGGCGCTGGGATGAAATGAAAGCGGCCATCGTTGCAGAACTTGAACGCCTTGGAGGTAAAAAAGTATCCAAACCACAAAAACAGATTCTAAGACCAGCAGGGCGACGTGCACCGTCAAGAAAGGTGATGCCCTTTCTGTAATTGCACAAAAAACAGGCGTAAGCATGGCAACCCTGCTAAGCTTGAACGGCATCAAGGACCCGAACTTGATTAAAGCCGGTCAAGTATTAAAGCTGACCGGATCTGCCGGTTTTCCATCCGGCGGCAAAAAATCATTCTTCCGCCTGCCTGCGGGCATTTTTAAAGTCACAAGCCCATTGACCCGAGGGGAGGCCGTAAAACAGATACAAACGGCGCTGGCGGCTCTTCATTACTACCCGGATCTTCGGAATCGACGGCGCATATGGTGCGAAGACAGCGTATGCAGTAAGACGATTTCAGGAGTTTGGAATGGGATGTTTTAAGGTATAAAAAAGGCCTGCCTACGAATATGGAAAGGGCCTTTTTCAGCTTATAGACTGAGGATTTGTTGCAGTATTTCTTCAATTTGGATCATAATATTTGCAGCAAATGATACTTTAAAAAGCATAAATGTAAATTGTAGAGGATATGTTCAAATTTTAAATTGAGTTCACTTATAAGTAATTGATAAATTCGAAATCGATGTATAGAATATGGAGTAGTAGGTGATAATATGAAAAAGATTGATGATAAAGAAATACGCTCAACTCTCATTTCTAGACTAACCACTTATAAAGACTGTAGAGTTTTCGAAGAGGTAACTGTCCCCTCTGGAAAAGCCCGGGCAGATATAGTAGCTGTAAATGGACATGTGGTTGCATACGAAATAAAAAGTGATTTTGATTCAATAAAACGACTAACTACGCAAATACCCGAGTATGACAAGAACTTTGAGATGAATTACGTAGTAGTGGGGCAGAAGTTTGCAGAATCAATCACTAAGTTCGTACCCGAACATTGGGGGATTATTGTAGCTGAAAAAACCAGAGTAAATACTGTTCGTTTATCCTTTATAAAGAAGGCAAGATTAAACCCGAATCTTTCTTTTAAAGACTTTATATCTTTGTTATCTTCGGAAGATGTGAAAAAAATAGCTTTGATGGATGATTACCTTGGGAAAAAGCTTCCAAAAAGGAAAATAAGAGAGCTTTTTAAACAAGAAGTTATAAAAAGGTTAGACGAAACAGTTCCTAACTCACTTAAGAATAAGCTTAAGAATAGAGTGCGACTCTTACTGAAAAATGTCTAAAAACAGGTGATTAATCACCTGTCCCCTTATATCTCATTTAAACAAGCCACGATATGCTTGTTAATTCCTATTGAGGTCCACACTGAAGGATTACCTTTATTTACATTTTCATCGACTACAGATTGAATGAATGAATCCCCCCAACAATTTTGTTGATCAAAATCAAAGGAATTAGAGATTTCTTTGCAAACATCCACAAAGTCGTAATTTCCACGACGTAAACCATTTCTTACAAACCAGTAATCATCTTTAAGAGTGTATTTTATTTGCACAATAGCTCTTCCACCAGTTGAGAGAATTGGACTAACTGAAGTGTAGTCACCGAAGTAAAGTTTAGAATTGGTTGGTGCTAGAGCTTCAATCTTTTTAAAAAGGTCTTTTTCAAAACGTCTTAGCGTGTAGTTCTCTTCCGAAGAGACTGGTATAGTTTGTGGAACAGCACCACTCATGATGATAATCTCGTGTTTCTTTAAAGATTCTAGCACCGATTTGAACTCGGATATTTTTGAACTTTCGCTGTCTATAAATTCAAAGTCTAACATAACTCTGTTAGGCAAGGAAGATTGGTTTTGATTTAACCATTTAATAAAGAACTGGTTAACAACAGACTCGTCAATCCGGACATATTTTTTGTCTTCTTTTCTGTTATCATCCACTATGTATTCCACTGGATACATGATTTCAAAATCTTTATTTAAATTGTTCTCAAGAAGCTCTTCTAAAACAACTATGTCTTCTGGTTCACAATCTCTTACATCTAGCAAAACAAATCCCTTGTAACTCTTTCTAATATCATCTAAACAATCTTGGTTCGCATCCTTAATAATTATATTAGGCACGAATTTAGATATATCATTTCCAAACTCTTCAAGCTGCTTTAAAGCTCTGCATTCCCCTTGTTTTTGACGAAGTGTTGCATAGTACATTAATATCACCTCATGAATTATTATAATTCCCCTACAAAGTATATAGTTGGTTATAGTGGGAAATATTATAATAATTATTACATAATTTAGTTTAGATTAAAATGATTTAATTACATATTTTTATATATATTGAAAGAAAATTGTGCAAATAGACATAGATTCTCCAGATTTCAAACTTTTAATAGAAAGGTGACTAGGTCTATACCGTGGAAAAAGAATATATTATTAGAGAGCCGAGTAGTCTGAACGTCCGCCAGTGCTCTGTGTAATTTAAATAACATCAGGAATCCAAACTAGATTTACGGTGGAAAAAATTGTTTTATGATTTAACTTCAGATGGGATGCAAACAAAGTATGATATATTACCTTTTGGGGTCAAACTCTTCATTTTTGGTCAAAAAAGATAATTTTTCATCAGAATCACTTGAGAGAATACCTCTGTTTCTTTCAGAAGTTAATCACTACCTTGACAGGGTAGAGGTCGCTGGTTCGAGCCCAATCGGAATCATAATCAAAACCCTTGCACAGCAAGGGTTTTTTACATATCCGTTTGCTGATGAAACTTTTTTGAGCTGATTTTTAAGTACATTCGCTGTATACTGCAAGGTTCTTTGCCGCCAGCCTGATGCTGATGGGATCTACGGACTGAAGAAAGTCTATCCTATTGAAAACACAGATAAAGCCCCTCTCTTATGAGAAAGGCTTTAATATTTTGGTCCTCTGGGAAATTTGAATACCGGCTCGTAGAATAATGAATGTACTTAATCTTTAAATATCTCAGGAATTTTATTTCTCCATATTAATAACAACTCTTTAAATTGGTCTGTTTCTATTGAGTTTTTATAAGGGTCATCGATTAAAAAAGGGTTTTCAACATCGGTAACATCTTTTTTTATCAATACACTTATCCCATTTAAATCAATTTCAAAATCCTCATGTATCCCATTTAAAACATTCTGAATGTATTCTATATACTCATCAGTTTGTTCTATTGTGGTAATATTTTCAATGAAGTCAGAGAAAATGCTGATTTCTTCTGGTAGAACTATTTTTATATCACCAAATGGATCTTTATCAAACCTGTATGAATATTTCATGTGTCACGGTCACCTTTAAGATTATTTTTTATATAACGGATATGCTGTTGCTATTGTTCCGTCACTATTTAAATACATTTCAATTTTAATTCCTGTTGAAGTGATTCCCCTATACTTATTTGAACGTACTTGTTTTCTAGTATGATAAGCTTCGTCAATTGCTTTTAATACATCAGCGCGGTTCCATTCTCTTGGAAAGAAACTTGAATCCGCTATCTTTTTTACAGACCCGACTTCAACTTTCGCCATATACACTCCATTTTTGTCAGGTTTCTTTTCTGTACCTGGTATAATCTTCCCGCCCATCATGCTTTCATGGTGGTAGCCAACTGCTTTACCGCGTTTATTAACTTCTCCATGATAAATATGTTTCATTGTATCGGCGGTATACTTGCTTTTTCCAGTACTAAAATTTGAAGTCACAGATTTACTGAGAACACTCTCTTTCTGATCTTCAATAATACTTTTCAACAAAGGCGTATTTTTCACATTGTGAGTATTTTCAATATCCTGTGCTATTCCGGCAAGTACGGGTTGGTACTTATTTTTCGAAACGGAATTGATATAGTCTTTTCCTTTTTTAATCCCGGTTTTTACATGTTTTGCAGCCGCTTTTTCACCGGCTTCCAAGACGTTATCCACTTTGGCGGCACCTGTTTTCGCGAGCTTGCTTGATACTTTTACAGCTGAGCCGGAACCTTTGAGTCCGACAATGCTCCCGATGGCGTAGGTGATGTAATGTGATCTTGAATACGCATCCCCGTTAACCATTTTATCATTCCATGAATCGGCTAGGTTTGTCCATATGATTTTTGCGTAGGAAGGCGTGTTCAGCACAGCCGATATGGTTTTAGCGACTTTTTGTTCATCGGAGAGATGGTAAAAATCCCATGCGCCGACAGCCAGATCTTTGACGCCGGTTATGGTGTCTTTTCCCACATCATAAAGGCCGACGCCTATTCCTTTGACGATATCCCAAGCTGTTTCTCCGACTTCTTCGAGCTGCTTTGCTTGTTCAAGCTGCATCACATATTGCACCTGAGCGGGTTCAAGATTTTCATAGCCGATCTTTTTCGCGATTTCCAAATATTCATCCGGATCGGTGACACCAGCGGCCAGCTTTTTCTTCAGATCCTGGATTTCCCGCTCTTTCGCTTCTTCCTTTTTAATCGTCAAATAAGCATCCGAATGTCTTGCAATCTCGCCTTTTTTCTTATGGATGTCGCTTTCACGGTACGCCTTAGCGTTGTAGTGAAGCGGCGTGGCGCTTTTTCCTTTGCCTGTGGCGTTTTGGAGCTGCTGAAAATCGGCCTGGATGAACTGTTCGTTCGCTTCGGTTTCTGTGTATTCCTTCGTTAGATCGTGATCAAGCTTGCCGAGCTTATGTATCGTTTCGCTTCTTTTTTTGTCAGCTGAAGAAAGCTTCTGATCTGTGCTTTCGGTTGAAAATAATTCGAGCGAGATGATGTCTTCGATCTCTCCGAGGATGGACCCCATGTCCTTTTTTTGCCCTTCCATAATGGCCTTTGATTTACTGAGGGCGTGGGTAAGCTCATGCTCCAGAAATGATTCCTCCAGATGCGAATTGGAAAGTCCGGCGTCTTCGACCTTACCGGGAAGGCTTGTGAGAAATGCGATTTTCATATCGATCAGATCAAGCCAGCTGTCTGTGACGCCGGCGTGGTCTTGGAAAAAGGCTTTGATGTTGTCAGCGCCCCGGCCTGAGAAGTCGCTGTCACCGAGATCAGCCATGCCTTGAAACGCTTTTTTCAGATTGACCATCTGGCCGCGCAGTTTTTTGTATTCACCCGCGCGCTGTTTGGCAGCGGCCAGCAGGGTGGTTGCTTCGAAAACTTTCATGACCATATCCTTTCATTCGAAATACTTTAACAAGATATTATCATGTAGGAATGAAGGGGAAGACAAATAAGTATTTTGAAAGTGCAAAATGATTAATTTGTTCTGGGTAAATTTACTTATTTTATGATCGGGAATTGGAGAAGAGTTAGCTTCAGGTTGAATCGGTTGTTAGAACATCATGTGATGCACCTCCTTTAAAAAGCATAGCATACACACATATTAGAGGGCTGAAATTCACCCGTATGAATTGGGATACGACTTTTCGCACGGAACCAACATGCGGCAACTGGTCAACAGCTTTAGAAACTTCAACCTAACAGGGAAGTACGGCAAGCATTGGGAATATAAAGGAATATAGGCTTACAGCTATGAAGGATGTATGAAAATCCGTCAGACGGCGAAGGAAAGGCAAATCTCCATGTATTGTGACGGTTATAATGCGGGTGCATGGAACTTCCCGTTCATCTACCGCTATGTCAGAGGGACGAAAAGACTTTTTTTTGAGGAGGAAGCGGCATGATTGAATTTACACGGCCATCACCTATGAAGAAAACATGCACGATGCACCCGGAAAAGGAATCTGTCAGAGCGGTTTCGTTTACTGATTTTAACGGCAATTCTGTAACAGTAACCCTTTGTCAAATGTGTCTGGCTGAATTAAAAATGAAAGCCGCGACTGAATACAGGAGCATGACCGAGGAGCGGGCCAAACTGAATCGTTTCAAGATTGGTGATCATGTGTATTTAGAGCATTTGGGAGTAGTCAGCGAGATAAAAAACATGGAAGGCGTTCAAGTGGCAAACAGGACAGACACAGACGGAGTCCGAAAGGCTACCCCTAAGGAAATCGCAGAATATAAAAAGCAGGGGAAGCAATGACGGTGATAAAACGATTCAGTCAATCATTCTATCAGCTGTATTACTTACAGAAGCGGGGGGCCGGATGTTTACGGATGCGCGACTTACATGGCCGGAGCCTTCACGGTGGAGAGGAGGAGAATTCAAACTAAGAATGTGAATTGATCAAACGCAGTTTCATGAATCTCCGAAGGCTTTCACCCGAAATTTTGGTGCAGTATGGGAAATTTTTTTATGCAAACTTGACATAATGCTGTCAGGTCCCTATTGTATGATTAAATGAATGGCTAGTAAAATGATAGGAGGCGTTCAATATGAAGTTGCTGCAAATTAGACTATTGGTTAATGATTTTAAGAAAAGCGTCGAGTTTTACAAAGATTCATTAGGACTTCCAATAAGTTGGTTAGAGAAGGAAATGGAATATGCACTTTTCGATAATGGAGAAACGAAAATAGAGCTTTTATCTCGAGAAAATATGGCTGAAATAGTTGGAGAAGAAAGAAAATCTTTAGACGGAGATGCGCAATCGAGATTTTTGCTTCAATTTAAGGTAGAAGATGTTGATAAAACGTATGACTATCTGCACAAGCAAGGGATTAAATGCGTCAATGAACCACATGATCGTCAGGAATGGCGTGCACGAGTTGCTCATTTCAGAGATCCAGATAATAATCTTATTGAAATATATAAAATGATATAATTTTTTGACTGGCGAGATTAAGGTAATGCGTTTGTTAACTTACCTTATGATTTTTATAGTCTGCAAGAGAACATATATAGGTCCAAGACGGAAAGCCTGCGGACACTGATCATTGCACAGCTCACTGTGCTCTGACTGTGTCCGTTTTTATTTGCACGGAGGGATAACAAGTAGATGATGAACACGAAACATGCAAACATTTAAACGCGGCAAGGGCGGCGCATTTAATAAGGAGAGGAATCAGAATGCAGGATTTAATCGTTCAAAGGAAATATATTGACTGTTTTCCTGTTTGTGTTGTTTATTAGAAGATGTATACAAAAACATTATAATGAGGAGGCCTGAATGTGAAAAATAAAGCGGGAATACAAGTTGGACTATGCATTGGACTTTTATGTTTAAGCTTTACCGGTTTCAATCCTTTATTCGGCTCAGCGCATGCTGAAGCGAAGTCTATAGAAAACACAAAAATGACAAGCTGTATAACGAATCAGAAATTTGTTCAGCTTGAGAAAAAATTTGATGCCAGGCTCGGCGTTTATGCGATTGATACAGGTTCAAACAAGACAATCGCTTATCGGCCGAATGAACGGTTTGCTTACGCATCAACCTATAAAGTTCTGGCCGCGGCTGCTGTTCTGAAGAAAAGCTCAAATGAAAAACTTAATGCCATCATCCGCTACAGTAAAGACGATTTAGTTACATATTCTCCAATCACAGAAAAACACCTGGATACAGGCATGAGCCTGAAAGAAATCTCAGAAGCCGCTGTCCGTTACAGCGATAATACCGCCGGGAACCTATTGCTGCAGCAGCTTGGCGGCCCTAAAGGTTTCGAAAAGTCATTGAAACAGATCGGGGATCATGTAACGAAAGCTGATCGATTCGAGACGGATCTAAACTCGGCGATTCCCGGGGATCGTCGTGACACAAGCACCGCAAAAGCACTGGCAACTGACCTTAAGACTTTCGCTTTGGGTAACACTCTCACGACTGACAAGCGCACGATTTTAACGGATTGGATGCGGGGCAACGCTACCGGCGACGAACTGATTCGGGCAGGCGCTCCTGCAGGATGGGAAGTCGGCGATAAATCCGGAGCCGGAAGCTACGGCACACGAAACGACATTGCGATCGTTTGGCCGCCTGACAGAGCCCCAATTGTTTTGGCAATTCTGTCAAACCGGTTTACGGAAGATGCCGATTATAATAATACTCTTATCGCTGAGGCTGCAAAAGTCGCTCTTAATGCTCTTAAATAAACATTGCCGTTCATTTTTTATGGACGGTTTTTTATATGTTGAGAATGCGGTATGCCGGTTTCGTTTTTCGATACATGTTATAATGTAAAGCCATAAAAAGATGGGAAGAGGGCGAATTTCGATGCATTACATAACGGCATGCTTAAAAATCATCAGCGACAGAGACCTTAATGAAATAATGAAGGAATTCAAAAAACTTGAGGAAGAAACGAACAAAGAAGAAGGCTGTATTCAGTTCCATGCTCATCCGCTCGAACCATCAGAACGCAAAATCATGCTTTGGGAGATTTGGGAAAACGAAGAAGCTGTTAAAGTCCATTTTACGAAAAAACATACAAAAGACGTTCAAAAACAAGAATTAACGGAAGTAGAATGGTTAATGAAAAGCAATGTGAATGAGTAAAAGGCTTTGTCTATTGTTGGCTGACTCTGCCGGCAACAATCATCAGTTTCATTCACTAAAACCCTTGCTGCGCAAGGGTTTTTTACTTTAAAAAGTTCTTTATACTGCAGTCTTTTTATGGGTAAGGAACAGACTTGGAATGAAGATAGCCGCAAGGATGATGACGGATACTAAGAATCCGGCATGGTAGCCTTTTAAACTGTTCGGAATCGTCGGCTGCAATCCTTGTATGACAGTTGCGGTAACGGTTGCGATCACAGCTGACCCAAAGCTGGAACCGAGGTTTTCAATCATATGAATACCGACACCTGCTTCGGGAAGCTGTTTGCTGTCAAGGCCTGTATAAGCGTCACTCATCAATGGTAGCATAATTCCTCCAAAACTGGTGCCGCGGATAAATAATACGACGGAAATCCAAATCATACTTGTGTTATCGGTGATAAAAATAAGCGGGATAGATCCGATCAGCGAAAGAACAAGACTGACCGTAACCACGTATTTCGCACCGATCTTATCAATCATTTTTCCGATCAGCGGACGAGTCACGAGCATTCCGACTCCTTGAGGGATTAAAGCGAGTGCTGCTCCGACTGCCGTGAAATGACGAATGTTTTGAAAAAACAGCGGAAGTATTAACATCGGCCCCATGATGGCAACATTCGCTAAGAACAACCCGATCGAAGATGATAAGAAGCTCTTGTTTGCAAACAAATTCATAGGCAGCACGGTTTGGTTTTTCTTGATCAGATTATATACAAGATAAATGGCTGCTGAAACAAGACCGATGCCCGCCCATAAAATGGTGTCGCTATTGTTAAATGATGCATGCTCCGCCGCTTTCGTAATACCGTAAATCAATCCCGCGCTCATTAATGACAAATTGATAATCCCGAAAATATCGAGTTTACGATCTTTGTTGAATGGTTCAAAGTCTGGAATGGTTTTCATCATAAGCGGTGCAGCAATCAAAACGATGAACACGTTGATGTAAAAAATCCAATGCCATGAAGCGCCTTGGACGATGAAGCCTCCGATGACAGGTCCTAAAATCGGGCCGAAGATCATAGGGGTGCTGACGATTGCCATCACTTTTCCCAGGTTTTCCGGACCTGCCGTTTTAACCAAGAGTGTTGACATAAGCGGAGTCATAATGCCGGCGCTGAATCCTTGAAGCAATCGGAAGAAGATGAAGCTGGAAACGTCACGGCTCATCCCCGCAAAAACAGAAATGACACCAAAGGCGATGACTGAGCCGATGAAGATTTTCTTACCGTTATATTTATTCATAAGCCAGCCGGATACGGGTACTGCAATCGCAAGTGCTAAGACATAGCCTGTAACGGACCACTGAATGGTATCCAATGTCGTGTTGAAGTCTTTGGTCAGTTTGTCGATGGCGATGTTTACCATCGTAGAGTCAAGCATTGGAGCGATTGCTCCCAGTGCAATAGCCCAGGCGGCTGTGAGAACTTCTTTTGGCATCCGAAGTTCCTTTCTTTTATGTGTTGACATAGTATTCTCCTCTCAAAATTTCCATATTTGTTTCCTTGTCAACAAAATAATAGAGTGATTTTGTTTCTTTGTCAACAATAAGAGGGATATAAAAAGGCAGCCCGTTTTCATGGAGAAGGGCTGCCTATGTGTCTGCACCAAGTTTCTTTATTTCTGAATCCAAATGCCTGCTGTATGTTTCCACGAAGTTCAGCATCGTGTCAAATTGTTCATCGGTTACTTGTTCAAACACGATTTTGTCCCGTTCTTGAAACTCTTTGTGCAATTTCTCGTGAATTTTATAAATGACTTTTCCTTGCTCAGTAAGCCTGAAATAGATTTCTTTCTTGTTAAGCGGCTTCTGATAGCTTTCGATAAGGCCTTTATTGATAAGCTTTTTCGTTAATTTACTTATGGCGCCTCTTGTCATATAAAGGGACTCCGCAAGTTTAGTCACATTGGCGTCTTCAATTTTTTCGATGAATTCGATGCAATGCACTTCAGAAGGTTTATGCCCCTTAAGGCTTTCTTCCATCTTCAGCCTATTCAGCCACACCATCTTGTTAAAAAAGTCCCTGAAATTCGTGAGGAGCTGTTCTTTTTTGTCCATGGCCCGTCCTCCTGCTCGGTGGTGCTTACACAATATTATAAAATGTTTGTTTCTTTTTCAACAATCGTAAAGTTATTATTTAGGAAATGAGAGATAGTGCGCAGAAATTAAGAAGGAGGGGGAACAGAAGAAGTATTCTATTTAAAAAGCGGCTTTTTAACCGAAACGTGGGTTTTCGAGTATTTTTCCTTCCGTATTCGTTACTTGCTCTGTTTCATAACAGGCCAACACTACAGCTTTATAAAAAAGCAGGCTGCGCAATGAGCCTGCTTGAGATTCGCATCAATCATTTTCCTGTTGCGGCGTCATGAAAAGCGTCAATTGCGGTTGTGTATTTCAAGACGTTTTTAGACACTTTGGCGGTTGCGCCTAATGGATACGCGTCTGACAGAACGCTGGAGTGAGCTTCGGGTTCCCAGTAAAATACGCCGGTTCCTTTGCCGTTCGGAACGGCTTTAACCAGTTTTATGGTGTCTTTTATGGTCCAGTAGGAATCTTTCGGATTATTTTCATCTCCGCCCAGTTCAACCACCATGACTTCCTTGTTGTAGCGTGAGGCGATGTCATTCAAATTAGATGATAAATGGCTGGTGAGCTCCCAGTACGGCTTACCTTCCCAATAGGGATAGAACGAAACGCCGATGATGTCGGTTTTTCCTCCGTTTTTAAAGAATTGATCAAACCACCATCTGAATAGGCTGTTGTCCGTGCCGTGTGCCAAATGGCTGATGACCTTGGTGGCCGGGCTGACGGATTTCACGGCGTCATAGCCTCTGTTCAGTAAGGCGGTCAATTTGCTGAAATCGCTCGTGCTGCCGTCGGGCAGTAAAATTCCTGAATTCATTTCATTCCCTACTTGCACCCAATCAGGGGAGATGCCGTGATTTTTAAGTTCTTTCATGACATCGTACGTATGGTTATACACGGCTGCCAGCAGCTGGCTGTTTGAATAGCCGGTCCATTTGTTCGGCTTGATCTGGTGGCCGGGATCAGCGAACACATCACTGTAATGGAAGTCAACCATTACCTTCATTCCTAACGCTTTTGCCCTTTTGGCCGCCGCAAGTACGCCCGCTTTGTCACTATAGCCGAGCATGGTCCATGTTGTGCCGTCTTTCAGCCAATAATAGCTGCTTGGCGGATTCACAAACACTCTCAGTCTCACGGCATTTATTCCGTGATCTTTAAGAATCTGCAAGGCATCTTTCTGTTTTCCGCCGTCATCCAGCCAGCGCACACCTTCGTCCTCCATTTGTTTCAGCCATCCTATATCAGCGCCATAGGCAAACGGGGCATCCGCTTTTGCTTTAGGAGACTTCTCAAAGAATGTAAAAGCAGTGAAAATGAGAGAAAGACAGATTGCGTTTACAAATACACGTTTCAATCGGTTTTTGAACATCACAATACCTCCTGATAAAAAAGATTGTTGATTGATTTCACTCTGAATGTTTCAGCTGCCATTCTCCAATAACGTCGTGAAACGCTGAAACGCCTGAATTCCTTCGGGTGTCATTTTAAAAACGCCTGCATCGGTCAGCGCGCGTAAAAATACATTCGCGGTTTCTTTTTGTAAAACAGCGGCTGCATTTTCCGGTGTTACGTCTTCATCCGCTTTGATGTTTTCAGCCCACGGAAGATGAATGTCTTTGATGTCATGAGGTTCATTCAGTAAATACTTTTTCACTTCTGCCAGTTCATCTTTCAGGCGGGGAGGTAAAACGGCGAGTCCCATCACTTCAATCAGACCGATATTTTCTTTTTTGATGTGATGGACATCTTGATGCGGGTGAAAAATGCCATCCGGATAATCTTCGGAGGTGCGGTTGTTTCTGAGAGCGAGATCCATTTCGAAATCCGTTCCCCTGCGTCTGGCAATTGGGGTGACGGTATTATGGGGTTCATTTGTCTTTGCGATGATGCTGACGGTTTCGTCTGAATATTCCCGCCACTTTTCAAAAACATACGCAGCGGCATCTGTCAGCAAATCCGGATCTTTTGCGCGAAGGCGGATCACTGATACCGGCCACTTCACGGCTTCGGCCTGAACGTCTGGAAAATGACGCATATGAAAAGGGTAGAGGGAACCCGCTTTTGCCATCGGAAACTCATGGGCGCCGCCTTGATAATGATCGTGAGAAAGAATGGAGCCTCCTACGATCGGCAAGTCTGCGTTTGATCCCGCGAAATAATGCGGGAAGATTTCCGTTATGGCCAGAAGCCTTCTGAAGCTGCCGCGGCTGATGTTCATCGGCTTGTGCACGCTTGATAGAAAGATGGCATGCTCGCTGTAATACGCATAAGGAGAGTATTGAAAACCCCACTGTTCTCCCGCTAAGTCAAGCCTGATGATGCGGTGGTTTGAACGGGCGGGGTGATGCGGTGTTCCGGGATACCCCTCGTTTTCCATACAGAGCAGGCATGTCGGATAACGGTTTTCCGGACTGTTTTTTACCGCGGCGATGTCTTTAGGGTCTTTTTCCGGTTTTGATAAATTAATGGTGATGTCCAATTCCCCAAAAGGTGTTATTGAGCGGTACACGATATTTTTTCGAATGGCCCGCGTCTTAATATAGTCGTTGTTTTGACTCAGTCGGTAAAAGTAATCTGTTGCTTTTTTCGGGCAATCTGATAACAATTCGCTGAATGCGGCATTGATCAGAGAAGGGGCCGGTGTGATCACGTCCATGATTCTGCTTCCCAGCATGTCTCTTTCAGCCGGCGTATCGTTAATGATTGACCGTTTTACCGCGTCTTTCACCATTTCGTCCAAATAGTAAAGCCTGTTTTGTTTCTTGATATGTTTCGGTTCTGCATAATCCGTCAGTCCGAGCAGATCGAGAAGTCTGTTTCTTGTGTAAATCACATCTGTTTCATTTATGTCGCCTAAGACAGTGCTTTCTTTCAGAAACCCTGCCACTGATTCAAAAACTTCAATGACCGCCGCCTCCATTTCATTTGTCTTTGTATCCGTTTGGATGATGCCGATGCCAATTCCATGCTGACGCAATGATTTCCGATATGTCCGTTTGTTTCGGATTCCAGCCCAGAATGTTCCGCGCTTTATCGCTGGAAGCGATGAGGGTGCTTGGATCACCGGGTCTTCTTGCGGCCGCTCTTACTTTTATGTCTCTTTCGGTCACTTGCCGGGCCGCTTCCGCCATTTCTGATACGGAAAAACCGCTGCTTGATCCTAAATTGAAAATGCCGCTGTCTCCGCCGTTTTGCAAATATTCCAGAGCGAGAATATGGGCATCGATTAAATCGGAAACATGGACATAATCGCGGATGCACGTGCCGTCTTTTGTTTCATAGTCAGTGCCGAATATCAAAACCTCCTCGCGCTGACCGAGCGCGGTTTGTAAAAGGATAGGGATAAGGTGGGTTTCCGGATGATGATCTTCTCCGATGGAACCGTCCGTTTTCGCGCCGGCAACGTTAAAATACCGAAGCGAGACATATTTTATACCGCAGGCGGTTTCGCACCACTTCAGCATTTTTTCTGCCATGAGTTTTGATTCGCCGTATGCGCTTTCCGGCTTTTCCGGCATGTCTTCTGTGATGGGCACTTTTTCAGGTTCGCCGTATACAGCGGCGGATGAAGAAAACACAATGTGTTTCACCCCGAATTCCTGCATGACCTCCAGCGTAATTTGCGTACCGTACACATTATTATTGAAATATGAAAGAGGGTCTTTCATTGATTTGCCGACAAGGGATTGAGCGGCAAAATGGAGAACGCCTGTTACGTTTTCCTTCGCAAACACAGAGCGAAGAAACGGTTTGTCACGGATATCTCCATAGTAAAAGACTGCTTTTTCATGAACGGCTTTCCGGTGGCCTGTCTGCAGATGATCAACAGCTATCGTTTTCAATCCTTTGTTTAATAATTGATCAACTGCATGAGAACCGATATAGCCGGCTCCGCCGAGAACGAGAATCGCCATGATTTATTTTTCCCTCCATTCAGCCGCGCCATCGCTTATATCCGCGATGTAGAAAGAAGCTTCAAGTCCTGTCCTGCTGCGGTAGTGAGATGAAACGGCCCGGGTAAAGCCGGCGGTTTCTTCACTTTCCACAATGGCTATGGCGCAGCCTCCGAACCCTGCGCCAGTCATCCGCGCTCCGAGCGCTCCTTCTTTCCAGGCTGCTTCAGCGAGCGCGTCTAATTCGTCACCGGTCACTTCATAATCATCGCGTAAAGAACGGTGGGACGCATTCATCAGCTCGCCGAACGTTTTCAAATCATTCGATTTGAGAGCCTCCGCGGCTGAGAGGGTCCGCTCGTTTTCGTTGACCGCGTGCCGGGCTCTTTTACGCAAAGTTTCACAGGAGAGAAGGGATTCGAGTTCGTTGAATTCTTCTGCCGTCAATTCCGCAAGTGATGCGATATTCCGATATTGCCGCAGTTCTGAAAGAGCTGCGTCGCATTCGCTGCGGCGTTCATTATATTTTGAAGCCGCCAGCTCCCGGCGCTTGTTCGTATTCATAATGACGATTTTATATCCGTTAAAAGCAGCCGGAATCATTTCGTGCTCAAGCTTATCGCAGTTTAACAGAATGGCCATGTTCTTTTTGCCTTTTTGCACTGCGAATTGATCCATAATGCCTGAATTCACGCCGATAAATTCATTTTCGACTCTTTTCCCGATAAGCGCCAGTTCAGTATCTGAAACATCCAGGCTGAATAACTTTCTTAAAATGGAACCGGTTAACATTTCAATAGAAGCGGAGGAGCTTAAACCGGCTCCGTTTGGAATCGTACCGTGAAAAAGAATATCCATTCCGCTGTCTATTTGGCCGCCGGCTTTAAGAAGGTAATGGATCATCCCCTTCGGATAATTGGCCCAGCCGTCTTCTTTTTTGTATGCTGTGGCGGAAAGATCAAGACAGACAATGCCGCTGTCAGGAAAGTTTTCTGAGTATAACCGGATCTGATGATCTTCGCGTTTTGCGCATACGGCATAAGTTCCGATCGTAATCGCGCAGGGGAGAACGTGGCCGCCTATATAATCCGTATGTTCCCCGATCAGGTTGATCCGGCCGGGTGCGAAAAACAGTTCCCCGTTACTTCTCTGGAAAATGTCTTCGAATCTTGATTTCAAAAGTTTGGCATCCATGATAAACCTCCGATTCTATTTTGAGGTATGCTCCAGTATGAACTGAATGGCTTTTTGTGAATTTCTTGTGAGACTGATATATTCCGCTCCTTTCGTTGCGATGAGTTTCACATGCAGGCGGTCCGCATCTTCTTTAATGTCATCGTAATAAGAGCCGACCTGCGGAGCCAAAATGATCATATCGAAGTCTTTCATGATGTCGTAATGGGAACCGTAGGCGCCTGCTGAGGCGGTAATCGGCACGTTGTATTCTTCGGCTCCTTCTGTCAGTGCGTTCGCAAGCATGGCGCTCGTTCCCGCTCCGGCGCACAGCACTAACACATTGGTGCCGTGTTCCAAGGCGGATGAGGATTCCTGAAAATTTGTGCTGATGACGGAGGACGCGTCTTCTGAGGCGCCGGCCATGACGGGCTGTAATGTTTGCGGCGCGGTTTCAGGCTCGGTGTGTTGGGCTTCTTTCGCCGCTAATACTTTGTCATAAGCTTTACAGAATGGCAGGTATATCAGGAAATCGACAATGATTAATACAGCCGTCAGCACAAAAGCCGAGAGCCCCATGCCGGTTCCGAGAATCAAGCCGGCGGGCGCCGGGGTGGCCCACGGAAGAACATACATAAAACTGTTCATTCCGATGACATCCACGAAAAATTTAAACAGACAGACATTCACCATCGGCGTTACAACAAACGGAATGAAAAAATAAGGATTTAAAATGATCGGCGCAGCAAAGAGCAGAGGTTCGTTTACTGCGAAAGACACCGGAACCGCGGATGCTTTTCCGACTGCTTTCAATTGCTTGGATTTCGCGAAAAGAAGAAAGATAAACGGAACAACAAGGGTTGCGCCGGTCCCTCCCATTGTGCCGACGAAGTTCCCGAGTCCGACGGTCAGCACGTTGGACGCCTGCTCACCGGCATTATGAAGCTGAAGGTTCGCCTCTACATTTGAGTAAATAATAGCTGCGATGGCCGGCTCCACAATAGAAGGTCCGTGAACGCCGACAAACCAGAACAGCGCCATCATTCCCCAAATGACACAAATCCCAAGATAACCGTCTGCGGCGGTAAAAAATGGCGATAAGAGAGAGGAGAGAGCCTCTGCAAAAGATACGTTCAGCGTGTTCCTGATCAGTAAATCAATGATTACCATGGCCAGAACGGAAAAAGCGAACGGAAAAACATCTTTAAATGTTTGTGAAATGGTACCCGGTACTTCTTTAGGCATTTTAATCGTAATATTTTTCAGCACGCAGAATCTGTAAACGTTCACTGTTATGAAAGCGGATACAAAAGCGGCTAAAAGACCTTTTGTGCCGAGGTATTCCGTGGAGAATCCGCCGTCGATTTGAGTGACGCTTAAAATGAGAAACCCGACGACTGACGCAAGCATCGCTGAAACGGGATTGATCCCTTTGTTTTTCGGCATTTTTCGGTTCATTGATTCACTCAGGCATTTCGCACTTGTTGCCGCAACGATCAGACCGAGGGCGCCCATTGAATAGTTATAAACTTTCCAAAGCCATTCAGAAACACTTTTAGGCCAAGTGAAACCCAATACTTCCGGCACAGCGGCGGTGAGGATAAAAATGCTGGCGAATAAAATAACAGGCATGGCCGTTAAGAAGCCGTCGCGGATCGCGCCTAAATAAATGTTTCTTGAGATTTTTTCAAAAAACGGTTTTCCCTTTTCGATTTGCTTGATGATACCATTCATTTTTCCACTCCTTATCGGCGGCTTCGGTAGAGTTCTATAAAATCCTGAATAAGATCACGGAGCAAAAGGGTTGTCATCAAGTGGTCCTGACCGTGAACGAAAATAAACCCTAATTCCATATCCTTGCCGTCAGCTTCTTCAGCTAACATTTTCGTTTGCGCATTGTGGGCGAGGGTTAAATTTTCATCGGCGCTTTTCAATGCTGCTTCCGTGTTTTCGTAGTTTCCGGCACGGACTTCTTTCAGGACTTTCAATAAAGTGCTTCTGGCGTCACCGGCATAGGCGACAATTTCAAAACCGAGCATCTGCAATTCTTCCTTTGTCATGAAAAAACCTCCTAAAGACGGCACACATGATGAAAAGAGACTCTTTTCATCATGTATGATCGTTAAATGATTGTTTTTGTTTCACTTACAAGTTTGTACCAGTAGGCCGATTCTTTCGGATACCGTTTTTGGGTGTCGAAGTCGACGTAAAAAAGACCGTAACGTTTGTTGTAGCCGTTGGTCCATGAAAATAAATCCATTAAGGACCATAAGAAATACCCCTTTACATTGACTCCGTCGGTAATCGCTTTACTAACGGCTTCTAAATAGACTTTTAAATAGTCGATTCTTGCCTTATCCATAATGATGCCGTCTTCAAACTCATCTTTATAGCCCATGCCGTTTTCGGTAATGTAAATTTTGTTATATTGCGGATAGTCCCGTTTGATGCGCATCAGCATGTCATACATGCCTTCAGGATAGATGAGCCAGTCCCAATCGGTCCGCTTCAGGCCTTCTTTGTAAATTCTTTCGCCGATTCCTTTTACTTTATAGACCGAAGTGCCCTTATCGCCCGTTCCGTTATGGTGAATAACGGTTTCTCCGTCGTACGCTTTGACGAAATGGCATTGATAATGATTGATGCCGAGATAATCATTGCGCGTCGAAGCTTTTTTCATCACGTCAAAGTCACTGTCTGAAAACTCGTATGAAGCGCCGTTTGCCTCACAGATTTCATCCAGGGCACGCATGGTTTCCTCGGAGTAATAGCCGAGGTAGGTGGCGTCGAGGAGGAATCTCACGGATAACACGTCATCCAGAAAACAGGCGTGGCGGTCTTCTTCTGAGTCACTGGCGGGATATTTTGTTTCCAATGAGTGGACGACACCGATTTCTCCCGGATAGCCGCCGTCTTTAAAAAGATTGACGGTCATCGCATGCGCTACCATCATGTGATGGAGGCATTGAATGACTTTTGTGATATCACTTTTAACAGATGGCGGAAAAACCCCGAGTAAATACTGGTTGGTGGCTGTGGGATAAATTTCGTTAAACGTGCTCCAATATCTGATTTCGCTGAATTCTTTAAAGCAAAACTCCGCATAGCTGACGAACGCTTCTATTGCAGCGCGGTTGAGGAAATCTCCCTGATCAAATAATCCTTTCGGTGTATCGAAATGATGCAGCGTGACAAAAGGGGTGACGTTGCGTTTATGGCACTCTGAGAAAATACGATGATAGTAATCAACACCTTCCTGATTGATTTTGCCCGTGCCGTCAGGGAAAATTCTCGTCCAGGCTATAGAAAGGCGGATGCCGTTTATTCCGAATTTTTCACATAGTTTAATATCTTCCGGAAACTGGCGGTAAAAATCACTTGCCGGATCAGGACTGAATCTTCCCTGTTTTTCAAGAAACTCATCCCAGGCCACAGGCCCTTTGCCGCCTTCTTTTGTGGCGCCTTCCGCTTGATATGCCGCAGTCGCCCCGCCGAAAATAAAGTCATGAGGTAATTTGAGCATTGCTGAATCCTCCTTCGCCAATGTGTGAATTGAAGTTTGTTAATGTTTGTAATTGTTATCTTTTGTTTAATAGTAAACGCATACATTTTTGTTGTCAATAGCTTCATAAAGAAATAAAATCTGTTTTAATAGGGGTTTTATAAGTTTTTCGTTGTTTTGTATGTTGATTATGTTGTTTGTTAGTGTTTGTTTTTGTTGACCAGATTGCCGCGGTGTGTTAGATTGTGTGTAAAGTTGAGGGGATGATTGAACATGTTAAAAAAAGAACGTCTTTTAAAAATCATCGATATCGTAAACTCACGGGGGTTTATTACGGTGAGTGATATTATCGATGAATTGGCAGTTTCTGATATGACAGTGAGAAGAGATCTGGACGAGCTGGATAAGGCCGGAAAAATTGTACGTATTCACGGAGGCGCACAGAGCATATCTTATTCCATTGATCACGAATTATCGCATAATGAAAAACTGGGTGTTCAAATGGAGGAGAAGGAGAAGATCGCGGAACTCGCAGCTTCATATGTAAATGACGGCGATACCGTTTTTTTAGGGCCCGGCACGACGATTGAACTTTTAGCCAAACACTTGCTGCATAAGCGAATCAGGATTATCACAAACAACTATCCCGTATTTGATATTTTAAAACATGGTGACACTGCGGATACCATCCTGATTGGCGGCGATTTCCGGAAAAATACCGGTGCCTTCGTCGGGCCCATCGTGAACGGCAATCTGCAGAAATTCAATTTTACGAAAGCCTTCATCAGCGCCAACGGCATACATAATGATGAGATTTCTTCTTACAGCATTGAAGAAGGGGAAGCCCATCAAATCGCGCTGAATAATTCGCGGACGAAATTTTTGCTGGCGGATAATAAAAAATTCAACCGGGAAGATTTTTACGTGTTCTATAACTTGCACGATATGGACTATCTGATTACGGATGATAAAGTGATGAAAGATGTTCAAATTCATTACGAGCAATATGTAGATGTCAAAATCGCAAAAAAATAAAAAAGGCGGGCGGTTCGATGAAAGGGGTTATTTTTGATTTCAACGGCACGATGTTTCAAGATTCGCATTTGCACGAAAAAGCATGGTTTTTCATGGTGAAAAAATACGCGCCGAAAACCATTTCTGATGAAGACATTTTCGTTAACATTCACGGGAGAACAAACAGTGAAATCCTGACGTATTTTATTTCCGGCGATTTAACAAATGAAGAAATCGAGAAGCTGTCTTTTGAAAAAGAAGCCTACTACAGAGAATTATGCCTTGAAAACAAAGATGAGTTAAAGCTGACGAAGGGACTGACCGGTGTATTGAACCATCTGAAAAAATCAGAAACGCCGATGACCATTGCCACGGCTACGGTAAAGGAAAATGTCGAGTTTTACTTTGACGTCTTTCATTTGGATCGGTGGTTTGATTTTGACAAAGTCACGTTTGATGACGGGAGCTTCCCCGGAAAACCGGCGCCGGATATTTTTCTCATCGCATCGGAAAAGTTAGGCCTCAGACCTGAAGAATGCTTAGTCATTGAAGATGCTTTTTCGGGGCTCACAGCGGCGAAAAAAGCAGGTGCAGGCAAGATTATGGCAATTGACCCGCTCGGAAAAAACCGCGCGCTATTTGAAGAAAAACAGCTGGCGGCTGACGGGATACTGACAGATTTCACCTCGTTTTTTGAGGTCATTGCCGGACATTCTGTTTGAGGGATGCAGTTGGATTGAGTGTGATCTTTATGTAAGATCTTTTGATACTCTATCCCAAACTTTGGGTGTTAAAAAAACGCTCCCTATTAATATATCCAACAGAAACCGAAGTTTTTGATGGGGGGATTCTTTAGTTGGCGGTCAAACTAAAGAAGTGGTTCAAGGACATAACAGAAGGAGTTCTAAATGAATATATTTAGAAAATGGTTCTGCTTTGGATAGGTGGAATCGCAAAAAAATTTAGGAGCTTTGCAAAATATTTCAACAGCTGTTCTTAATAATAGGGTTTACAGTGTTGAAGGTAGAAAAAGTCCTATTTAGCCAGCCCTCTTTTTAAAAAGAGGGCTTTTTTATGGATGCTTATTCTTTTTCAGTTGCGCTTTTGTTTTTGTATAATGATTTTCTCATTAAAGGCGGCATTTTTTGGATCAGAAAGGTGTTCCTTAATTGAGATATTGGCTGAATTTATAGATTCGCAGAGATAAAGGAAGTTTAAAAAGATATGCCGTTTGCGGATTTCAGCCGCCTTTTGAGAAGGATCATTCTTCAATGACGCTTATTTCCCCCGTGCCGAAAAAAAGTGAAACACGTTCTCCTCGCTTTTCATAGGTTTTGATAAGTCCTTCCTGCCCTTTAAGTTTCCAGCCTTTTTCGGCTATTTCCAATTGGTATAAACCGCTCGGACCTTCTTCTTCTTTTGCGAAACGGTATGTATAGTTTGAAACGTATTTTCCTTTTCCATATTCCTTTGTTTTGCTGTGCATAGCGAATAATGGCACCGGGAAATCCGGGTGAGAAACGGATGCTTTATATCCTCCCAAAATAAATAAGCTAAATAACAATAATATAAAAAACCACAGAATATATTTCATAAAACCTCCTTATGTCAATTAGTCGGTGCATTTTAAAAAAGATACACCGCATGATTGGGTTGTAAAAGCGGGTAAGAAGATAAGGAAAGGAGAGAGACGGATGGAACTTGATTTTGTGATTCGTCTGGCGGTTGCGGGTCTGCTTGGGGCTCTTATTGGATTGGAGAGAGAATTCAGGGCGAAGGAAGCCGGTTTGAGGACGCATTTTTTAGTGGCCGTCGGCAGCGCCTTGATGATGATCGTTTCCAAATACGGCTTTTTTGATTTGTTATCCAACAGCCATACGTCCTTTGATCCGAGCCGGGTGGCGGCGCAGGTTGTCAGCGGCGTCGGATTTTTAGGAGCCGGCACGATTATTTTGCAGCGGCATGTCGTGCGGGGGCTTACGACGGCCGCGGGGATTTGGGCTACGTCGGGGATCGGGCTGACGATCGGGGCAGGTATGTATGTCATTGGCATCAGCGGCACGATTTTGGCGTTAATCGGGCTTGAATTGTTAAATTTTCTGTTTAAACCGGCGGCGCATTCTTTGTCTGTCAGTTTCAGGATTGAGGAGAAAGCCGTCATGCATGATATTTTAACTTCTCTTGAGGAAAAAGGAATTCTTATTACGTCCTATGAATTGAATAAGGCGGTGCTTGAAGTGAAGGGAAGGGTGAAAAGCAAAAGCGGGAAAGCGGCGGTAATGGAGAAAGTTCAAGCTCTCCCGTATATTCTGTCGGTCAAAGTTGAATAGCAGACAGGGGAAGCCTCCTGTCTGCGGTCATTTCTTTTCAAACATTAATACCAGGGATAGAACGGGATATACGGCCGCGGATAGTATGGATACGGTCTGGGGAAATAATAAGGCGGCCGCGGGTAGTATGGATATGGTCTGGGGTAATAATAAGGCGGCCGCGGATAATGATATGGCACCCGTTCGTGGCTCTCGGCTGTGTCTTCATGGTAGAAAGGATCGTACAAGAGGAAAACCTCCTTTTCAAATGTTGGTTCCGTTTACCTTATTCCTGTATGCCCGGTATGGTGTACGTACAACGGGCAAAAAAAAGACGCCGGTTATCATCCGGCATCTTTTTTTACACTTTCACATCAATTGAGTGGCCGGCAGTCGGGTGCTGGGACGGCAGCATTTTCACTGTTTCTTCCGCCGCAGCCTGTGCATGCTGCATGACCGTTTTTGTTAAAGCGATATTTACATTCTGCGCCAGAGATGCTTGGTGCATAGCGATTGATAACGCAGGGATATCCATAGCTTCCACCTCCTTATCCCTTCATATCGGCGGTATGCTCCGATTATGAAGGGGACTGGCGGTTTCTTTTTACGGCCCATTCTAAAAGTGCGGCAGCGCATACCCCGAGGGTATAGGCAAAAATGTCACTCCAGACAAATTGCCAGCCGAGGATCAGCCCGCCGAGCGTGCTGCTTCTGATTGCGTCAATCCACGGCGCGTGATACAGCTGGCTGCATTCAATCAGACAGCAAAACGATAGGCTCAGGATAGCGGCTGTTTCCGTCCGGATGTGCCGAAATAAAAGCCCGAATCCTGTAAAAATCATTGCCGCCCACAAGGCATCTCCTAAATAAGCGTTTATGATGCCGGGCAATAGGGCGGTGATGTATGCGGTTCTGGACAGCAAACCGAGGGCGATGATAAAAACGGTATATATTCCGTATGTCAATGGATGTCTATTCACTTCACACTGTTCCCCTTTTTTTGTACTCCCATGTATTGTAAGGAACGACGGAGAAGCTGTCTATGAAAAAAACGGCCCGGGAGGCCGCTTTTTTTGCGTTATCTGGCTTTTAGGTTGACGTGGTCTGCTTTTTGGTCACTGCCGATGACGAAGCGGAGCTCATACTGCCCCGTATGGTAGACGTAATCTGTTTCGCCCGTTTTTGGCACTGTCAGGATTTTGTCAGCGCTGCCGATTTGTTTGCTTAAGACGTCAGGTGTGACGCCGCCGAGGTTTAAGCGCCGCTCGACCCCTGTTCCGAAATAGCGTATTTCCGAGATTTTTCCGTTTTTATGATAGGAAAATCCATAACCGGGGTTTCCCATGTCCCAGCTGTATAAATCAAATGGATTGCGGCTGTCTGCTTTTTGTTCCGGCTCGCCGATTTTATCGTAAACGTCCTGTCTTGTGCTTTGGTTGATTTTCAGGCCTCTCACATTTTGCGGCATTTCCCCTTTAAACGCCGATTGGTAAAGGCTGTTCACCAGTTCTTGTGCACGTTGGTTTTCCGTTTTTGAAGCGGCTGCGGCATGGACGGGCTGTGTAACCGAAAATGCCTCTGCACCGAATGCGCATCCAGTGAGCATCACGGCGGATAATCCCGTGGCGAGTGTTTTTTTCTTCAACATATGTGAACGCCTCCTTTTTACCGCTCATACCCGTATGTTTCCTGAGATAAACGAGATGTTTTAGTGAAAGGCCGGTTGGGAATCATAGAGGATGTATAGAGGGGTACAGAAAGGGGAAAAGAAAATGGCTGATACAAAGAAGGTTACAATCAATGGGGTTGAAATGGAAGCGCCGGACGGCCAAACCGTTTTGCAGCTTTTGAATAATAGTTCAATTGACGTGCCGCACGTGTGTTATCATCCGAGTCTCGGCCCGATTGAAACGTGCGATACCTGTATCGTCAATGTTAACGGGGAACTGGTGCGTTCGTGTTCCGCGCAAATAAAGGACGGAGATGTCATCGATACGCTTTCGTCTGATGTGAAAAAAGCGCAGATTATCGGCATGGACAACATTTTGCACAACCATGAATTGTACTGCACGGTCTGTGATTACAACAATGGGAGCTGCGAAGTACATAATACCGTAAAGGAAATGAAAATCAATCATCAAAGCATTCCGTTCGATCAAAAACCGTATCCTAAAGATGAATCAAATCCGTTTTACCGATATGATCCCGACCAGTGCATTTTGTGCGGACGCTGCGTCGAAGCCTGTCAGGACGTACAGGTAACCGAAACGTTAAGTATTGATTGGGAGCGGAAACGCCCGCGGGTCATTTGGGATCAGGATGTGCCGATCAATGAATCATCATGTGTTTCCTGCGGACATTGTTCGACGGTATGTCCGTGCAATGCCATGATGGAAAAAGGCATGGAAGGCGAAGCGGGCTATTTAACAGGCATTAACCAAGAGACGCTTCGGCCGATGATTGACATCACAAAAGGGGTCGAAACCGGATACGGATCGATTTTGGCCATATCGGATATGGAATCGGCCATGCGGGATGAAAGAATCAAGAAAACGAAAACCGTATGCACTTATTGCGGTGTCGGCTGCAGTTTTGATATATGGACGAAAGGAAGAGACATTTTAAAGGTAGAACCTCAGGCAGAGGCGCCCGCAAATGGCATTTCGACGTGTGTGAAAGGGAAATTCGGCTGGGATTTCGTCAATAGTGAAAAGCGCCTTACCAAACCGCTTATCCGGGAAGGAGACTCGTTTCGGGAGGCGGAATGGGATGAAGCGCTGCAGCTGATCGCTGATAAATTTACCGATATAAAAGAACATTTCGGCCCGGAAGCACTTGCCTTTATCACATCTTCCAAATGCACGAATGAAGAATCATACGTGATGCAGAAGCTTGCAAGAGCCGTCATCGGCACAAATAATGTCGACAACTGCTCACGCTACTGCCAGTCTCCCGCCACGGCCGGATTGTTCAGAACGGTCGGATACGGCGGTGATTCAGGGTCGATTACAGATATAGAAAAAGCTGAGCTTGTTCTGATAATCGGTTCAAATACGTCTGAGTCTCACCCCGTCCTGTCCACACGCATTAAACGTTCTCATAAGCTGCACGGACAGAAGCTCGTCGTCGCTGACTTGCGAAAACATGAAATGGCCGAGCGCTCCGATGTGTTTTTCCAGCCGCGTGCCGGATCAGATATTGTCTGGCTGAATGCCGTATCGAAATATCTGCTTGATCACGATTTGGCGGATACTGCATTTCTGAAGGAGAGAGTGAACGGATTAGATGAATTTGTGAAAAGCCTTGAACCTTATACAATGGAATATGCGGAAAAACATACCGGTGTGGACAAGGATACCCTAATCAAAGTGGCCCGGATGATTCATGAAGCCGGCAGCGTGTGCGCACTGTGGGCGATGGGTGTCACCCAGCATATCGGAGGAAGTGATACGAGCACGGCCATTTCCAACATGCTTCTTGTGACCGGGAATTACGGCAAGCCCGGCGCAGGCTCATATCCGCTTCGGGGCCATAATAACGTGCAGGGCGCCAGTGATTTCGGCAGTATGCCTGACAGCTTCCCCGGCTATGAAAAAGTAACGGATGAAAAAGCCCGCAAAAAGTACGAACAGGGCTGGGGAACAGACCTTCCGAAAGAAATCGGAATGACAAATCATGAAATGATCGAAGGCATCCACTCAGGAAAACTGAAGTCCATGTATTTAAAAGGGGAAGAAATGGGGCTTGTCGACTCCAATATTAACCATGTTCATGCCGCATTTGAAAAGCTTGATTTCTTCGTTGTGCAGGATATCTTTCTTTCGCGTACGGCCGAGTTCGCCGATGTCGTGCTTCCGGCAAGCCCGAGCCTTGAAAAAGAAGGGACGTTTACGAATACGGAACGGAGGGTGCAGCGCCTTTACGAAGTGTTTGAACCGCTGGGCGATTCAAAGCCTGATTGGCAGATCATTACGGACATCGCCAACCGTCTGGGCGCTGATTGGCACTATGAACATCCGGCAGACATTATGGAAGAAGCGGCAATGCTTTCGCCGCTCTATGCAGGCGTCACTTACGAACGTCTCGAAGGCTACAATTCACTGCAATGGCCGGTTGCAGCGGACGGAACCGATTCACCGCTTTTATTTACGGATAAGTTCCCGTTTTCAGACGGCAAAGCGATTTTATATCCCGTTCAGTGGACCGAGCCGAAAGAATTTGGTGAAGAATATGATATCCATGTGAATAACGGGCGGCTGCTCGAGCATTTTCACGAAGGAAATCTGACTTACCGATCAAAAGGAATATCCGAAAAAACACCGAGTGTGTTCCTTGAGGTCTCGCCCGAACTCGCCGAAGAAAGAGGGCTGGAAGACGGAACGCTTGTCCGTCTGACTTCACCGTACGGAAATGTGAAAGTCAAATGCGTCATCACAGACAGGGTAAAAGGCAAACAAGTCTATCTTCCGATGAACGATTCAAAAGACGCCGCCATTAACCTTTTGACAAGCAGCTATGCGGATAAGGATACCGATACACCGGCTTATAAAGAAACATCAGCGAAGATGGAGATTTTGAAAAAAGAAGGCGTTAATCCGCTTCCGAAAATCAATTTCCGTTACGGAAACCCGCAGCCGCAGATCGGTGTCCGGGTTGATCGGAAATGGGCGCGTAAAGATTATGTATTTCCGGGAGACGCGGTAAAAAGGGGGAAACAGCAAAATGGCTAAGGCAATCAGCGGCATCCGAAAACAGACCGTCACAGAAGAAGACAAACGAAAAAAGGACTTAGAAGAGATCGAGACGGCTCTTTTACGAAATAAAGACGCGATTTTGGAATCTCTGCACATTCTTCAGCACATGAACGAGCGCGGCGTTTTGGCGCTTCTGCGCGGGCTCTTCGGCCAAGGAGACAAAGTGATGGACATTCTCGTGAAGAAGGCGAATACTCCGGAAACGGCCAATATGCTGAAAAATCTCCTGCTGTTAAGCGGCGTTCTCGGCATGCTCGATGTAAAACAGCTTGAGCCGTTTATCGTTAAAATCAATGCGGGCGTCACAAAGGCCGTCGAGGAAAAAGACAGCGGCAGGAAGACGGGGTATTTTGATATCGTCCGCGCTTTAAAAGACCCGGAAATCAACAAGGCCGTCACTCTGCTGTTTTCTTTCCTGAAAGGCATGGGCGCTGATACGGACGATATGGAAAGAAATACGCAGCCTCCTGAAGACCAAAAGCAGCACCAGAAACCGCAGACGAATGAGTGAACATATCTCCCGAGCCTGGCCGAAGGCTCGGGTTTTTTGTGCGCTTCTGCTGTTTTCTTGGGAGAAATTTCACCTCCGGATTCATGACTTTTGTTGTGTTATGTTAATAGTTCAGGTTATGAATAGAAAAAAATTGAAAATATGTGCTAGGATAAAATTCAAGGTACGTCAACTATTCAAATATGAAACAATCAGGAGTGATGAAACATGAGTAAGCTGAGGAGCACGAGACAAGCCATCCAAAGAACCCTGATGAAAGGAAAAAACGGCCTGGACGTATACAACCCTTTTCCTTGGTACGAAAAAATGAGACGGGAAAGCCCTATACACTTTGATGAAGAAACGAAGGTTTGGAGTGTGTTTTTATACGATGATGTCAAAAAAGTCATCAGTGATAAAGAGACGTTCTCAAGCCTCATGACTGATGTGAAAAGCTCGATTGCAAAGTCCATGCTGAATATGGACCCGCCGAAGCATACCCAAATCAGATCTGCCGTCAATCGCGCTTTCACTCCCCGCGTCTTGAAGGAATGGGAACCGAGAATTAAAGACATTACCGATCATCTCCTGAAACAGGCAAAGAACAAAGGGCGGATTGATATCGTTAAAGATCTCTCTTACCCTTTGCCGGTCATGGTGATTTCAGAATTATTAGGCGTTCCGTCCGAACGTATGGATCAGTTTAAAAAATGGTCGGACATTCTCGTCAGCATGCCGAAAGATGCGAGTCCTGAAGCGGCGGAGAAAAATCAGCAGGAACGTGACCGATGTGAGGCAGAGCTGGCGGCATTTTTTGCGGAAATAATAGAAAGCAAACGAAAACAGCCCGGCCAAGACATTATTTCTATTTTGATAAAAGAGGAAGAAGAGGGAGAGAAGCTCACGGCAGAAGATCTGATCCCGTTTTGCAACCTGCTTTTAGTGGCGGGAAATGAAACAACGACTAATCTCATTTCAAATGCGGTTTACAGCATATTAGAGACGCCCGGCCTTTATGAAGAATTGAAGCAGGACCCTTCTCTCATCGCGCAAACGGTGGAAGAAACGCTGCGTTTTCGCGCTCCTGCTCCGTTTGTCAGAAGGACGGTCCGGCACGACACTGAACTGCGCGGACGCCGCTTGAAAAGCGGGGAGATCGTTCTCTGCTACGTTGCATCTGCCAACCGTGATGAAAACAAATTTGAGAAGGCGGGCGTATTTGATATTCATCGCCAATCGAATCCGCACCTTTCCTTCGGATTCGGCGTACACTTTTGCTTAGGCGCACCGCTTGCCAGACTTGAAGCGGAAGCCGCGCTGAAAGGAATTGTAAAAGCCTTTTCACACCTTGAGCCCGTCCGGATTGAGCCGATCCGAAACAGTGTCATGTACGGGCTGGAGTCTTTAGAAGCGGAGATAAACGAAAATGAGGGAGAAGAAAAAAGATGAGAAAAACACACATCGCCATTATTAATGTGGCCGCTCACGGTCATGTCAATCCCACGCTGCCTGTAGCCGAGGAACTTGTCAATCGCGGGTATAAAGTGACATTCGCTGTGACTGAGGAATTTGAAGCTTCCGTTGCCAAAACGGGCGCCATTCCCGTTTTATACCGCACAAGCATAAAGGCGGACCCGGAGACGATAAAAGAACGGGTAAACAAAAATGACGCGTTTGTGATGTTTCTGGAAGAAGCGGTTGAAGTGCTTCCGCAGCTGGAAGAGCTGTACAAAGACGACCTTCCTGACATCGTCCTGTTTGATTTTTTAGCTCTTGCCGGAAAATTGTTTGCGGATAATGGCGGCATCCCGGCCGTAAAGTTCTGCCCGAGCTATGCAATGAATGAGTATTTTCAATTAGGAAGAGACGAAGAAACACTGGAAGCGGCCAAACAGGCGATAGAAGAATACCAGGAGCAGATTGAAAATGAACAATTGAAACGTATGACAATGGAAGAGTTTTTCATGCCTGAAAAACTGAATATTGTCTTTATGCCAAGGGCCTTTCAGCCGAAACAGGAAACCTTTGACGAACGATTCTGTTTTGTGGGTCCGTCTCTTGGAGAACGCACAAATACGGGAAGTCTGGAAATTGATGCAGCCGATGACCGTCCGCTTATGCTCATTTCACTGGGAACGGCGTTTAACGCCTGGCCTGAATTTTACCGGATGTGTATTGACGCGTTTCGGGACTCGGACTGGCGGGTTATTATGTCAGTCGGCACAACAATTGATCCGGAAAGTTTTTCGGATGTCCCCGAACACTTTATCATCCGCCAGCACGTTCCTCAGCTTGATGTGCTGGAGAAAGCAAAGCTGTTCGTATCTCACGGCGGGATGAACAGTACAATGGAGGCGATGAATGCGGGTGTCCCGCTCGTTGTCGTTCCGCAAATGCACGAACAAGAGGTCACCGCAAAGCGTGTGGATGAATTGGGGCTTGGCGTGCATCTGCCGCCGAAAGAAGTCACTGTGGCCCGTTTGCAAAAAGACGTCCAGAACGTATACGGCGATAAAAACATCCTCAGCCGCGTGAAAAGCATGCAGCAGAAAATAGAAGAAACCGGCGGCCCAAAACAGGCTGTTTGCGCCATTGAAGAATTTTTGAAAACGGCGGCCGTCGAAAATTGATTGAGAAACAGGCAGCGCATCGGAAGACGGCTGCCTGTTTTGTTATATGTTTTTCTTCATGCCGCATCTCCGGCATTCCCTCAAAAATTTTCCGCCCTTCACTGAGCTTTTAAACAGCGTATAGTCGCAATTGTCACATCGGCCGCTGTGAACATCAGGATATTCATTGAACTCATAAATGACCGAAGTATCGTATCCTTTTGTCTCGAACTCTTTTTTTGTTTCCATGATTGAAAATCCCTCCGCGAATCAAATCGTTCTGCCCGGTTAATGATACAGCAACTGCACGGGGGATTCAACGGGAGCATAGCTTGATTTTCCCGGCTGATTGCGTAACAATAATAGAAATAAATGACGGCCTGCCATAGGGCGCCCGGCATCTGAAGGGAAGAAGAAAACAGCGATGGGAAAAGGATTGAACGGGAAACGGATTGCCATCGGCGGTTCGCGGAAAACAGAAGAGATCACAAAATTAATAGAAAAGCAGGGCGGAACGGCGGTCGTCCGTTCCCTCCAAGGAACCGTATACCTGGCGGAGGATCAAATTGAACCCGACGTAAGAACATTTGCCGGGCAAAAAGCCGACTGGGCGATATTCACCACAGGCATCGGTACGGAAACGTTATTGTCGGTATCGGAAAAAATCGGTCTGAAAGAAGAATTTTTAGCGGCCGTTCATGAAGCGAAAATCGGCTGCAGAGGCTATAAAACATATGCGGCCTTAAAAAAGCTCGGCATCACGCCGCATGCCTCAGATGAAGACGGTACAACAAGAGGGCTGATCCGCTCCTTGGAACGATTTGACTTTAAAGATAAAAGAGTCATGATACAGCTTCATGGCGAAAAAGCGCCGGTCTTAACGGAGTTCCTTGAGAAAAACGGAGCGGAGGTATTCCCTGTTCTCCCGTATCAGCATATTCCGCCTGAAAGGGAGACGGTCGATAAACTGCTGGGAGAGCTGTTAAACGGAGAGGTCGATGCCGTATGTTTTACGACAGCCATTCAAGTGCGCTCTCTCTTTGATTATGCAAAAGAAAAAGGGTTCACAAAAGAATTGCAGCAGGCATTCGAAAAACAAGTGCTTGCCGCCGCAGTCGGCAAAGTGACGGCTGAAGCGATCCGGGATGAAGGGATAAAGAGGGTTCTTGCTCCGGACATTGAGCGGATGGGAGCGATGATTATTGAATTATCCCGTTACTATGAATCTCTGACCTTATCATAAATAATTCAGCAGGGAAAAAAGCCTACGCTTCCCTGCTGAATTTTTTTAATTGCCAGTGTTCCGTGAAAAGGGAAGGATATGTCAAGGCGCTGAGTATAATACATGTAAGAAGAGCGGAGGCCATCGTTGTAAAAACGATCAGCAGCTGAAAGCGCACCGCCTGTATCGGATCAGCCCCCGCTAAAATCTGCCCCGTCATCATGCCGGGAAGCTGAACGAGACCCAATGTTTTCTGGCTTTCTAGCGTCGGGATCATACTGAGTTTCATACTGGACGTCAATATCTGCCGGACGGCCTGCTTAGGCGTTCCTCCGAGAGAGAGAATCAGCTGGATTTCTTCTTTCCGCAGGTCTGCTTCCGAACTGAGCCGGCTTAAAAACAGACTTGAGAGCACCATGGAGTTTCCGATGACCATGCCGCTTATCGGAATGACATATCTTGAAGTGAACGGAATGATGTGAAGGGTCAGTAAAAGTCCCTGCGTCACGGTTTCCGCGATTGCCAGTGTCAGAAAAACGCGCCAAAATGAGCCGATCCGCATTTTTTTCCGTTTGGCGACATTGTGCGAAGCGGCCGTGAGCATGAGAAGCACCATTAATATGATAAATATCGGGTGATCACCGCGAAAAATCAGCGACAGCACATAGCCTATGATGAGAAGCTGAATGACGGCCCTGACGGTTGCGACGATCATATCCTTTTCGACGCCGGCTTTAAAAGATTTAGAAAGGAATAAAGCGATAATGACAAATATACTTGTTAGTAACAGTGAAAGATCATTCATATCAGCACCCGCTCCCTTGTAAAAGCGACCGGGATTTTTCGTGTTTCGGTTCCTTAAAGAACGTTTTCGTTTCCGCGGTCTCTAAAAGCCGTCCCTCAGCCATAAACCATACCGTATCGGATAATCGTTCCGCTTGTTCAAGGTTATGGGTGATCCACAGGATTGTCAGCTGTTTTTGCCGATGGAGTTTCGTAATCAGTTTCTCAATGGTGAGAACGGATGAGGGGTCGAGCGCCGAGGTGCTTTCATCCAGCAGCAGGATGGACGGCAGTCCGGCGAGAGTTCGCGCTAATGAGAGTTTCTGCCGCTGACCTCCGGATAATTCTTTCGCATTCCGATCCAGAAGCCCGCGCGGAAGGTCTGTAAAATCTGCGAGCTCTTCAGGGGTATAGTGCTGCGCCCCGTGGAGTTTTTCTGCGAGCAGAAGGTTGTCCCGCACCGTGCCCTCCGTGACGGGAGCTGATTGAAATGCAAGGCCCGCGGTTTTTCTGAGCTCCCTGATATCCCAGCGCCTTATTTCTTTTCCGAATACAAGAACTTCCCCTTCATCAGGTGTATTCATCAGATTGCAAAGTGACAGCAATGTGCTTTTTCCCGCGCCGGAAGGCCCTATCAACGCCGTGATAGAACCTTTTTGAATATGTCCGGTTACACGGCTTAGGACATCAAAGGACGTATTGTTTTGTTCAAAGCGTTTGCCGGCTGACAGAAAAGATATTGCCGGAATTTCTTCTTTCATATAGGATGACACCTTTCGTAAAAAATCAGGAACCGGTGAGATTGGCTGACGTTTGCTCCGCCGTTTTCTGATCTGTCTGCCGGGAAGCGAATGTATGCATGACCATTCCCGCAATAATAATGAACAGTCCGGCAAATGAAAGAAGTGACGGAAACGCCGCTGATAAAAAGACGATTTCGCCGATCAGTGCAAAAAGAACCTCTCCGGACTGCGTCGCTTCAACAGCAGCGAGCTTCTGCGGCTCATTCCTCACCATATCGGTGGCGCGGAAAAATAATACTGTTGCGATAACGCCCGAGCTGAGTGCGACGATAAAGGATTGGAATGTCTGTCCCATTGAGGGAAGCCCGTCTCTATACCAGCCGAAAGCGGCGATCAAAAGCCAAAACGGAAGGCTTGCGAGCGTCATGCCGAGCACCCGCTGAAACGTATCGAGTTTTCCGCCGTATTGTTCCAGCATTTTGCGGTTGCCGAGCGGATAGGCAAACGCCGCGACGACGACCGGCGCCACGCTGAATAGTATCGTGCGGCCGGACAGAGAACCCGCATGCTGAAGCTGAATCAGCCCGGCTCCGATCAGGATGACGACGGAAGTAACCAGCGAAATCAGCGGGATCTTTTGTCTGACGGAAACCGGGCCCGCCGGTGAATTTTTTGTTTCGCAGAAAAACGGCGACAGAAGCACACCCGCGACAATTGTAATCTGCCACGTGCCGGCGATCAGCCAGCCAGGCCCATATGCCGCCGCAAACGTAATCGGGGCATAAAAAAGCACGAACCCGGTAAAACTCCACTTCAGCCAAAAAAACGGTTTTTTCCGGATTTCATGCCAGAGCGGCGCCCATTTTCCTTTCGCATATACGATCAAAAATAAAAACGGAATCATAAAAAGAAAACGCAGGGAAGAGCTCCACATCCAGCTTCCGCCGGAAAGCTCCATCGCCCTGTTTAAAATAAATGTGACTGCAAAAAACAGAGATGCCAATATTCCGATCACGATGGCTTTCATTAAATCCCTCATTTTGACACATATTTTTTTATACTATACTATTCACCGGCAGGCTTCGCAATGGAATATGAGAAAATAGCGTTTTAATAAATGATGAATGGGAAACAGACATATACGGAGGTGAACACAATGCAGAAAGAAGATATTCAAGTGCTTTATTTCGAAGATGACGGCCGCATTCCGAATAACCCGAATCTTCCGCTTGTTATTTATAAAGCGGTATTTAATGAAGAAACGGTACAGAAAGCAGAGTCCGTCCTCAGCCGGCACGATTGGTCGAACAGCTGGACGGGCGGAGTATTTCCGTATCATCATTTTCACAGCACCACGCACGAAGTTCTTGTCGCGGTAAAAGGAACCGCGGTTTTGAGGTTCGGCGGGGAACAAGGGGCGGACGCCGTTCTTCAAACGGGAGACGCAGCGGTCATTCCGGCCGGCACCGGACATAAAAAACTGTCGGGCAGTTCTGATTTTACCGTGATCGGGGCTTATCCGGGCGGCCGGCAGTACGATACAAAAACGGAGAAAAATGATAGAACTTCAGAAGAAATCAGCCGTGTCCCGCTCCCGGAATGTGACCCCTTTACGGGAAAAACGGGCCCGCTTTTAAAACTGTGGGAAAAATGACAGGGGAAAAGCGGACGGTCTGTAAAAAAATAGCCTAAAAGAAACGTTATTACACCCCCGCCATATAAATAATTTCATAAACGAAACAATTCACGTTCAAATTTTGTTCAAAAAGTGTTATTATATAAGAGTAAATCAAATTGGGGTTTTTTATGTTTGCTATTTTCAGAGAGGAAAAAGAAATTTTGACTTATTCAATTGTTTTTGTTGATATAAAAATAATACTGGATATGGCAAAGTGAAAAACTGGGTAGTAAACATTTATTTTTGTAAATGATTGTGCATGAATTCACAATCTTGCTTTTTCGTGCTTTTCTGCATGAAGGGGGAAAGGCTACCCTTTCCAAAAAAAATCAGCATACTGCTTATAGTAAAGGAGAATCGGATATGCCAGAAACAATCGATCAAACAAATGCATCTGTCAGCCAAGGCCAACGCGATCTTATTGATCAGCTGCTAAAACCTGAAGTTCAAGAATCACTGACTGTTTTAGTGGATCAGCTTCCAAAACTGACTGAGTTAGTAAATATTTTAACGAAGTCTTATGATTTTGCACAGTCTGTAGCGACAGACGAAGTATTGAAGAGCGATACAGTGGGTGCGCTTACAGAAATTCTTGAGCCGGTGAAAGAAACAGCGAAAGAAGTTGCGGCTACTGCGATCGAAGCAAAAGACCGCGCGGATGCAAGCAATGAAACGATCGGACTTTTCGGCCTGCTGCGCATGCTGAAAGATCCTCAAGCTCAAAAGCTGTTCCGTTTTGCTAACAGCTATCTTGAAATCATGAACGAAAAACAAAAATAATCTCAGATTCAAATTGATATAAAGGACGGAGGATATACGATGTCAAAACATATTGTCATTTTAGGCGCTGGTTACGGCGGAGTTCTTTCTGCTTTAACCGTTCGCAAACATTACAGTAAAGATGAAGCACGCGTAACCGTTGTGAACAAATACCCGACTCACCAAATCATTACGGAACTGCACCGCCTTGCAGCCGGCAACGTGTCTGAACAGGCTGTTGCTATGCCGCTGGAAAAACTTCTGAAAGGAAAAGACGTTGACATTAAAATCGCAGAAGTCAATTCTTTCTCAGTTGATAAGAAAGAAGTTGCCCTTTCTGACGGTTCTAAGCTGACTTATGACGCGCTTGTTGTCGGACTTGGTTCTGTTACGGCTTATTTCGGCATTCCTGGACTCGAAGAAAACAGCATGGTGCTGAAATCTGCTGCTGATGCCAACAAAGTATACAAACACGTGGAAGACCGTGTGCGTGAATACTCTAAAACGAAAAACGAAGCTGATGCAACGATCCTTATCGGCGGCGGCGGCTTAACAGGCGTCGAGCTTGTCGGTGAGCTTGCTGACATCATGCCGAACCTTACGAAAAAATACGGCGTAGATCCGAAAGAAATCAAACTGAAATTAGTAGAAGCAGGTCCGAAAATTCTTCCTGTTCTTCCTGATGACCTTATCGAACGCGCGACAAAAAGTCTTGAAAAACGCGGCGTTGAGTTCTTAACAGGTCTTCCTGTTACAAATGTTGAAGGAAACGTTATTGATCTGAAAGACGGTTCAAAAGTCGTTGCCAACACATTTGTATGGACAGGCGGCGTACAAGGCAACCCGTTAGTCGGCGAATCCGGCCTTGAAGTGAACCGCGGCCGTGCGACGGTTAACGATTTCTTACAATCTACTTCTCACGAAGATGTATTCGTTGTCGGAGACAGCGCTGTATACTTTGCGCCGGACGGCCGTCCGTACCCGCCGACAGCGCAAATCGCTTGGCAGATGGGTGAACTTGTCGGTTACAACCTGTTCGCTTACTTAGAAGGAAAAACGCTTGAAACATTCAAGCCTGTAAACTCTGGTACGCTTGCAAGCCTCGGACGTAAAGACGCGGTTGCCATCATCGGAGCGAACTCTACTCCGCTGAAAGGCCTTCCGGCATCTTTAATGAAAGAAGCAAGTAACGTACGTTATTTAACACATATCAAAGGATTATTCAGCCTCGCTTACTAATCCTTAAGATCATACAGAAGACATTGCCGGACTTTTCTCGGCAATGTCTTTTTTTTGCATAAAAATGTTAATGGATACAATTTTCTGAAAAATAAAATAAAAATGATTGATATGTGAGAAAGAGGAAGCTAAAATAAAAAAGAACCATTTTGTTAACGTTAACATTTTTTAAGAGGGAGGATGAGAGTGTGAAAGCTTTTATGGGTGATGACTTTTTACTGGATAGTAAAACGGCCGTAAAGCTGTACCGGGAATACGCTGAAAACATGCCGATCATTGATTATCACTGTCACTTAAGCCCAAAGGAAATCTATGAAAATAAAACCTTCGCAACCATTACGGAGGCATGGCTTTACGGTGACCACTACAAGTGGCGGATCATGAGGGCCAACGGCATTGAAGAGCGCTGCATTACCGGAAACGCTTCAGATGAAGAGAAGTTTTTCGCCTGGGCAAAAACGGTGCCGATGGCGATAGGCAATCCGCTGTACAGCTGGACGCATTTAGAGCTGCAGCGCTGGTTCGGCATTTATGACGTATTGAATGAAAAAACGGCCGCGGCAATTTGGAAAAAAACGAATGAGCTCCTGCAGGGAGACGGGTTTGGCGCAAGGGATCTCATTCTGAAATCAAATGTCAAAGTCATTTGCACAACCGATGATCCTGCCGATGCGCTGACATACCATGAACTGTTAAAAGAAAGTGATTTTCCGGTTCAAGTGCTGCCCGGATTTCGGCCTGACAAAGGACTGGACATCAGCAGCCCGGGTTTTGCCGATTGGGTCCGGTCGCTGGAGAGCGCTTCCGGAATGGCTGTCACCACCTACCAATCGTATTTGGATGCGTTGGAATCCCGCGTCCGCTTCTTTCACAGTGCCGGGGGAAGAGTGTCGGATCACGCATTAGATCAAATGGTTTATGCCGAGACGACCGAAGAGGAAGCGGCCCGGATTTTTGCCGCCGGATTAAGCGGAGAGCATGTGTCTTTTGAAGATGAAAAGAAATTCAAAACACGGACGCTGCAATATCTTTGCGGTCTTTACGCCGAACTGGACTGGGCGATGCAGTTCCATATTAACGCGTTAAGAAATACCAATACAAATAAGTTCAGCAGCCTCGGTCCTGATACGGGATATGACTCGATTAATGATGAATGTATCGCAAAACCGCTTGCCCGGCTGTTAGATTCCGCCGAAAAAAAGCGGCAATTGCCTAAAACGATTTTGTATTCTCTGAATCCGAATGACAACTATACTATCGCCAGCATGATCAACAGCTTTCAGGATGGGAAAACACCGGGGAAAATTCAATTCGGCACAGCCTGGTGGTTTAATGACACGAAAGATGGAATGCTTCAACAAATGAAAGCGTTATCAAACGCAGGTCTGTTCAGTCGTTTTATCGGGATGCTGACGGATTCAAGAAGTTTCCTGTCCTATCCCCGCCATGAATACTTCAGGCGGCTTGTCTGCACGCTGATCGGCGGCTGGGCGGAACAAGGCGAAGCGCCCTGCGATATGGAGCTTTTAGGGAGGATTGTCGAGGGAATTTGTTACCGGAATGCTGAGGAATATTTCCGCTTTTAAAAAATGGAATGAAAGAGGTGGCCTATGAGTAATGTGCCTGTCGTGACAGCACCTGGCGCAAAAGTGAAGGAGCATAAGCTGAGTCTGAAAGAAAAAGTATCCTATGGTTTCGGAGATTTTGGGAACGGATTTATGTTTGATCTCGGGCAGATCTATTTGCTGAAGTTTTTCACAGATGTCGCAGGCATTCCGGCAGCGTTCGCCGGCAGTATTTTTTTGGTCAGCAAGCTGTTTGCGGCTTTGACTGATCCGATTGTCGGCTCGGCCATTGACTACAGAAAAAAGATCGGACCCCGGGGGAAATTCAGGCCGTACTTATTATTCGGAAGTATTATTCTTGCGGTCATGACCGTATTGATTTTTGTGTCACCGGACGTGAGCGTCACCTGGAAACTTGTGTACGCCTATGCTTCTTACATGCTGTGGGGGGTCGCTTATTCTTTTGTCAATATTCCGTACGGCTCCCTCGGCGCAGCCATTACACAGGATGCGGAGGACAGAACGGCGCTTTCCGCATTCCGCCAGATCGGCTCTCTCGGCGCGCTGCTCATTACAAGTGTCATCGTCATCCCGATTCTCGTTCATTTTGATAACGTTCACATCGGCTACCCGGCAGTCATGGGAATGATGGCCGTAATCGGAATCGCGGGATTTATGATCTGCTACCGAAACTGCAAAGAAAGAATTATCGTCCGTGAAGCGCCGAAAGAAAAGCTGTCCGTCATGTCGGTTTTCAAATGCTTTATCGGCAACAAACCGCTTCTGACTGTCGTTTTCATGACGATTTTCTCAATATCGGCATACAACATTAAATCCGCTATGCTTGTTTACTTCGCCCAATACAATCTCAACAATGCGGAGCTGATGTCCTACATGAGTTTTATCATCATCGGCTCTTCATTTTTAGGTGTGTTGTTTATGCCGAAACTCGTCAAACGCTTCGGAAAAAAGCAAACGGTGATGATCGGTTTTGCCGTCAGCGCCGCGGCTGATGCGCTGAATTTCTGTCTCCCGTCAAATGTATATATCTTTACGGCGTTAGCGAGCATTGCTTTTATCGGGATCAGTATACCAAACGGCATTACGTGGGCGCTTGTGTCGGACATTATTGATTACGGAGAGTGGAAGACGGGTGAACGGAAGGAGGCGACGACATATTCGCTTTTCAACTTCTCCAGAAAACTCGCCCAATCTTTATCAGGTTTTCTTTCAGGCATCGGGCTGAGCGTTATCGGCTATATCCCGAATGCGTCTCAGACAAAAGGCACGTTAATCGGGATTAAAGGGCTTCTGCTGCTGTACCCGGCTTTCGCTTTAGCGTGCGCCATGCTGATTATCGGTTTAATGTATAAACTGACGGACCGGCAGCATGCCGAGCTCGTTCAGGACTTACATCATGCAAAACCTCAACTTTAGTGATTTTATGGACTGTCCGTTAATGATACAATAGAAATAAATGACAGCATACAGAAAGAAAGGAAAAACGATGGTAACCATAAAAGATATCGCAAAACTCGCCAACGTATCCCACACAACCGTATCCCGGGCACTTAACGGCAGCCCCTACATTAAAGAGCATACAAAACAAAAAATATTAGAGCTCGCTTCACAGCTGAATTACACACCGAATGTAAATGCAAAAAGCCTTGCCATGCAAAAGTCCCATACGATCGGACTGTTTTTTACAAGCATCACAAACGGAACCTCACACAGCTTTTTTTCCGATACCATCAAAGGTGTAAACCGCACAATCAGTGAGGAATACAATTTGTTCGTCCGCGCGATTGACGATCTGAAAAGCTTTGAAACCATTACGCCCATGAGATATGACGGAATCATTTTAATGAGCCAAAGCGACAGTGATAATTCATTTATTTATCATATCCGCGAGAAAAACATCCCGCTCGTCGTGCTGAACCGGGACATTGATGACCGGAGCATCACGAATATCCTGTCAAACGATAAAGAAGGCTCCAGACAGGCGGTCGACTGCCTGATCGCAAACGGACACAGAGATATCGCGATCATTGAGGGAAAGGAAGGATTCAGGTCAGCTTCTCAGCGGAAAGAAGGCTATTTGACATCTTTAATTGATCATTCTATCCCGATTAAGCATGAATACAGTGTAAAAGGCCGCTATGATATGGAAAGCGGCAGTCAGGCGATGGAAAAACTTTTGGCGCTTCAATCACCGCCTACGGCTGTTTTTTGTTCAAACGATGATATGGCGATCGGGGCGATGAATACCATTTTCGCCAAAGGCCTGAACGTTCCGGAAGATATTTCCGTTATCGGGTTTGATGACATCGGCATTTCCCAATACATGACGCCGAGGCTTTCGACAGTAAAACGCCCGGTTGAAAAAATCAGCATACTCGGCGCAGAGAAAATTTTGGCGCTTATCACCGACCCGGATACGGCGGCGGAAAAAATATACGAAAACACCGAGGTGATGATAAGAGATTCAATTAAAAAACTCACATAACGGCCCGTCTGATTATCCGGGTTTTTGTACGGGAAAATGTTAACGTGTGCATAAATATAAGGAGGCGGACAGCTTGCGGCAGCTGAATAAAAAGATGTGCGGAAAATACATTCAATATCCTGAAAAAGTCCTTCAGTTCGGCGAAGGCAACTTTTTGCGGGCCTTCGCTGACTGGCAGATCGATCAATTGAATCAATTGACGGATTTTAACGGAAGCGTTGTCGCCGTACAGCCGAGAGGCTCTGAGAAAATAAAACGTTTAAACGAACAGGACGGTTTGTTTACGCTTTTTTTGCGGGGGATAAAGGACGGAAAACCGGCTGAAGAACACACGATTGTCAAATCCATCAGCCGCGGCATTGATCTTTTTTCTGACTATGATTCCTTTAAACGGCTGGCAGCACAAGAGGATCTTCGTTTTATCATCTCCAATACGACAGAAGCGGGAATCACGTTTGAGAAAGGCGACCGGCTTGAGGATAGGCCTCAAAAAACATTCCCCGGGAAATTAGCGGCGTTCCTTTATTTCCGCTATAAGGCATTTGCGGGTGACGCCGAGAAAGGGTGCATTGTGCTTCCATGTGAACTGGTCGAAGAAAACGGACGGAAACTGAAGGCTGCCGTGCTTCAATATGCCGGGCTGTGGGAGCTGGAGCCTGATTTTACTCAATGGATTCATGATGCGAACATCTTCTGCAATACCCTCGTGGATCGGATTGTTCCGGGATTTCCTGTTGATACCGCGGAAGAACTTACCGATTTTCTCGGATACGAAGACCGTCTGCTTGTGGTCGGTGAGCATTATTATTTGTGGGTGATAGAAGGGCCGGAACAGCTTCAGAATGAGCTTCCTTTTGCTGATGCCGGGCTGAACGCACTGATCACGTCTGACCTTACGCCTTACAGGACAAAAAAGGTGAGAATCTTAAACGGCGCTCATACGGCATTGGCGCCAGTGGCTTTATTATACGGACTGCTAACCGTCCGGGAAGCGGCTGAGCACGAGGTGACGGGCAGATTCATCGAAGAGCTGATCAATGAAGAAATCCTTCCCGTGCTGCAAATGGAGGGTGTCACCCAGTATGCGGCAGATGTGTTACACCGGTTTAAAAACCCTTATATCCAACATTATCTGCAAAGCATCACCCTTAACGCCGCCGCGAAATTCAAAACAAGAAACCTGCCGACGCTGAAGGCTTATATCGAACAGGAGGGCCGGCTTCCTGAGAGGCTGGTATTTTCATTCAGCGCCATGATCTATTCATACTGGAACGGGCTGAACAAACCGGCAGATGGCGAGGAGGTTCTGAACCGTTTTCAAATGGCGCGGTCCCGTTGCAAAGATGATATGTTTCAAGCGGCATTTTCTATATTAGGAGAAGAGCGATTGTGGGGAAAGAATCTGAACCATCTTCCGGGGCTGACTGAACGAACGGCTTTTTTTCTCTCTGTCATTCATAAGCGGGGGATGAAGCATGCGTTACATGAATGCTGCGGCAATAAGGGGGGAAGTGAAATGAAAGAGGTCATAAAAATCCATAAAAACGATAACGTGCTTCTCGCTATGCGCCATTTTAACAAAGGGGAGCGGCTGTATACAGACGGACTGGCGATTGAAGTGAAGGACCCTGTAAAGCGGGGGCATAAAATCGCGCTGAAAACCATTGAAGAAAACGGCAGCATCATTAAATACGGTTTTTCAATCGGGCGTGCGACAAGGCGGATTTCGGCCGGCGAGCATATTCATACCCATAATCTGCAAACGAATTTATCCGATGTGCAAGAATACACGTATTCACCGCGCTTCGAGGACAATCCTTTTACAAATGAGAACCGGACATTTAAAGGCTACAAAAGAGAAAACGGTACATCCGGCGTCCGGAATGAACTGTGGATCGTGCCTACAGTCGGCTGCGTAAACGGCGTCGCTGAGAAAATCCTGCAGCGCTTCGTAAAAGAGGCGAAAGACATTGCCCCCTTTGACAATGTGCTGGTTTTAAAGCACCAATACGGCTGCTCCCAGCTTGGCGATGATCATGAGAATACGAAACAAATGCTGATTAACGCCATTCGTCATCCAAATGCGGGCGGTGTGCTGGTTTTAGGGCTGGGCTGTGAAAATAATGAGCTGGCGGCAATTAAGGAAACGCTTTCTGAAGTGAACGGAGATCGGTTGAAATTTCTCGAATCACAGGCTGTCACAGATGAAATTGAAGCGGGGACAGCGCTTCTTAAAGAGATACACCTTGCGGCAAAGGGAGATAAACGTGAGGAGATTCCGCTGTCAGAATTGAGCATCGGATTGAAATGCGGCGGGTCGGACGGTTTTTCCGGCATCACCGCAAACCCTTTATTAGGAAGATTTTCAGATTACTTGATTGCACAGGGAGGGAGCACGGTCTTAACGGAGGTGCCTGAGATGTTCGGCGCTGAGACGATTCTCATGCAGCGTGCGGTGAGTGAAGAAGTGTTTCATAAAACAGTCCGATTGATCAATGATTTCAAGCAATATTTTATGAAGCACGAGCAGCCGATTAATGAAAACCCGTCACCAGGGAATAAGGAAGGCGGCATTTCAACGCTCGAAGACAAGTCGCTCGGCTGCACCCAAAAAGCCGGTCTTGCACCGGTTTCTGATGTGCTGACATACGGTGAAACACTGAAAACAAAGGGATTGACACTGCTCAGTGCGCCCGGCAATGATTTAATCGCTTCTTCAGCGCTCGCTGCGGCTGGCTGTCACATCGTGTTGTTTACAACCGGAAGAGGCACGCCGTTCGGCACATTTGTCCCGACTGTGAAAGTATCAACAAATACCGATTTATTTCAATCAAAACCTCATTGGATTGATTACAATGCGGGCAGATTGGCGGAAGACCAAACAACAGAAGATCACATTGTGAGAGATTTTATTCAATACATTATTAAAGTTGCAAGCGGAGAATACGTCAATAACGAAAAAAACGATTTTCGGGAGCTTGCAATCTTTAAGTCCGGTGTGACGTTATAAGGGAAAAGGCGATCTGACAACAGACCGCCTTTTTTAGATTAATTTTATCCCGCTGATTAAAATAATCGCCGCCATCACAAACTGCAGCGGGCGCGGTGAGAATTTCGGCGAAAAGAAGCTGCCGAGAAGCACACCCGGCACAGAGCCGATCAACAGATTCAATACAAGCAGGTAATCGACGCTTCCGAAGCTTGCGTTTAACAGACCGGCAACAGTTACGAGCAGAAAGGCATGTGCGATATCCGTTCCCACCACTTCTGCCGTTTTCATTCTGAACAGGTATAACATGGCGATCGCAAATAATGAGCCGGACCCAATAGATGTCAGGCCGACGATGAAGCCGAAAATGACGCCGATCAGTATCATGAGTGTCCGCTTTTCTTCAAGTGTTTTTTGCTGCCAGCGGTTCGGCCGCAGTTTTTTATCGAAAAAAAGGCGGGCGATAATGGAAATGGCGACAAGGGTCAGCACGTAGCCGAGCGCCTGTTTGATAATCTGCTCCTGATGCTGGTGAAAAGCGGGAAACAAGTGAAGAACACCGATGGCGGCTGTTGCGCTGGGAATGCTCCCGAGCGCCAAGTAGCCGACAAGTTTAAATTGAACGGTGCGCTGCTTCCAATGAGAAACGACACCGAACAGTTTGGTGATGGAGTTATATAAAAGGTCAGTGCCGACGGCGATTGAGGGGTTGATCCCCAAAACGATCAGTAAAGGAGTCAAAAGCGCCGCTCCTCCCACACCCGTCAATCCGACCAGCGTTCCGACAAAGAAACCCATAAACACAATGCTTACAGTCATCTGTGTGCCTCCTGAATAATCCTACTATTTTTATCAGATTATATATGATTAAGAGGCAGTAATCAATTAAATTTTCGGAAAATTTTATACAGAACAAAAAAATCCGCCTGCCTGCTGTTATTTCGCAGATCGGCGGATGATGGCCGGATTATGATTTTTGCTGATAAAACGGAAGTTCCGTGTGGCCCATTTCTCTGACATACACGAAAAGATTGCCTTTATGATGAATTTCATGCTCCATGGCAAGCTGAAGGAGAGCCGCGCCGGTTATTTTTCTGCCGAAAGAGGCAGTCAGGTCAATTTCGCGGTTCAGCTGCTCTTCAGTCAGCTGTGACAGGATGTCTGTCGTTTTTTCAGTACATGCTTCAGCCAGTTTGACGAGGTCTGTTTCCGCTTCTTCTTTCGGTTTGTTCTGGATAGCTGACCCGTTTCCGTCGTTAATGACGTTTGCAAACATAAGAAAAGAATAAACGATGTGTTTTACAAGTTCCTGAGCGGACATTGATGTCTCCGCCGGCTTGTAGTCGTAATGCTCGCGGCTGATTTTTTCCGCCAGCTCAATCGTCACGTTTCGATGTGACAGAAAGTGGCTGACCAATTGATTTTGTGCTGTCATGTGAAAACCCCCATTTAATACAGAATAAAAGCTGCAAGGATATGCTATATCAACGGCACGGAAGAAACAAGCAATAAGCTTGTGATGGAGATAAATCGTTGCGGATATCCGAAATTCGACAATTGCGGTCTTTTTGCGTTCTTCTTTTTCTAGCAATTATGATAAAATATGACATATCTCGGTCATTCCAAAAGGGGGGATTTATTGAGGATGAAGCAGACTATTCCGTCCTCTTTTGTCGGGCTCAAAATTAATGAATGGTATACCCATATCCGGCAGTTTCACGTCCTTGAGGCGGAGCGCGTCAAACGTGAAGTAGAGAGAGAGATTGAGGATATGGAAGAAGATCAGGATCTGCTGCTGTATTATTCATTAATGGAATTCAGACACCGCGTCATGCTGGATTACATCAAGCCCTTAAAGGAGGACCCTTCTCAGCCTGAGTTTTCAGAATTATTGGAAGACATTGAAGGCAACCAGTATAAACTGACAGGACTGCTTGATTACTACTTTAATTTTTTTCGAGGAATGTACGAATTTAAACAGAAAATGTTCCTAAACGCCATGATGTATTACAAACGGGCTGAAAAAAACCTTGCACTCGTTTCTGATGACATCGAGAAAGCTGAGTTTGCTTTTAAAATGGCCGAGATTTTTTACAACCTGAAACAAACCTACGTCTCCATGAGTTATGCCGTTCAAGCCCTTGAAACGTACCAATCGTATGAGACGTACAACGTCCGCAGAATCCAATGTGAATTCGTTATTGCAGGGAATTATGATGACATGCAGTATCCAGAAAGAGCATTGCCCCACTTAGAACTTGCTTTAGATCTTGCAAAACAAGAAGGCAATCCCCGTCTTATCAGTTCAGCCTTATATAATCTCGGAAACTGTTACGAAAAAATGGGAGACCTCTCTAAAGCAGCCGAATATTTTGAGACATCCGTTTCCATTTGCAGGTCAGAAAAGTTCGATAATCTTCCGCATTCTATTTACTCATTAACACAGGTTCTTTATAAACAGAACACTACAGCCGAAGCAGAGAAGCAATATCGCCTCGGGCTCAGTATCGCCCGCGAATACAATGATGAATTGTTTGTCAATCTGTTCCAATTTTTGCATGCGTTATACGGCAAGGAAATGGATAACGCATCCGTCAGGCGCACGTTTGATTTTCTGGAAGAACACATGCTGTATCCGTATGTGGAAGAATTGGCGCATGACGCTGCCAAATTTTACATGAAACACGGACAGCCTGAAAAAGCGCTCACGTTTTATGAAAAAATGGTGCACGCCCAAAAACAAATCCAGAGAGGAGATTGTCTATATGAAATCTAAACTGTTGTCAGGATTGCTGCTAGTTGCTGTCGGGTTCAGCTTTACACAGGTGATCGGCCATGAAAGCCATTTGGAAAACCAAGCGGACGGCACGTTCCATATTGCCGCGCGCAACCAAACATAACATAAAGACCCTTCTTTGGAAGGGTCTTATTTTTTGCATGCGTATCCATTCCAATTTTATCCGAATGCAGGGTCGATATGCTCAAGTTATCTGTCCTACGAATGCCACCTATTGATGAAAAAGGCATAAGGAGAGATGAAGAGTGGGGATTGAAGTGAAAAAACGGCTCGTATCGGCTGATAAATATGCGTTAAAATGTCCGAATCCGATGACGCCGGAGTATATTACCATTCATAACACGGCAAACGACGCATCCGCCGCTAATGAAATCAGCTATATGACGGGAAACAGCGAATCAACGAGCTATCATTTTGCGGTTGATGACAAAGAAGTGATCCAGGGAATTCCGTTGGACCGGAATGCCTGGCATTCGGGAGACGGCACGAACGGCACCGGAAACCGAAAGTCGATTGCTATAGAAATCTGTTACAGCAAGTCAGGCGGCGAACGGTACAGAGCCGCAGAAGAACTGGCGATTGCGTTTGCGGCGCAGCTTTTGAAAGAACGGGGCTGGGGGATTGACAGAATCAGAAAGCATCAGGACTGGAACGGAAAGTACTGCCCGCACCGTATTTTGTCTGAAGGCCGCTGGGATGAAGTGAAGGCGAAGATTGAAAAGAAATTAAGCGGAAGTATGCCGGCGAAAAAAGCCTCTATTTCTTCTTCCGCGTCTGAATACCATGTGAAAAAAGGCGACACCTTATCGGAAATCGCCGCATCGCACGGTGTCAGCGTAAAATCGCTGCAAAGCATCAACCATATCACCGATCCGAATCACATTACAGTCGGACAAGTGATCAAGCTCGCTCAGACGGGTTCTTCTTCAAAAAGTCAGGCTGTGTCTTCATATCCGCTTCCATCCGGTGTGATCAAAGTGACGAAACCGCTGACGAAAGGGACAAACGTAAAACAAGTGCAAAACGCTTTATCCGCACTTTATTTTTATCCCGATAAAGGAGCAAAAAATCATGGGGCGGACGGCGTTTACGGCCCGAAAACGGCAAATGCCGTAAAACGTTTTCAATCCGTCAGCGGATTAACGGCAGACGGAATTTACGGCCCGAAAACGAAGGCGAAAATTGAAGAAAAACTGTAATCAAGAAAACGGAAGCTCCCCGGGCTTCCGTTTCTTCTTACATACAAACTGCGGCAAGGGCCTTTTGAATATCATAAATGCTTTCATCTTTTTTAAACTGCTTTGAGACAGCGGGAAGTTCCGCGCCTGAAATCCAAATTTTCAGCTCTGAATCAAGGTCAAAGCGGCCGGCGGTTTCTACGCTGAATCTGGAAATGCTCTTGTACGGAATGGATTGAATCTCCGTTTTCTTCCCCGTGAGTCCCTGTTTATCAACAAGAATAAGACGCTTATCCGTAAAGACAATGATATCTCGGACAAGCTTAAATGCGGCATTGACATTCTCGCCTTCCAGCAAAATACGGGCCAGTTCTGATTTTGCTTCAGCCGTCGATATTGTCGACGCATTGCCAAGCAATCCGTTGATGAACCCCATGATATCTCCCCCCTGATACGTATTCTATCAAATCATACTATAAAAAGGTTTCCATTCCCAGATGAGTAGAGTAAACTGGTGCTGACTGGAAAAGGAGAGCATGTTACACATGAAAGATAGATATGACAATTTCGCAGCCCTTTCCGCTGCTGAATCGGAATACAGAATTATTTATGAAGAAAAAGAGGGAAGTAAATGTATCGTCCTCGCTCCCCACGGCGGCAGGATTGAGCCGGGTGTCAGTGAGCTGGTGCAGGCATTTTCTGACCAAAGCTCAATTTATTTATTTGAAGGGACGAAGCGGTGCGATAACCGTTCTCTCCACTTGACAAGCACACGCTTTGACGAGCCTCTGGCTTTAGAAAAAGTGACCGCCCATCATTACGCATTGGCTTTTCACGGGTATCATGATCTGAAAAAGGCAAATACACTCGTCGGGGGCGCGGATCTGGAAAAAGCAAGACTGATTTGTGATCTGCTGCGTGAAGCGGGATTTGATGCCGAGCTGACAGAGAAGAATGATCGGCTGGCAGGTGTAAATCCCGGCAACATTGTCAATCGGACAAAAAGGAAAATGGGGCTGCAATTGGAAGTGAGCACGGCGCAGAGACACGCGCTGTTCAGCAATTTTGGCTGCCGGGGAGAAAAATACACGCCAACCGATCTGTTTTTTCGGTATGTAGAAACCGTGAAGGCCGGTTTTTATGATAAATGAACAGGGGGCCCGTTCTTACATTCACTGGAGCTATGCGGCGCATGAAGTGCTTGGCGGGCAGCACGGTGATTACAGCGTCATGATGCAAAAACTTTTTCTCCGATCTCAAAATGATGACATTCTGCCGGCTGTGTTCTAAGCCGGCGGAGAATCGCTAATTTTCAATAAAATACGGCGTTTTTTCTTCAGCGGCATGCAAGTGTGTCTGTCCGCTTCCATAATACACATTCGGCCGCTTGTCGGATAACAGACAAGCGAGCCGCTTCTGAAATTGAATACCTGCTTTACGCCGTTCAAACAGCTCGAGCCTTTTTTCCGCAAATGATGCCGTCACCCGGAAAGCGGCTGCGATTAAAATAACGGCGTGGCTCCTCCGCTGGGGCAGCTCCATGTTTAACAGCATAAAGGTCGGCACACAGAAGTGGTACATAAAATGGTTGGCCTGAAATTCCTGCAGTTCCCTGAACAGCTTGTTCATATGAAAATGGTTCCCGGTATGCTTCAGCACATGGCACAGTTCGTGCGCAAAATCCTGCCATTGCTCTTCGGGTGACTTTTTTTGATTCAGGACGATGCTGTACATGCCGTCCCGCTTCAGCATCATACTGTGCGTATCTTCAAAATGAATCCAAATGTCAAGCTCCTTGGCAATCATCTGCATATCAATATGGAGAGGGGCGGTCATTCCCATGCGGCAATATAAGTTTTTGACGTATTCCTCAAGATGTGTTAAAAAATCGCCCAATTGAATACACCCTTTCGAACATATGTTCTTTTTTAAGCGAGAAAGAAAAGCCCTGATCGGACTTTGAATCAATTCCCTTTTCTTTTAAAAATAAACATTCAGCTTTTATATCGGCTGAACGTTAAGCAGTTTAAAGGAAAAGAGCGGATTATTTATGTTTCGGCCTGCGGTTTTTCTCTTTTTCTTTTAAATAATTAATGAATTCAATGGCCTGCTGCTTGCTTTCCGGGGAAAAGTCCTGCATGTCCCGATATGCGATCTGCAGGTCGGGATCGGCAAACATGTCTTCATCTGAAGGTTCTTTTCCAGTTAACAAATAATCAGTCGACACTTTGAAATAATCCGCAAGCTTTTGCAGCGTGTCGTAATCGGGTTCAGATCGGCCGTTTTCATAATGAGAATATCTGGCGCGCGAGACACCGATATGATTTGCGACTTCTTCCTGCGTTTTCTTACCTCTGAGACTCTTTAATCTTCCGCCTATCATCCGAAATGACCTCTCTTTTTTCAACACCCTAAGTTACTTATGATTATAGATACAAAATGTATCAAAAGAAAGGGATGATAAAAAAAGTATCAAAAAGGTCTTGATGATACGAAATGTATCGTATATAATCAACATCATAGAGATACAAAACGTATCAAAATACGATAAGAAATTGATCAGGAGGGTGAGAGATGCAGCCGATAATCATCCGTTTCAGCAGCAATCCGGCTGACCAGAGATGTTTAGGAAAAGCAGGCGGTTCGATATCTTTTACCGCTTGCGGACTACCGGTATTCCGATTTGATAACCGATTGCAGTATGAGCGCTATATACGTCTGAAGAAAAATGGAGACGTCCCTTATGAATCGTAAAAGCTACCCGCTTTTCATCTATTCCGGATTATTGAATTCTGAACATTATGACAAAATAGGGTCCGCCATTTGGCTGTTTTTATGGTTCATCAGCTCAACGACAAAGGAACATGTAAAAGACGGCATAAAGTGGGGGATCGTCCTCGGACATAAGCCCGTAAAAGCAAGAGAAATGGCCGATGTATTCGCGGTCAGCGAAAAAACCGTCAGGCGGTGGCTCGAGAGCTTGGAACAGCATGAGTATATCAAAACCGTCCGCGCCCCTTACGGACTCATCGTCTCCGTAAAGCACTCGAAAAGATTCACGCCGAAAAAGACATTAACCCGCCCGGAAGCAACTGACCGGACAATATCGGCGGATCACCGGGACAAAAATGTCCGGAGAGAAATAGATATAACAAAAAATCATACTGCTGAAGAAGCGATTAACGACATTGCCGCCCATTTTATCAGATTAAGGTCTGCACAGGAGGGGCGGAGCGTATACCCGTCGCCCCGGGATTATCAGGCCATCGCCCGGATTGTTTCCCTCGGTGCGTCAGCACAAGAAGCAATCAAATGGCTCGGCGAATGCTTTACCGCTTTTGAACAGCGGCGCACCTCTTCAGCTGAAACGATCAAGGCTTTCAGCTATTGCGCCAAGTTTATGGAAGACCGCTTGAATGCACGAATTGCGGGAAGGACAATCACAACAAAAAAAGAGAGGAATACGATACATGACAAAACGAACGATCGAGCAGATACTGGCCGACCTGAAAAACGGAAAACGTCCATTACTGGCGGACAGACCGGAAGAATCAGACAAAAGCCGCTTTGACTGCCCGCTCTGTAAAGATCAGGGCGGTTATCTCAAAAACCAGCTGGGAATGGATGTGTGGGTGAAGTGCCGCTGCGCCGCCGAACGAAAAGTAGAACGCATTCTCGGCGCAAGTGAAATTACAGATGCCTTTCGGAAACTGGATTTCAAAGGATTTATCACGCGGGGCAAGCCTCAGGCAGTCGTCGACGCATATGAGTGCGCCCTTGAATATGTTGAGAACTTCGACAAGATGAAAAACTGCCGGAAAAACAGCATTGCCCTTTTAGGGCGTCCGGGGTCGGGGAAAACCCATCTTTTGACCGCTCTCAGCAATTATGTCATGAGACAGAAGCAGACACCGGTGCTGTATTTTCCTTTTGTGGAGGGCTTTACGGATTTAAAAAATGATTTTGATCTGCTTGATGCAAAGCTTGGCCGTATGAAACAGGCGGATGTGCTTTTTATTGACGATCTGTTCAAACCGCTGAACGGAAAACCCCGGGCGACCGATTGGCAGATTGAACAAATGTACGCCATCGTGAATTACCGCTATTTAAATCATAAGCCGGTTCTTATCTCGAGCGAGCTGGCCTGTGACGGATTGGTGCAGGTTGATGAAGCCCTGGGCACAAGAATTTATGAGATGTGCAGCGATTATTTAGTCATCATTAACGGCAATTCATTTGACGTAAACCACAGATTAGAGGGGGCGAGATAATGTGTAAGCTGTGCGGACCGAAGAAGGTCATTATGACGGAAACGGGTTTCGGCGCTGTCTTTCACCCTTGCCCGAACTGCAAAACAGGCACTGATTTAACGCCGGTCATTAAACGTCTTGAGCGAATGGTTCAAGTCGCAAAAGCGAGGCTTGATGCACGTGTATAAATATATCAAATGGCTTTTTTGCCTGCTGTTCAAGGCGAAACGGATAGAAAAGCAAATTGAAGCATGGCATGAGGCTGATGGAAAGTGAGGATAACCATTGCAAGAAAAACACAGCCCCGCTCCATGGCGGGCCGTACACAGCGGAGAAGAAAAACCCATTTACATTTATTCCGCTTACAGCGAAGCGGATAAAGAGAAGTTCCCTTATTCAAACGGAAGGCTCATCGCGGCCGTTTTCAACTTAAGTTCATACTCACAGCAGATCAACGCGGCATTGATGGCGAAAGCCCCGGAACTTTTTGAGGCGGCCGAAACGGCTCTCCGCCTGCTCCGGGGAGAAAGTTCTGAAGAAAAAGAAGCGTTCATAAATGAGCTCGGAAGCCTCATACATGAAGTAAACATCCTGAAAAAGACGGAGGGCGTAAAACATGAATCCTAAAAAACTGACTGACATTGAACATACAACATTAAAAAGCCAGCTGGAAGAAGGCAAGGTTCGGGTGATTATTGTAGACGGACTGAAGAAGGAAGCATGGCTCGCCGAAGCGCCGGAGCACGGCAAAACGCTTGTCGAAACGCGAAAAGGAGATCTGGCCCGGATCGAATATGAAATCGGCTTTAAATTGAATTAAAAACAGAATACGTCCAAGACGGAAAGCCTGCGGACACTGATCAATCGCGCACATGCTGCGCATTGGTTGGTGTCCTTTTTTTGTTCCGAAAAAGAGGAGGATCTACATGGAAGACTTACTATTTGAATATAAACGCACGCTGAAAGAGACGAAAAAGTGGTACAAGCAGTTGGAGGAAGCCGATGAAACGATGCTTACTTCAGAAGAACTGAAAGATAAAAAAATCATCAGAACGATCATTACAGATGTGGAATATGTCATCGAATGGCTTGAAAAAGGCCGGCAGCCCGGCATAAGAAGAGCGATAGACCGCAGAGACGCTTATCAGAGAATGCTGATTAAAGATCCTAGAATCATAGAAACCTATTCGCAGGCGCTGATGTTTGAACCTTCCGCAAATGTGACTGAAGAAGACAGAATCAGACTGCGGGACGCATTAGCCGTTTTAACGGATAGAGAAAAAGAAATGCTGCTGCTCCACAAAGCGGAATGCTTTTCGTATGAACGGATCGCCGCCTTGCTGAACGTAAAGAAATCAACCGTACAGACGACGGTCAAACGGGCGCTTCTAAAAATTCAAAAACAGCAGGAACAAAGAAATCAATCGCCTGCTTCATAAGTTGTCATACGTTTGCCACCTAGAAGTGAACAGACGATCACAAAAAGCGGCCCGATTAGAAGCCGCTTTTTATTATAGACAATCATGTCGGAGGTGGCGGTGATGCCGTAGCATGAAAAACGCAAAAAGAGAACAGGCATTTACAATCTATCAGTCTCATAAAGGCCGCATCACAAATCGCGCCCTTGCCGGCAAATCAGGCGTATCCGCAAGAACAATCGGCAGATGGAAAAAAGAAGGGCGCTGGGACGAGGCGCTTAATAAGAACGCGGAAAGCGGCGGAAAAAACAACCCGGGCGAAGGTGATGAGTTAAACGAACGCCAGCGGCTGTTTTGTCTTTATTATGTGAAAAGCTTTAACGCCACCCAATCTGCGATAAAAGCCGGGTATTCACCGGAAAGCGCGCATGTGACGGGAAGCAGGCTGTTAAAAAACGAAAAAGTCGCTAAAGAAATCAGCCGCATGAAAAAGGAAATGGTTAATAAAGTGTTTGTCGAAGCGATGGACGTTCTTCAAGTCTATGTGAAAATCGCTTTCGCCGACATTACCGATTATGTAACCTTCGGAAAAAAAGAGGTTCAGGCCTTCGGAAAATCAGGGCCGCTCTTTGACGAAAATGATAATCCGATTATGCAGGAGATCAGCTACGTTGACGTTAAAGATTCGCACCTTCTGGACGGAACCATCGTCACGGAAGCAAAACTAGGGAAAGAAGGCATTGCAATAAAGCTTGCCGACAAGATGAAGGCTCTTGAAAAGCTGTCCTTGTACTTTGACCTTTTCCCTGACCAATTTAAACAAAAAATCGAAAATGAAAAATTAAAGCTGGCACAGCAGAAGATGGAAAAAACAGAAGACAGCCAAAAGCCGATTGACATTGTCATTACGCGGAAAGAGGAACGGTCATGATTGAAAAAGCGGTTAACCCGCGCTTTGAAGATTATTTGTTCAATTGGAATGAAACGTACCAATTTCTCGTCGGAGGCTACGGCTCGTCAAAAAGCTATCATACCGCGCTGAAAATCATCCTGAAGCTGCTTCGTGAAAAGCGGACGGCGCTTGTCGTGCGGGAAGTTTTCGATACGCACAGAGATTCTACCTTTGCCTTGTTTGAAGATATTATCGGGGAGCTTGAGCTGGGACATGCCGTAAAGGCCGTGTCTTCGCCGATGCAGCTGAGATTTTCAAACGGAAGCCGGATTATGTTTAAAGGGATGGACAACCCGGCCAAATTGAAATCCATTCATCATATTTCACTCATTTGGATTGAAGAATGCTCTGAAGTGAAGTATGAAGGCTTTAAGGAGCTGATCGGGCGTCTGCGCCATCCCGAGCTTTCGCTTCATATGATATGCACCACAAATCCCGTCGGCACCTCCAATTGGACGTACCGGCATTTTTTCCGTGATGACCAAAAAAAACGGTTCGTATTGGATGATCAGACGCTGTATGAAAAAGGCACCGTCGTTAAGGGAGATACGTATTACCACCATTCCACAGCGTGCGATAATCTGTTTTTGCCGAAAAGCTATATTAAGCAGCTGGACAGCTTACGGCATTACGATCCCGATTTATATCGAATCGCCCGCAAAGGACAGTTCGGCGTCAATGGCATCCGCGTGTTTCCGCAGTTTCAGGTCATGGAGCACAACGAAGTAACGGAGCGGATTGCTTCCATCAGGCGCCCCCTGTTTCGGACGGGCATGGATTTCGGTTTTGAAGAGTCATACAATGCGGTCATCCGGCTTGCTGTCGATCCGGATCAAAAAGAGCTTTATATTTTCTGGGAGTATTACAAAAACAAAATGACCGATGATCAGACAGCTGAGGAGCTTCAGGAATTGGCGGATCAAAAAGAGCTGATCAAAGCGGATTCGGCTGAGCCGAAAAGCATCCAATATTTCCGCAGGCAGGGTTTTTGCATGGTTGCGGCCAAAAAGTTTCCGGGCTCAAGACTTCAGTATACAAAAAAGCTGAAACGGTTCAAACATATCTATTGCTCAGACAGCTGTCAACATACGACCCGCGAATTGCAGAACTTAACGTACGCAAAAAATAAAAACGGCGTTCTGTCGGAAGATGAGTTTTCAATTGATCCCCACACACTTTCAGCCATTTGGTATGCGCTGGATGACTATGACGCGGCGGATTTGAAAGATGCATCACAAAAACGGAGACGTCCGAATCGGGAAAGGAGGAGGTAGGCGTTGCCGAACTATCAAAACGTTAGAGCCACCGTCTTTAAATCAAAAATGGCCGCGCCGCAGGCAAGGCAGATGAACGAAGATCAATTTGCCGATCTGTACGGCGAAGACATCATTTCACCGCCCTATAATCTCATTGAACTGAAAACAATCGCCGAATACTCGACGATTCTTCAGCAGTGCATTGACGCGTATCGGGTCAATATTACGGGTTTTGGGTTTGATGTGGAATATACCTTTGATGTAAATAGCCCAGATTGCTCCCCGTCAAAAAAGGCCCGGGCCGAAAAAAACTGGATGAAGCTGGAGAGCTTTTACAAATGTCTTCATTTTGATGAATCGGCCGAGACGGTCCTCGGATATGCGATAGAAGACCGCGAAAAAACGGGCAACGGTTTTCTCGAAGTGCTTCGGGACGGGGCAGGAAAACCGGCGGGGATTGAATATTTGGATGTGAAACATATGCGCGTCTGCGGTGTGACTGATCCCGTTGAAGTTACATTTTCATATGAAGAAAACGGCGCATCCAAAACGATTAAAAGGCAAAAACGGTTCCGTAAATATGTTCAGATGCTGAACGGTCGGAAAGTGTTTTTTAAGGAATACGGCGATCCCCGCACGATGGACATGAGAACCGGCGAATACGTAAAGACCCTGTCTGAAGAATACCGGGCAAATGAAGCGATTCACTTAAAAATCGGCAGCGGCACTTACGGAATTCCGCGCTGGGTCGGCAATATCGTCAATCTGTACGGCGCCCGGAAAGCGGAAGAACTGAATTTTATGTATTTCAAGCAGGGCCGTCACGTGCCGGCCGCCATTACGGTTGAAAACGGCATGCTGTCAGAAACCTCGTACAAAGAGCTCCAGGATTATATGAATGACCTGGAAGGAGTGGAAAACGCCCACAAGTTTCTGCTGATTGAGGCGGAAGGTATTGCGAAGGAAAAAGACCTTCACGGAGGCGAAGACATTACGCCCGTGTCTGTGGAAATTAAATCACTTGCCGAAATTCTGCAGGATGATGCGCTGTTTCTTGAATATGACGACAAAAGCAGAAATAAACTCCGCTCCGCGTTCCGTCTCCCGCCGCTTTATACGGGCGAGGCGCAGGAATACAACAAAGCCACCGCCGATACGGCACGGAAAATAACGGAGGAGCAGGTGTTTCAGCCGGAGCGGAAAACGCTGATTAATAAGCTCAACACGTTATTTTTGCCAGAATTGGGTCTCCACGATGTACAGCTCACATTAAAAGGGCCTGATTTTCGCGATCCGCTTGAAATTGCGAAGGTGCTTACGCCATTTATTTCCGCCGGCGCGGTCTCTCCTAATGACCTCCGTGATCTGGCCGGAAGAGTGCTCGGGAAGACGCTTGAGGAGTGGCCTGAAGAGTACTACAGCCGGCCGGTGCTGAAAGGGAAAAAGGAGCAATCCTGAAAGGGGGTGAAAACATCTCGTGCCGAGAGAATTGAGAAATGCCGTCATCAGTTTTGTGAGCTATGTCGATAAGGCGGCGAACCAAACGGAATTCTTTTTTACAAAATCAGCCGGAGGCCTTCCGTCATTTGAAAAAAAGGTGCAGGTGTTTACAAAAAGCGAATCGGATGAACAGAAGCTTGTTTACGGCATCGTTTACGAGCCGGATGTCCCGGATGCCCATGGCGATTATATGACGGCTGAAGAGATTGAAAAGGCCGCTCACGGTTTTTTGGCGGATGCCCGCAACATCGATACAAATCATAATTTTGAAGGCGGGACCGGCGAGGTGGTGGAGTCGTACGTCGCCCCGGATGACTTTGAAATCGGGAATGCTGTGATTCGGAAAGGATCTTGGGTGCTTGTCACCAAAGCTTCCGATGAAGTATGGGATCAGATTAAAGCCGGTATCATTACGGGCTACAGCATGGCGGGAACCGCTGACGTTTACGAAGAGCCGGCAGAAAAGCAAGCCGGCTTATTCGGCGCGGTCAAGCAATTTCTCGACCGTGACCGCAAATCAAGAAACCGCAAGGGAGAGGACTTGAACAAGATGAGAAAAGAAGACGTAAGAGAATCGATTGAACACGCGCTGCACCCGCTTTTAAAGCGGCTTGACAGCTTGGACCAAAACACGGAAGACAAAGACGGGGCGGCTGCGCCGTCTGATGAAGAAAAGCTGAAAACGCTTGTTGAGGACATGCTCGCGCCGATTATTAAACGCATTGAAGCGCTTGAAAAAGTAAGAGGCGCATCAAAGCAGCCTGAAGAAGAGACGGGCGGCCAAGAGCCTGTTAAAAAATCCATTTGGAGCGGACTGCTTTAAGCCCAGTCAGAAGGAGGAACTGTAGAGTGAGAAATCAAGATATTATCAGAAAGGCGGAAATGTCACTTTCCGCTTTAAAAAGCGGCGGTTTAATGAACCCTGCACAAGCTTCAGCATTTATCCGCATGGTGCAGAACACGCCGACCATTTTCAGCGAATCGCGTGTGATTCAAATGGAAAATGACTCGCAGAAATTTGAAAAAATCGGTTTCGGCCAGCGTATTCTGCGTGCCGCTGAGGAAGGAAAAGCCTTAACTGACGATCAGCTGACCGTCCCGGCAACAAGTACGGTGCAGCTGAATACGAAAGAAGTCATTGCGGAAATTAATATCACCTATGACACGCTTGAAAATAATATTGAAAAAGACGGCCTGCAGCAGACGATCATGCAGATTTTGGCGGAGCGGGCGGCAGTCGATATTGAGGAGCTTGTCGTAAACGGCGATACATCTTCTTCTGATCCGTACTTGGCACAGCTTGACGGAATCCGTAAGCAGACTGTATCTCACGTCATTGACGGAAACGGGGAAGAGCTGTCCAGAGCCACATTTAAAAAAGGCTTAAAAGCCATTCCGGCAAAATATTTGCGCCTGCCTCAGGAATTCAGATTTTACACATCTCAAGGCATGGAGATTGAATGGAAAGACCGTGTGGCTGACCGTCAGACCAACCTGGGGGATCTTGCGGTGCAGGGCGGTTTGTCTTCAGCATTCGGCGTTCCGGTCAAAGGAGTGTCCAATCTGCAGCCGTACTCAGTCGGAGAAGGTGATTCCCAGTACGATGCGTCTGACATCATTCTGACTCACCCGAAAAATATCATTCTCGGTTTTTCACGGAATATCCGAATCGAAGTAGATAAAGATATTCGCAGCCGCAAATTTATTATCGTACTGACGGCTAAACTTGACAGCAAATTTGAAGAAGAAGATGCAAGCGCCAAAATCGTAAACGTTAAAGAATAAGACGGGGGTGGCAGTTATGTTAATTCAGCCGTCTGACGTTGTTTCATATTCAGTTTATGATCAAGTCAAAAACAGGCCGGAGCCGCTTCTTATACAGGACATTCTGGAGGCGGAGGCGGAAGCGGCCAGAATGGCGGGGCATTCGTTCACTGACCCTATTTACTCACCGCTTCCCGAAAAGATTAAGCTTGCGTTATTAAAGCTTTCTCAATATTTTGCGCTGATCAACCAGAATGAAGCAGCCGCTTCCGCCTATCAATCTGAAAAGATAGGTGACTATTCCTATACGGTGGCAGATGAAGGCGGAATCAGAAAACCGGCGGTGCACCATCTGCTCTGTGAATATATCGCGCCGGGTTATTCCCCGGTTTCTGCAAACGCAAAGGTGAGACCTTTATGAGCTACGAACGGCTGCTCACTGACAGATGCGATATTTATCATGAGACGGTGTCAGTTCCGAAGGCAGGACGCTTCGGGATTCCCGCCGAAAAACTCCAGCCTGTCTTTTCTTATCCGGAAGTTCCGGATGCTGAAGACGTGCCGTGTCTGTTTGTTGAAAAACAGCAGCAGCTTATTCAGCTTGAGCCTGATCATAAGGTATATCAGCGGTTTCTCGTTCATTTTCCGAAAGAGGCCGTTGTGTGTGTCAATGACAAAATCATTTGGGAAGGCCAGGCGTATATTCTGGAAATGCCGAAGAAAGCAAGACAGCACCATTGGGAGGTTATCGCTGTGAGAGATGATAGACTATGAGCATAAAAAACCTTGAACAATGGAATCGGTCGCTGCAAAAGGCATCATCCGGAGAATTTGCCCGTCAGGCAGGCGAATGGCTGGAACAGTCAGGAGAGGATTTTCTCGACTTGGTACGGGAGGAGCTTATTCATTCGGGAGGGATTGATACAGAAGGCCTGCTGTCTTCTTTCCGAAAAGGAGCGCAGGATCATGTATGGATCATTGAAAACGGGGGACTGACCCTTGAAATCGGTACCAATGTAGAGTATGCCTCATTCATAAATGACGGACATTGGACCGTCTCAGATGAAAATGTCAGATGGGTGCCCGGGTATTTTCAAGGCTCTCGGTTCATCTATGATCCGTCAGCTTCAACGGGAATGGCGCTCAAAAAACAGTGGATCAGCGGGAATGGGTTTTGGGACAAAGCCCTTCTATTGTATGAAACACTCTTCGCCGAATCGCTGGACAAGCGTTTCGATCAGTGGCTTAACACGTTGGGGGGAGATAACGGATGAATCGCGAAACCGGTTCAATCGCCGCTTTTTTGTATCAGCAGTGCGGCGTGCCCGTATATGAAAATGAACTGCCTGAACAATTTCAGGTGCCGTCACTATACATTCCGCCCCCGTATGTTTTTGACGAGAATGACACAGTCTCCACCTTTAAGAAGACATACAGTCTGAATGTGAAGCTGTTCCATGCCGACTCGGTGCAGGCGCTCTATGCAGCCGACCGGATCGCCGATGCGGTGAGAGAATCAAGACAGCTGATTCCGCTGCTTACGGAATCAGGGGAGGACACCGGTGATTTCGTCCGCATCAGCCGTATCGAAACAAGAGTCGGAGACAAAGGCGAGGCAGTGATCACAATCCGCTGGACGAGCCGCTACTACTATCAGAAACAAACATCTCCCGCACTGCGGGATGTGGACATTAACAGCGGGGTGAAAGAAAAGTGAAACAACATAAAAAGAAAAACGCCGCAGCGGCGGAACGAGCGGTTCTTTATGACACGGCGGATTTAACAAAGCACGCGAAGGAGCTTTTCGGCGTAAAACCTGAGATTCTCCAGGGGGCTTTATTCGGCGTGAAGCAAAAACAAATGACAAAAGCGCAAGCCAAGTCTTACATTGAAGCATTTTTAACCAAGGAGGTCATGCAATAATGAACGGCGGAACATTTACACAAGGAAAAGAAAAAGAACGTGCCGGGATCTATTTTAACTTTAAAACAACCGCCCAGGAGCGGGTATCGATCGGTGAACGCGGGATTGTCGCCCTTCCCGTCGCATCAAGCTGGGGGGAAGCGAAAACATTCGTTTCCATTTCAAGCATTGAAGATTTGAATAAAAAAGTGGGGCTCAGTATTGAAGATCCGTCACTGATTCTGCTTCGTGAGGCGAAAAAGAAAGCAAAAACCGTTTTGATGTACCGTCTGACAGAGGGAATCAGAGCGAGCGCCGATCTTTCGCAAGGTGTTAAAGCAACCGCTTTGTACGGCGGTTCAAAAGGAAATGACATCATCATCCGCATCAGTGAAAACGTCCTTGATCAGACCGCTTTCGACGTGACCACTTACATGGATGAAGCGGAAGTTGACAAACAAACGGTGAAAAAAGCCGAAGAATTAAAAGCAAACGGCTATGTCACATTCACGGGAACGGGCGAACTGTCGGCTTCCATCCCGCTGACAGGCACTGAGGAAGAATCCGGGGAAACGTTAAACCCGCAGGCAGGCATCCGTCTTGCGGGCGGAACTGATAAAGCACCGGTCAACTCAGACTATACGGATTTTTTAGCTGCGGCTGAAACGGAGAATTTCGATGTCATCGCTCTTCCTGTCGCGGAAAACGATCAGCTGAAAGCGACATTTGCCGCATTCATTAAACGCCTTCGCGATGCGCAGGGACAGAAAGTGCAAGGGGTGACCGCCCATTACAGCGGAGATTATGAAGGTATTATCAATGTGACTGAAGGTGTGCTGTTGGAAGACGGAACCGAGATTAAAGCTGAAGATGCGACCGCCTGGGTGGCAGGCGCAAGTGCCAGCGCCGCATTTAATCAATCCTTAACATTCGTTGAATACGAAGGCGCCGTCGATGTGCTGCACCGCCTGACTCATGATGAAGTAATCGAACGTCTTTCCAAAGGTGAATTCCTTTTCTCTTATGATGCCCGTGATAAGTCAGTCAGCGTTGAAAAAGATATCAACTCATTGGTGACATTTACGGCAGAGAAAAACAAAAAGTTCGCGAAAAACAAAATCGTCCGTGTGCTTGATGCGGTGAATAACGATTTGACACGTGAATTGAAAGCCTTAATTAAATCGAAAAAAGGCACGGGCAGCGATCTTCCTGCGACAAATGACGGCCTTCAATTCGTTAAAACGATGATCATTCAATATTTGACTACGCTTCAGGATGCGGGCGGCATCGCCAACTTTGATTCAGACAAAGACATTACAATCGGGCTGAATGAAGACCGCGACGGCTTTTTAATCGATCTCGCCGTACAGCCTGTGGATGCGGCAGAAAAATTCTACTTTAACGTGGAGGTAAACTAAGATGGCATTAAAAGCGCAAAACATGATTTCAGGAAAAGAAGGCCGTTTATTTCTCGACGGAGAAGAGATGGCGCATATTAAAACCTTTGAAGCAAACGTGGAAAAAAACAAATCAGAAGTAAACATCATGGGCCGCCGCATGACGGGACATAAAACAACAGGCGCCAACGGAACGGGCACGGCAACATTCTATAAGGTCACATCCAAATTCGCCGTCCTTATGATGGATTACGTCAAAAAAGGCAGCGACCCGTATTTTACGCTGCAAGCCGTTCTTGATGACAAATCATCTGGCCGCGGAACAGAACGCGTCACTCTGTATGACGTCAACTTTGATTCTGCAAAAATCGCCGGACTGGACGTAGACTCAGAAGCACTCGAAGAAGAAGTGCCGTTTACCTTTGAAGATTTCGATGTGCCGGAAAAGCTTTCTGAAACGTTTTAATTAAGATCGGTATGAGTGAAACAGGCCTTTTACAGGCCTGTTTTTTATAAAAAAAGAGTAAGGGAGTTTTCATCATGAGCGAAAAAAACGAACAAGTATTTGATCTATCATTCTTTATGCCGGGTAAAACAGTCGAGGCTGAGGAGATTCGGGTTCCGCTTTCAAAGCGTTTTGTCGATAAAAAAGGAAACATCGTGCCTTTTATTTTTAAAGCCATTACGACTGAGCGCATTGATGAACTGGAGAAGGAAAGCACGACATATAAAAATGTGAAGGGCAGAGGCCGCGTAAAAGACTTAGACAGCCAGCGCTTCTATGCGCGGATCGCGGTTGAATCTACGATTTACCCTGATTTCCGGTCTAAGGAGCTCCGCGACGCTTACAAAACGGCAGATCCGGTCGAGGTGGCAAAACGCGTGCTTTCAGTCGGCGGTGAGTATGCAAATTGGCTGAATAAAGCGATTGAGATCAATGGTTTTGAAGATGAATTAGAAGATCTGGAGCAAGAAGCAAAAAACTGATAAAAGATGGGAATAAGGAAGCCGTGTATCTCTATTACGCGATGCATGAGCTTCATTATTCTCCATCAGAACTGAAAGAGTTATATGAAGCACCGAGACATTTTAAGGCGCTGTTGTACGGTTTAATCGGTTACAAGCTGGACATTCTTGAAAAACAAGCGAAGAAAGGGGGAGCGACATCATGGCAAAGCTGACCGCCCGTTTTGAATTGGAAGATCGGGTTTCAAAGAAAATAAGGAAAATCCAAAATGGCTTCAGAGCGCTTGAGAAATACAGGAAAATGACAAAACGCCAAAGTGAAATTGATATACGCAAAGAGAGTAAATCTGTTTTAAGAACAATTGACCGCATCCAGCGCTCTATGAAAAGAAAGCTGGGCGCAAAAATGATCTCTATTTCAGCTGAAGACGGAGCCAGTGCCGTCATTCAAAAGGTGCAAACCCAATTAGCGGGTCTGCCTGCGTCTTTAACCATTAAAATAGGAGCAAAAGACAGCGCGACAGCGGCATTTGAGAGATTGCGGGATCTGGCTGCCGGTTTTAAAGGATTTACCGTTTCACTTTATGCGTCAGACGAAGTGACCCCTGCCATGGAACGCATCAAACGCTACATGCAATCTGCGTTAAAGAACGGGTACTCTGTCACTATACGCGTCATAGATCACGTCATGACAACAGTCGGCCGAATTTCAGCGGGCATTGATTCGCTGACGGGAAAAAACAATGTCATTCAATTATCGTTAAACGAAAAGGTGACAGCACAGCTGGCTGCAATGCAAAAGAATATGCCGGACGTCGGAAAAGCTTCTGCATCTGCTGCTCCTGCTTCGCCGAAAAACGATTTTTCAATGCTTGACTCCATTGCAGACACCTTCATGAAAAAAGTCAATGACATCGCATCCAAATTTTATCCGGAAACAATCATAGCGGAACTGGATAAATTCGCTGCAAGCTTTATGAAGAAAGCGGACGAAATCGCGAGCAAATTCAGCCCTGCAACGATTTTGGCAGAGCTGGATAAGTTCACAACGTCATTCATGGGGAAAGTAGACGAAATCGCGAGCAAATTCAGTCCTGAGACGATATTAACCGAACTGGACAAGTTCACGACCTCATTCATGGGGAAAGTAGACGAAATCGCAAGCAAATTCAGTCCTGCAACGATATTAGCCGAACTGGACAAGTTCACGACCTCATTCATGGGGAAAGTAGACGAAATCGCAAGCAAGTTCAGC